>CACVAS010000058.1:0-348566 GCA_902727855.1 uncultured Sulfurovum sp.
AAAATATATCACAATATTGGAGGTGATTTCAAAGAAAAATAGCTAAAAATGACAAATTCATTTTTTTAGATGCTATAATATTTGAAATCGGATGGATTCTTTTGGTTTTTCAGAGGGTTCAATTAATTATAAAAATAGCTTAGGCAACAATAATGAATATAAACTAGGTTCCCTATCTGGATTCTTGAAAAAATGGTATAAAATGGGCTTTCCTGGAATTGCCAAGGATGCCTATGACTATTTGAATGAAACAACTTTTAAAAGTAATGAAAAAGGAAGAGCCGTCTTAACAATGGATCCTCTTAATGGACCTTTTACTGACTTGGAACTTGAGAGTATTCAAGTTGCCATTAACAACAGTTATGTCAAAAAAGAAATTGCACTTGAAGATTACCTACTGATCTGGCTATTTATGATATATGGTGTCAAGCGCGGTGCTAAAATAGGCAGTATAAAAGACTGCTAAAAGAGTAGTTTTTACAACCAAAATGCCAAAGAAACAGAGAAATCTGTTAGAGTCTTTTTCTAATCTAATTTAGAAGGAGATTTATGCTTAAAAAAGGTGAAGTAAAAATGATCCATAAGATGATAAAAGAAGGGCTGAGTAAGAGTGCAATTGCACGTAAACTTGGATTGAGTAGAGATACGGTTTCGAAGTATGCAAAATTACCAGAAGGTCATATCCCTGCTATCAAAAGAGAAGCCACAAGTACCACAGTAGATGCTTATCTTCCACATATTGCTAGAATGCTTGAAGAAGCACATAAATTAGAAATAGAAATACCTGCATCTGCCATCTATCAAGAAATACAGAAGATGGGATATAAAGGTTCTTTGCGCTGGATGCAAGAGATCATGCTTCGACATGAACTACGCGAGAAAGTAAAAGATGAAGAATTGCTACTGAACTTTGAAACAGCCAAAGGCAAACAGATGCAAGTTGACTGGATAGAGTTTCCTAAAGACGGGTTGTCTGCCTTTGTTGCTACCATGGGATACTCCAGGGCATCGTATGTTGAGTATGTCACCGATGAGAAGGTAGATACACTCATAAACTGCCACATGAATGCATTCTCTTACTTCGGTGGTGTTCCCCAAGAAGGTCTGTATGACAATATGAAGACCGTCATCATCAAACGTAATGCCTATGGGAGAGGGAAACATAAATTCAATGAACAGTTTCGTGACTTTGCTAAGCATTGTGGGATGGATTTTAAAGTATGTAAACCTTATCGTCCTCAAACTAAGGGAAAGGTAGAACGTTTTAACCACTATTTACGATACAGCTTTCATAATACCTTTAAAGTACGTTTGTCTATGATGGGATACAAGATGAATAAAGAGAATGTGCCCGAGCGACAGCGACAAATGCCCTTGGGGTGCGAATGCTGAAGTGATGGACTGGTTAGATTATACAGCCAATGCAAGGATACACCAGACTTTACTACAGAAACCATTTGATCTACTTGCAGAGGAGCAGTTGCACCTGCTTTCTCTGCCGAAGCCATATAACGGTATCCACCCATTAAAAGCAATGTCTAAAAGTATAACACAAAAGCCTATAACCAAACCTAAACAACGTGTACATATCCCCGAGCGTGATCTGCAAAGTTATGATGAGTTCATCCCTGCTGCTGTTGCATACTTTCTTACCTATAGCCTTATTACAGGAGGTGCATCATGGCAATAAATGAACAGATAGAGATCTTATGTAAAGAGTTAAATCTTTCAGCATTAGCTAAAAGTCATCACGAGCTTGGTAACCGTGCTGCCAAGGAAAACTGGAAATATAGTGAATACCTTTATGAAGCACTTAAAAGCGAATCACTTAGTAAAGCAGAACGTTCAAAGGCTACACTTACAAAGATGGCAGGATTCCCAACTATTAAAACATTAGAACAGTTTGATTATGATTTCACTGTAGGCGTAAACAGAAGACAGATAGAGGAACTCTCCTTTATGGAGTTTGTGAAAAGAAAAGAGAACATTATCCTACTGGGACAGTCTGGAGTGGGGAAAACACACCTTGCCATAGCATTGGCATATCAGGCAGTACAGAAGCGTGTTAAAGCAAGGTTTATTACTGCCTCTGACTTGATACTGCAAATGAGTCAAGCCAAGAAAGAGAAGCGTTACGATGCCTTTCTACGTCAAGCTGTAATGTCTCCTGCGTTACTTGTCATTGATGAGATTGGTTATTTCCCTATGAACAAGGAAGATGCACATCATTTCTTTCAAGTTATCTCCCGAAGGTATGAGAGAGGTTCAACCATTGTAACCTCTAATTTAGTCTTCTCGCAATGGAGTAGTATCTTTGCAAATGATAAAGTGGTTACAACGGCTATTTTAGACAGACTTTTACACCATTCTCATGTCATAAATATACTGGGAGATTCTTACAGATTAAAAGAGAAAAAGGAGGAAGAAATGAACGGTTCAGATCTCTATGAATTTGAGCCAAAAAATAGCAAAAAACAAGGCTAACAAATACGTGTTGCTTGAGGTTACATTTCGTTAATTTTTTTTACGAAAAACTGCCTAATTTAACTCCGCGGTTGACACCTTGACTACTATCAAGCTAAATTGATATACTCACACATACAAAAATAACGTAATACATAGAATATTATGTTCAGTTAATAAATAAGGAAGTACCCATGGTAATACTAGAAGTCAAAGGTAATGACCGAATAGCGATTGAAGCCTTCGAAAATGCTGAGGGAATTAATCCAGCGATTATGTCCTCACGTGGAATATCAGGCGCTGCAGAAATCGCACAAATTGCTATTCCTCTCACCACTATTGGGGCTACACTACTTTATAACTTAGTAAAGGAACATATTCGTGCCAAGCGATACGTGAAGGTTAAGTATAAGGATTTTGAAATTAGCGGAGTAGAGGAAGAAAAGATAATGGACTTTCTCACATACATGATAAATGAAATTGAGAAACATGAAAGAAAAGACAAAGAAAAGACAAAAAAGAAAAATGAAAAAGAAAAGTGAATATTCTCCCACGCCAGAAGACCTAGTTACATATTTGAAATACATTCATAGTAATATCGATGACAGTAGGTGCTCAATAATCCCAAAAGAATATCAAGCTATAACCCTTGAAAAGGCAAATGGGGAATTCGAAAAATACACTGACCATGATATGCAGAGATTAAAGCCTCTCGAAGATTATCTAAATGATGTTTTTTCAAAATTCTTAGCTGATGGTCTTCGCGATCTTTTCAATGAAAGTGTAAGGGTTGGAATTCTATATTCTAGTGATCAATCGGCACGTGTGTACTCTACAAAGGATAACCACTATGCAATTATGTACGACTATACACTCGTTATGCTTATGAAAACTCACCTGAGTTTCATGTTGGCTTACAATCGTCCTCAAGATGTCCGATTTTGTAATTTAGGTGATACAGAAAATATGACGCAAGAGTTTTATAGAAATGAACACAATAAATTTCTAAAGAACGTTATGTATAGTAGACAAAAACCGATCGTGTATCCATTATTCAAATTTGAAGGAATTGCGAGAAGTTTACTAACTATTGAAATGTATACCTTTGACTTTTTCATTATTGGGCACGAACTAACACACATTGCTAATGGTGACCTTCGCCCAATAGAGACGGAGTCTGAGGAGATATTC
This sequence comes from uncultured Sulfurovum sp., assembly GCA_902727855.1. GTDB lineage: Bacteria > Campylobacterota > Campylobacteria > Campylobacterales > Sulfurovaceae > Sulfurovum. The sequence continues at coordinate 3,655 of CACVAS010000058.1, forward strand.
TTCCAAGAAGCATCTTACAAAGTGAACACCGAGTCACATGAGCGTGAATACTTTGCAGACTTAGGTGCTTGTTCAATCTATTTCAGACTAATAAAAGGTCTTGGATTTGATATAAAGAAAGAGGATGCAATGAAATCAACAATTGATTACTTTGTCTTACTTCATTTTTTAGGTGACAGTTTTTCCGAAACTCATCCCCACCCATTGGATCGCGCGTCTTTTCTTATCGACTCTTTCTTAGGTGAGAACTATAATGGTTTTCTTCGTCAAGAAGTTGACAGATTCTCTCCCGATAAGGAATCTAAGACTAACAATTAACATACTCTGCGGCATATCGCCTAGACTTACGTTAGGAAAAGTTAGAAATAGCCTATTTTTGAAACCTTATAAAATATATAACTTTATAAGGTTTCGATAAGTTACTTTGTAACATCTAAATACCTAGAATAAATAAGCTAAATATTTGTTAACGGAGTTTACACCTAAATTATCCTATATAAGAAAAATCAAAGTCAAGTTACTGTAGTATACTACTTCGAAATTCTTGCTCATTTTTAAACGTGTTAAATACAACTCGAATTTATGTGGGCTACAAAACCAAAAGGACCAACATGGCAGAGAGAAGAAAATTCAAAAAAAGATTTTGTAAATATTGTGAACAAAAAGTTGATTTTATCGACTATAAAGATTTAGCTAGTCTTAAATTTTCACTAAGTGAAAGATTTAAAATTATGCCAAGAAGATTAACAGGTAACTGTAAACGTCACCAAGAGATGGTAACAGTGGCTATTAAAAGAGCTAGACAAACAGCACTTATTCCTTACATCGTAGATAGAAAGAATGTTGTTGAAAACCCATTCGAAAACGTGAGATAGTTTTAAACATCTTTACACTTCAAACTTATTCTCATCATCTTGATGGGAATAGATATATCTTATAAATCCACTAATCTTATCAAATTAATAACAATATCATTTATTACACTTATTTTTACAATATAATATTTTAGTAAAATTATTATATCGACTAACTTATATAAAAATCCGTTAGAATAAATTGTAAATATAATTCATTGTTTTGGCTAAATAACTATACTTATTTACAATTAATATATGAAATTCTGATAACATGCTGTTTATATAGGCTATATATACTATTTACACTATATTTGTTACACATAACCATTTTAGGAGAATATTATGGCAGAAAGAAGAAAATTTAAAAAGAGATTTTGTAAATATTGTGAACAAAAAGTCGAGTTTATTGACTATAAAGACTTAGCTAGTCTTAAATTTTCACTTAGTGAAAGATTTAAAATTATGCCAAGAAGATTAACAGGTAACTGTAAGCGTCATCAAGAGATGGTAACAGTAGCTATCAAAAGAGCTAGACAAACTGCACTTATACCTTACATTGTAGATAGAAAGAATGTTGTAGAAAACCCTTTCGAAAACATAAAATAGTCTACACTCTCAATGTGTTCCCATCATATACATGGGAACACAAAATATACTCTATACTTTTTTTAATACTATAAACTTCTTATCAGGTTTTTCCAACCCATATAAATTGATATCATCCGTTTCAATACATGTTAACCCAGATTGTTCTATGATCATATCTACGGTATAATAATACTGTCTAATCGTTTCTTGAGATTTTTTAAAATGACTATCTTCTTTGTCAAAAAGTGTAAACTCTGAAATATATTCAGTATCTTTAAAATCACTATCTACAGTTAAAAATCGAGTTTCATCATCTACGATGTAAGAACCAACAGCTACATGTTCAAAACCATACAGTGTATTGATATCACAAAGAAAGACTCCTCCATCATTTAAATGATCTTTAACGCAAATTAAAAATGTTTGTAACTGCCTAGAATCAAGATAATTTAACATGTCAAATACAGCTGTAATGACATCATACTGTCCTTCTAAAAGACATAAGTCTATACACTCAGCATCAATAGAAAGCTCACTTGTTTTAGAAACCATCAGTGGACTAAGATCAATACCTTTTACTTTAGGTATATCTAATGCTGTTTGCATTTGTAAAAGAAAACCACCAGAACCACATCCAACATCTAAGAGGGTCTTAAACTGTATAGAGTTTAAAAAAAGAAAATAATAGGCATAAAGACTTGGAGCAGCCTCTTGTACACCTAAAAGATCCTCTACTTTTGCATAGAGGTCAAGAGAATTAGAACAATTATCCACGGCTTTCAACAACAGTTTTTATTTTTTCATACAAAGAAACTATCTCTTCTTTTTTTGCATAAAAACTATTTTTATTGGCTATAAGATGTGCAGATGAATCCATAATATCTTCTGCAACCTTTAGACCATTTTCTCTCATTGTTGAACCTGTTTCTACAATATCTACTATCGCATCTGCTAAACCTACAAGTGGTGCTAACTCTATAGAACCATAAAGTTTGACAACCTCAACACCCACTGCCTTTTGAGCAAAATACTTTTTAGTAATATTAACCATTTTAGTGGCTATTTTAATATTGGGTCTTGACCAGTCAAGTTCATCTTCATTTTTAATACCAATCGATACTTTACATTTTCCTAGTTGCATGTCTAAAAGCTGTATGATATCTAGCTCTTTTTCTGTAATTACATCTAGTCCTACCACACCAATGTCTGCTGCACCATGTTCAACATATGTTGGTACATCTTGATTACGTACATTTAAAAAACGGAATTCACCCATATCTAAGATAAGTTCTCTTCCCTCAAATTTAAACTCTCCTCCAAATATCTCTGCAAATATCTCGAGTGTTTGTTCTGCTATTCTACCTTTAGGGAGTGCTACAGTTAACATCGCATTATTTCCTTATAAAACTTTTAGCATTCCTTGAAACACTAAGGTTTCATCATAGACTGAGCCCTCAAAATATTTTGAGAGTAAAGCTCCATCCCCACCAGTAAAATAAAGATTTTTACTTTGTCTGTGCTTATCTATGAGTGCTTTTATTGATGCGATTATACCATAGCTTATCTGCTCTTTTGTTGTAAGTGCCAAGCTATCTAGACAAATATTTTTATTTAATTCTACATCTAAAGCCGGTGAGATATCTGCATAACTTTTTAACATCGCTTGAAGTCCAGGATAAATATATCCTCCCTTATATACGCCTTGCTCCACAACATCTACCGTAATAGCAGAACCTGCATCGACAAACAATCCATTTTTACGAGAAAGACAAAGTGCTTTTCTATCTGTGCCCAAAGTATCATACTCTCCTTCAACTTTAACAAGAGATGAGACATTTACCCAAGACTCTATCTCCTCCACACGGGTATCCAATTGTGATTTGACAGAAATATAGAATATCTTTGATGTCGCATACTTTTTAATAGCATCCTCATAAGAGAGATGCTCAACCTCTTTGCCATTATATACATGAAAATGCGTATTACCAATATCAGCCAATAAAGTATTTTTGTTCACTTCAAAGTCACTTGTCATTTCATTCGGATGCACTCCAAGGGCACTTGTCATTTCATTCGGGCGCATGCCAAACCTTCCATTTTTGCTCTTCTAAGAGTGCTTTTGCTTTAGAACATAAAGGTGCTTTAATGATAATGTATTTCTTCTTAATGCTACTATCTATATATTTTTCTAATTTTTCATGTAAATCCATCAGTTCAACTGCCTCTTTTTGAAGCACACGACTTTTCTTTTCTACATACATCACATCTACATAATAACCCTTTAAATCAACCCCTACATAAATAGAAATCTTTTTACGCGACCCTAATTCTTTAGGTAGTATCTCTCTAAATGATTTAAAAATAATTTGTTTTTGTTGTAAATAGTCTACGATGTTTTTCATACTCATATCATACCCAAATCATCTCAAAGGGTGATATTTATGCATGGTTTCGACTAAGTTTTCTTTTTGTATATTTTTATTTTTCTACACTAGGTACAAATGTCATAATATCATTCATGATAATAGGTACCCACTTTTTTTCTTTTGTAATATTTTTGATTGCCTTAAAAGCATTTAATCTTCCTCCTGTTGAAAGTTTGTTACTTAGGTGAGGTTTTTTATCAACTCCATTATACAATATATCCTTAATTTGACTATAATTCAATGAACTATCTAGGCTTTTAATTAATGCTACTACTCCTGCTACATGAGGTGTAGCCATTGAAGTTCCACTATATGTATCATAACCATTAACTACTGTACTATATATCTCTTCTCCTGGAGCAGCTATATCAACAGATTTTCTTCCATAGTTAGAAAAAGAAGCTAAGTCATCATTACGATTAGTAGCTGCGACAGATATAATATTGTCGAGATTATATGAAGAAGGGTAATGTTCATTCAAGTCAGTATTTGCACTATCATTACCTGAGGCTGCGATAAATAATCCCCCTTTACTACGATAATCATTTATAATATCATAAAGAGCTTGACTATAGGTAGTAGCCCCCCCAACTATTAGAGGATATTTTAATCCCCATATCTGCAGCATATTGTATTGCTTCTATTGCATCAGCTACATCACCTGAACCACAAGAATCTAAAAACTTTAATGGAACTATTTTAACATTCCAATTTACACCAACAATTCCGATATCATTATTACCCACTGCACCAATAGTACCAGTACAATGTGTTCCGTGACCATCATCATCCATAGGATCATTGTCATTATTTGCAAAATCCCAACCTCTATAATCATCTATATAACCATTATTATCATCGTCTAACCCATTATTTGGTATTTCTGCAATATTCACCCAAATATTTCTACTTAAGTCTTCATGTTCATAGTCCACACCTGTATCAATAACAGCAATTACCACGCTATTATTACCTATCGATTTATTCCATGCTTCAGGTGCATCTATATCTGCGTCATATGTTCCTCCCTCTTGACCAATATTATTAAGTCCCCATAATTTATCTAGACTAGGATCGTATGGATATCTATTTTTTTGTATTGATATATTTGGCTCAGCATACTCAATATATTTATTGTTATTTAATTTTTTTATTATATCATCACGATTACTAACGTACTGCTCAGGAATGCTAATCTTATAAAGATTTATTGTTTCATATTTTTTAACAACTGAAACTCCATAACTCGTTAAAATACTATTTATATTTTTCACTTTTACTGAAGACTTAAATTTAACTAAGATGATATTTTTTTTATATTTCACATATTGTCCAGTATTATCTTTTAGTTTATTTAAATTATACTTCTTTACAAAATCTAATAATGGTTTTTTAGTCTTTATATTTTCTATCTCGTTTAAAAGCACTTCATTTGCAAATATAGATGAAGCATATATATCTAAAAGAATATTGGCATTTTTAGCCATATCGTCATAATTTTAAATTTTTGCACTATAATATAATACGGGGAGAGAAACATACATGTACAGACTTCTAATTTTTATACTATTTTTTCAAACTCTTTGTGCACTGGATGTCAATGAAGAAATACCCTATAATGAACTTCTTTCTCATACAGAAATCTACATAGATCATACGCAATCTGAGACGATGGACACCATTGGGAACAAAACCTTTAAAGCAAATGATGAATATATTTTGGGATTTGGATACTCACCTAAATTTGATGTTTGGATAAAAATATATTTAACGAACATCTCTGATAAACCTGTAAAAAAGATCATCGAATATGAGAACCCGCTTACATCGTATATAACATTTTATGAAGCAGATACAAAAAAACTACTCTTAGTTGATGGCTTATTGAATACAAATATCGATAGAAGCTCTATACATCCAAACTTTGAAATTATACTACAACCTAAAGAACAAAAAACAATTTACCTAAAAGCCTACTCTGACATCACGACACTTATCATCAAACTCAATCTATGGAACCCTGAGACTTTTCATGCTAAAGAGATACGTTATCAAGTAGTTTTAGCCCTTTTCTTTGGTGCTATGGGGCTCATTGTTCTTTATAACTTTATCATCTTCCTTTCCACTAGAGAGAAAAGTTATCTCTATTATGTACTAGCTTTCATCGGTATCATAATCTACTATCTTCTTTATAAAGGTGTAGCAAATCTCTATATTATATCTCCAGTAACTATGAGTAATATTATAGAGTATTCAGCATTTATCGTTGCAATCCCTGTATTTTTTCTTGCACTTTTTACACAAAGTATTTTAGATTTAAAACAATATCCCTATATAAATAGAACATTGAATTACTATCTTGTTATTTTCCCACTCTTGACAATCATCGTTTATATATTTGACTTCAATCAGTATCGCAGTTTCTTTTCGGTTCTTCTGCTATTTATGCTAATGATAATAACATTTTATGCTCTTCTTAACAATAATCGACAAGCAAAATTCATTATGGCAGGTTGGCTTGTCTTTTTTACTTCAGGACTCTTTATGTTTTTATCAAGTCATGGTATCTATGATATTTTTGATACCTATCCTCACTATACAGAATTTTCTCTCTTAATTGAAGCTATCGCATTTTCACTCTCACTTGCAGATAAAATAAAACAACTTCAACAAAGTAAGATATTGCTTGAAGAAAAAAAGCTACTTCTCAAAGAGCTCACTCATAGAGTAAACAACAGTTTGCAGACCATTATCTCTTTTATACAACTACAAAAAGATGAGATTAATCATAAAGGGTCACAACTAGTGTTGCAAAATATAGAAAATAAAGTGTTTGCTATTAACGATCTATATGCTCTTTTAAATACAACTGATAATATATCTAGTGTAAATGCTAATGATTTTTTCTTTTCTATCATCACTAACATACGTAAAAGTTTTTATAAACCGAAAGTCACTGTAAAATTAGACACAACGGCTGAATTAAACTCAGATGATGCAGTCTATTGTGGACTTATCCTCAATGAAACCCTTACCAATAGCTACCAACACGCATTTAATGATACCAATAAGGGTGAAATCACCGTATCCCTACACAAAAAAAAAGGTATATACTACTTTAACATAAAAGATAACGGTATCGGATATAATACAAAAGGTGCTACTGACTCTTTAGGTATGACGATTATAGAGACCTTGGCAATAATACAACTTGAAGGAAAACTCAATATTGACACCACAGATGGTTTAGAGACGAGTATAATATGGAAAGACAATGGATAAAGAACAAGTACTTATTGTAGAAGATATGGCGATCACTGCTATGTATATAAAAAATTCTCTAATAAAAATGGGGTATAGTGTTACAAGTATAGTAAGCAACTATAATGACGCTCTTAATAGTATCAAACAAAACACCCCTGATCTCATCTTGATAGATATAAATCTTAAAGGAAAGAAAGATGGTATAGAACTTGCAGAAGCGATACAATCCAATAATCTCATACCTTTTATCTATCTCACTTCTGATCATAGTGATGGTACCATTGAAAGGGCAGCCAAAACTAACCCATCTGCTTACCTCTCCAAACCCATTAGACATGAAGAGATAAAATCAAATGTTCATATAGCACTTAAGCAATCCTTACCAAAAAACAAAATACAAGACTTGGGTCAGGGGTATACATATGATCTTGTCACTAAAAATATATATCGTGATGATATCCCCATCTCATTAAGTCCTAAAGAGAGACAACTTTTAGACATTCTTGTACGTAGTACAAACTCTCTTGTTCCCATGAATATCCTTGAAGAACATATTTGGGGCAGTTTTGTTACTGGTGCTGAAAACAGTTTAAGAAACCTTGTGTATAGACTTAAAAAAAAGCTACCGAATCTGACTATTAAAACTATGAAATCAATTGGCTATAAACTAATATTAAACCGCTAAAAATACTTTCTTAAAAAAAGGAGATATTTGGTCTATCTCCCAAGATGTTATAATAAAAGGTATAGACAATGTACCATAAGTTTTTAACTCACTTTCTATACTAAAGCCACCAAACTTATCATAAAGTTTAAAATGTTCATGTACCATGACTGAAACCATTGTTGTTTTTCCATTTTTTTTCATAACTTCATACGTACCTTTAGTTAGTAGCTTAGGTTCTTGACCGAGTCCCTTGCACTCTCGTTCTATCATCAATCTAGACAGTTCCACAAGATGTTTGTTCTCTTCCCTCATATAATCTAAAGAGAAGTTTTTATCCATCGGTAATTTTGTATCTGAATCAAAAATGACTCTACATGTACCTGTCATCTTAGCATTAGCTTTTGTATAGAGAATTGCCGAACAAGTATCATATAAATCGAAATTCAACCCTTGAATACTATCTGGAAACTCTTTATCATAGTTCAATTTACCATAAACCTGACTTCTTAGCATATAAATCTCAAAAAGTTCATCTACTGTTTTGGGTAGAAATACCTCTCCTATACTTTGATCCCAATTTAGACTATTGTTAAATGCTAATGTCTTTTCCATAATAAAAGTAAGGTTATTCTTCTGGTCTGGTGTTGCATCTATCTTATACTTCATAAGCAAAGTTTCGATCTTTTCATGTGTGTTATTTAGATATGGATATGTCATAAGTATTCCTTTGTAAATATCTCTTTTTGACCTTCGCCAATTAGAGACTCACAAAGTATGACACCCACAATTCTGAGCTTTCTGATTATTTGAAAAAGTAAAAATGTGCTACAATTTTTGATTAACTAAAAGGATATCTATGCAACAATCAGTCGTGTTGAAACATTTGATAGAACGATTAAGGTCTAGAGGACTCATCAAGTTTAATAAGGATTTTTTAGAGTATATTGGGATATCTCATGAGCTGGTGTCCCCCACACAATTAAGTGGATTTATAAAAAGAGATGGATCTATTCAAAATAAGCTTTTTATAAAAAAGATAGAGACTTATTTTCAATTTCCAGACAGTATATGGACAACAACTGATGAACGACAGATGCACCTCATAGAAACTGCCATAGCACATAAACTTTATCTGCAGTCACTTCCCGGAGAAGATGCACTTGATATCTCTTCAGTCATACTTACAGAACTTCCATGTAATGATAACCAACTCAACGCACTAGATAACTTCATCAAGCTTACATCAAAAATTCAAGAAGAGGAAATGATAGATACCTTTCTAAGTGAAGGCTTACTGGAGAAAAAGCTTGAAAATCAGGAATTTTTGGTTCGCCTACTTAAGCATACATATGACAAAGGACTCTATGGAATTATTGTAGAGTTTATTTTGCCAAACCTCTATAGAAAGTACCACAACATTACAGAAGTACAAAAGATGGAAGCACATAGCTATGGAAGTCTTGGAGATTATGACAGTGCACAACATATACTCAGTATACTCATAGACAACAACACCATAGAAAATATCAATTTAAAAACGTCTTCACTCTCTAATCGTAAGAGAGAACTACTTCAGTCCAATAAAGATATACATAAAGAAGACCTATTTTTACTTGTACGAGGTTATCAGGAACTCCATGCCATCAAAGGGATATATAGCTACTACACCGGTATTAACCTACTCTATATGGTTGTTCTGGGTCAAATACTTTTTCCTGAAGATGAAAGATTTACCACAGTCAACAGGCAGGAGATATACGAACTTTCAAAAGAATCACTGAGCAATGATGATACACATAATGTCTATTATGTGACTATGAGTAACTTTGAATTTCAAATTCTAACTGGACGCCAAGGAGTAGTAAAAAAAGTCGAAAGTTTTTTAGCTAATGAAGAACCTCATGTATCACTAGTTGAACGCACCCTTCGGCAGATGAAACTTTTTATAAGTGCTATTAGTAATAGTAATAATCATATTGTTTCTTTATTTGAAGCATGCATTAAACTACTTGAAAGTTATATCGAACTTAAAACAAGTTAGAAAAAGTACAATATCAATTGATGTAGTACTAAAATAATTTTTTAAAGCTATTAATTATTCCTAAATAACTTAATACTATAGACATAGATAATAATAAAGTAAAACCAACTATTAATAATGCTCGCTTAAACAATTTTTTTAATATACTTTTAAAAGAGCTTTTATGAATATGTTTTACTTTAGTCGGTAAAGTATATAGCCCCATTACAATAACAACTAGCAATGAGACTATAAAGACAAAAATAATATTATGTATATTTTTAGAAAAAGGTTCAAAAGCTATTATAGACTGAAATATAACTATAGCCGTTAAAGCAAAAAATATATAAAGTCCTACATAATAATTTTGATGTATTCCATTACCTCTTGATTCATTTAGCGAAGTCATATTATCATCTTGTAAAGATATATTAATCTTATGTTTACTCTCAATTTCCGAACTAAGATGACTCATAAGCTTCTTTTTTAACTCATTTTTATTATTGAACTTATGATGACCACGAACTGTTGCATCTACTTTCAAATCAATGTCTTCCAAAAAAGAATCTAGTAATCTCTTTTGTTTTAATCCTTCCTCTAATTCATCTTTATTATATAACTTATTCTTTATTTTGAAATAAAAAAATAGAGGTATTCTACCATAAGCCATAAGCTCCTCTATTTCCCACTGAGTACCTGTTACTGGCGACTTTTTTGTAACTTGACCAATATAATTATTCGGTATAAAGCTTCCTAGTCTCTCCCAAAGAAGGATAATAGCGATATCATTTTCTGTAAAACTACTTTTATACTTATTAAAGTTTGTCTGTGCATCTTGATAATAATTTTGTGGTTTATATTCCCAAGAAATACTATTTATCTCTATATCTTTACCAACTGCTTTATTAAGATACCTACACACATCTCTACTTACTTCCCTTTCAGGATTCACATCTGAAGGAGAAATAATAAAAATATTGATTTGTTTCTTCATACTCATATCATACCCAAATCATCTCAAAGGGTGATATTTATGCATGGTTTCAGCTAAATTTTCTTTCTGTATATGTGTATATATCTGTGTTGTTTCCAATGATGAATGTCCAAGTAACTCTTGCACCACACGTAAGTCTGCACCACCTATAATAAGAGAAGATGCAAAAGAGTGTCGCAGCACGTGAGGAGATACACCTAAGTATTTTTTAACTATTTTATACGCAGAGATACGACTTAGAGGGTTACCTCTATAGTTTAACCATATATAAGGGCTGGACATTGTCTGTTCTGCTAAGTACAACGCTAATGCTTGTGTAGCAACAGGTGCTAAAGGAACCACCCTTTCCTTCTCTCCCTTTGCAAAACGAATCTTAAGCCAACCCTCCACTATGTCTGTACGCTGTACAGAAAGGGCTTCAGAAATACGACATCCACTGGCATAAAGAAAAAGTATAAGCGCGTAGTCTCTCAAGCCTTTCACAGTTGTTCTATCTATAAGATTGATGCCATCAAGTATCTCGTCATTACTCACATATTTTGGAAGGTTTTTAGGTATTTTAGCCATAGGGATTTTAATTTTATCATGTGTAAATTGTTGTACATGACAAAAATGGAAAAAAGCATTGACGGAAGAGAGTTTTCTATTGAGCGTACGTTTATTCTCAAATGTAGATAAAAAAGCTAATATATTAGAAGTTTCTAATTTTGTAAGTCTCTTTTGACTATGTAACTCTAACTGAGTCAAATCAGAGATATAAGAAGCGATGGTATGAGTATCTAGTGCCTTGGTGACAACCAAATACTCTTCAAAAGCAATAAGTAAATCGCTTTTACTACTCATAGCCTAATGTAGATAATTCTATAATATCACCATCTTTATAGAGTTTGGTACCAGTGATAAATGCAGGTTTATCTACTTCACCTAAATCATATACTTTAGACTGACTCAAATCATCAGACAATACAATCAATGACCCTTGCTGATCGAGTGCATACACCTTGTTATCTAGTACTGTAGCTACTGAGTAGTGTGCAAACTTGAATTTTTTCTTCGCTAGCTCTTGTAGTTGACTATCTAACTTAATGACATCGCCCTCTTTTGTAAAAAGATAGACTTTATTGCCAAATACACTCACGTCAGATATATTTGCTTGGTATTCTAATTTTCCGTTGTTACCTATAGTAATAAGGTTTCTTGGTGTTGCGGCTACTAATGTGTTACCCATACGAGAAAGGTGTACCACATTATTAAAGGCTCTTTTACTACTCAAATAGACCACTTTAGCATTGTCTGTATTATAGATATCTACGATAATGAGTTTACCATCTAGCATAGGCATGACAGCCAAATTGTCTATGAAAATTGGACTTGCTGCTCTAGTATCTATTGCAAATGTTCTTTCAGAACGATTTTCAATGATTTTTTTATTTTCTTCAATTTGATAAATACCAAAGGTGTTGTTATTTAAAATATATGCGACAACACCAGCATTGATACTAGCAGAAACAATAGGCGTATGAAGTGCAACAGCACGTAGTACTTCTCCTGAGCTCTTTTCAATAATATGTAAGACACCATCTACATTTGAAGAGAGCACATATTTTTTACTTTCACTTAAAAACCTATATCCTTCTTGAAGCTTTATACTACTCACTCCAGATGCACCAATGTATTTTTTACTTTTTAAGGTTGCACCATCGCCACTAAGATCAACAATACTCTCTCCATAAGAACTACTAGGGGCACTGTGCGTTCTTTCTGGTTCAAAATATTTCTTACCACTACATGCAGAGAACATAAGTGATACCAAACTTAATAGTGTGATTGAGAGATATCTATTTTTCATCATCTTTACCTTCTTTTTTGTATTTCTTATCGTATTCTAAAATGGGCTATTTTGCTGTAAGTGTTGAATGTTTTAACAATGTTGCAATTTGTGCTAAAGGTGAATTTTCAGTGATAAGTTCTAGTTTTGCTATAGCACTTTTTGAGTCACCAGATTTCATAGCTAAATATGCTTCTTGTAAAATAGCCATCTCTTTGTGTAATACAGAATCAGAACTTTTATTTTCTAATCCTGCCACAGTGTATTTACTTAAGTCCGCTATGACTTTGTTTGTACTATTTTCTAGTGTAGCCAATGTTTTGGTATCTTCATCTTTACTTGCCTTCGAAAACGTAAATAGATCGTAAAGTGCAATGTTTTTTTCTTTAAGTATTGCTAATGCTTGTGTATCGCTGTCGTTTTCTTGCAATGTTAAAAATGCTTTATTCGCCTCTTCTAGACTCTGCTCATGCATACTCTTCATCACGTTTGAGCCAATAAAGTAAGCAACCAACCCAATGGCAACTGTCCAAATTAGAAATTTATATTTCTTATAGAGTGTTTCTAGCTTAAAAACACTCTCCAGTACTTTTTCATCACTACTTAATTCTTTTTTTACTTCTCTGCCTGCATCTGCAATATCCACAGTGTTCTCCTAGGGTAAATTCATTTGTATATATTATACCCTTAAGAGTTAAGAATTGGATTACAACTCCACAACTGTAATACCCAAATTACCCGGCATTCTATAGAATTTTCCTATTTTAGGATGCTTTTTAAGATATTCGCCTACCAGTTTAGAGAGTACTCCCCCTCCCGTACCATGAATAATCTGAACTTCATTAAGATTATTGACAAGGGCATCTGAAAGAAACTTATCCACTGTGTCTAATGCTTCATCGGCGTACATGCCTAAAAGTTTGACCGAAACTGCCGCACCGGATTTTTCCACTGTAACATTGGCTTTTTTTGGTTTTGGTTTCATTTTTGCCAATGGTGTAGTACTACGTCGTTTAAGTTCACTAAGTGGTACTCTCATTTTAAGACCATCCACAATGATAGTGGCATCTTTACCACGCAAAGACAATAACTCACCCTTATGTGAACGGTATTTCACTTTATCGCCTTCTTTAAGTGGAATACTCTCCTCTTTTTGAATCTGCTTTTGCTTAAAATCTTTACGCTGATGTGCAACATTAAGCAGACGTCTACCTTCCTTAGATTCCTTTGCATTGAGTGCTTCTCGTGCCTTTTTTGTTGCTGCATTGTAACGATTTTCTAGTGTTGCTATGGCTTTTCTATGTTGTTCCTCAAGTTTAAATGCATTTTCTTCTAATTGAGATTTTTTCTTCTCAACTAAGTCCAAATTTTCATCTATTTTATTTATTTTAGTGCGCATTTCACGCTCTAATGTTGTGGACTTTTCTATAAGTTCATTGAGATTATCTTTGTCTTCGCCATAAATCACTTTTGCCTTATTGACAATGCTTATGGGCACGCCATAACGTTGTGCTGTCTCAAATGCATAAGACTTCCCTATGCTTCCCTGTAAAAAGGTATACGTAGGCATTCGTCTCTCTTCATCATACAATGCAGCTATGAGTTCTACTTCATCGTCTGATGCCATAAGTGAAGCCAAACGCTTATGGTGAGTAGTCACAATAAAACTGATACCCTTTTTACGTAGTTCATCTAACATCACCCTAAAAAGCGAAGCGGCTTCATCTGAATCTGTACCAAGTTCTATTTCATCTACACCTACAATAGCGTCTTCTTTTGTGAATAGTTTTGCAAATTCTTGCATACGTCCTGCAAAAGTAGAAATATCATTTTTAACAGATTGTGGATCATCAATCACTGCGTCAACACTCTTATAGTGACCTACCCTTGTCTTAGCCGCATCACATTTAAAAGGTAATAAGTATTTAGATAAATAAACAGCACTAAGCATGGACTTAAGTAGCATCGTTTTACCACCAGCATTCACACCAGTTACTAACATAATTTGTTTACTAAAATCAATGGTAATAGGAACGGGTTTTTCTATGGCTGGGTGTGCAAAACTTTCTAGTTTGATACCTTTTTGTTTAGAAGGTATTACAAACTCATACTCTTTTGCCCTAGCAAAACTTACCCTTGCCTGATAGTGATCAAAACGATCAAACTCATTATTGATAAAGGTTAAAAACTTTTCCCATGTAAAAAAGAGTGCAGATATCTCTTGGCAATAACGGTAAATAATCTCCTCTTTATTTGAGAGTAGTTGTGACTCTTTCTCTTTTAAGTAAGCAATACTTTGAGGTAAAATGTAGAAGAACCCTCCAGCACTTCTTGCTACTACTGTTGCTTTTATGGCATTATTAAATCCACCACGTACGAGTAAGGTTTCTTCCCCGCCATTAAAATGTATTTGCGTATCAACCAAATAGTCTCTTAGTTTAGAAGAGTGTGCCAATTTATAAAGACTCTCTTTAATCTCTATTTTGTTTTGTTTCATCGCACGTTCTAGTTTATACAGTTCAGGGTCACGCTCAGGATTGATGTTTCCTTCTTCAGTAAAATACCCAATAATCTCTTCTATCTCTTCAGGTATCTTTATATTGGCTATCCAACCAATGAGTGGTTCGGTAAAACCTACTGTATTTAAGGTATTAAAATAAGATATCATACTAATAAAAGCATAAATTTCATCTAAACTAAGTACAGCCTGTTTTCTAATACGTGCCAACTGCATGTCTAAGATTTGCACTTTAGGTGGTGAAGAAAACTGTATGTTAGAAAGAGATTTTATATACCTAGCATGCTGATTAATATCGCCCATCATAGCAACAGGCTTTTCTCTGGCTAAAAACTGTTTAAACTGCTGGACATAACCATCTAAATCTAATTTTTGTATGATTGATTTTTCATTTTTTTGTTCTTCTAGCACTAATATTTCCTCTAACGAATAATGAGAATTATACTATAATACCTTCAAGATAAGGAAGCTTATGAAAACTTTACTCTTTGCTATTGCTGTCATTTTTACACTCACATTATTTAAACCAAAGGAACCACAGATTCAAATGTTAAACGCACAAGATACTATACTTGCCATTGGTGACTCACTGACCTTTGGATATAACGCTCCCTCTTCAAAAAGTTACCCTTCTGTTTTAGCACAACTCACTGGACACAAGATTATCAATGCAGGTATTAACGGAGATACTTCATATGATGGTCTACAACGCTTGCCACAACTACTTCATGACCCGTCGATTACACGTATGATTTTATGTTTTGGGGGTAATGATATACTCCAAAACCTACCATTAGATAACCTCAAAACTAACTTAATAGAAATGATACGTATGGCTAAAGAAAAAAATATAGAAGTACTACTTGTTGGCGTACCAAACATGACACTTTTTGGGCTCTCATCACTAGAACTGTATGAAGAGGTAGCAGAGAGTGAAGAGGTAGCACTAAGTTCTGACATACTTGCAAATATACTCTCACAACCTTCACTTAAAAGTGATCAAATACACCCAAATGCTAAAGGCTATAAGCAGATGGCAGAGAAAATTTATGAGAGTCTTAAAGCGTATCATCTATTGTAGGATGCGATTGTTATTGCACCCTACTTCACATGATGTGACTATTTTTTACCAAAAATATACTTTGGTTTAAAAATAAACAGAAGTATAGGTAAAAGCGTTAAAGAGGTAAATACATCTATCACCACTGCTTCTGTAATATAAACAGAAAGTCCCCATGTATTACCAAGGTCTGTTGCCATCAATGGTATAAAGGCTGCAACAAGTACTACTACAGATATAAGTACAGATGAACCAGTTGTTGAGACTGTATTTCTCAAGGCTTGTGTCCAGTCACCTAAACGTTGATATTCATCTTGAAGTTTAGAGATCATATAGATACTATAATCAACCCCTAACCCCATGGCAATACTAAGCGTCACTAGGTTTCCAAAGTGTAAATTACCACTCCAATTTCCTGTTGAACTAAAGTAACCTGCTAACCCATACTGTGCAAAGAGTGTGGTTCCCAAAATAACCATGAGGAAACCTGACATTAACAATGATCTAAAGATAAGTGATGCCACTACAAAAATAGCCAAAGCTGTACCGAGTGGATTCATAATCCAGTTTTCATAGGTTACGTCTCTTGTTGCTTCAGTTGCACCCAAGAAGCCACCAATACCTGGTTTAATGTACGCTTCAGATGTGTCATCTGCTATCCTACCCGTATCACCCGACGCATCTGCATTTCTATATCCAAAATTTACTTTTTCAAAACCTTTGTCGTTTTTATGTTTTTCTATATAATCTTGTAAAAACAACATCGCCTCATGTGTCTCTTTTGGATGCATAGTGTTAATAAATCCTAAGATAACCCCTGAGTTATAATCTTGTGCGACCATTGAACTTAAGTCACCTGGGGCTGAAGCCATATCAAGTAATCCATTATATGTAGACAAAATATCATTTGGATCTCTGTCATCTTCTGCATCCTTAGAGGTAAGGAATTTTGAAGATGGAACTTCAAAGTTATCAAAATTAAGTTCGTTTCCTTCACTCATCAGCAGTAAATTAGCTATACGTATATATTGCGAGTAAGACGCAGTAAAACCAATGTATTTATTTTTACGTATCTCCGTCTCCATCATAGCCATGGCATTAATCACCTCAATATCATTCATAATACCTGGTGCTGGATCATTATCTGGATCGTAACAATTTTTAGCAGGAAGCTCTGTTTCAGCATCTATAGCTGCGTCATAGAGTTCATAATAGGCATCATCACACTCTGGAGCCAATGGATGTTTTGCACGTATTGGAATACTAAACGATATAACCCCTGGCATAAGTGTATTTAAATGGAAAATATCTTGTACCGGCGTAGAATCCACTTTAAATGCAGCTTGCGCATAGTCAATTCCTTTTTCAACCCCTGGCATAATGTCAAGTTGGTCTGTCGTTAAAGCCAATTCTACTTTTTTAGTAAAAGGTCTGTCATCATTTGTAAATGCGGCAAGTCCATCACCAATCTTAGTATAGTGCCAAGAAGCCAAAACAATAGCCAACACAACACCTAATGGAATGAGACGTCCAAAACCTTGTGTCATAAACACAACCGCATCACTCATTTTTCTCTCCCAAGCATACCCAACTTTGACACTGCTAGTAGTACTCATCGCCTCTTTATCTGGGAAAACCACCATAAGCAAAGGAATCAATGTTGATGTTGTGAGTAGCAATGAGAACATACCAAACATACCAAAATACGCATAAGCTTTGTAAAATGAGATATCAACAGAAGCAAGCGTAGCAAACCCAATGGCATCTGTTACAATGGAAAGTACTGCTGGTACTATAGTGAACCCTAAAGCGACATAAGCACCATTAAAATTATTTTCTCCCTCATTTCGTGCTTGCATATAGCGCCTTGTGACTTGTATGGCGTGTCCCATACCCACTGCAAGTATGAGCATAGGGGTAAGTACCATCATCGTGGTCAATTTAAACCCAGAAAAGCCCATAAGCCCAAGCGTCCATACAATACTAATACCAACCCCTAAAAGTGGGAAAGTAGCCCCTCTAATTGATTTTGTTTCTATATATAAGATAAAAAATGCAATGAGAATAGAAGCAACAAAAAGATACCAATGGTCAATAAGTTGAACCATCATCCATGCCAAGAAGTAAGGTTCTCCAGCTATTGCTACATTGACTCTATCATCATCAGCATAAGGTTTGACCATGGCTACAACATTCCGTACCCACTCAACATATTTTTCTTTTACGCCATTGTTGAAATCTGCGATAATAAACGTTGCTTTAGCCACACACTCTGGCTCAGAGTTATAACACTTTTCGCCCGTTTTAGGGTTTACTTCATGAAGTACCATTGGCTTTAATACAGGGTTATTGTCTAGTCCTTCTTTCATAAAAGCCAATTGTTCAGAAGCTACTTTTTCATCGTCGAGAGAAATACCTGTATTGGGTATGAGTCTTTTAAAAGAGAGTGAACCATCTTCTGTCACACCCATGTTTTTTACTTTTTGTGCTGCAATACTAATAAAGTTAGCCGTACTTGCTGTAGGCATCTTTGCAATTTTATTATGTATCTCTTGTGTCATATTGATAAACCAAGGCTGATAAATATCACCCTCTTCTACTTCTAGACTCACAACAAATAGATTTCCCATACCAAAGAAACCCTCTATAAAGTTATTGGTTGAAACATATTTATTGGTTTGGGGCAGTAAGGTATCAGGGTCATTTCTAATATCTATATTTTTAATTTGCAATGCTGCAAACACTGTAGCTATAAATGTGATAGCCAATATGATCCATTTAAAACGAAGTACAAATTTTGCATATTTAAAGGAGAGTTTATTTTCATTCATGATTGTATCCTGTAAGGTAGTCTAAAATATTTTATAATCACATAAAAAGTTTAGCTAGTTAAATATGATTATAAAAAATTATTTGAACCCAAATGATGTACTAACTGCCGTAGGTTTTGGGTTAAACGCATATATCTAGAGTAAATGCTTCACTCTAGATATAATCTTATATGGGCTAGAAAATATATTTAGCACCTATTTGTATATTTGACATCTCTTCAAATTGTCCAAATACACCATTCTTATCACCACCATATTTATTCCACTCTGCCGTCAATAAGATATCATCTGCATAACTATATTCTAAATCAAGTCTATTCCAGTATCCGCCATCTTCTTGTTCATAAAGGAAAAGGTTATTCACACGAAGTGCATCTGACTCCAAGAAAGGCTTAGATAAAAAGAGTGTGTACATAATTTGATGTTCTTCTGCTTTTTTAAAACCATTGGTAAGGCTAAGTGTTGCAGGGTTAGCAGTAAACTTTCCATAGCTTTGTGTGTTACCTGTATATTGAACTTGTTCATCTGTGTAGTCAAGGTTCCATGTATCCATAAACTGTAAAGAGACAAAGAGGTTTTTACCTACAGTCACATCTGCTCCAATGACATATTTAAAAATATCTGCATCTTGCATTGTGAGTGCTCCAGCTAGGTCTCCATAGGCTAACTTTCCTAAATCAACTTGAGGTACTTTTGAACCCTTATCATAGACAAACTCTCCTCTTAATACCACTGGCATGAAAGGTGTATCAATCGCATAATCAAAAGAAGCACCAATCGTATCTACCCGGTCTACACTTTGTTCAAAGACAAGACTAGCAGGACCACTAGCTGAAGGATTATATTGTCCACCAGATGCTGTTTGAAGTGCCATAGTTGTTGTTTGGTAAGAACCTGGTGTTCCTGCAGCAACAGGTGCACCCATTCTATTAAATGTGCCTGCAACTGGTGTAGCTGTCAGTTCTTCACCATTTGCAGCTTCCCAATGTAAATTAACCATAGGGTTGTTTTCCCAGTGACGGTAATAGTTCAACGTATAGTTCAACCCAAAATCCGTCCCTTTTTTATAACGAATACCAAAGTTATGATTTTTCAATTTTTGACTTAAGTCATTGACTCTATAGACTGTATTCATCCCAATAAATCCATTGAATGTTGCAAATGTTGTATCACCTAAATAATCAAAAATATCATTTTGTGTGCCATGTTGCACATTCATCTGACCATCAAACAGATTTGTTTTTGCTTGAATACCATTTGGCGCAGGTCTATGCACAACACCATAAAGCATCTGTGCACCATTAGGTCCACCTACTGCTGGCAATCCTATACGTGTAGGATCTGCCCCTGGCTGAGAACTTAAAAAGCCTGATACATCAGGTATTTGTGTAAAGCCATTGACTGTCATACCAGCAAAACCTTGAAGTATCCCATTGCCAGGCATCATACCAAACACACCAGAGAAAGCACCATCAAAGGCACCTGCTACTTTACCAAACTCTTTTCCTATTTGGAAAAAACCATTTCTTTGCCCAGTAATAGAAGCCGCACCTAAACTGACAAAAGGCTGCCCTTGATCACCAGTATTTACATCATAAAGACCTGGAATTTGGTTAATACGCCCTACATCTGGTACCCAAACCAATTGTAAAGAATCATTCTCTCCTAAATCTTTTTCTGCAACAAGCATCCAGAGTGGAATCCTACTATCTTCCATAGTATTTTGTCCCCATTCTCTAAAGTCCGTAGGGTTAATAATATCTAGAAATTTAACACCATCGGCTTTCCCCCATACGACTTGCTGTTTACCTAAACGGAAATCCCAACCTTTATAGGCAGTGTCAATATAAAGTTCTCTAAGGTAGTCATTTTGCGTATAGTTTCTATGATGTTCATAGCCCTCTATACCTTTGGTGTCGGAAGTCAACTGTAACTCTGAGTGAAAACTCGTATCTTCACCCAATTCTCCATTGATAAAGAGTTTTAGTGTACCTTCAGCTTTATGTAAATCTCCACGGTCATGTCTGTCTAAACCATTCACTCTTTGTCCATCTTGCGTATATGCTGCAATTTCAGTCTTTAAATATCCAGAGACTTCAAGAGTTGATGTCTCTTCAACCTCTTCTACTTCTTCAGTAACATTAGCATCTACAACTTGTGTCTCTTCTACTGGCTCTGTCAAATCACCTCCAGCAAAAGCTGGAAGTGATAAAGCAGCAATCACAACTGATGAGAGTACAATATTTTTTGTTTTCATTTTATTCCCTTATCTTTTAATTTTTCTTAGTGTCGACTCTTGCCACAATTGAGAAGTTGAATACTTTTTCTTTCCAACTTTAAAACTACTTTGATTTTTGACAGTTACTTTTTTAGGAATATATGCCAATGTTTCATGTCCATTTCTAAAATCTTTTCCATACCATGTGTACCATCTTAAAGCTCTAGGGTCTGAACTTCCACTCGCTTTTGGCCAGTTTTTATCAAGAATTTTTATTTTTTTACCACCCTTATAATACTCTGTATGGTAATCAGCAAATGTTTTTGTATCTACATAAGTAATACGGTAATCATACCACCAACCGGAGAATTTTGTAGTACTTTTAACTTTATACACTTGGCGGTCAGCAAATTTATTTGTACCTGCTGGTAAATCTTTTGTAAGACGGGTCTGCTCTGCTTTAGGGATACTCAATGACTTTACTTTCATACCAAACTTTTGTGTACCCATAAGTTCATGTTTTTCATGTTTTGGTTTACGTAGTGTCAC
The DNA here is from genome assembly GCA_902727855.1 of uncultured Sulfurovum sp. Lineage (GTDB taxonomy): Bacteria > Campylobacterota > Campylobacteria > Campylobacterales > Sulfurovaceae > Sulfurovum. The sequence goes on from CACVAS010000058.1 coordinate 25,475, forward strand.
ATCACCAAAAGTAAAGTCTGTTCCACCCCAAGCTTCATCGTGTGCTGGTTGTGCAAATCTTCTTACTTTTCTTAAAGCTGGTAGCCATACTAAATATTCTTGACTTTTTGCATCATCATCATAATCAGTAATAAGCATACCCATACCTCTTAATTTACCTGAACGGAAAATAGCTAAATCTTTTGATTTAATTTTCGGATCTGAAGTATAGTCATTGTTAAGATATCTTTCGACAGTTTCTGTTAATGCCTTTTTACCTTTTGACTTCTTGATGATTTTCGTAATTGTTCTACCTTTTTTAACAATAGAATAATTTTTAAATGCAAAAAAATGATTGACATAATAGACTTGGCTCATAATGTCTTTTGCGTTAGTCAATTTGCCTTTAGGGTAGGCTAAATCTACTTTTACACCAGCATTAGCTCCTGTTAGGAGTAAGCCAGCTACCACCATAGCAACACCTATTTTTGTTTTTATACTTTTAGTCATTTTTCTTCCTTATTCTTAATATAAATTAAACTTATGTTATATTATAAACATAAGAACTTTTAAATTATATACGATAAAAGTAACAGTCGACTTAAAGAGTTGCTATCTTTTGATTTTCTCCAACGTCTGTGTAGTCCAAAAGGATTTCTTCACTTTTTGATTTATTTTAATGTTTTTAATAGGTACATAAGTCATCATTTCATAATCTGTTTCGATATCTTTACTATACCAGTAGTACCACATTTTAGATTTTGGATCTGGTTCATTACCTAAATGTACCCAATGACGATAGACCTCTTTTATCTTCTTCCCAGCTTTATAATAATCTGTTTTATAATCTGTAAAATATTCACTATCAATATAAGAGATACGATAATCATACCAATGGTCTTTCTTTTTATAGGTAGATTTTAAAACATGAATATTTCTACCACGTATTATGCTTTTTTGCTTATATGGTATATATTTACTATATCTGCCAAGTTCACCTTTTGAGAATGGCATCATTTTAAGGGGTAAATTCATCTTTTGTGTTTTAAGTAGTTCGTAGCTTTCTTCGTGAAAACGTCTTAACTTTGCATCTTCTAAAAAAGCGATGTCTCCTGCACCTAAACCTGCTTCTTTAGGTTCAGCCATTCGTCTTACTTTTCTTAAAGCAGGAATCCACATAAGATACTCATGGGAGCGTTTAGGGTCAATATATGAAGTCATCAAAACACCTAAACCATTTAATTTCCCCGAACGTATGATAATCAAATCTTTTGACTCTATGTCGCCCTCATATGCGTTAGACAAGTAACGCTCAGTAGCGGTAATACGAAGCTTCTTGCCTGGCACACGGCTCACAGATAAAATACTGCGTCGACCTTTTTTTTTGATCATCATATTTTTAACATAGATAGAGTGATTTACATTGTAACTTTCTTGTGCTATTTGATTAGCACTCAAGGCATAGGAGATTGTTGTGAAAGATATGGAAGATAAGAGTACTTGAAGACTCAAGTAAAAAAGAATACGCATTATGAACCTCTCTTATCTATCTCAAAAGTTGAGATAGATAATAACGCTTTATGCACCCATAAGATTTGCATCTACTTGAAGTTTAAATTGTTCTATTGTAAAAGTAATCATACTTGCGATTTTTTCAGAACTCTCTTTTAAATAAGTGTCAGTCAATACAATTTTTTTCTCAATGTATTTATTGTCAGTATGCTTAACTGAAATATATGGGCCACCATTAATATCACATTTTTCAGCAGTGGTTGCCACCTCAGGAATACAATATTCAATCTCAATATCTGGATCAATCATAAGTACATTTACTTGTTCTACTATTTTCTCTAGTTTTTCTTTAAGTGCAGTTTCCATTTACTTATTTCCTTTTAAATTAAAATATACATAAACGTTTGATGTTTATATATTTATATTATACCTAACTTCCAAAAACAATAATGAAAAATGTGTTCCAATATTGTGCTTCTTCAAATATTTTCATTTTTTGTATCAATTCATCCATCTATCATATAAAAAATTGTTTAACTCTTCCATAAAAACTATGCATAAGTACTTTCAAACTTATGTTCTAAAGTATATAAATGAGTCACTACTAAGTGAATTAGGTATATAATTAAGGTAAGTAGTTCTTATGATTATCATAAATACTACAAATAATTATTCTACAAACATACAAAGGAGAAGGTGTAATGATTGAAGTATATATACAACAAGTAAGTAGTGGACGTTATCTTGATGCTTATGAACATAGAAATGATAATGATGTGGTAACCCAAGATAAACAAGATAATGACTCTCAAAAATGGATTTTAACATCTGTAAAATATGATGAGGATATTGGGTATATCGTTCGTATTCAACAAAAAAATACTCAACACTATTTAGATGCGTATACCCATGTCTTACGTAACTATAAGGTAGTCACACGTGATAAACAGAACAATAGTTCCCAAGATTGGATTGTAAAACAAACAGGTCACAATATTTATACCATCCAACAATTTGACAATAACCGATACATGGATGCCTATGAGACAAGTGGGCGTGACTTTACAGTAGTCACACGAGATGCCCAAGACAATACCACCCAAGAATGGCAACTTAGTAGAACACAACCACTGTTTCTAGATAGTCTATATACCATTAAACATTCTTATGATAACGATAGAATAAAGGCGTATAAAAATAGCCAATATGACTATCAGGCAGTCATGGAGCAAGACCGTAGAAATTTTGATGCAGATAGTGAATGGATTATCTATACTGTAGGGGATGGAGAAGTAAGGATTCAGCAAAATAGTACTGAACGATTCCTCGATGCACATGAGTCAGATGCATTAGATGCAACCTATAATGTAGTAACAAGACCAGAGCAAGACAATGATTCTCAAATATGGATCGTAGATGAAAAAGATATTTTACGTAATTTATCTTACGAAGGTCCTGGTGTCTATTGTGCCTTTAAACAAAAATCATCTGGGTACACTTTAGACATCATACAATTAGAAGATAATAGTGAAAAAGTAGTCACAATACAACCACCTGAAAATCGTGGAGAGTATATAGATTTAACAAAAAGAAGAGAATATATTAAAGATTGGTTAGTTGAGTGGATTGGGTAACTAAAGCCCGGTCCACCCAAATTTCCATATTTTACTATGGTTGAAACTAGTGATTTCTCGTACTTACATAGCACCTCGTATTTGGTAGGTAATATCTCCTGCACCAAAGGCGGTGATGAGTCCTTCACTGTACTCTTTGATGACATGACCATCGCGTATTACTTGTACAATACCATCTTCTTTTATCACTGAGTCTGCCATAAGTAGGTTATAACGTGAAAATGCACCTTTTAGGTCTATGTCTACTTCTAATTCACCTGCAGCCCATATAGGAAGAATAACCAGTTCATCTACACCTTCAAAACACTCTACAAAAGCTTGTAAATTATCCATAGTTCTAGAGTATTTATGGGGTTGCCAAATGACATTAAGTTGTGTAAACTCCCGTAAAGACTTGTACGACTGAAGTGACTGCATGGTCACTTTTATCTCTGTTGGGTGATGACCATAGTCATCAATCACCACACACTCTTCTTCGTTTTGTACAATATCAAAACGTTTTTTAATGCCCTTGTAGTTTAAAAGATTAGTACGGATATCTTCTAGTTTTTCTCCCATTTCTAAAGCACCTAAGATGGCTAGTGCTGCATCGAGTGCTATGTGATTACCAAACCCAAACACTTCAAAAACACCAAGCTCCAGAAGTGAAAACTTTGTATGAGGTTCACCCTCTACCAATACAAACTCAATATCTGTAATATCTTTGGATGGATAGAGCTTAATACTTGACATCTCAAGAGAAGATAAAAATTCATCCTCTGCGTTAATCACACGTACTTTGGCTAACGACAAAAAGTTTTTATAGGCATTGTAAAAACGCTCTTCATCATAGTCGTAATACTCCATATGCTCAGGTTCTACATTGGTAACTATCGCTAAATGTGGGTTAGCATTCAAAAAGCTCTCATCACTTTCATCGGCTTCAAATACCACTTTATTGTTAGGGTAATTACGTACGTTTGATCCAAACTCTTTACTAATAGCCCCAATGAGTGCATTGGTATGAGGTAGTATGGAAGAGAGCATTGCAGATGTTGTGCTTTTACCATGTGCACCACCTACAGCATACACCTCTTTTTCACCTAAAATCGTTTTGAGTGACTCTTTTCTTGAGAGTAATTCAATACCAAGCTCTTTTGCTTTTTGATACTCGGGGTTGTTTGCTCTTACAGCTGCTGAGTAAATCACTCTATCTACACCTTCAACAGCATCTTCATGATGGGGAATAGTGATCTTCGCATCAAAATTTCTTGCTAAATCATTGGTGATTTCTGTTTGCCTAATGTCTGAACCAGAAATTTTATGTCCATCATTGACTAAAAATTTTGCCAAAGCAGAGAGTCCAATACCTCCTATACCAATGAAATGTATTTTCATGCATTATCCTCACTGTTTTTACTCTCGTCTAAGACTCTTAACTCTTCCTTACCTTGCTTTACTTGTTTTGCAAACATGTTTAACAATATATCGGTAGGCTGTGCGAATGTTTGTATAAAAAATGCCAAAGGATCATTTTCATTCACACCACTCACATCTACTAGATTTTCAATAAAGTCTTCAAAAGAGTGTCCAGCCATCACTGCAGCAGCATGTACCATCATTGCATCTTTAAGTTCTACATGATCTATAGTATAATTAAGTACTAAAAATATCTCTTTGGCACCCTTTGTATCTTTTTCGCTATAACGTTGAATACCATGTTCATAAATAGCCCTAGCCGTTGCTAAATCTTCTGCGTCTTCTAAATTAAAGTTTTGAGAACTTGTAAGTTTCTCTGCTAGTCTATCAAAAGCGTTATTGACGATAAAAGTAAAAATCTCATTGATCTCATCTTCTGGTGCTTCAATAATAAGCTGTGCATCTAAAAGCTGATAGCCTTTTGCGATACTTTGCTCCTCTTTACACTCAGTTTCCAACCTTTTAATATTTGCCAAAAATTCAGGGTCTTTTTTTAACTCTTCTACATGTATTTCAGGTGTTTCCATTATTTAGTCTCCAAACATTTTTTTACTCTCTCTAGACACTCTCTTGTTTTGTCTGCTTCATACACAAGTGCCAATCTTACATAGCCTTGTCCTTCATCTTGCCGACCTAAAAATGATCCAGGTATGACTTTTAGATTGTACTCTTTATAAAGTTTAGTTGTAAAAGCTATTTCATCCTCTACTGGAAGCCAAATATAAAATGTTGCCTCTGGTCTATCCACACCCAGTACTTCTTTTGCCACTCTAAAGTTGGCTTGGTACTTTTGTCTAAACGACTCCACATGTGACTGGTCTGACCAAGCAACAGCAGCAGCATGTTGTAATGGAAGTGGTGAAGCACATCCGACATAGGTACGGTACACCATATACTCTTTTAACAATGCTGCATCTCCAGCTATAAATCCAGACCGTAACCCTGGTGCACTAGAACGTTTTGAAATCGAGTTAATCACTAAAACATTTTTAAATGTTTCATTGCCTACTTCCATACTTGCGTTGAGTAGTGAAGGTAATGGTTCATCTAAATACAAATCAGCATAACACTCATCATTGAGAAGTACAAAATCATGTTTCAATGCAAGCTTGACCCACTTTTTTAAATCTTCCATAGGCATTACGGACGATGTTGGGTTATTGGGTGAATTTAGTATGACAAAATGTACCTTAGCTAACGTCACTTCATCTACTTCTGGTTGAAAGTGATTGTTCTGATTTAAATTGAGGTAAATGACCTCAGCACGACATGCTTTTGCTGCACCTTCATAGATTTGATAAAATGGATTTGGGAAAACCATCACAGGATTTTCAATATCATGTAATAAAAACTGTGGAAAATTAAAAAGCACTTCACGTGTACCAAAGGTAGGAATGATTTGACTGTTATCAAGTGTCAGTCCAAAACGCTCTTGATTGTACGTTAACATACCTTGACGTAAAACATCTTCACCTGAGGTTTTTGGATATTTATTAAGTAACGTTGCATGCGTATTTAAAGCATCCAAAATAAACTGAGGTGTATCAAACTGAGGTTCACCAATAGTTAAAGAGAGTGGCGAGTATTGCTTATTAGGTTCAACCTCATTTAAAAGTAGATTTAACTTTTCAAAAGGGTACGTTTCAAAGTTCATAAAATCCCTCATTTTTTATGAAAGTATAGCGTAGATAAGGTAAGATACATTTACATATTTAAAGGAAATATTCATGGATACACTTTTTGTTTATGGGACACTCATGCCCAACTGTCCAAACGGCCACATTTTAGAAAATATTCAAGGTAAATTTATACCTGCGACCATTACAGGAGAACTGATAGCTGCTGGTTGGTCTGCCTCTATGGGATACCCAGGCATCAAGTTAGACAATAAAGTCGATACGGTACATGGCTATTTGTTCTACTCACAGAACCTAGAAGATCATTGGGATTACCTAGATGGGTTTGAGGGTGAAGAATTCATACGTACAGAAGTAAGTGCAGAACGCTATGATGAACTAGATGTAGACACCTTTGTCTATGTACTTAAAGAGTCTAAAGAATCCCTAGAAGATGATTAAAACATCTCTGTATCTAAAAGCTCTTTAGGTACTTTTGTTTCCATAGACCATAAACTACTCACGGGCATTGGTCTAGTAATCTTTTTAAGTGGCATTACTTGTTTAACCAAGCCTTTAGCTTTGTAGCGCACAAGCCATTTTATAATGTCGTTTTGTAGCCCTGATGCTCTCCAATTACCTTTGTTGGTATTGACTAAAATACTCACGGCATAAAGATGTCCAGATTTACTCTTTACATACCCACCTATATTTTTAACACGTCTAAGTGTTCCTGTTTTCATCCATGCTCTGTTCTTCACCACAGTACCACGAAAACGTTTTTTAATTGTACCATCAACTCCTGCTATAGCAAGGGTATCCATCCACTTTTGACCATACCTTTTGTGTGCATGCTCAAGCATCTGGGTCAGTTGTTTTGCAGACATTTTGGCTGTTCTTGAAAGCCCTGAACCATTGTCAATACGCATCATCCCTGGACCCAATGCACCTTGCTGATCTAAAATACGCTCAAGTGCTCTTTGCCCTTTATGTAAAGTTGCTGGAGCACCATAAGTCTTTGCCCCCAAAACAAGTAAAAGTTGTCTTGCATAAACATTGTTACTTTTCTTTGCTGTTTTAGAAATGATTACTTCTAAAGGTTCAGAGTAATGTGTAAAAAGAGGTTTTGCATACTTAGGTACTTTAGCCAAGTGCATTGTACCTTGCACTTTCACTCCTGCTTTATGTAGACTGTCTTTGAGCGCATAATAAAATGATTTATAAGGCTGTGTCACAACTTTACAAATATTACGTTTACCACAACGTTTAGAAATGGTACCCTTAAGCCAAATTTTTGCATTGTCCCCTTTACTGTCTATTTTCACAGCTGGCCATGAGTATTTACCACGACATGGTTTATTGACACGTTTGAGTTGATTAATAACTTGATAACTTCCATCAGCATTTTCTTTTGTAACTGAGTTTTTATTGGGTGTGACACATACTGTACTAATACGTTCATTGAACATCATAGCATCAGGCATTGCATTGTAAGGGCTATGGGTATTTTTATCAAACCCTGAGGTATTTTTATTTCCCACTTCAAAATAACTTCTATCTATGATAATGTTACCCGTGATTTTTTTTATACCACGTGATTTTATTTGTTTAACAATACTTTTTAAATCTTCTGAAGATAAAGAAGGATCACCCATGCCTCGTACAATCAAATCACCATATAAGGTACCTTTTGAGATTTTACCTTTTGTATAAAATTTTGTGGTAAACCTATAGTTAAACCCTAATTTTAAAATAGCCGCATAGGTGGTAAACACTTTCACTACTGAAGCTGGTGTTCTTATTTGCGTTGCATTAAGTGATGCTAGTGTACCACCATTGCCATTGATTTGCTTAATATAAATACTCACATCTTTTGCAGGTATACCTGAGTTTCGTATAATTGTATTGATACCATGAGGTAGTGCCCATATAGTTACAGACAATAAGAGGTAAAAAAGAATAAGTTTTTTTATATTCAAATGATAATTATGATTCAATGTGTCAACCTAAAAGTCAACTTTCTCTTTAGAACTCTCAATCATAGAAACAAAGATAGTATAGAGGTTGGCTATCACCGCACCTATGACTAACCCAATTGCTAGGGGCTCATTTTGATAAAACTGTAAAGCAAAAAAAGCAGGAATAAGATGTAAATCTGCAACCAATGAACCAGCTAAAAGCTCAGCAGAAAGTATATTCCGTACACCTATTTTAAGAAGCGTTGAAATCACGTTTACAGACCCAGCTATAAAAAGTGCTACTACTGAATGCTCATACAAAAATGCAGCTGATGTCGTAAGAGACATCAACGTAAAAAACATATAAAAAACCTTACCCCAATTCATACTGACCTTTCGTTATTAAATAGAAATTATAAATCTATTTTACTTTTTCATACACTAAGTATAGCGTAATTATAATGTTCCATTTTCATACTGTGCACGCATTTTCTCTTTCTCTTTCTCTCGTTTAGCCTTTTTTGCTTCTTTGAGTCTATAGTCAGAAACTGAAAAGCCTAACCACAATAAGATAGGAGAAGCAACAAAAATAGAAGAGTATGTTCCTACAATAACACCTACAAGTAAAGTAAATGAGAATCCATTAATAATCTCTCCACCAAATAAGAACAAGGTCAAGACCACAAAAAATGTGGTAAGTGAAGTCAATGTAGTTCGTGAAAGTGTACGGGTTACAGACTCATCAATAATACTCTCTAATTGAGGGTCTTTAATTGTATTAATTCCCTCTCTAATACGGTCAAATACAATAATCGTATCATTGAGTGAATACCCTAGTATAGTCAAAAGAGCTGCTAAAATATCTAAGTTCACTTCTATACCAAACAGCACAATCATTCCCATAGCTATGGTTACATCATGTACCAAAGCCATAATAGAAGCAACTGCAAAACGCCATTCAAATCTTAGTGATACATAGATAAGAATACCAATAATAGCAAGTATCATTGCCATGAACCCTTGCTGGGCAAACTGTCCACCGATTTTATCACTCACCGTATCATCTCTTTGAATGATAAAGTTACCTGTAGGTGCAAGAAGTATTTTGAATTTGTCACCAATACTTTGACTTAAGTCCTTGGTTTTTACTTTAGTACGGATAAGCAGTTCATTGTCATTTCCAAAGTAGGTTACTGATGCACCTTTATACTCTTCTTGTAACTCAATAAGTTGTCTTACTTCATCAATAGGTGCTTTTTTATCATACTTGATTTGTACAAGTGTCCCACCTGCAAAATCTATACCAAGGTTAAATCCTTTTGTAAAAATAAGTCCAATTGAAATAAGTAGTAGTACAACAGACACTATACCAAAACGTTTAGCTTTTTGCATAAGTAGGAGTGGTTTTTTATATTTAAATACTTCCATTATTTATTCTCCTCTTTATTGATTCCAAACCAAAATTTGAGTTTATCTTTTTTCATTTTAGGTAATATCATCTGGTAGATACCATGTGTACCTACAATAGCTGTGAGCATAGAGGCTAAAATACCTATACTCATAGTAAGTGCAAAACCTTTCAATGGTCCAGTACCATACACATAAAGGACAACCGCTGCAATAAGTGTTGTGACATTTGCATCCCAAATAGCTGTAAAGGCATTGCTATACCCATTTTCTATAGATTTTCCTATAGATTTTCCAGCATGTAATAATTCACGTATACGTTCGTTAATGATAACATTGGCATCAACTGCCATTCCTACGGTAAGTACAATACCTGCCATACCAGGAAGTGTAAGTGTTGCACCAAAGAGTGACATCACCGCCAATATGAGAAATAAATTTCCAATCAATGCTACATTCGCAATAGCACCTGCTATTCCATAATAGAGAAACATAAAGATAACAACAACAATAAACCCAGCAGCCAATGCAATAGAAGATGAAACAATATTATCTGCTCCTAAGCTAGGGCCTACTTTACGTTTTTCATCAACAAAGACAGGTGCAAGTAAAGAACCTGAACGCAATGCAATGGCCAAATCATGAGCTTCAGCAAGTTTGAAATTACCAGAAACCTGTACACGTCCACCACCAATACGTTCGTTAATACTAGGTGCTGAAATGACTTTATTGTCTAAAACAATGGCCATACGTGCACGTGTTGGGTAAGCAATTTCTGTAAAGTCACCAAATATCTTTGCACCTTGTCCATTTAAAGAAAAGTTAATAACAGGTTGGTTATTTTCATCAAAACCTACTTTTGCATCCGTTAACATTGAACCATCAAGCACTTGAATTTTACGTAGTAAATATTTTTGAGATGTCTCAATATCTGGAAGTATAATATCTCCAAAAGAAGAAGCTTCTGCTTCAGACATACTCATCACTCTTGCTGATCTCTCTTCATCCACTGCCATAAGCTGTAAATGAGCTGCACGCTCAATGAGTTTACGTATACGTTGTTCATCAGCTTGTGTTTTAATACCCGGTATCTCTACTAAAATATTGTCAGCACCTTGTTTTGCAACAGTAGGTTCAGCAAGACCAAATTCGTTAAGTCGTGAACGTATCGTATCTACAGCTTGCGCAATAGCATTTTGTTTTGTACGTTCTACCTCTTCAGGTGACATTTGCAATGTGTAGTTTAACCCTTCTTCTAAAAGAGTCATCCCTTCAAAGGTCTCATCAAGTAGTGCTTTTGCTTTTGCAGCATCATCTTTATCTAAAAGTTCAAAAGTAATCGTTTCATCTTCTAAACGTAAAGCATCAAATATAATCTCTTCATCATCAAACACATATTTGACAGTCGCTGCTATGGACTTCATGCGTGATTCTATGGCGACATCACTTTTCACACCAAGAAGTAAGTGTAGTCCACCTTGGAGATCTAGACCAAGGTTTATTTTTTTACCCTGATCACTTTGCATTAAAGATGGTATAGAAAATACTATTCCAAAAATGAGTGCAAAAGCAAACAGCACTACTCTATAATTAAGCATCTGCTGTTTCTACTTCAACTTTTCTAGAAATAAATGCGTATTCTAGTTTAACTATAGTGTCATCATTTAGCTTGATTTTGATAAAATCCTCTTCAGTTTTAACAATTTCAGCAATAAGCCCTCCTGTCGTGACTATTTTGTCACCTTTTTTTAATGCTTCAAGCATTGCTTTGTGTGCTTTTTGATGTTTTTGTTGTGGTCGAATAATCAAAAAATAAAATATCGCGAATAAAAGAATAAGTGGTAAAAATGAACCAATCATACTGCCTTGCTGTTCCATAGGAATCCTTCATGAATAAAATTAGACAATATTTTAGCAAAGTTACATTAATAGAAGGCTTTTTCATCGCCTTACTGGGTTCTGGGTTTATCTACCTAAACCACTGGGGTATCTCTTATCCATTTGTGAATACTATACTTGCTCTAGCTACACTGTTTTTACTTCTTCGTACCAATACCAAGTCATGGTTTTGGTATGGTGCATTTACAGGTATTTTATGGTTTTGGTGGATTGTTTTAAGTTTTAATCACTACGGTATGGTCTGGGCTATACCTATAGGACTACTTGTGATTTCCCTCACCTACGCGATAGTGTTTTGGTTTATCTCCAAAATTGCATCTCTATTTGAAACACAATCCGTTTTACTACCCTTACTTGTAAAGTCTTTAGGACTTTTAACCATAAGCTACTTACACCCTTTTGGCTTTGACTGGCTCAAGCCAGAATTGATGTTTGTTGAATCTTACATTGGCATAGAAAAATGGCAATTTTTATTGGTACTACTTTCTATTGTATTAGCCCTTTGGAAACAAAATGTATTGTTTCTTCTATTAATTATTTTTGCCTACTCTCCTAGTAAGTCCCTTGTGACATACAGCGATACCAATCTACAACTAGTACAAACACACACGACAGTCACTGACAAATGGAACCCCACTTTACACCAAAAACAGTTTAGTGCTCTCTTGCAAACGATAGACAGTGCCATACACAATGCACAACCTACAATTGTACTTCCTGAATCTGTCTTTCCAATATTTTTAAACCGTGAACCCTATTTGTTAGATGCACTCAAACAAAGAGCGCAAAAAATCAATATTATTACCGGTGCTCTCTATCTCGATCATAATACCCCTAGAAACTCTACGTATATTTTTACAAAAAACAATCTGCAAATAGCTAACAAAGTATTACTTGTGCCTTTTGGTGAGAGCAATCCACTTCCAAACTTTCTAAGTAAATGGGTCAATGATGTTTTTTATGATGGTGCTATAGACTATGAAGCCAGTGCAGAAATTACAGACTATCAAATAGACGGTGTAACCTACAGAAATGCCATTTGTTTTGAGGCTACCAGTGAAGCACTCTACAAAGGCACCCCAAAAAATATGATAGTCTTAAGTAACAACGGCTGGTTCACCCCATCCATTGAACCTACGTTACAAAAATTATTATTACAATATTATAATCTTAAATATGGAACAACTATTTATCATGCAGTCAATATGTCAGACTCATATGTAGTAAGAAACAGGGACTACATAAAGAGTAAATAGAGAGTAAACTATAGTTGTTATTATGGGTACTACTCAGAATAAGTGCCCTTATATATAAAATTTTGAACTACGTAATAATTTCAAAGCATAGGCTATATTTTCCTTTAACATATCTTCATGTTCACATAAAAGTGTCTCAATATCTAAAGTTTGGGTGTCAGACCCTTCTTGAATATTTGAGAGTAAAAGAGCGCGTTCTTTACAATTTTTGTACTCACGTAGTGGCTTTAAAAGTGAATTCAGCTCATCTAAAATTCTTTGTGCTTTTTTTTCTCCTAAGACATGAAAAAAATCCTCTATAAATGTTTGAAGTGTATCTATACTGAGGTAAACGTTGTCAAGAGTCTCATCATCATAGCCTTTTGCAGTGTCTGCTAACAGTATTTCAAAATTTTTAAAACGTTTTCTAGTGACATCTTTAATCTCTTCTTCTAACGAGATATATTTGTGATTTTCGTATGACTGTATCTCTTGTGTTAAAATATGCATCATTTGCGCAAAAGATTTAGAAGAGAGCATCTCTATTGTACGTTGTTCTTCTTCAATAACTCGGGTTTTCAACGCACTGTATAGTGCTAACTTAATATCTTCACGCGTCACACACAGCTCATTCAAAAAGTAAAGATACCTCAACGTTTTTGTCTCTTCATAATAACGCCCAAACAACTCCATACAGAGATGTTGTGCCTTTGTCGTTAAAAGATCTGGAAAGATCTCCAGCATGGTTTTTGTACGATGTAACAAAATACGTAAACGGTGCAATGTTGAGGCAAACTGTTTTGCTTGAAAACTTACTTTATAATGATGTATCAAACGTATATTTCTATAGAGTATTAGCCGAACACCATCATAGGTATAAACATTTTTTGGCACTCTCCAAAAAAAGAGGTTTGGTGCCACAAAAGCGTCTATTTTATCAAAAAGCTTCTGAATATTATATTCCAGAGGCTTGGCGCCCAGGGCAAGTGTTTTAGAGCTATATTTGGCATCATAATCAATATTTTTAAAAATAAAAGGGTCTAACATAGAGATAATTTTTGAATCTCTCACTGCTTTGTCATTCTCAAAGACACCAATAAAAATGTATAAATCTTTCAATTCTTCTAAATACTTTTCAATAACATATCTCTTTTCGTCTATGGTGATTGTATGAGATTGTTTTACAATCACTCTACCTATACGATATTTAGACTGGGATTCATACATGGTAGAAGATATCATAGATACCTTTGTTTGATTTGTTGGAGATATTCTTACTTCTACGTAAGTAGCAGGGGAAGACTTCATATAATAGCAGACATTGTCACCATAGGTAGAGATATAGTACTGTTCGATTTTATTTACTGTAGTTGGATATTTTTCAAACCAACGCTCAATGTCAGATGATACTAAAAATGTGTGTTGTATATTATTCATGCCGATGATTATATCACAATAAAATTGACTCTCACTCTCTTTTTAACTATAATCCATTATGAAAAATGTCTACCTAGCTCCTATCAAAGCCTACCAATACATCTCAAAAATGTTACCAGCATCCTGTCGATATTATCCTAGTTGTTCTGAGTATGCTTCGTGGCAATTTGAATTTAATCATCCGTCACGCGCATTTGTTGCTTCTTCTCTTCGTATTTTACGATGTAACCAACTTTTTAAAGGAGGGATTGACTACCCCTTGGTACGTACTAACCCACATAAGTGTTTTAACTCACTTAAACCTAACTGCATTTATAGTAAAATATCTATACATTATTGGCTTGTTCCGAAGAGTACAGAGCCAACAAATAAAGACTACTATGTCATAAAGGATTTTGATGTCATTAACGCTAAATACACCCCTTGATATGCACCTACACTTAAGAGATGGTGAGATGCTTACACATATTGCCAAATCTAGTGGTAAAACTTTTTCAGGTGCTATAATTATGCCTAACCTAGTACCACCAGTGTGTACAAAAGAAGACGTCTTAGCCTATCAAGAACGTATAAACACTGCCATGGGAGAAGAAGTATTTACACCCTATATGACACTCTTTTTTAAACCTAGTTATGACAAAGCATTCTTAAGCTCAGTAAGAGATACTATAACAGCTGTAAAACTGTATCCAGCTGGTATTACCACCAACTCTGAGGGTGGTGTCAGTGGTTTTGATGTTGAGGAGTTACGCCCAACACTTGAAGCGATGAGTGAACTCAACATACCACTGTGTGTCCATGGTGAAACAAATGGTTTTGTCATGGACAGAGAGACAGAGTTTGCATCTATTTATGAACGATTGGCAACTGCATTTCCAAAACTTAAAATCATTATGGAACATATTACAACAAGAAGTTCTGTTGATTTACTAGGTAAGTTTGATAATCTTTATGCAACTATCACACTTCATCATCTGCTTATTACACTCGATGATGTAGCAGGGGGTATGTTACAACCACATCTTTTCTGTAAACCTATTGCAAAGCGTCCTGAAGATAGAGATGCCCTTCTAGAAGTAGCCCTCAATGCCCACCCAAAAGTGATGTTTGGTTCAGACTCGGCACCACATCCTAAAGAAGCAAAAGAAGCTTGTGGGTGCGCAGCAGGTGTCTTTACTGCACCTATAGCTCTCCAAGTGCTTGCAGAACTCTTTGAAAAACATGATGCATTAGAGAATCTCCAAGATTTTATTTGCACAAATGCACAAAACATTTATGGGGTTAGACCACCTTCAAAAACAATTACTTTGGAGAAGATACCTTTTCAAGTACCATCAGACTATAATGGTGTTGTACCCATCTATGCAAATCAAGAGATAGCCTACAGCATTGTGTAAATCTCTACGTATACATTAATAGTTGAGGAATGCTGCGCTTAAAAAGCACTAACTAAAAGGTAATTTGCTACTATAAGCAAAATGAATTAAAGGTAAATCAATGATTGCAAACTCTATTGAAGAACTCATAGGTAATACACCTTTGGTGAAAATCAATACACTTTCCCAAGAGACAGGTACTACTATTTTGGGGAAATGTGAATTTATGAATCCAACCTCATCAGTGAAAGATCGTATTGCCTTTAATATGATACACGAAGCGTTAAAATCTGGTGAGATTGATGAAAACACAACTATCATTGAACCTACTTCTGGTAATACAGGTATTGGTCTAGCAGCTATTTGTGCCGCACAAGGGCTAAAACTCATACTTACCATGCCCGAATCTATGAGTATTGAGCGTCGTAAAATACTATTACATTTAGGTGCTAAGCTTGTTTTAACACCCGCAGAACAAGGCATGGGTGGTGCCATTGAGAAAGCAGATGACTTAGAAAAAGAGTTAAACAATGCAAAAGTTTTGCAACAGTTCAATAACCTTAACAATCCTGATATTCACAGAAAAACAACTGCCTTAGAAATACTAGAAGATATGCAAGAAACTGGGCTAGATATCTTTGTGGCTGCCGTTGGTACAGGGGGAACACTCACAGGCACAGGTGAAGTATTAAAAGCTCACAATGACAACATAGAGATTATTGCCGTTGAACCAGAAAGCTCACAAGTACTTGCAGGAAAAAGTGCAGGACCTCACAAAATACAAGGTATTGGTGCAGGTTTTGTTCCTAGTATATTAAATACAAAAGTCTATAGTGAAATTGTTCCCGTAAGTAATGAAGCGTCATTTGCTATGGCAAAAAAGGTAGCAAAAGAAGAAGGACTACTCATAGGTATCTCGGCTGGGGCAAACTTACATGCAGCAAAAACCATCGCTTTACGTCCAGAAAACAAAGGTAAAACCATTATTACTGTCCTGTGTGATACAGCAGAACGTTACCTCTCTACAGAGCTATTTGACGAGTAATGTCCACAACTTTACTTTTTGAAACCATTAAAATTGATGAAGGCAAGATTTTCAACTTGTCTTACCATCAAGAGCGTATGGATGAAAGTAGAAAAAAACTTTTTTTAACCCAAAATACTATACATTTAAAAGACCATATACATCCTCCCAAAAAGGGGCTTTACAAATGTCGCATCGTATATGCAGAAAACATATATAGCATTGAATACATCCCCTACAAAAAAAAACAAGTTCACTCACTTAAGATTGTCTCTTCTCCCATAAAGTATGAACACAAATATGTCGATAGAAAAACGATTAATAATCTTCTATCTGTATGTAATGATGCAGATGATATTCTCATAGAACATAATGGTTACATCTGCGATACAAGTATTGCCAATATAGCTTTTTTTGATGGTAAAAGATGGTATACACCTGAAAAACCTCTACTTAAAGGAACCATGCGTGCTAAACTTATTGATGAAGGTTTGTTGAAAACAAAAAAAATTAAAAGTTCTGAAATAGGTAACTACACACAAGTAGCTCTAATGAATGCTATGATAGGATTTAATGTTATTACAGATGCTAAAGTCACTCATAACCATACACTACATCACCTAAGGAGTCATTATGACTATTGATATTTTGCAAACACTTGAATACAAAAAAATCATGGCAGAGCACCTTGCGCATACCATTGATTATCTATTTGAATTAAATCAAGAATTTGCATTGGTATGCGAAGTCAAGCATATTGGTTTTGAGCCTAATCTTCCTGAAGATATACTAGATACGTTCAATGATGTAGTGATGTTTATTATCAATAATTATGCTTTTGAATCAGCAAAACTAGAAAAAGGGTATTTTTCTTTTGAATCAGGATTTGGGGACCAAAATATTGGTGCAACTGTGCATATTCCTATTTTAGCTATTCAACAAATTGTAGTCAATGAAGTACCCATACTTTTTAACCTTGCAGAGCACACTAATATAAAAAGTTTGGAGAACCAAGATAAAAGTATCTCACAAAAAAATTCTATGGCAGCACTACTAAAAAATCCTAAAAATCAAAAACTTTTAAAAAAGAAAAAGTAAACCCTTTAAGAGTTTTTATCATATGACTTATGTATCACAATGTCCTGTTAAAATAAAATCAACAACATTATCTACATAAGCATTATGTTTATTTTCTTTAGAATAGACAATGAAGAACTTACGCGTCATGGTGTAACCACGAATACGTGACTCATACAATTCACCTTTTGCTACTTCATCTTCAATAGCATATTTTGAAATAATAGAAACAACAGGTTTTTCTGTATCTTTATCGGCTTTTTTAATACTTTGAAGGACAGTCGTAGTATTACTTACCTCACTGAGTACATCAAAACTTTTACAAGAGACACCTAAATCATCAAATACATCCGTGATGACTCGTCTAGTATATGAACCTTCATTACGACATATCCATGAAAAATCATAGAGATCTTCCGTATTAAGTGATTTAGGTATTGGCATATTTGAAACTACAACCAGTTCATCTTCAAGCCACTCTCTATAGACAAGATCATTATCCATGACAGGTGATTCAATGAGACCTACATCTAATTTTCTATCTTTAAGTTTTTGGATAATATTTTCACTCAAGTCTATACCTAAATTAATATCATTATGAATGGCTTTTCCAATCGTATTGAGACACTGTCCAGGGATGACATAGGTACCAATAGTATATGAAGCACCTAATTTAAAAGTAATCTCTTTATTAATGATTTTTAAAATATCTTTTTCAGAATGGTGGATTTCTTTTTCAATTCTTGTTGCTATTTTATAGAGTTCTTCACCCTCATTGGTTAACTTAATACCATTTTTTTTACGTTCTATGACTTTACTTGCAAGATACTTCTCTATAAATTTAATCTGCTGTGTTACAGCAGGTTGAGAAATACCCAATTTAGCGGACGCTTTAGAAAAGCTTCTTTCACGAGCAACAGTCAAAAAGGTCTCTAACTTTACAAAATCTTTTAGCATCAAACTTCCTTCACACAAATATATATTCTTTTTTCAAATTAATCTAATTAGATTTAATTATACCAAAGATAATGAAAATATAACCTTAAGTTATTTTTTTAATTAGTACTATATTAATAGTTTTTACCCTTTTCAGATTATCTTAACATATCCTCTGATTTTTCACACAGCATAGAGTAATCATTATGTAGGTATAATTTATTAGATTAGAGGAGCATGATACACTGATGGAAACTATTTTAAATGCATTAAATCCTGCACAATGTGAAGCTGTAGAACATATTGATGGTCCTATGCTTATTCTTGCAGGTGCAGGTTCTGGAAAAACAAAAACCCTAACCTCTCGACTCGCATACTTAGTGGGGGTGGTAGGTATAGACCCTGCAAATACCTTAACACTCACTTTCACCAATAAAGCCGCGGCAGAAATGCGAGAACGTGCCATAAAACTTATGCCTCATCATGTGAGCTACCCTCCATTACTATGTACATTCCATAAATTTGGGTTACTTTTTCTTAAGTTCCACATAGAAAAACTAGGGCGTTCAAATGGCTTTGTCATCATAGACAGTGATGATAAAAAACGTCTTCTTAGAACTATAGCAAAAGAGAAAAAAGTTGATTTAAATATCTCTTTTGTTGCTTCTGAAATCTCTAAATACAAGAACTCTCTTCTCTCTCCTGAAGTTGTTGTTAAAAAAGCCGAACTACCTGACTATAAAAAGGTAGCCTCTATTTATGTAGACTACCAAACCAATATAGAAGAAAATAATCTTGTTGATTTTGATGATTTACTGGTGCTCACCCATCAAATACTCTCACAAGATGAAGCACTTAGACGGGAAACATCCAAACGATATCAATATATTATGGTAGATGAATACCAAGATACCAATGAATTGCAATTTCAACTTCTACAACTGCTTTGTTCAGAACACAACAACCTTTGTGTTGTAGGTGATGATGATCAAAGTATTTATGGGTGGCGTGGTGCAAATATACGTAATATTTTAGAATTTTCAGACAACTTTGAAGTATGTAAGACAGTAAAACTTGAAACGAACTACCGATCTACCCAACCCATTCTGAAAGCTGCCAATGCGCTTATAGAACATAATTCAACTAGACTTGGTAAAAAACTGGTCTCTCACAAAGGTACAGGTGAAGATGTAAAACTTCTACACTCCCTTGATGAATCTATGGAAGCCAAAAATATCGCGAGTAAAATACAAAAACTGCTAGATGCAGGGACAAATCCTGACGAGATAGCTGTGCTTTACCGCATAAATGCTCTATCTCGTTCCCTTGAAGAAGGGTTTACCAAAAGTGGATTAAGCTTTAAACTCATAGGTGGTATGCGATTTTATGAGCGTGCTGAAATTAAAGATCTTATCTCCTACTTAAGGGTGATTGCGAATCCTTATGATGACTTTTCACTTATCCGTATTATTAACAAACCAAAACGTGGTATTGGTAAAGCATCCATAGAAAAACTTCAAAAAGCTGCCTATGATTCTCAAGTTTCTCTCTATAGTTATATAGAAAAAATGCTTACATTAGAAGTTGAAAATGTTGTGAGTAAAAAAATCACTACGGCATTAGAAGCACTCACGCAAAGTATCTCTCTTCTGCAAGAGACTATGCAAAATGATTTAGGTAATTTTATCACCCTATTTGATGAGCATATTCATATAAAAGATCACTATGCAGGTATGGCAGATGGTATGGAACGTATCCTTAATATAGATGAATTCTATGGTGTCTTTAGAGATGCAGCTATTAAAAACCCTGATTTAAATTTAGAAACATTTTTAAACGACATTTCGCTTCAAAGTGACCAAGATCAAATTGAAGAAGATGCTATTACGATTATGAGTATTCATGCTTCTAAAGGTTTAGAGTTTGAACACCTGTTTGTCATTGGACTTGAAGAGGAGTTTTTTCCTCTACTTGGCGAAGGATGCAATATGGAAGAGGAACGTCGCTTAGGGTATGTTGCCATTACCAGAGCAAAGTCTGACCTTACATTGTCTTATGTTGACAGCCGTTTTTATAAAGGTCGCCGTAAAATGATAGATAAGAGTCGATTTTTAGGTGAA
This sequence comes from uncultured Sulfurovum sp., assembly GCA_902727855.1. Lineage (GTDB taxonomy): Bacteria > Campylobacterota > Campylobacteria > Campylobacterales > Sulfurovaceae > Sulfurovum. Next base: position 46,143 of record CACVAS010000058.1, read on the forward strand.
TCTGGTCTTATCTCAGATACAAGTCTTAAAATTACGAAACAAGCTGACTTTAAAAAAGGTGACTTAGTCAAACATAAAATTTTTGGTATTGGACGTGTTCAAGCAGCGAACAAATCTGGTAAAGAATACAAGTTACTTATTAATTTCGGAGGGAACAAGAAAGAAATTTTAAGTTCCTTTGTCCAGTCTATTTAATGGGACACAAAATGAACAAAGTGCATCTTTGTGTCTTTTTGAAAAACTTATGAACCGTCTTTTTGTAGTAAACAAACCCATATTTCGTACATCCAATGGCTACATGGGTTACGTAAAACGCAAGTATGGTACTAAAAAAGTAGGCTTTTCCGGTACACTTGACCCTTTTGCTACGGGTTGTCTTATAGTCGCTACAGGGCAGTACACTAAACTTTTTCAATACCTTGCCAAAACACCCAAAACCTACAAAGCAACACTATGGCTAGGCGTAAACTCCCCTAGTTTAGATATAGAAAATATAGATAGCATTAAAGATGTTAAAGTATTCGATGAAAAACATATACAATCGTCTCTAGAATCTCTACAAGGAGAACTTACCTATTACCCACCCAAGTTTTGTGCAAAAAAAATCAATGGTAAACGTGCCTATGAGCTTGCACGTGCAGGTGAAGATGTAGTATTAAAAACCATTACTTCTACTATTTATGACATCAAACTCCTACACTATAATCACCCTTTCATACACTTTCAGGTCAAAGTCTCAGAAGGCACCTATATAAGAAGTTTGGGTGCTTTAATAGCAGACAAACTTTCCGTAGATGGTACTCTCTCCTCTTTAGAACGTATACACGAGGGAAAGTTTTTTTACAATGCAGAAAAAGCAGTTAATCCTTTTGAAAACCTAGCCCTTGAAAAAAACATCTATACTGGTGATGACACATTCATAGAACTTGGTAAAAAAGTTTCTATTGAATATTTTGATAATAAACAAAATGGGGTTTATCTTATTGAAACAAAAAATTTCTTTTCTATTATAGAGATAATAGATACCAAAGTAAACTATAGATTTAACCGAATTTCGAAATTTTCACCTGATATGTAACTAAAAATTAAACGAATATCTTTGTATTAACAAATACAAAATAAATAAGTATTTTACAACATCTAAATCTATATAATAGTTCCTAAAGGGGTATGATTATGTATCTAGAAGAAATAAGTATATTATATGTAGAAGATGAACAAGAAACGCAAGAACTTATAGAAGAAATATTGAGTCATGTTTGTAAAGAAGTTTTTGTTGCCTCTGATGGTGTAGAAGGTTTAAAAATGTATGAGCAAAAACAACCTGATATTGTACTCTCAGATATTGTAATGCCTCATATGGACGGTATTGCGATGTGTACAAAGATAAAAGCGATGAACCCCAATCAACTTATTGCACTTTTTACTGCTTACAATGAGCCCGCATTTAAAGAACAAGCCTCTCAACTTAAAATTGATTCTTATATTATGAAACCTTTTGATGATAAACAGTTTTTCAATGCACTTAATTATTTAGCTATGGCTTTTCACACTGACTTGAATGTGGGCAAGAAAATATTGGAAAAAAAGATATGATGAATATCACTAAAAAAGATAAGTTTAGAATCGGTGCGTCTCATACTATTGCTACTTATGTGCTTCCTGGTGAGTTAATCAGTACTATTCAATCACAGACTGAAAGTTTTATCAAACTAGATGTAGCACCTTGCCAAGAAATCATCAAAGCTGTAAAAGCAAGAAAGATAGACATAGGCTTTGTTGAGTTTGAGACTACAGACGATGCCCTGACCTGTACAGAGTGGATGGATGAAGAGTTGGTACTTTGTTCTAAGAAACAATTACCTATGCCTTTAACAAAAAAAGATTTAGCTAACTATACACTCCTATGTGGTGGGTTTGAGTCAGCCGATAGAAATGTATTAGATACTTTTTTGAGAGAGCAAGAACTTCACCGTGATGACTTTGAGTCTTTACTCGAGCTAGACAATCCTACCGCTATCATACAAAATATCAAATGGTCAAACCCACATGCACACATTCCTTCTATGGCACTTGTATCAAAAAGGGCCATTGAGTATGAATTAAAATACAATATTTTGCATATTTCTTCTATTAATTATGCCCCTATTCTTAAAAATTTTTATATTGTTTATAGGAATGATTCACAACAAAGTGAAACAATCCATACTATTTGCACAACACTGCTAGAAAAAAGTAATGCTTAAGTTCCAAAACGAATCGTTGCCAATGCGCCTTTAGCATGATTTTCTAGCGTTAAATGTCCTGACATAGACTCTTCTATAATCATTTTTGCCATATAAAGTCCTATCCCTGTTCCATCACTTTGAAATTTAGTCGTAAAATAAGGTTCAAATATTTTATTCACTATCTCTTGTGAAATACCACCCGCATTATCTTGTATCGTGATGGTTATGTCATTATCTACTTTTTGAGAGACTATTTCCACTTTTGGGTTTTTAATATGGTTTTCAACCAGAGCATCTTTTGCATTATTAAGTAAAATCAAAAATACTTGCATGAGCTCATTTTTATAACTCTCTAACACCAACCCTTCATCACACTTGACAATAAACTCTATATTGTTACTTATATAACTTGATTTAACAAAGTCGACACACTCTTTAATGGCATCTTCAACTTTAAATGCTAGCTTTTCTTTATCTGCTCTAAAAAAGTTTTTAAAATCATTAATGGTTGCACTCATCTTTTGTATAAGCTTATTTGATTTTTCACTAAATACTTCAATATCTTTTTTGTCAAGTGTGTCATTCCCAGACTTTGATGAGACCAAATAGACAGATGCGCTTAGAGCATTGAGAGGCTGTCTCCATTGGTGAGCTATGTTTCCTATCATCTCTCCCATTGATGCCATTTTACTTTGTTGTTGTAACATACGTTCATGCTCTCTTAATATAGTAATATCTGTAAATGTAACAACTTGAGCATCTTTATATATCTTTTTACTGGCTTTTACAACAAATATATGCTCAACACCATTTTTATCATCGATGTAAACTTCATGGCTTTCATTTTCATATTTGTTTATATGTTCTATCCAGAGAAGGCCATCCATCTTTTCCTTAAGATGTTTTGCATTTTTTTTCTCTTTAAATAAGTCACAAATACAATTATACTTTTCAAGAAAATGTTCAAAACTGTCAAATCCTAACAGCGTAAGAAACTGCTTATTTCCACTTGTAATTCTTTTACCATCGGTTAAAATAGTAATGGTCTCTTGTTCATCAAGTATGTTCGTGACACGGTCTTTCTCTTCTTGCAACATCTGCTTACTTTCAAGTAGCTTTTGCTGACTTAATTTACTCTGTGTAATATCTATAAAGGTCAAAATAGCTCCGTTATAGACCCTTTCCCCTCTATCTTTACTGACATAAGGGTAGATTGTCATATTATAGTGCTTGCCCTTATTTGCCTTCTCAAATACACTTTTTTCTTTCTTGTCTATCACATCAAATATAGACTTTCTAATGTTCCCTAAGTCTATTTTCGTTCCCACCGTAGTAATGAGTTCATTGATATTGGCATTGGTGATTTCAAAGATGGATTTGGCTTCTTGTGTAAATGATTTAATCTTTAAATCATTATCAACAATAACCATACCAAAATCCAATACCCTAAAAACATTTTCAAAGTCACTGTTACTCTCTCTAAGAAGAGCCGACTTTGATTCCAGTTCTTCATTCACAGTGATAAGTTCTTCATTTGAGCTTTGTAGCTCTTCATTTGAGGTTTCTAACTCTTCATTGGTACTTTGTAATTCTTCATTTGAACTTTGTAACTCTTCATTGGTACTTTGTAACTCCTCGTTGGTAGTCTCAAGCTCTTCAATGGTGACTTGTAGTTGCTCTTTTATCAGCATGAGCTCAGTCTCTAATTCTCTTGCATAATCTGATGTCATCACCTTATCATCTTTAGCAACAAGCACTTCATCCGAACTTTCCATAAAGATAATCGCTACAGAGTCAGAAAGAAAATCATTGTTTTGCAAAGGGAAAACAATAATATTGATATATTTTATTTTTTCCCCTTTCTCTACAGCACCTACTTTTAGTCTTTTATTTAAAGAGGTATAAGATTTTCTAGCTTTAGAGATAAGTACACGAATATCCAGTCTCATATCATCTTTAATAAATGAGAATACATCCAGATTGAAATTACCAGTAGGAAAATCGATATATTGTCGTGCATTTCCACCAATATAAGTAATAGCATCATTTCTATCAATAATCAAATAATCTTTAAAAAGTTTTTCTTTCATTGAAGCTGCCATAGAGTTTTCAATAGCAACATCTTTGTCTATTTTCTTTTCAGCTTCTATGATGATTTCTTGATTACCGGTGTATACTCTTTTAGAGTATCGCTTTGGATAATAGGCCAAATTATTTACATTTAAATCTTTTGTGTTAGCATCTTTTTTAAATATTTTAGCTTGGTTATCTACAGTGATATAGAGGTCTTTAAGCGTAGTAACTGCCTCACTTTTCCCTAGAAAAAGCATACCAGAATTTTTCAATGAATGGTGAAAAATAGAAATAATACGTGTTTGCAATCTTGTATTAAAATAAATAAGCAAATTTCGACATGATATAAGGTCTACAGATAAAAATGGAGGGTCTTTTACTAAATCGTGTACAGAAAATATCAGTGATTCTCTTACTCTCTTGCTCACTTCATACCGATCATCTTTCACATCAAAATAATTTTCAATAAAAAAACTATCTATATGCTCTACATCTTCTTTGCTAAAAGAGTTATTTCTTGCAGTATCTATGGCTTGCTCACTAATGTCTGTTGCAAATATTTGTATGTTTTTCTTCACGTTATATTCATCTAAGATTTTATGTATCACCATAGCTATGCTGTAGGCTTCTTCTCCTGTTGCACAACCCGCAACCCATACCCTAATACGTTTTTCATTGGAAGTCACCAGCGAAACAATAGATTTTTCTAAAGATTCAAAGTAAGATTTATCTCTAAAAAATGAAGTCACAATAATAAGTAAATCTTTATACAGTAGTGTTAGCTCATTTGATGATGTTTTTAACAATGCAATATATTCTTGAAGTGTAGATGATCTATTAACGACCATACGTCTTTCTATTCTTCTTTGAATCGTTCCTAACTTATAGTCTGTGAAATCAACATCAAATTTTTCTATGAGTAAATCATAGATAGTATCTATGCTTCCAACATTGACAATGCTCTCATGAGGAACGTCAGGTAGTGTCAAAATCTTGAGTATATCTTCTGCCATCTCTTTAGGTGTTAAGATAGCATCTACATCTCCTGTACGTATGGCTGCTGTAGGCATCGAAGGGTACTTTGCACTCTTCTCATCTTGCGCAATAGTAATACCCCCTGCATTCTTAATAGCTTGTATCCCCTCACTTCCATCACTTCCAGTACCAGAAAAAATAATACCTAAACATCTTGATTCAAATGCTTTAGCCAATGAAGTGAAAAAAATGCTTACCGACGGTTTTGGATATTGCTTTTTCAAAGGAGGTGAAAGTTTAAATAGATTTTCTTTCATCATCAAATTGTTATTAGGAGGACAGATATATATTCTATTTGGTTCTACTGGCATGTGGTCTTCTATCATTACCATAGGAATATCTACATCACGGGACAGAAGGTCTAAAAGCATAGTAGGACGTGCGGGGTCTAAATGTTGGGTAATCACATATGCAATTTGCTTATTTTTACTGGTGTCAAGGTGCGAGAAAAACTCTTGCATGGCCTCATACCCACCTGCACTTGCCCCTATACCTACCACTCTTAAATTGTCTTTTTTTTTCATACGTTGCCTGCTTTATTGATAGAGAGGATTATAACACATTCTCCAAAATTAATGCACCAAAACCCTCTTATTAATTATTGTCTTTACTTATGTTTTAGGTAGATTAAACAATGAAGAGAGTCGTTAAAAGTCATCCAATGATGACTTTATAATTGTGATAATATACCCTTACAGAGAAGCTAAAGATTTAGAAGATTCACTTGATTTAACATTATCTTTAGAGAAAGTGTTTTTTTTCTTTTCCGATGCTTTAGCATTAACTTGTTCTTCTTTTTTAGAAGCTTTCGAAGTATTCTCTATAGAGTCATTCATAATAGTGACAGTATCTTTAGTCATCGATGTCGCAGCTTCTTTCATGTCTTTAAACATATCTCCAAAGCTAAATTCAGCGTGTACACCTGTCAATAGTGTCGTAACAACAACAGAAGTTCTAATCATTTTTATCATCTTTCATCCTTCATTTAGTATTTAAAAGCAATATTAAGTGAGAAACGATTCTAATGCTCTAACTTATAATTTGAGTATAATATATAAATGATTATTTAATAGTTAAAAACGCCATAATTTACTGATATAATTATAATAAATACTTATATATTAAATACCATGAATCTTATATAATCTTCATCTGTTGTCTAACCTATATCATTGTATAATACTTCCAATATATTATGAAATAAAGGTGGACGTATGGGTGGCTTTGAAGGTGGAGATGAGGGTGGCTATTGGGATGATGACATAGACTATAAAACTAAACCTACTAAAAATCATACACTCAATAACCAAAAATCAACCATAGAAAAAATTGACTCTGTCTACAAGATTAAAGCTCATGCAAAAGTAAATATTTTTCTAAAAATCACTGGACATAAAGAGGGCTATCATACCCTACTCTCACGTTTTATGCGTGTTGAACACCTTTATGACACCATAGCTTTTGTACCTTGTGAATGCAATACTTTCACCATAGAGGGATGTGAAGGTATACCTTTAGAATCTAATACCATTTACAAAGCATACAAAGCCCTCAATGAATCTACTGGTGACCTTGATATACTTAACTTCTTCTATACACACAAAGTAGTTGTCACAAAACGTATACCTTCGCAGGCAGGACTAGGTGGAGGAAGTTCAGATGCTGCAGCATTTATGCGTCTCACCAAAGAAGTCTGTAACCTTATACTAAGCACTGAAGAATTAGCAGAACTAGGAAGTACTATAGGTGCTGATTTACCCTTTTTCATCTATGACTACCCTTCGGCAAATGTATCTGGCTTTGGTGAGATCGTTGAACCTTTCGAGGAGTCACCACTATCTTTAGAGCTCTATACGCCAAGTATTGGATGTGACACAACTGTTGTTTATAAAACATTTAAAAAGCATCTTTTAGACAATATTTCTCTAGCATCATTTATAGGCTGGGAGAAGTTAGACTCAAAAACTATTTTAGAGATAGTACAAGACCCCATACTCCTTAATGACCTTTACGCTGCATCACGCATCGCCTACCCGGAGTTAGACAATGTAGCCAAAAAAGGATGGTTTTTTTCAGGTTCTGGAAGTACTTTTTTTAAACTTTCCTAATATATCCTACTCATCTGTTAAGAGTAGCTCTCATCATAGGTGCTCTTAAAAAAGAATTGATATAATGTTTGCCATTAAACACAAAGAGTAACCAATGCAAAAGACACCTCAATACCCCGATATATTCCATGAACTCAAATCAAGTGTACGTGATGCTGGATTATTAGATCGTGTACCTATACGTGGGAGCATTGAGATGATAGCCGTATTGCTATCAATGATTGTGGCTCTCATTACATCACCTTTATGGCACCCTCTCTTGTTAGCTCTTTTCATCACTATCATCATGACACGTGCTGTTTTTGTTTCACATGATATTTTACATCTACAATATTTTAAAAATAAAACATTTTCAAAGAAATTAAGCTATCCTTTTTCAGCGCTTATTCTCTCCAACTCATCTTCATGGTGGGACTATAAACACAATGTCAATCATCATACATACTGTAATATTGTTGAAAAAGATGAAGACATTAGAGCTTTAGATGGTGCATTTACTGAAAAAAATAAAGGTAACAGTGCTTTCATCAAAAAACACAAACATCTTATATTTTGGGGTGCACAGTTTTTTATGTTTCCAGCTTTTATTGCACAATCTTACGCTTTTGTCATCCGACGCAAATTATGGGGTGAATTTACTCTAATGTTATTACATTGGCCACTTATCTGGGGGACATTACTCTATCAGATTGGTACTATTGATACACTCATAGTTGCCTTGACAGTAAACTTCATACTCTCTCCATGGCTCTCTTTTGGTTTCATCACCAACCACTTAGGCTGTGAGACATTTAATGAAAAAGAGGGTCAATCACTTTCATGGATGGAATTACAAATGAGAGGTAGTCGTTCTTTAAAAGGTGGGTCTTTAGTACATTGGTTTTATGGTGGACTGAACACACAAATAGAACATCATCTTTTTCCTAAAGCACCACGTTTTCATCTTCTTAAAGTGCAAAAGCTCACAAAAGAGTTTGCAAAGAAGCATCATCTCTTTTATTTTGAAACAACACCTATTTTGGCCTATATTCAGATAAATGACGCCATTAAGAAGTACTAAAATAGTTATGTTATAATCATTAAATGTTTATCTTTAAGATAAGGAATAAATATAATGGAAAAACAAAACATATTTAAACATGTCGATAGTCTCTATACAAAGCTTGTTGAATGCATTATTGGAGAGATACCTATTGACGGTAGCCCTGAAGATATTACCCAAAAAGAAACAAGAGAAAAGAACCCTCCCAAGGGTAAGATAGTCCGTCTCAAAGAGGGCTATCTCTTAGGTCAAGAGAAAGCCCTCAATCTAGGAAAAAGTAATGACAGCTCGCTTTTATACTCTGAAGTTGTAAAAAAAGAGAAAAAAGAAACTGAAAATATTGATGATAAAATCATACTCCCTAAAGTCACAAAAGAACCTTCTTCAGATACTAAAACAAATACAGTTAAAGAGAAAACTTTAGAGACTAGAAAAAAACAAACAGTAACAACAAAAATAGATACAAAAGAGACAACTAAAAAGAATGATACTACGCAAAAAGACGTAACTAAACAATCTTCCAAGAAGTCTACTAAAAAATCTACCAAAGTATCTTCAGACAAACCTGTAGAAAAGGTAGCAAAAAAACCTGTAGACAACAAACCTAAAGCATCTTCTACAAAAACACCTAAACCCAAAAGTACAAAAAGAGCAGATAAAATCGCATTTTACATTAAAGATATAAAAAAATATTATGGTGAGGTAGATGAAGCATTTGTAGCTACTATTGTCAAAAATCTAGGTCCAGCCATCTACAATAAACACGCTGAGCTTGTCTCTTGTGTAGAACATAAAGAATTAGAGACTGTACGTAAAAATTTTCTTATCAATAAACTAGGTATAGACGCAAGCAGGGGTGTGCTAGATGCAGCCATTCAAGATGTATGTGAAGAGCTAGAAGATGCCCCTAAAAAGTATCGTGCAACATTTTACTATGCGTTGGCAAAGAAGTTTAAAAAAGAGTCTGTTCTTTCTTAGTGAGAACTTTCATTGTTTTTCTCTTGTACCTTTAACATAAGCAAATAAAGCTCTTCTACTTTGGCTCTTGCCCAAGGTGTTTTACGTAAAAACTTTAGACATGACTTTACACTAGGATCGTACTGAAAACAGCGTATATTCACAAATGTCCCTAGTGTCTCCCAACCATACTTAGCCTCAAGCTCCTCTAAAATTTGCACAAGTTTCACACCATGCATAGGATTATTTTTATGTTCATTATTATTCATGCCCATATCATACCTCAATATTCCAATCAAACTTTTGAAATAGTGCTAAAAACATCTCATCTAAAGGTGCCTCTATATATAGAGATTCTTCTGTTACAGGATGCACAAATTGTATAGTGTTCGCATGTAAAAGTAGTCTATGACAACCAAACTCTTTTCTAAAAAGCTTATTGTGTTCACCCCTACCATGTTTGGTATCTCCCACTATAGGATGAAATATGTGTTTCATATGCCTCCGTAACTGATGCTTACGCCCACTCTTAGGTGTCAACTTTACTAACGAATATCTAGCCATAGGGTAGCGACTGACAGGAAAGGGAAGTTCGACAGTATCTAACCGTTCATAGCGCGTGACTGCCTCTTGTGATTCTTTGGTAATGCCCAGTTTTTTCTGCTCTTTTGTGTCTAACATCTGTTTTAAGGCATAGTCTATGGTCTCTAATTTTTCGGTGTACCCTCTCACAATAGCCAAATACGTTTTCTCTACCTTACCCTCACGAAAAGCTTCTGACATCTGCTTAGCAACCTGTTTATCTAAAGCAAAGAGTAATACACCTGATGTTGGCTTGTCTAAACGGTGTATAGGGTAAACATACTGCCCTATCTGGTCACGCACTTCTTGTAGCGCAAACCTTGTCTCATGTTTATCTATAGGGGACTTGTGTACCAATAACCCTGAGGGTTTATTGATGGCTACCATATACGTATCCTGATACAATATTTCTAGGGCTTCGTGTTCTACATTTTGCATAGCCTATTATATCCAATCGTAGGGGGCGATTGCCATCGCACCATTTTAATCGGCATACGTATAAAATTCATAATGCATATATAAATTGATATATGCAAACCCGATTTTTCCATACATGCATGTTTTGATTGGTGCGATGGCAATCGCCCCCTACAGGGATGTGTATTTCCATTTTGTATTATTGTCTATCAATCCATGTTTGATTGGATTTTTTTGCATATATTCTATACATCTTATATAATCTTTTTCATTTCTAATTGTATGCTCATAGTATCTTTTTTGCCAAATGGGATTCATGCCTTTTTTATGTCTAGCTACAGATTGTTCAGAATCTATATTTAATTTGATAGAAAAGTTATATTTTATAGCTCTAATAATCTTTGGATATTCATTAGTCACTTGAGGTGTGATAATCATATGTATATGATCTGGCAATACCACAATAGCATCTATATTATAACGATAATACTTTTTACTTTCACGAAAACTCTCTCGCAATGCATCTATATTATCCACCAAGATAGGATTACGCCTATGTGTAACAATAGTAATGTAGTAACTATGCCCTTCTAAAAAGAGTCTTTTATAAGCTGCCATTTAATATTTTAACCATTAATGAAAACATTTTACAAAAATCTTTCAAATTGACATATTTTGTAGGGGGCGATTGCCATCGCACCATTTTCAATCGGCATACCTGTAGCTTCAAATAGATATATAAATTGATATGTGTAATCCCAATATCGCCATACATTCATATTTTCATTGGTGCGATGGCAATCGCCCCCTACATGTGCATATGTATCGTAGCAAAGAGTTATTTTGGTGATTTTAATGCTTGTGTGAGAACTTTGCTTAGATTATTGACCATGAGCTTTTCTCTGTAGCTATTTGTTTCCTTTGGTACGTTTTCTACAGGTTTGTCTTTACCAAACATTCTTTCTAGTGCACCTTTTTGTAGGGCTTGTGTGAGTGCTTTTATTTCGTCATCACTTACATCTGTTATCTCTGTTTGGGCGAGTAGTGTTGACTGGAGTACCTCAATGGAACGTCGTTGTGCTTGCATGCTCTCCATGTTTTGTATGTTTTTATTGATTTGGCTTATCGCATAGACAATAATAGACATACCAAAAAGCACAGGGGTAGCATAAAAAAGTATAACACCAAATATAGAGCCAAAAGAGACAACCTCTTTGTCTAAGACAGATAAAAACTGACTACTTCTAGCATCTAGATAATGCGTCAATAATGCATAAATAAAGGTAGATAGAAGCATCATAATCACACCATAAAAAAAGTAATTATGTCGACGCAATTTACTGATATTCCGTTCAATGTATGCGTAGGGCTTAAGTATGTGTATGAGTGCATTTTGTATTTTTCTTTGTTGCGTCGCGGCATGGGCTTCAGCTATAAGTTTAGTTTCTTTTTCATCTTCTAATTTCTCTAGCTTGTTTTGTAGCTCTTGTTTCTCCTTGTCATCTTGTTCTTTTTTTAAAAGCTCTTTCACAACTGTAATCTCTTGGTCTAAATGTGCAGAGAGAGGCACAGCAATACCTTTAAGATATATTATAGGAAACCCTATTGCTTCTTCCGGGTTTTTAGCATAAGCAATAAATTCTGAGTTAAAAGATTGGATTTTATCAATAACATTTTTGATAGCAACAACAACAAAAATTAGAACAGTAGCAACAGTAATACCACCACCAACATCAACAACTCTAATACCAGCATCAACACTAACAACACCAACACCAACACCAACAACACCAACACCAACAACACCAACACCAACACCAACAACACCAACACCAACAACAAAAGCAGCAACAAAAGTAACAAAAGCAGTAGTATCCTCTAATATATCTTTCTCTATTCCTGCCGTATATAAAGTAAACATAAAAAGAGCAGAGACTATAATAGCTCCAAAAAATATTAACCAGTAAAAACTTACGCTGATATTGGCATGAGCGACATCTGCACCATGGCATTTTGCTCTACGTAAATCTGCACCACGTAAATCTACCTCACGTAAGTCAGCATCTCTCAAATAGAAATCTCTTAAATTTGCAAAACGAAGATTTACAGGTGCTTGTTTTGTCTCTTCTCTATACGTGTTCCACTCTGTCAAGTCTTGATTTTCAGAACATTTTTTAAGTAAAGCATAGGCTTTTTTGTCATACCATAGTGCCATCATCTATTCCTTTTATTGGCAATCGTTCTAAAGAGTATATCAAAAAATCCCGTAGGGGGCGATTGCCATCGCACCATTTTAATCGGCATACCTGTATATCCAAATTGATATATGTAAACCCGATTTTGCCATACATGCATGTTTTGATTGGTGCGATGGCAATCGCCCCCTACATGCATTCAATATTTGTTTTTTGTTTGGGTGTTTTCATTGGTGCGATGGCAATCGCCCCCTACGTGCATTCAATATTTATTTTTTGTTTGGGTGTTTTCATTGGTGCGATGGCAATCGCCCCCTACGTATGGTATAATTCGGTAACTTGATACAAAGGATTGTGATGGCTATAAACATCGTTGCACAAAACAAAAAAGCCAGACATGATTATGAAATATTAGAAAAATTTGAAGCGGGTATTGTATTGGCTGGTGCAGAGGTGAAAGCACTGCGTGCCAAACGTGCAAACCTAGCCGATGCTTTTTGTCGGTTTATTCAGGGTGAGCTACACATTATGAATGCACATATTGCGCACTTAGAGACAACTAACAGACACTATGTACCAGACACAAGAACGCCTAGAAAGTTACTCTTACATAAAAAAGAGTTAGAAAAACTTTATGTTAAAGTACATAAAGACGGACTAACTATTGTCCCACTCATGCTCTATTTTAATGAACGTAATTATGCTAAAGTAAGCATTGCTATTGCTAAGGGTAAGAAGCTACATGACAAGCGCGCAGACATGAAGTCAAAAACCCTAGACAGAGAAGCAAAACAAGCTATGAAAAATAGAGACTATTAACAAAGGATAGCCATGCAACATTTACATGAACTACTCGAGCCATTTAAAACAGTGACACTTGGGACTATCTCAAACAATGGTTATCCATTCTCCTCTTATGCACCTTTTTATTATGATGAAGAGGTGGTTTACATTTTTATATCGAACATTGCAACCCATGCACAAAATATACAAGCAAGACCAAAAGCCTCTGCCTTTTTTATAGAAGATGAGAGTATAACAGACAATATGTTTAGAAGAAAACGTATCTCACTGCAATGTGACGTTAGCATGATTCCTAGAGAACACCCTACTTTTGAAACTATTATGCAAGCATTTATAGAAAAACAAGGCTCTACACTCAACATGCTCATGGGTATGGCAGACTTTAACCTCTACGCACTTACACCCATGTATGGAGAAGCAACCTTTGGGTTTGGGGAAGCCTATAACATTGGTGGGGATAAGATGAATCAACTTATTCCTAGAGGTTCTACAAACTCACATGAGAATGCAAAAAAGTGACTACCTAGCTCTAGCTCTTGTTCTTCTTTTAGCAAGTAGTATGTTTCTACTATTGAGATTGCTACGACGTTTTTGTATTAACACTTCTCTTTTGTTTGGTACAAGTTTTCTTACTTCTTGTAAACGGTGCCAAGCAGGTAACCGTTCATACTGTATAAATCTGTAAATAATGTTTTTTATTTTTGTTGCCAAATATTTAAAAAACTTTTTTGTTGGTAGATGAAATATTTTATTTAGCAAAAAATCTATTTTTGTTATAGAACCACTAAAGAAATGGGCAATACGCATAAAGACTTTTTTTAAGTATGGTACCTTTTCTAACCAAGAGACAAGCCAAGAAAAAATGACTATTTCAACAATAGGTGCTAGCCACGAGTCCCACATATAGTCAGTAAAAAAGTAGATGACTGCAGTACCTAGTTTAAGTACCCAGGCTAAAAGAAAACTCCAAACCTTTGCAATGAACACCTTCATCGCCAGCATGCTACCCATAAATTTTCCCACAAAACCCAAAGAACTTAGAAAAACAAACCCAGCAATGATCTGTTTGACTAAAGGGAAAGTTTTAAAATTCTTTTTTATATAGACTAAAAGACGTTTAATATCATGGGAAATATAATCTAAAAAATGTATTTTTATATTATGTGTAATAACCTTCTCTATAAGATAACGCTTTCCTAAGCCTGTTGCAGAAAGAAAAAATACTTTCTTTAAAAAAACCATGAGGATAAACTTACCCTTGACTAGAAAAAAAGCTGCAAAAATACTAAACAGGTGCTCTTTTATAAATAGTCTTGCTTCATCTACAAAATGAAAAATGAAATTTCGACTAGATGAGACACTTAATAGCACTATACTCACAAATAGAAGAAAAAAAACTAAACCTAAAATAGTGCGTTTGTTCATAGCCATCTATTTTTTCAGTGATGACTTAAGCGTTTTATACATATCTTTTATTTTTTTTATAAAAGGACTCTCCTTAGAAAAATATTTTAGTTTAAAACGTTGTATCATCTCTTTTAGTACTGCTTTAATGGCTTTTAACTGTTGCATGGTCTTCTTGTAAACAGAACGAGATTTCAACCACTCAATGCCACGTATCAACCAATCATAGAGCCATTTAAACCACCCAAATTGCATCAGCTTGTCTTCTGTCACCCTAAAGAGCCAAAATGTAAAAGCAGCAATAGGTATTTTAGATACATATAAAACTACCCCAATAAATACTTGACCACTTACAAGCAACATACCCGCATAAATTCCCGCAGCTTCTACAATGATAAGAAGTACCGTAAAAATAAACAGTATCACACTTGCATTGGCAGCTTGTAATTTATGTTCTATTTTTTGTAAGATTTTTAATGAATGGATAGCATCATAAATAGGCTTCGCTATGCCTTCCCATATAAGCTCTTCAAAGAGTATATAGACAAGAACAAGTAGTAGTTGTAAAAGTGATATAAGTCTGTTTTTTATAAGTGATAGCATATATAGTCCTAGTTATTTTTTAATAAACTATTTTAGCAGAATTAAATTGTAAAAAATAAAGATTTCTTGATGATTTATTGTAGATTTGTAGGTTGTTGCGAAGGAGCTTACGTTCAGTAAGTGACTGAACAACTCCTGCAAAGATGCAATGAAGCAGAACGAAAGAACTATTTTCTACGAAGTTCTTTGATACGTGCAGCTTTACCTTTAAGTTCTCTAAGGTAAAACAATTTAGCACGTCTTACTCTACCTTTTCTAAGTACAGTAATGCTTTCAATTGAATCAGAATAAAGTGGGAAAATTCTCTCTACACCAATAGAGTTAGCACCCATTTTTCTTACGTTGAATGTTCTACCCGTACCTTGACCTCTAATTGCAATACAAAGACCCTCAAAGTTTTGTACTCTTGTCTTTTCACCCTCTTTAATGTTTACAGCAACTCTAAGAGTATCACCTGCTCTAAATTCAGGAACATTTTTGTTTTCTAATTGTGCTTTCTCAAAGCTTTCAATGTATTTATTTCTCATGTGTTATACCTTTTTTGTATAAATCTGGGCGAAAATACTTTGTTTTACACAAAGCAAGCCCTCTTTTTAAGTCCGTGATTTTACTATGATTACCCTTTAAAAGTTCTGAAACAACTTCATTACCTTCATAGTTTTTAGGTTTTGTAAAAGAAGGCGCTTCCAATAATGATGATTCAAAACTCTCAATTGTTAAAGAATCACTATTACCTAGCACTTCGTTTACATTACGTGAAACGGCATCACAGACAACCATACTAGCCAATTCTCCACCAGTTAATATAAAGTCACCTATAGAAAAAACTTCATCCGCTTGTGCTTCGATTACTCTTTCATCAATGCCTTCATAGCGCCCAGACACAAAAACAATATGCTCTTTTTGAGCCAATCTTTTTGCATCATTTTGTGTAAACTTTTTAGCTACGGGTGTTAAAAATACAATATGTGCATTAGTAGAATCTTCACGCACTTTTTTTAATGTATCCATTAAAGGTTGTGGCGTCATCAGCATACCTGCACCACCACCTATCATAGGTGCATCAACTCTATTATGTCTATCGGTTGTAAAGTCTCGTGGATTATAAAAGTTTATAGATATTTTTTTATCTTCAATCGCTCGTTTTAAAATACTCTCAGAAAAGTACCCTTTAATAAGATTAGGAAAAAGCGTTACAAAAGAAAAATTCACAACTAACTAGCTTCTAATATATCTTTAGCATCTTTTGTATAGACTATTTTATTATCAATATCTGCTTTTACGATATATCTATCAATATAAGGAAGTAAAAAAGTTTTTGACAACCCAGTACTTGCCAAGGTAGCATCTGTTGCAATCACAAGGTAATCTGTGTCGCCCATACGCTGGATATCTTCTATTTTTCCCATACTTACACCTGCATCATCAACATCACAGCCTATGATATCAAACCAAAAGTATTGTCCTTCATTGAGATCACACTGTTCGCGAGTTTGTTCTTCATTGGCATAAATTTTAGTATTTGTAAGTTTTTTAGCAGAATCAATACTCTCATACCCCACAAAGCGAATAGTACCTCGTTTGATATTCATATCGGACACAGTCAGTTTTCCACGTTCAGTATGATAGGTTGTACCAATTTTAAATTGCTCGGCAAAGTCTGTATGAAGATGAAACTTTAGATCACCCCAAAGTCCAATAGTACGCCCTATTTGAGCGATGAGTGCGTTGTCATTTGACATTAAGCTAGTTACTCTGAAGCTTTTACATTAACACGGTAGTTTTTACCACCTTTTGCTTTACATCCAGAGATAACCGTTTTGATTGCATTTATCATGCGTCCCTGTTTTCCTATAAGCTTACCTACATCTTCGGCATTGGCATATACAGTAATTTCATCAAAGTTTTCATCCATCTCTTTTACTTCAATAGAAATATCTTCTGGGTTTTCTACCAAAAGTTTTGTATAAGTCTCTAGGAAATCAGTGACCATATAATTATTTTTTACCAGCTAGTCTTTTCACTGTTGGGCTCATTTGTGCACCAACGCTTACCCAGTAGTTTAGTCTTTCTTCATCAAGTGTAAGATCTTTGTTTGCAGATACTGGGTTATAGTTACCAATGACTTCAATCCAACCACCATCTCTTCTTTTTCTGCTGTCTGTTACTACGATTCTGTAAAATGGCTTCTTTTTTCTACCCATTCTTGTCATTCTAATCATTGTCATGTTATATTCCTTGTGTCTTTTTTATTGTATCTCTTCGTGAAAATCAGCAAAACCAATCTTCCTATTTCATCTCACTAAAGCTTCGCTATTAGCTCAGACGATATGAATGTTCTCTTCGAGGTAAAAGTGAACATCTTACTATAAAGTACTGACAACTGCTCATTAATGACTTAAAGCACTCATCAACACTTTTGGAACGCGATTTTACCATAAAGAGTCTAAAGGGATTATTAAGTGTAAAATACCCTCATAGAAAAACTAGCGAGGGATATTTGCCATTCCTCCGCCACCTTGCATTTGTGCCATCATATCTTGCATCTGTTTTGCACCACCTTTTCCAGACATTTTTTTAGCCATCTTTGCTGCATTTTTAAACTGCTTGAGTACACGGTTTACATGCATCACTTCCATACCCGCACCCGTTGCCAAACGACGTTTACGCATATTGTTAAGTAAGTCTGGGTTTTCTCTCTCTTTAGGAGTCATTGAAGAGACCATCGCTTTTATTTGCTTTATTTCATCAGAATTTTCCAAGTCCATATCGCCAATTTGTTTTGCCATGTTGCCCATACCAGGTATCATCCCCATAATAGACTTCATGCTTCCTAGTTTTTTCATCTGCTCCATTTGTGCAAGGAAATCGTTAAAGTTAAACTGACCTTTTTTAATTTTTTGGGTCATTCGTTTTGCTTCTTTAGGGTCAATAGTCGCTGCTGCTCTTTCTGCTAGTCCTTCAACATCTCCTGCACCCATCAGACGTCCAACAATTCTGTCTGAAATAAACTGTTCAAGGTCTGGCATCTTCTCACCATGTCCTATAAACCTAAGAGGTACACCTACTTGTTGTGTAAGACCAAGTGCCACTCCCCCTTTACCATCACCATCAAATTTGGAAAGGACTACACCAGTAATACCTATTTTCTCTTTAAAGGTCTGTGCAGTTCTCACAGCATCTTGTCCAGTCATGGCATCTGCAACATAAAAGAGTTCATCTGGCTTGGCTGCAGTTTTTACATTGGCAAGTTCTTCCATCAGTTCATCATCTATTGCAAGACGCCCTGCGGTATCTATAAGTACAACATCATAGAGCTCTTTTTCTGCCTTAAATAGTCCATCTTCAACCACTTGTGTTGGTGTGGCATCTTCATCATAGAACAAATCTACCTCTATACCAGAAGTGACTTGCTTAAGTTGTTCAACCGCTGCAAGTCTTTGTAAATCTGCTGCAATAACAAGTACTTTTTTCTTTTTCTGTTCTTTTAGAAAGTGTGCAAGTTTACCTGTCGTTGTTGTTTTACCTGAACCTTGTAAACCTATCATCATCACAACAGTAGGAGGTTTGGAGGCAAAAGTAAATCCTCTAGGTGCACCTTCTATTGTTAGTATCTCAGTCAGTTTATCTTGAAGTGCTTTTAAAAAGTTCTCTTTACCTACACCATTCTTTTTTGTTTCAATCTCAACAGTACCTATGAGGTCTTTCACTACTTTATGGTGTACATCTGCTTTGAGCAACGATTTTTTAAGCTCTGTTGTCGCTTTTTTCAGTGCTTTTTCATCATCATGAAAACGTATTTTTCCTATGGCACTTTTAAAGCCATCAGTAAGTGTATCTAACATTATTTACCTTCTGTAATTATCTCATATGCTTGCAATTTTATCTAAGATTGGCTTATTACTTATAACGGGCGATATCTTTTGGTTCAGTAGCATTAAATTCATAATCTAATATTTTCATCTTTGCAGAGTGCAATAGCACACGCTTAGACTGTGTACGACTTCCATACTGTTCATCTCCAACAATCGCATGTCCAATGTGTGCCAGATGTACGCGTATTTGATGTGTACGTCCTGTGGTAATTTCTATATGTACTTTTGATTTCTTTCCTTGTAACTCTTCAGGCATGACAACTGTGTGTGCTTTTTTACCACGTATAGGGTCTATAAGAGAAAATGCTTTCCCTTTTTTTACCGTATGAATAGGCTCATCTATCTCTATTTTTTCATATAAAACACCTTCTACCCATGCGACATAATGTTTTTCAACACGACGCGCCTTAAACTCTTTAATAGCAAGGTCTACAAATGCTCTATTTTTACCTAAGAGCAGCACTCCTGAGGTATCTCTATCGAGTCTATGTAAAAGTTCTGCACCTTCTACGGCATCTTGTATCTCATACGAGTCTACTTGTGCTGGCTTATTAATAGCTATAATATCATCGTCTTGATAGAGTATTTCTATATCTTCAGGGTATTCTATACGAAAAATAGTCTCTGTATGTATTTCTGCCCTAGCTATTTTTACTTTTTTATCTTCAACAAAGACAAGTCCTCTGTCTATCAACTCTTTTGCTTTTTTATTGGAAATATCTTGCTGTATTGCAAGTACTTTATATGCTTTATCTGTAGCCATGATTGTCTATCCTTATGCACTATCCTAGAATACCGTTTAGTATACTCTTATGGAAGGCTGTATTAATTGTAGAATTATAGCACTTTTTGAGAAATTTGTAGTCTATACAAAAATAAGCTTGTTACAGTAGAATACAAGCATATTAACAACATAAAGGATAATGATGAAAAAGACATCAATCATTTTTGGATTATTTTTAATCTTAGGAATCACAGCATCAGTAGCAAGTACTGCAAACAATCAAGTATTTAGTGTGGACAATACAGATGGTAAAATTACAGCTCAAAGTATAGAAGAAGCATTTAACAGCACGAAAATGACGGTGCAAGTTAACAACAATATGAACTCTATTTTTGAGAAAAGATATAAAAAGACGCATCATAAATCGTACAACTTAGCTATCTTTACACATGATGCATCAATCACAAAATTAATGAAAAAGTATCCAAGCATTGGACGTATTACACCTCTTTCTATGTCTATCTATTCTGATGATGCAAAAAAAACCATTAACATCTCTACACTCTCTTTACAAGGTATGGCTAGAATCACCAATATACCTGCAGATAACCCAGAGTTAATCGCTTATGCCAAAACCCTTGATGAAGCTTTACACAAAGCCCTACCTAAAGGTGCTTATATCGCAAAAGATATGAACCAAAAATCTACAGATAAAAAGATAGTCACAACCTTTACAACTGAGTTAGAACTGGAAGATGGTGACACCTACAGTGATGCCAAAGATGCTTTTAAAGAAGAGTTTGAAAGTGAAATAAGCTCTGCTGGTTACTTAGTGCCAAAATCTTACTCTTTTCAAGATGAAACCTATGATTTTTTTGACACCTATTCAATCATAAGATTTAATGCAATATTTCCAGTTTCTAAGGAGCACCCAGATGCAGGTTCATACGCACCATTTTCACTGGTTATCTACAAAAAGAAAGGTGAGGAGACTACGTACATAGAGTTTCCATCTATTACAAACTGGGTGAATGACCTTGGCATTAAAGATGCAGAAACGCTCAAAGAGGTAGAGAAAACACAAAATATGATTGCTGAAATTCTTGAAGAATTAACAGAAGAATAGCTTCAACCTGTCGTAAGTAACAAATACTTACGACCTTATTATCTCAATCTTCACTCACTTACATACTATAAAATACTTTCCAAACTTTTCACAATCGGCGAAATATCTGTTCTATGTTTAATCTTTGTTGGCTTCAGTAATCCATGTTGTAATAATCGACGTGAGAGATTGGAACTTTCCACAATAGCAATACCCTCTACCGCTTCAAATATATCTGTCTGATTAAAATAGTGTTGCCCTGAAATTATCTTACAGCCAAACTGCGCAGCTTCTGCAGCATTGTGACCACCTATAGGAGCAAATGCACCACCTAGTATCACAATGTCTGAAATGGCATAAATATTGACCAATTCACCTAAGGCATCCACTAAAATGATATCATCATCAAAAGTATGATCTTCAGAATACCTCTGCCACGACAAATCACCCTCTTTTGCAGTTTTTTCTATCATAGAAGCAACTTTACTAAAACGTTCTGGGTGTCTAGGTACCACAATGAGTTTGGCATGGATATTTTCTTTTTTAAATGCAAGAAATGCATCTAAAATAATCTCTTCTTCTCCCTCATGTGTACTCGCACCACAAAGTGTTAATGCTGTAGGTTTACTCAGTACTTTGGTCGGTTTAGGCAGTGTAGAAAGTTTAATATTTCCAGTAACCATCACATTTTTAGCACCCAAGGACTCCAGACGTTCTTTATCTAGCTTTGTTTGGGCATACACTTCATCAATATGTTTAAATATCTGTACATATAACCATCTCATACGTAAATATTTGGGGTATGATCGCTCCGACATACGTGCGTTAATGAGTAGCGTCTTTGCCCCTCTTCTTCTGGCCAATGCAAAAAGTAAATACCAAAACTCAGCCTCCATGACCACTAAAGCCTTTTGTGGTTTCATCCAGTAAAACAATAAAGGTTCAAAGGGTAAATAACTCACTTCTTTTGTGTAGTCATGTATAGCTTCATATCCGGTCTGTGTAGTAGTACTCATGCGCAACACACTTGAAGGGAGCTCATCAACCAAAGGTTTAATGGCTTTTGCCTCACCAAAAGAACAAGAGTGAAACCAAATACCATGAGCACGTAGAGGTTTATTTTTCCATAGGAAAAAACGCGCAGGGATAGAATCTTTATATTTGGTTTTCAATGAGAATAGAAGGAAAAAGGGAAGTGTGACGATGTACAAAAATAGTACTAAAAAACTATAGAGAAAAAAGAATAGTTTGTTCATAATTGCTCCCAAACAATCGACCAGTCGAATGAGCAGTCCGCTGAGGAAAACTCAGCGTTAGCGTAGATTTATGAAGCTTTTGCTTTACAGTCGTTCTTAAGCAGTCTCAGCAGAAACTGGCTCAATATACAAGATACGTCCACAGTAAGGACAATTACAAATCTCTTCAGCTTTAATCACTTCTGAATATGTCTTGTCATTGAGTTTCATATAACATCCGTAACATGCTTGTTTCTTAACAGGAACAACCGCAGAGTTTCCTGCCCAAATACGAATTTTTTCATAGAATGCAAGTACTTTTTGCTCTATATTTCTAGTAAATTCTTCTCTTTTCTTAAACAGTAGACCTTTACTTTTTTCAATTTCTTCTTTTACAACAGAAACTTCTTTAACTACCTCATCAAACTGTGTTGTTAAAGTTTTTACAGTTTCAGAAACTTCTTCTAAAAGCTCACCTTTAGTAACATTGATGCCTTCAAGTCTTTCAATCTCTTCATTGGCAAAAGTCATTTTTTCTTTAGCAATATCTTCTTCTAAAGAGAGGGCTTTCATCTCTTTTTCTGTAGTAATTTCTTTTGCTTTTTGAACATTAAGTGAAAGTTGCTCATGCAGTAAAGTAAGTTGTTCATTAAAACTTTTAACTTTCTCTTCATTCTGTGCAATACCAGATGTTAAGTCATCAAACTCACCTTGTGCAGTATCAATCTTTTTTTGTATCTTTGCTACTTTTTTATCTGCTGCTTCTAACTGCGGTGTATAACTATCAATAGCTTGGTCATTTTTAGAAAGCTCAATAAGCTCATTCAAGTGTTTGTTCAATCTCTATCCTTTTGGAGTTTAAGCGTTACTTCTGTTACGTATAGAAGGTCAAAGACGCCCTTAAGTACCTGTCTCAATTTGAAATGGGTTTTTAGAATTTGCAATTATAGCCAAAATAGGTAAAACTTTCAATTCATCTAAAAGTATCTGGGCAAAAAACTTCTCAGATTCATAATGTCCTATGTCTACCATCATCAAATCTTCACTCATCGCCTTCATGGCATCATGGTATTTAATGTCACCTGTTAAAAAACAATCTGCATCAACTTCGTCCATAAGAGACGCCCCAGCTCCCGTACAAAGTGCAATAGACTGAATGTTTTCCTTCTTCCCTACCACTCTTAAAGTTGGTAAATCCAATTTCTCTTTTATATGTGCTAAAAGTGCTTTATAGTTCCATTGACCTTTTGTGCTACAAAGAAAAGCACTTTGTGCAGTAAGTGTAAAGCCTAAAATCTTTTCAAAAACATACTTATTTAAATGCGTCTGATCAAAATTGGTATGAAGTGCTATACAAGAGTGTTTTTTAAGTATCATCTCTTCCATTAAATTAGAAGGGTACTTAGCAAAATCAAGTTGCGTCAATTTACCAAATATAAGCGGATGATGCACCACAAAAAGCGTTCCTTCTTTTGCCTCTTTTATCATCTCCAAATCAATATCTAATGAGACAACAACCTGAGACACTTCTCTAGACATATCTCCTAAAATAAGCCCAGAGTTATCCCACTTCTCTTGAAGTTCAAAAGGACTTATTTTGTTTAAAAAATCATAGATTTCTTGAAGTTTCATGGTTACGTTTGTTACCTCTTAACTTTTTTAGACTTCTGCATCACTTGTTCATTAAGTTCAAGCTTATAAGCAATAATCTCTTCTCTTGTCTTCTCATCACCTGCACCTACTATTTGCGCTGCTAAAATACCTGCATTTTTGGCACCATTAAGTGCTACTGTTGCCACAGGAACACCACCAGGCATTTGGAGTATAGAGAGTATGGAATCCCATCCATCAATGGAATTACTTGACTTAACTGGTACACCAATGACAGGTAGTGGAGACATAGAAGCAATCATGCCTGGCAAATGTGCCGCACCACCAGCACCTGCAATAATGACTTGTATGCCACGCTTATGTGCATTTTTTGAGTACTCAAAAAGTTTTTCTGGTGTTCTATGTGCAGAGACTACATCAAGTTCATACCCTACACCAAACTCTTCTAACATATCTGCTGCCGCTTGCATCACTGGTAGGTCTGAGTCTGAACCCATCACTATACTTACTACTACTTTTCCCATGATTTTACCTTTAATACTTTTTTAACCTCTTTGACTTTTTCCAATGCATCTTCAACACTGTCCGACAAAATAGTCACATGTCCCATTTTTCTAAAAGGTCTTGTGCTTTTTTTACCATAAAGATGAATCTTTACACCTTCAATAGCCATACATTCTTCAAACCCTTCATAATACACAGGTCCTTCATATCCAGGCTCCCCTAATAAATTCAGCATCACAGAACTGCTAATGAGTTGTGTACTTCCTAATGGTAAATCAAGTATGGCTCTTAAAAGTTGTTTCAGCTGAGAAGTCACAATACTGTCTATAGTATGATGTCCACTGTTATGTGGTCTAGGAGCTACTTCATTGATGAGTATATTGCCACTTTTATCTATGAAAAACTCAATGGCAAGTAGTCCAACCATATGAAACTTACTTATAATCTCATGGGCTAACTTCTCGGCCTCTTTACTTTGTGCATCTGTAATGTTCGCAGGACAAATGACCTCTTCGACAAGATTGGTCTCATCATTAAAGGTCATCTCCACTGCAGGGAAACAGCGTACTTCACCTTTAGCATTACGTGCAGCAATCACAGCAATCTCTTTTTCTATGTCTACTAAGCCTTCAACCATAAATGCACCTTTTAAAAGTGAAGTATTCTCACCTTTTACAACAGAAACACCATGACCATCATAACCGCCCTTACGTAGCTTCTGCACAAAAGGGTATGCTAAAGCTCCAGAGTCTAATGCCTCTTTTATCTGCTCTTCATCCTCATAACATGCAAAATCAGAAGTGGGTAGATTGTGTTTGACATAAAACTCTTTTTGTAGTCCCTTATCTTGAATAAGAGCCAATATATCTGGATCTGGTACAATTTTCAGCCCTTCAGACTTTAACTTTTGAAGTGCTTCAATATTCACGTCTTCTAGTTCAAAGGTCAATAAGTCTACCTGTTTACCAAAAGCATAGACATCATCAAAGTTTCTAACGTCACCTTTCACATACTGCGATACAACGTTACGTGCAGAACACGCTTCATCTGGGTCAAGCACATAGGTAGTAATGTCCCACCTACTTGCTTCTTGTATGAGCATTTTTCCTAGCTGCCCACCAGCGATAACACCCATTTTCAAACTTGAAGTGACTAGTTTTTCAATCATACTGCTATGCAATTTAGCCCTTTACTCTTTCATTACGTTCTTGTTCTTGTGCTTTGTAAAGCTCTGCACACCCAATAGAAAGTTCTCTCACTTTTAGTATATAGTTTTGTCTTTGTAGTTGAGAAATAGCCTTTCTCGCATCAAGCACATTAAATGCATGAGAAGCCACCATACATTGGTCATATGCAGGTAGAGGAAGACCTGCGTCTAAACATACTTTACACTCATTAGAGGCATCTTCAAAGTGCTGAAATAAGTTTTCAACATTGGCCACTTCAAAGTGGTATTTAGAAAACTCATACTCTGTTTGCTTATGGACATCACCATAGGTAGTTACAGTATCACCCATTTTATTCCATACTAAGTCATAGACCGAATCTACCCCTTGTAGGTACATCGCTAAACGTTCTGTACCATATGTTATCTCTACTGCTACAGGGTCGCAAGCTATACCTCCAACTTGTTGAAAGTAAGTAAACTGAGTCACTTCCATACCATCAAGCCATACTTCCCAGCCAAGACCCCATGCACCCAGTGTTGGTGATTCCCAGTTGTCTTCTACAAAACGGATGTCATGCTCTTGTAAGTTAAGTCCCAAGTATTCCAAAGACTTCAAGTAAAGCTCTTGTATATTGTCTGGACTTGGTTTAATAAGCGCTTGAAATTGGTAATAAGCCCCTAATCTATTTGGGTTCTCCCCATAACGCCCATCTGTAGGACGACGTGAAGGTGCCACATACGCAGCCGACCAAGGCTTAGAGTCTAGACTTCTAAGCAGTGTCGCAGGGTGAAATGTCCCTGCCCCTGAAGGTATGTCATAAGGCTGTACAATGTTGCATCCCTGCTCTGCCCAGTATTGTTGTAGTTTGAGTAACATATCGCTAAATGTTAACACATTAATTCCTTTAAAGTTTTTTTCTTAAATTGTTTAGTAAAGAAGTTAACATCTTCTGTATATATATCGTCTATAAATCCACTCTCTTTATACTTAGCAAGTGCAAATCTAGGTACATCTTTTGAAACACCACACTTAAAACGATTAAAATGTGGGTTACAATTTTTATGTACAACACAATAAATAAATTTATAATCTTCTTTTTGTACATTTATTAGCCCTAATATTTTATCTAATTCTCTTTTTCCATCAGTTAATTTCCCCGTAACCTCTGAGTTACTTGGTTTCCGTTGATTTTTAAATTCAATTAAATAAATATTTGTATTATTAATATACAAAGCATCAAATGCCTGTGGTCTAGTATAAGGGTCAGGATATTTATCTTCAATAATTTTATCAAAATTAATTACTTTTTGAGTTTCATCATAACAAAGATACTCAATAGGCTTATCTTTATCATGATTGTCTAAACTAGTTTCTTTAAAAGAAGAAAAATATGACTGATAACTATTATTTAAAGCATATAATATCTCAGCCATTCTGAAATCGCTCACTCTCCATCTCTTCAAACACATCAAAAGGTTCTGATAGTTTTTCAAATATTTTAACTAATGTTTCAGAGTTACCATTGTTTTCTTTTTTTATATAGCCATCCTCAGCTAAATAAAAATCTGCATTTACTTTTTCTAATTCACTGTATCTTTGTAACGCTTCTATCATATATGGACTATGTGAATTAACCAATATTTTCACACCATTTTTCACAAGCTCTACAATTATTTTTGCCATTTCTAATTGCCACTTTGGGTGTAAATGGACCTCTGGCTCATCCAATACCAAAACTGTATTTTCATTTAAGTAGTTATTTTGAGAAAGCACTTGAAAAATTCCAAAGTATTTAATACCAGTTGCTGTATTAATCATTTCAATATCTTGTCCATTTTTATGAAAGAAAAAATTACCTTTATCATCTTGAATAAACCGTCCCTCCATCAAAGAAATTGTATCATCTGTAACTCTACTACTTTTACTAGATGTCCGTTTTATGGATAATTTAAAATGTAAGTCTTTAAAAAAATAAGGGTAATCCAACGAAATATTCATCTGGGATTCTATAAGTGATAAATCGCTAAATAGTTTCATAAAATTCCATACTAATGGTGTCTCAATAAAAATAATATCTCTTTCTTTTTCACTGACTCCACCAATATGTTCTTCTCCAATACTTGGTGCTGAAAACCTATCATCTCTTTTTAGAGAATAACGACCATACTCTGTTTTTAATGATAGATAGCCACCTTCCGATAAAGAATTCTGTTTAAAAAGCTTAGACATTAAGTAACCAACATTTAAGACAGCTGAGTCCCCTCGTATATTTTCATCTCTCGTTTTTTGAGTAAAACCTTTTTCTCTACTTTTCAATATTACATATAATGCTTTTCCAACAGTACTCTTTCCTGTATCGTTCTCACCAGCAATCACAGTAAGACCATCTATAAAAACATTAGCTTCTTTTATCATCCCTATATTTTTAAGTTGGAGTTCCATGAATTACCTTTTACGTTTAAAATTAAAGTATTATTTCTATCTCAGAAGAGTCAAGCTCCACTTTTTTTGCTTTGCTTATGCGGTCTTCTTGAAGCTTTACGTTCAGTTCATCATCTTGCAATGCCATGATTTGAATGGCTAAATAGGCTGCATTCACTGCTCCAGCCGTTCCAATAGCTAATGTCCCTACAGGCATACCGTCTGACATCATCACAGTACTTAAAAGTGCATCTTCACCATTAAGCGCACCTGACTCTATAGGTACACCTAATACAGGTTTAGTGGTATTGGCTGCTACAGTACCACCTAAATGTGCTGCCATACCTGCTGCAGCAATAAACACTTGTGCACCTTTGGCTTCTGCTGTTTTTATATATTGTTTCGTTCTTTCAGGACTTTTAAGTGCAGATGAGACAACAAGTTCATAAGGTACACCAAATTTTTTCAATGTTTCTGCACATTCAGACATAATAGTGTAATCACTTTTTGAAGCAATAACAATAGACACAAATTTCATTATTTATCCTTTTAAACCTTTATTTTGTTTCAAGCTTAGTTTCAAGTTTCGCTTCAAGACTCATAGGTGTCGACGCTTCTGTTAAACCTTTTTTTTCTAAAGCCTCAGCAATTTCACGTCTTAAAATCGTATATCCTGGTAAAACAGTAGGTAAGAGTATATCATTGACATTTCCTGAGTGTACACATTCAAATGCTTTTCCCTCTTTAGTACTAAGTTTTTTAAATGTCATTAAGTACTCACCATTGACCTCTTCTATTTTACCTATATCATTGTCTACTAAATCAACACTTGCACCAACAGGTAAGACAATTTGCACAGAGTCACCCAAACATGTTTTGTCTTTACATTTCCATGTTAAACCATCTTCACTCACAAGTCCTGCAACTTGGTGTGTACCATACTGAATGGAAAAGGCATTAGACTCTGTGTCGTCTCTATCAAAAGGGCGTGAAAGTAGGTAAGCATCGGTAAACCCACGGTTTTGTGTGGTACCTAGCTCTTTTTGGTAGCGTACCTCATCAAAATCATTGGCATAAAAGTCATCAATGGCATGACGGTAAGCCTTGGTCACTACACCTGCATAGTATGGTGATTTTGTACGTCCCTCTATTTTCAATGAGTCAATGACACCTGACTTGAGTATCTCATCTACATGTGAAGCCATATTCATATCTTTAGCATTCATAATATACGTACCTATGCCCTCTTCTTCATCCAGTCTAAAAGTAGTATTTGACTCTGGGTTATGGGCGTAAATTTCATACGGAAAACGACAATCATTTGCGCAAGATCCACGGTTGGGTACACGGCCTGTCTGTAAGGCAGAGATAAGACAACGTCCAGAGTAAGCAAAACACATAGAGCCATGCACAAATATCTCTAACTCCAAGTCTGGCAAATGGTTTTTAATCGATTCACAATCTTTAAGACTTATCTCACGTGCAACAATAATACGTTTTACCCCTAAGTCATAATAGACTTCTGCATCCATTGCATTCATTACATTGGCTTGTGTAGAGAGGTGAATAGGTATATCAGGTGCTATTTTTCTAGCAATTTTCACTACCCCTGGAGAGGAGACTATGAGTGCATCAGGCTTTAACTCTGCTATTTTGGCAATATGATTTTCATACAATTTTATTTGAGAATTAAAAGGAAATGAGTTCACTGTAGAATAGACTTTCTTACCACGTTCATGTGCATAGGCTATACCTTGCGCATATGAATCCATATCAAACTCTTTTCCTGAACGTATACGCAATGAAAAAGTACTTGTTCCTCCATATACTGCGTCTGCACCATAGTTTAGAGCAATTTTCATTTTCTCTAAATTACCTGCGGGCGCTAAAAGTTCTACTTTATTTTGCATAGATATCCTACATAGTTTATTGAGGTTATTCTACCCTATTAGTAGTAAAAAGTAGTTTTATGCTAAAATCAATACCATGAATCATACAACAAGAATAGACTTACATAATCATACGACACGATGTAATCATGCAGAAGGTACTGTAGACGAATATATACAAAGAGCCATAGAACTAGGCATTGACATTTTTGGGTTTTCTGAACATGCTCCAATGGACTTTGACCCTCACTACCGTCTAGCCATGAACGAAATGGATGACTATGTCAATGACGTACTACATGCTAAAGAAAAGTACACCAATGAGATTGAAATCCTTTTAGGCTATGAAGTAGACTGGTTGCCCGGACATATGGATGATAGAGTCCTAAAAGCCAAAGTCGATTACCTTATTGGTTCGGTACATTTCATAGACAAATGGAGTTTTGATAACCCTGAATTTATAGGGGGATGGAAAAATAAAGATATTGATGAAATCTGGACAGCCTACTTTGAAGCTACTGAAGCGATGGCAAACTCTGGAAAATTTGACATCATCGGGCATCTTGACCTTATCAAAGTGTTTAAGTACCTACCCAAAAAAGATGTTCGTCTCTTAGCAAAAAGTGCCCTAGAGGCTATTAAAAAAGCTGACATGGTTCTTGAACTTAACGCGGCAGGTCTTCGCAAGCCTATTGGAGAGATATACCCTTCAAAACCATTACTAGAAATGGCTTATGAGATGAATATACCTATCACCTTTTCTTCAGATGCCCATGCAGTAGACCAAGTAGGTTTCTGCTATGACAAAGTCACAAGCCTTGCTAAAGAGATAGGTTACACAAAAGCTGTTACTTTTAAAGGGCGAGATAAACAATTGGTTATTTTTTAATCACTAAATATTATGACTCTCATTGATTAAGTGCTATAATATTTCCACTATTTAATTTTAAGGAGTCCCTATGGGTAAGTTTGTGAACAGCACAGATGAGTTTTATAAATATTGTGAAGAGAATGAAGTTGAGTTTGTAGATTTTAGATTTACAGATATTAAAGGTGCATGGCACCATATCTCTTACCGTATGTCCGCGGTAGAAGCTAGTCAATTAGAAGCTGGTATTCCATTTGATGGTTCATCTATTGAGAACTGGCAACCGATTGAAAAGTCAGATATGATACTTAAACCCGATGTTCCAACTGCATTCCTTGACCCGTTTACAGCTGATTCTACGATTATTGTTATCTGTGATGTCTATGACATTTATAAAAATGATCTTTATGAAAGATGTCCAAGATCTATCGCTAAGAAAACACTTAAATATATGGAAGAGAGTGGTGTGGGTGATGATGCATTCTTTGGTCCTGAAAATGAGTTCTTTATCTTTGATGATGTAAAAATCTGGTCAGGCATCAACCAAACAGGTTATAGAGTTGAATCTGAAGAGGGTGAGTGGAGTGCAGATACTACTTATGAGTATGGTAATATGGGTCACAGACCAGGTACAAAAGGTGGTTACTTCCCAACAATGCCAACAGATACAATGGTTGACCTTAGAGCTGAAATGATGTTACTTCTTGAAGAGGTTGGATTAACAGTTATGTTAGGTCACCATGAAGTTGCTCAAGCACAAGGTGAGATTGGTATCAAGTTTGGTAACATGATCGAAGCTGCTGACAATGTACAAAAATACAAATATGTTGTGAAAATGGTAGCACACCTTAATGGTAAGTCTGCAACATTCATGCCTAAACCACTTTATGGTGACAATGGTAACGGTATGCACGTACACCAGTCTATCTGGAAAGATGGAAAAAATACATTCTATGAAGAAGGTGCATATGCAAACCTTTCTAAAACTGCACTTCAATACCTTGGTGGTGTATTTAGACACTCAGGTGCGGTTGCATCATTTACAAATCCAAGTACAAACTCTTACAAGAGACTTGTTCCAGGGTTTGAAGCACCGTCTATCTTGACTTACTCTAGTCAAAACCGTTCAGCTGCTTGTCGTATCCCTTATGGTGCAGGTGAGATGGCTACTAGAATTGAGACAAGATTCCCAGACTCAACTGCTTGTCCTTACCTTTGTTTTGCTGTACTTATGCTAGCAGGTCTTGATGGTATCAAAAATGCTGATGTACCTGTTGGACCAATGGACATTGACCTCTTTGAATTAACACTTGATGAAATTAAAGAGAAGGACATTCCTCAAATGCCTCGTACACTCAGAGAATCACTTGAAGGGCTTCGTGAAGACTATGAGTTCCTTACACCAGTTATGTCTTTAGAGTTTATCAATACATATAGAACATATATGTTTGCTAGTCAAGTACATGAAGATGAAGCTAGACCTACAGGATTTGAGTTTAAAACTACTTATTCTTGTTAAACTGTCTACAACAATCACTAAATGTTCCTTACCTATTACGGTGAGGGACATCTAACATATTTTCTAAAATTACCCCCCCCATATTTAATCTACAATTTTCTACTTTTCACTATACTTATCAGTTCATAAACATAAACTTACAAGGAAAAATAATGAAAATCATAAAAATATCTGCAATAGCCTTGAGTGCAATACTTCTTTCAGCATGTGGTGGGGGAAGTAGCAATAAAGAAAAAACAATCACTGAACAAATAAAAGAAAGAGATGCTATAGCTATCATTCACAATTCTCCATCTGCAATATGTACAAGCCAAGAATTAAAAGATGAACTTTACATAGAAACTGGAGCATTAGATATAATAGCTAGTTCTGAACCAAATACAGTAAACTGTGAATATTATGGACGTACTAATGATGGTAATACTTGTGCAGAAGAAATCATAGAAGGAAATTTTCCTCGTGCTTGTGTAATAGCTGCTAATGCACCAGTATCTAGAAATCTAACAGAAACAACTACCTTAAATGTAGACGATATCTCAGATACTCTACTAAAAAGACTTTAGACAAAAAAATAAAAATGAGGAGGGTAAATTTACCCTCTCACTGCAATTAATATCTTCTAAAATAATTCTCCACTATCCTCAGAGGCAGAACGTTTTGGTACTTGTCTTGCGGGGTGCAAGTCAGTGCCTTTATCTTTTTTTATAAAAGGTGATTCTTCTATCAGTATGGTATTGGCAAAGCCTGTGGTATTATACTCATTACTGCTATTTTCACCCAATACCTCTTGATAACTTCTATTTCTTCTCATACCAGTTTGTGGTAAAGGTGAATGTTTTGTAAAATACTCCTCTTTCCCCTTATAACTGCTAGAATTTACGCCTTTAGGTCTGTCAAATGTTCGCTGTATATTTGGGTATGCTTCTAAAAGTTTTTTATAATAATGAGCAAATGCCGGTGCTGCCATTGCTCCACCTGTTGCCCCTTTACCTATAGGTTTATTGTCATCTCTTCCCACCCATGATATCACTTCAATAGTAGGAGAGTAACCACAAAACCATGCATCTATATTATTATTGGTAGTACCTGTTTTTCCTGCTAGTTCTATACCTTTAACACGTGCATTTTTACCAGTACCTCTTTCGACGACATCTTTGAGTACATCAGTCATGAGGTAAGCTTGCTCGGGTGTTGTAAAATTAGCTATCTCTTTAGGGCGTGTCTCATAAATCACTGCACCCTCTTTTGCAATAATTTTACTCACCAATCTAGGTGCTATCATATGCCCTTTATTTGCAAAAACAGAAAATATTTGTGCCATCTTAAGTGGACTGAGTCCTAGGTTACCTAGAGCAATAGACATATCTTTAGGTATGTGTGGTACATCTAAAAAAGCCAATCTTTTACGAATTGTACTCACCCCTAAATCTGACACCAAATTAATAGTGGCTAAATTACGAGAATGCACTAACGCTTCACGCAGAGAAATAAAGCCCTTAAAGTTATGTTCATAATTACGTGGTGCCCATACCTTTTTTTTGCCCTTGTAGGTATACTCAAATGTTCTAGCAAGATCTGTAAGCGGCGTTGCAGGATTATAACCCATGTCTATAGCTGTTTGATAAATAAAAGGCTTAAAGGCCGAACCTGGTTGTCTATTGGCTTTAGTGACACGGTTAAACTCTGAGCTTTTATATGAAACACCCCCTACCATAGCCAATATATCTCCAGTTTTACTCTCTACAGCCACAAATGCTGCATTGAGTTTAGAACTATTCGCATCTTCATTATATTTCTTTAAAGCATTTGTATGCGAAAGTTGTACCGCTTCTTTTGCAATGTTCTGCTGTTTTATGTCTATGGTTGTATAGATTTGGTAACCACCCGTACGTATGTCACCTAGTTTACCTCTAAAACGTCTTAGCACTTCATCTACTATGTACGGTGCTATATTTTGTGTAAGCGTTGTTTTATGTACGGTAGGTGTCTCTTTTACTGCTTCAATATAGTCTTGTTGTGTAATCCACCCAATGCTTTTCATCCTATATAAAACATTATTAGCACGGTTTAACGCTCTTTTGTAGTGTCGTAAAGGATTATAAAAGCTAGGTGCATTGGGAATACCTACCAACATAGCAGTCTCTTTCAATGTCAATGCATCTAGCTCTTTGTGAAAATATCCATTTGCTGCTGTCTTGACCCCAAAATAGTTATTTCCATATGAAATTTCATTTAAATATCGTTCAAGGATATCCTCTTTACTTAATTCGTGTTCAATTTTCATCGCCAATATGGCTTCTTTGAGTTTACGTACTAGTTTTTTATCACTGGTAAGAAGTTTGTTTTTAATGAGTTGTTGTGTAAGTGTACTTCCACCCTCTACAAATTTACCTGCTTTAATATCTTTAATAATGGCACGTAAAATTGCATCTGGGTTGACGCCATTATGTTCAAAAAATCTTGTATCTTCCATAGCAACAAGACCTTCTATAAGCCTACCTGGTATCTCGTCATAACGTGCGTAAAGTCTGTGCTGTTTCTTAAAAATATAGGCTAACTTCTCACCATTTCTGTCTAAA
This sequence comes from uncultured Sulfurovum sp., assembly GCA_902727855.1. GTDB lineage: Bacteria > Campylobacterota > Campylobacteria > Campylobacterales > Sulfurovaceae > Sulfurovum. The sequence continues at coordinate 81,090 of CACVAS010000058.1, forward strand.
ATAACAGATGAAGTTTCGGGTTTATAGTTTATAAGTTTATCTGCATTTAATGAGACTTGTTCATAGGCATAAATAAAGGCTCCTGCCAAGGCAATTGCCACAATAATGGCTAAAATAATAGAACCTTTTAAAACAGCATTAAACACCCGTATACCCCTTTACTTATAGTCAACTATTGTACCGTGTTATGGCTAATAAGCGCTAACACATGTCTTATTTTCTGTTTAGAGATAGAAAGATTCAATATCACTCGCATGATAGGACGTTCTACTGTTGGTTGACGAATTGCACCCACCAAGTAACCTTGCTCCATAAGACCTTTTTGTATAAATTGCGTATGTTCATTACTTGGCATCTCTATAGGAACAATAAGACTAAAACAGACTCGGTTTAATGCTTTTCTTACTAGAAGTTGTCTCTGTAGTATCTTTTTATTATACTTTGTAGCATTTTTTTGTATATGTTGGATGTTTACTAATGCTAAAGCTGTATCAAACACTGAAGGCGCGGTTGAGTAGATAATAGGTTTAGCCCTATTCACCAAAAAAGTAATAATATGAGATGAAGCCAAAATATATGCCCCATACGAAGCGTATGCCTTACCTAAAGTGCCCATTTTAATATGCCGCTCATTGATAGCAATACCATAATATTCAAAAATACCTAAGAGTTTTAAACCTAAAACACCCGATGAGTGTGCTTCATCCACTATCATGATTGCTTTTACATAGTCACATACTGTAAATATATTTTTACTACAAAGATCCCCACTCATAGAATAGACACCCTCAACAGCAACTATTTGTCTTTTTGCAGGATGTGCTTCAAGTTTTTGACGTAAATCTTCTGCATCATTATGTTTAAATTTGACTACCCTATCACCAAGTAATTCAGACGCCATGACACCTGAAGCATGATACTCTTCATCCATAAAAAGCATGTCACCTTTACGTACCAACGCTTCAATAAGAGCCATATTGGCTAAATATCCAGACCCAACAACCAACCCTTCTTCAAATCCATTTTGCTCTGCTATTTCACGCTCAAAGATTTTATGTATAGGATGATAACCATTCACAAGCATACTTGCTTTAGGACTCACTGTCGAATATTCATCTACAAGTTTTACTGCTTTTTTAAACTGTTTTTTATTACGTGACAATCCCAAATAGTCATTTGATGCTAAATCATCTAATGTCACATCATACACCTTACGCTCTCTAAAACGTCCTGCTTTTTTTAAGGCTTTTAGTTCGTTTTCGTACATTTTAGTCCCTTATCCACGGTAACAAACACTCCACTTGTAAACCCATCGCTGTACTTTCATAGCCATCTACAGACTTGATGTATTTTTTACAAAAACCTTCCACCATGCAGCCTCCAGCTTTGCCTTTCCATAAACCACTTGCCAAGTACTCTTCCAAGTCATCGTCTTCAAAATCAGAAAAGTGATAATGTGTCGCAGAGATATCTGAAAAAGCCAACATTTTTGATTTGTAATGTAAAGATGAGATAATGGAAATGGTAGAGCCACTTTGTATTTTTAAAATACGTCTAGCGTCTTCTAGATTTTTAGCTTTGCGTAATATGGTACCATCATGCGCAGCAATAACAGTGTCTGCACATAACAAAGGTACATCAAGCCCATACTCCCGTATGGCTGCTTCTAACTTCCCTTTACTTGCAATGTAGACAAAGTCTTTTGCACTTGTAGTGTTAATCTGTTCTTCATCATACCTTACAGACTTTTGTACAAAGTCTACATTGAAGTTACGAAGCAATAGTGCTCTTGACTCAGAACCAGAACAAAGATAAATCATTACAACCCTCTAAGACTTACACCCATCCAAAGTGCCACAAGTCCTAAAACAATATTAAGAGGTAAGAGTACATTCGGTATCCACTTCATTTTGGCTTTTGCTAAAGCAATTTCACCTTGATTAAACAGTTTCCATGCTTTGGCACGTCTTACATACATATAGGTAAAATTTATAGCCATAATCGTCCAAATAATCTCTTTACTTAGAAACAGTGTTTTTAAATCACCTTTATGTCCGCCCGTTGCCACAGCCATAATCAGTCCTGTGACAAAAAGTGCAATAATAAAAAATATGACTAAGTTAAAAAGTCTACCCGTAGTTTGTAACGTAACACCTAAACGCTGTTTTGGTTCTAAAATATCTGCAATTTTATGACTTTGTAACATCTGTCCACTAGTCACTCCACCTCTTGCTATAACTGGATGCACAGCAACGCGAATAGCTATCATACCACCTACCCAGATAAATGCTGAGAGTACATGTAAAAAGACAATAAAGTGTCCATTGTTAGCAAATAATTCTGTCATTATAAATTCTCCTCTATATATTTCACTGCCAAAGTCTTTGCTTCAGCTATTTTAGAGGCGTCTTTCCCACCTGCTTGCGCAAAGTCAGGACGACCACCTCCACCTCCACCTAAAATAGGTGCTATCTCTTTTATCCAGTTTCCAGCTTTAACAGATATCTCTTTAGAGCCACAAGCTATCATCACTTTGTCACCTTTTTTTTGAAAAAGCATAATAGCAATATTAGGATATTTATTTTTCGCGTCATCTATCAATTCTTTAATATCTCCAGACTCGACCTCTTCAACAATGACATTCACACCATTAACCTGAATTGCTGTAAGTTCAGTTTTTGTTGCAGTTTGTGCAGCTTGTACCTCTGCTTTTAAACTCTTTACCTGCTCTTTAAGCTTCGCAATACCTGCTAATGGATTTACATTTTTAAGTTCTGTTTTTATAGTATTTAACTCATCTCTTAAAGTATTGACCGTCTCAACAGCTGCATGACCACAGACTGCTTCTATACGACGAACCCCTGCGGAGACACCAGACTCTTTGGTTATCACAAACAAACCAATCTGAGCGGTATTACTCACATGGTTACCACCACAAAGCTCTATAGAAGACTCACCCATACTCACCACACGTACCTTATCACCATACTTTTCACCAAACTGTGCTTTCGCACCCAATGCTCTTGCAGCGTCAATGTCTAGTTCTTGTGTCTTTGCAGATTGTGCTGTAGAAATTTTATGATTGACCCACGCTTCAACTTGGGCTATCTCTTCATTTGTCATTGCTTTAGGGTGTGAAAAATCAAAACGTAAACGCTTGTCATCATTGAGTGAGCCTGCTTGCGCGACATGATCTCCAAGTACTTCAAAAAGTCCAGCATGTAGTAAGTGTGTGGCAGAGTGGTGTTTTTCTATCTCTGCTTTATTGCTATCGACAATTGCTCTTACTTCATCGCCTACAGAAAGCTTACCTTCTATTTTTGACAAATTCATCTCTTGAAACTTTTGGGTATCTACAACTATGACTTCGGCAAGCTCAGCCACCGTTTCTGTTCCCTGAGCCTGTCGAAGGGTACCTTTGTCGCCTACCTGACCACCAGACTCAGCGTAAAAAGGTGTTTCAGCTAACATTACCCAGCCACTGCCATCTATAGATTCTACTTGTTTAAAGTCTTCATCTAGTAGTGCCAGTACTTTAGTATTTGATTCTCTTGTCTCATACCCAACAAAACGGTTGATACCATGGAGCTCTTTAAGTGTTTTAAAATCACCTGTGGCAGCGGCATCACCCGTACCTTTCCATGCTGCTTTTGACTGTGCTTTTTGTTTTGCCATCGATGCATTAAAAGCTTCTATGTCTAAAGTAATATTTTTTTCTCTTAACATATCTTCAGTGAGGTCAAGTGGAAAACCATAGGTATCATAAAGTTTAAATGCCACTTCACCGTTAAATCTCTCTTTACTTACTTCTAACTCTTTGTTAAAAAGCTTTATACCCGCTTCAATGGTCTCAAAGAAGCGCTCTTCTTCTAACTTCATCGATGCCTTAATAGACTCTGCTCTTTCACCTAAATATGTGTATTCATGACCCATAGTTTCTACCAATGTATCTACCAAAGTATGCATAAACGGCTTACGAAGTCCTAGCAAGTAACCATGACGAATAGCCCTACGCATAATACGACGGAGGACATACCCACGTCCTTCTTTATCGAAGTTAACACCTTGTGCTAGTAAAAAAGAGACTGAACGTAAATGATCAGCTATCACACGGTACGAGGCAGAGTTAGATGCATGATAGTCATATGAAGTACCTACCAACTCACCTATTTTGTCTAAAAATGGCATAAAAAGTGAAGAGTGGTAATTGTTAAGCACACCCTCTTTGATAGCAACCACACGTTCTAATCCCATACCGGTATCTATACTTGGCTTAGGAAGTGGGTTAAGTGTGCCAGATGCATCTCTTTCATATTGCATGAACACCAAATTCCAAATCTCTAAAAATCTATCTCCCTCGCCTCCCATGTAGTCTTCTGGGCCAGAGAAATGCTCTTCACCTTGATCATAAAAAATCTCAGAACATGGGCCACATGCACCTGTGTCACCCATAGCCCAAAAGTTCTCTTTGTCATCAAATTTGACAATACGATCTTTTGTAATATGTTTTTGCCAAAGCTCATAGGCTTCATCATCATCTTCATGTACGGTAACCCATAGTTTTTCTATTGGAAGATTAAGGTATTTTTCTGAAGTGATAAACTCCCAAGAGTATGCCATCACTTCTTCCTTAAAATAGTCTCCAAAAGAGAAATTGCCAAGCATTTCAAACAGTGTATGGTGACGTGCTGTGTACCCTACATTGTCAAGGTCATTATGCTTTCCACCTGCTCTTAAACATGTTTGACTAGAAGTATTACGTGGAGGGTTAGGAATAGGAGCCTCGCCTGTAAAGATACTTTTAAAGGGAACCATCCCTGCATTGACAAACATAAGTGTACCATCATCATCAAGTGGTACGAGTGGTGCAGAAGGTACAAGGGTATGCCCTTTAGATTGGAAGTAGTCTAAAAATGATTTTCTAATGTCCATGATACATATATCCTAAAATGAAGAGCCAAGAGCTCTCTGTATTAATAAGAGATATTTTATCGTAAAAGTGGTTATTTGAAGATAAAGTTGTATAGGTAAGATTTTTTAAAAGTAAAGTGAGGTCAAACCTCACCTCACTGTGCTAATAGCGGTATCTATAGTAGTCAGAATACCTATTATAATAATATCTACTAGGATAATAATAACTGCCATGGCGATACCACCCATCATGTCCCACAACAGATCTTAAATCCTCAGGTGGATGAGGGTATTTATCTGGTTTCTCTTCTGCAACATGTGTTGTCTTTGCTGGAATGTGATTAGTAGGATAATTATTTGCACATCCTACCAATAAAAAGCCTGCTATTGTTGCTATATATAAAGATTTCATTGTTTTCTCCTTAAATGAAATAACTTTCTACCAATATTTTAAAAGGCTTCTTACACTACCCACTGCAGAAGCTGTACTTCTTACAGCAGACGCATTTTCATGTATACCGTCTGTTGTTTGACGACGTTTCATATTTTCTAAACGTACTTCATCTGCAGCCAATGCTTGCTGACGTCTATATTGTCTAGCTTCAGCCCTTGTAATTTGAGCACCAGCAGCACCTCTATTTTGGTTAAGATAAGCTGAGTCTTGACCTGCTGTTTTAGGTGTCGTACACCCTTGTACTAAAGCAAATGTCATAACACTTACTGTAAATAATGTAACTTTTTTCATATGTTTTCCCCTTTAAAGTTAATGATACATTTTTATTATATCTAGTAGAACTTTAGCATTTCTTTAAAGGTAAAATACACATGCATCATCTACATTGTAGTCAAAACTACCATCACCATAGGTTGAACTTACACCAAACAATGCACACTCATAAGGTATGTCTCCCTTACCGTCATGTGTATAATCAACAATACGCACAACATCATCAAAACTATCACCATACACACCATCTAGTCCATCAAAGTCAAAGAGACAATTGTCTGGTGGCAAGAATGTAAATTCACCATTATTAAGTGTCGTTTCCCATCTTGTCATAGAGTCACATTTATAGGGTATGCCTCCATAAGAGTACCCATTTTCATCTACTAAAAAAAGCGTTACTAGTTCATCATTATGATGTTTATTATTACTACCACCACAACCACTCAAACCAAAGACAGTGGCTATTGCCAACACCATAAAAATCATCTTTTTATTCATCATAAATCCTTTCATATATTCTACATAGTATAGTACAATTGTGTACTATTTGTGGGCTATTGCTCTTACTTAAAATTACCAAATACCAATGGTGCCTTTAAGTCAAGCGTTTTTACTTCAGCCATCACCGCTTGTAAATCATCTATCTTTTTACCTGAAACCCTTACTTCATCACCTTGTATGGATGGGGTTACTTTTATCTTCATTGCTTTTATGGCTTTGACTATCTGTTTTGCTTCATCTTTGTCTATGGTATCTACAATGCGGTAAATCACTTTTGTGTTACCCCCACTTATACCCTCTGTCTTCACTTCTTCCAGTGCTTTACCTGCGATGCCACGCTTCACAAGCTTTGAGATAAGTATATCTTTAAGTGCTTCAATCTTAGAATCAGACGAAGATGAAAGACTCACAACCTTACCTTGCTCATTTAAATTGAACTCTGCTGTTAAGCCTTTAAAGTCAAAACGATTTGCAACCTCTTTCTCTGCCATAATAAGCGCATTTTTCATCTCCATCATGTCTAACTTTGCAGTGATGTCGAAATAGTGATCTTTTGCCATTTTAATTTCCTTTTATTTTACTTCTCGCATTTTTTCATTACGTCTTTATCAAAACTTATTTTACCATAGCCTTCAAGTTTACTTTTTGTACAGATTAGTGCATCTACAAAATCTATATTTTTATCACAGAATATGGTTAATGCTTCTAATAAAATATATTTATCATGATTGACTACACCCCGTAGTGACAATATCTCTTTTAAAGATGCAACTGTCACATCTTTAAGTTCCCTGTAGCCTCTCTTCATAACAAATAAAACTTCCACAATAACTTCACCAAGTATTTCTACTTTTAACTCATTATTGTAAATTTTATTGAATATCTCTACACTCTCAAGGTGTAACTTTTCAACATCAGCTGCTAAAAACCGAATGATGACATTAGTATCAATCAGTGAAACCATATTTTTCCTTCATGGCTTCCATAATTGCATCTTCTTTTGCAGCCTCTAAGTCTTCTATAACGATACCTCTATTTTTGGCTCTAGCTAGAGCCTCAGCAGACATCTGCTCTACAATGTTAGGCTTAGTTGTTTCTCCTATAGGATAAACTACCGCTACTTCTTTATTTTTATACTTGTCAATAATGGTCAATGCTTCAGTAAGATTGGTTAATATCCCCATATTTTTCTGTAGTTCACCTATGCCAATAGTTTGCATTTGGAGTCCTTTTATATAAACTTTATTTCATAATATATAAATAGGATGGGTTTGTCAAATTTTAAACTATTTTTCAATGAGCTTCTACTGGCAAAGCAGTGATATCGAAATAGTGATCTTTTGCCATTTAGTTTTCCTTTTTATATTCGTTAACTATCATATCTATTGCTTCATCTGCTATATTTTCCATCTCACTTTTGGAGTATATATCTACTAAAAATATTTCATCATCAACCATAGAATAGGTAATAATCCTATATCCTGCACTTTTCCCCTTATTGTTGTCACTATTTTTAATACGTACTTTATATAACCCCTCCGCTAACTTTGAGCCTTGCTTGGGACTATCATCTAAACTATCTAAAAAAGATTGTATATCTTTCTTTAAACTCTTATAATGTTTAGATAACCTCTTTGCACTCTTTTTAAAAGTGGGTGAGTACAGTACATCCACTAGAGTTCATCCCACAGTGTGTCAATTGGGTATGCTTTCTTTTTACCTGCTTTTATAAGTTCAAGTTCGTCAAGTGAAGATGTTATGCGACTTTTAAGTTCAGAATACTCCTGAAAAGCCAAAGCATCTCGCATCTTTTCATACTCATCTTTAGAAACCAATACAGCTTCTATACGGTTGTTCTTTAGTACTGCAAACTTGTCTACACTATGGTCTTTTATCTTTGCTAAGTACGAACCAAACTTCTTTGCAAACTCCGAAGAAGGTATTAGCTCATCATTTTCATAGGCTACCATAGAAACCTCCTTTTACGGAATATATTCCGTGTTATTCTGTGTATTATAGCATACTTATAAATTAGAATTCTTTTTAATTACAACATTACCATCAAAATCTGTATAATCTAATACTAACTCTTCTCTGTCATACATCTCTTGTACTTTATCTATAGCTTCTTCTATTGAGTCAGTATTTACTGAAATAACTCGTGACAATACTTCCCTAATTTCAATATCAATCTTCATAATTTCTCACTTTAACTTATATTTACCACGACCTACAAAATCAAGATAATTTTTGTCCCTCAATATTTGCAGTTGTTGTCTTATTTTAGCTTGAATATTATTATTTTCAGGATATTTAATTTTTAGATACTTTTCAAAAGTATATATTTCATATAATGAAAAGTTTTTCACTTCTAACATTTCAATACATTTAATGATATCCAATAGCCAACCTTTAGCGTGCAAATTAGAAAAGTCACTTAAAAATGCTGTTTTATTCCATTCTTCAAGTATTTCGTCTTTACTTTGGATATTGTTATTTTTTACGTAAAATACTTTACCACTATCTGGAATAGTGTCTAGTAATATATTACATCCAATCCAACCTGCTCTTTGTGCTGTGACCGATAAAGGTTTTCTTTTTTCTATTATTTCAGGAATAAAAAAATGTTTAGGGATTACAACAAAGTTTTTTATACCATAAGTACTTTTATCATAATTTAAAAAAAAGAAGTTCGGGTTTGAATTACTTTGAAGTCGCTCAATCATTGTGCTATACGCACCATCAACTATCTTTTTACCCATAGTATCTTTTTTACTTTTAAGTTCATAATCCGCACTACATTCTGAACAGTAAAAATCAGCTACTGGTTTATTGTTTTTATAGTTTTCTAAAGATTTTCCGCAAGATGGGCAAAAAATATACTTAGCTACCCATGTTTCTGTTAGGACCCTTATTTTTTGAGAATTACTATTATACTCATCTGCTAATGGTGAATATAAATTTAAGTGCATTTTTTACTTTTCAATCCTCATCATCCCTATACGCAATATAAAGTTTACCAAGTGGCGTCATAGCTTCTTGCATTTCACTCTTTTTATACTCAATATTTTACCCTAAACATCTAAAACCCACACAGTAGCAAACAACAATGATACGATTAAAAAAATTATTCATATCATAATTGATAAGATAAATTTGACTATTTGTATCATATTGGCTACAATCATAACATTATGAAAACACAAACTACAACAACACAATGGATTTGGCACGACAGCCAGTACCCTCACTTTACGTATGATAGAGATATGCTAGACCCACTCATGCAAAAAATTACCCTAGCTCAAGGGGAACTCATAGCCTACCTAAGTGTGATGGATGCACACAACATTAAACAAACGCAACTCAATGCTATGGAAAATGAGATAATGTCAAGTTGTGCCATTGAAGGAGAGATACTCAACAGAGATAGTGTTCGTTCGTCCATTCAAGAAAAGCTTGGGCTCAAAGAGAGTAAGCATTATAGAAGTGCCATCAAAGAAGACAACTATGTAGACGTGCTCATAGATGCAAATACAAACTATGCAGAAGCGTTATCCTTAGAAAAAATATTTGTTTGGCATCATGCCATGTTTGAAAAATCAAATCACTTACATAAAATAAACATAGCCTCTTTTAGAGATGAAGGACTTATGCAAGTAGTATCTGGTGCTATAGGTAGAGAAAAAATATACTATGAAGCACCACCTAGAGATGGCCTTGAGCTAGAAATGGATGCATTTATAACATGGTATAACCATACACCAGCTTCACTCATAAAAGCAGCCATTACACACTTATGGTTTGTCATTATCCACCCACTAGATGATGGCAATGGAAGGATAGCTAGAGCTCTTACAGACATGGTACTCTCAGAGATGGAAAGTTCACAACTATCTAAACTCTATAGCATGTCAAAAAGTATCAATGATGGTAGAAAGCACTACTATAGTGCTTTGGAGCAAACTACAGGTTATGTTAAAAAGGAAAACCATACAGATATAACCTTATGGTGTACATGGTTTTTTGAGACACTTTATGCAGCGCTTTTGGAGGCACAAGAGTCATTAACCTATGTGATAGACAAAACAAAATTTTGGGACGTTCATCGAGATAGTCATCTCAATGCGAGACAAACAAAAGTTATCAATAAAATATTAGACATGGGTAGAGAAAATTTTAAAGGTGGACTTAGTAGAAAAAAATATATTATCATAGCAGACACAACATCTGCTACTGCATCACGAGATATAGCAGATTTACTGAGAAAACAATGTATCAAACATGTAGTTTGTACAAAGGGTAGAAATGTAAGATACGAGATAATTATCTCATAAAATAAACCTTACCTTACTTCTCTATCCTCATCATAGCTATCTCACCATAAACAACATCTAGTTTACCAAGTGCTGTGATGGCCTCTTGCATTTCACTCTCTTTACATTTGTGTGTTGTAAAAAGAAGTTTTGCTCTCTCTTCGACAATAGATGGTTTTTGCAACATAGCTTCTATAGAGATGCCAAACTTACCTAACTCTGTGGTAATAGTAGCGAGTACACCACTTTGGTCATCGACTTCTAGGCGTAAGTAATACTGAGTAGATATTTCTTCTTTAGGTAGCAGGGTAAGTCCAGACTCTAAACCTTTTTTGTACCCAAGCATAGGACCTTGGTTACCACGTACAATGTCTACAATGTCAGAGATGACAGCTGACGCCGTAGCATCTCCACCAGCTCCAGGACCATAATACATCGTCTCACCTACACGGTCTCCTATGACAGTTACTGCATTCATGACGCCATCTACTTTGGCTATCATAGAGTCTGCTGGTATCATGGTTGCGTGTACACGTAACTCCACAGCATTACCAACCTTTTTAGCGATACCTAAAGACTTTATTTCATAGCCAAACTCTTTAGCAAAGTCTACATCGGTACTTGTGATGTTTTCTATACCTTCGATAAGTATATCTTCTGGTTTAGCATCTATACCGTAAGCTATACTTGCTAAAATAAGTAGCTTATGAGAAGCATCGAACCCACCCACATCAAACGTTGGGTCAGCTTCTGCATAGCCTAACTCTTGAGACTCTTTTAGTATCTCATCGTATTGTGCACCATTGTTTATCATGTTGGTAAGCATGTAGTTACATGTACCATTCATGATACCTTGGATGGACTCTATGTGGTTTGCCGAAAGACCTGTTCGCAACGCACCGATGATAGGTATACCTCCAGCAGTACTTGCTTCATACATCAGTGGAATGTCCCCAGCTATCTCTTGGAGTTCATAACGGTGATAAGCTAGGAGTGCTTTGTTGGCTGTCACTACTGACTTACCATTTTCAAGTGCTTTTTTGACTAAAGCATAAGGCTCATCTACTCCACCCATGAGTTCTACAACAATGTCTATCTCTGGGTCATCTACTACATCTAGTGGGTTGTCAGATATTTTGAGGTTTACACCTCTGTCTTTAGCGAGGTTTTTAACCACACCCGACTTTGCGACTATCTTTTTACCTGCACGTGCTTCTATGATGTCTGCATTTTCTTCAAGTATCTTGGCTACACTTGTACCTACGGTACCTACACCAAGTATTCCTATTTTAACCATTTTTAGTATTCTCCTCTTCCACTTTCTTGAGGAATTTTCTAATGTTTTTTGCTGCTTGACGGATACGTTTTTCATTCTCTATCAGTGCAATACGTACATACTCATCACCATACTTCCCAAAACCAATACCAGGGCTGACTGCGACACCAGCTTCTACAAGTAATCTTTTGGCAAACTCCATACTTCCCATGTGCAGACAACTCTGAGGAATCTTACCCCATATAAACATAGAGGCATTGGGTTTACCCATTTTCCATCCAGCATTACTAAAGGACTCTAGCATAACGTCACGTCTTACTTGATAGCGAGGGATTATCTGTTCATCTGGCACATAATGATGCTCATCAAGTGCGACTGTTGCAGCGACTTGTATAGGTGTAAACATACCATAGTCAAGCCAAGACTTGATACTTTGAAGTGCGCCTATGAGCTTTTTATTGCCCACCATAAACCCTACTCTCCATCCTGCCATGTTGTATGACTTTGAGAGTGTATAGGCTTCTACTGCTACATCTTTTGCACCTTCTACCTCCATGATAGAAGGTGTTTTATAGCCGTCAAAAGTGATATCTGCATACGCAATATCTGAAATAATATAAAAACGTTTCTCTTTTGCAAGGGCTACAAGTCTGGTGTAAAACTCTGGTGTTACTGTGGCTGTACTTGGATTATGTGGGAAATTTACTACCAAGAATTTAGCCTTTGGTATAGAGTTATCTAAGTGGTCTTCCACATCTGATAAAAACTTATCTTCATCTACTTCAAAGGTCTCTTCATTAAAAGTAAGTGCCATTTTTTCAACATTTGCACCAGCCAAAATAAATGCCTGTGAGTGTATAGGATATGTAGGGTCAGGAACAATGGCTACATCTCCTGGGTTGGAAATAGCTTGTACTAAATGGACATACCCTTCTTTAGAACCCATGGTTGCAACAATTTCACTGTCTGGGTCTAAAGTCACATTATACTTGCGCTTATACCAATTAGCCATTGCTAAACGAAGTTTATAAATACCCTTACTTGCACTGTATCCATGTGTTTTTGGCTTCATTGCCGTTTCACACAGTTTATCGATGATGGGTTGTGGTGTAGAAGCATCTGGGTTCCCCATAGAAAAATCTATGATATCTTCACCCTTTCTTCTCAATTCCATTTTAAGATCGTTAATCTCTGCGAAGAGATATTTTGGTAATCTATTTATCTTGTCAAATTGAATTTCATCAAACATATTGCACTCTCTTTTTGTTTATATACTTTACCATTTTCTCCAACCACCTTGCTTCACATACTCACGCTTGCTTAATGGTGTAATGCCATCTTGAGTCACTTTAAAATAGTGTTCTCTCCCATTATTATAGGTCTTTGTTTCATCATTATATTTCATAGAAAACGCTGCTGCAGAAGTTGCAATAAGCCAACGTTTGTTATTGCTTACGTCTATTTCATACTGATCTGATATAGAGAAATGATCCCTTTTTTTAGTGGACATATTGACCATACCAAACCATAATCTTCTTTTAGGTTTAAGCACTACCTTTTTTGTTTTTTTAGGAGTGACAGTTTTTGGGCTAGCCGTAACCTTTACTTCAGGTGTAGGGGTAGTCGTTGCTGTAGGACTAGGTTTAGGCGTAACAGTTGCGTCAACTTTCTTATCTGTGACTATTGTGGTATTGGTAGCATTAGCTACTACAGTATCATCATTTGAAGTTACAGTATTTACCTCACTTGGCTCATTAGCACTAGAGCCTACAACAATCACATTGTTTTCTTCAATTATTTCTGTATTAAATGTGGTTGTTGTTTCTTTTTCATTTATATCTACATCCTCATCGTCAGTACTGTCAATACCCACTGATCTTAAAACACTTTTTATGCTCAAGCCATCATTCTCATCAGACTCTTTTTCAGTATTTGTTGTTTTATTTTGTTCATCACTACTTACATTAGTATCTAGGTGCAACTCATTGGACTGATTCGATTCATTGAATGAAAGCATGTTTCCTAAAGTATTTTGACTAAACTGTGAAAAGAAATACCATGATGCGTACGCGAACAAGGCAAAGATGACAAAGAAAAACCATTTTGAATTCCCCTTTTTCTTATCCTCTAAGGGTAGTCCTACACTTACACTGGCAGTACTACTTTTGTTTGTCTCATAGTATGCTATTGCAGTCTTTTTCAAAGGCTTTAAGTCAATATCATACTCACGCTCAATAATCGAAATAAACCCTAATGCTTTTGGTCTAGTCAAATTTGAAAAATCTTCCGCAATCATATATTCTAAATTATTTTCTGATATATTGGTTGTTTCACTTATAGTTCTTAAACTATATTTTTCAACAATATCACTTAACTGCATATCCCATCCTATGTATTAATATTCCTGCTGCAACACTCACATTAAGTGAGTCAAATGCGTGCTTCATCTCTATTGAAACCAAGTTGTCTACTTTATTGGCTACCTTTTTTGATAAACCTTTACCCTCTGAGCCTAAGACCAAAATACGTTTTTTATCAAAAGTCATATTTTGTACATTTTCACCATCCATGGAGGCTCCATAGATTTTAAACCCTAGCTGCCCTAGTTCATTAAAATTATCCAAAATATTTTTTGAAATCATCAAAGGCATATCGAGTAAAGTGCCAGAGCTTGTACGTGCTATGGCTGCAAAGTTTAACTGCTTCACACCTGTAGCAATGATGGCATCTGCACCCAGTGCATATGCAGAACGTACGATCGCTCCTATGTTACCCACATCTGTTAAACCATCTAGCACAACAATAAAATTATGTTGTTTGACTATACTAAACGCTGCTTCTTGATAGGCATCCATCTCAACAAGTAAGCCTTGGTGGTTACCACCTTTGGCCATTGACTGTGCCCATTTCTCTTCAAGAAATTTAATATTGTCATGGTATTGATGAAACAATGACTGTGGCAAAATGTTTTTTTTTGCGATATAAACTGTTTTTATTTTTTCTGAATGATGCTTAAGCGCATGTAGACAGACTTGCTTTCCATAGATAATCATAAAAAAGATTTTATCTAATTTCTAATTAATGTTTGATACCACTCTTTAACAGACTTGTCACTCAATTGCGCTAAAAGCTTTGCCTTGGGTTTTGGAGGTAAGTCTAATTGTAAAACTTGTGAGAAGGAAAGTGTTTTTTCTGCCACATCTTTTGCTTTTATGACAACAACCCACTCTCCTCGTATAGTCAAAGTTTTAAGTATTTCTTTGAGTGTATGTACCGTTCCTCTGTAGTATGTCTGATATTTTTTGCTAAGCTCTTTTGCTAAAAAAATTTCTCTATCTTCATCAACTAACGCTATCTCGTTTAAAAGCTTTTCTAATCTATGTGGAGATTCATAAAGTACCGTGTTGTAACCATTATTCATGGCTTCATTTAAACGCTCTGTTCTCTCTTTACCTTTATGTGGTAAAAAAGCATAAAAAAGAAACTTACCTTCCTCAAAACCAGATGCTGCATAGGCCGTTGTCACTGCTGATGCACCAGGTAGCACATCATATTTTATGTTATTTGTTTGTGCGTATTCAACTAAAAGTTGACCTGGATCAGATATGACTGGCATGCCAGCATCACTCACATACACAACTTCTCTCTCTTTTAGTATACTCCCAAACTCATCTAGACGCTCTTGTCCATTATGTTCATTAAAGGAGTAAAAATCTGCTTTTGGGTACGTCATAGAAAAACGCTCTTCTAGTAATTTTAAAAGCCTTTTTGTTTGACGTGTATCTTCACACAAAAAAAGTGTCGCTTCTTCAAAAGTCTTTATAGCACGTATAGTGATATCTTGGGGGTTTCCAATAGGGGTGGGTACAAAGGTAAGCATAAAATATTATATAGCTAGACAAAGGAATACCTTTGTCTAAAAAAGAAAAATTACAGGTTGTATTTTTTCTTAAATTTGTCGATTCTACCAGCAGTATCAACATTTCTTTCTGAACCTGTAAAGAATGGGTGACATTCATTACAAATATCTACAGACATTGCATCTTTGTTTGTTCTTACTTCAAACTCGTTACCACATGCACATGTGACTTTACACGCAACGTAGTCTGGGTGAATTTCTTTTCTCATTTTTGAACCTTCTAGTTTATTTATATGTCAGGCAACTAACCTGCTCTAGCCTATGACTCTTCCTTTTTTAATCAAAGGGATATTGCAACGCTCTTAGGCGAGACAATAAATGAGTGAAATTATATCAAAAATTATTTAAAAAATTATAAACTACCTCTCTATCTTCTTAAGAAAATCACTTTACCTTTCACTTAACACAAAATTAACACAACTCCTCTAAAATATAAAGTTACACTAACAAAAGGAAAAACATGAAAAAAATAATACTGGCAATCACTATTGTCTTAATGTCACTCTCTGCAACACATGCACAAGGTAATAAATTTGCCCTAAAACATGCAAACCCTATGCCCAATCTTATGCGTATTGCAATTAAAAATGCCGATATCCTAGGTATTGATGCTAAACAAATGGTTGCTTTAAAAGCATGGTCTGACACGAATAAGCCTCAAATGAAAAAAATGGTTCAAAAAGTCATGAGTGAAGAAAAAATGCTTCTAGAAAATGCGCTTGCCACTGACAATGATTCTGTAAAAGAAGCAGAAACAATGTTAGAAACACGTAAACAAATTATTGCGATGAAGACAAAATGTAGAACCAACATGAAGTCTATACTCACTAAAGAGCAATATGACAAAGTGGTGAACATCTATAGAAGTGTTCGCTAATATTTAATAGTGTGTAATTACACACTATTAAACTACAAAAGCACCTTAGAGGCCACAGCACAAACAGCTGACTCTGACTTCAACACCAACGGGGTATTAAACCCTAAAATATTCTTAATTTCAAAGAGTGCTACCTCATCTGCTGTAAACCCACCTTCACATCCTACGACTATGGTATCTGCTAGTGTACTTTCAGTAAGATAGTTTTTTGAAAAGTTCAGCATTTTACTTTTAGGATTTTCTTCTAAAAACTGTTCTAGTCCATCAGCCATTGCAAGCTTCATCATTTCTGAACGTCCAGATTGTTGTGAAGAGTTTAAAAGTATTTTTTTAAGCCTAGTAAAGTCTAGTTTAAAAGATTTTTGTGAACGTTTACAGTAAAAAAATGTGATTTTATCTACACCCATTTCATTGAGTGTGGGAAGCACTTTCTCTATACTTTTTGGGTCTATCACACACCAACCTATATGTAAAAATTTGCCTGCTTTGACCTCATGAGTAATACTCTCTAATAACTCTAAATGTACAGACCTTTTATCTAACATTGTGATACGATATTTATGCAGTAAACCATCTTTTAAATTACGTAGGTTTATCGTATCCTCTACTTTATGTCTACGTACTTTAAAGATATAACGATGGTCATCACCCTCTAAATGTAATTGGGTCTGTCCTGCATTACTATGATAAAGATATAACATGGTTTATGTCGCTACTGACCATTTGCCTTCATTATCATTATAACCATCATGACGACAACCAATAGTACCTGAACGATAGAGATTTTAAAGAATGCACTTTTGATGACTTTAAATGTCCCTTCATTTTCAAGGTTTGCCAACTTTACGAACTTATGCTTTTTTATCTCTATAAACATCATAATAGCCCATATTATCATCATCAATATCGTAGTCAGTGGCCAACCTAAGTCACCGGTAAATACAGCTACGATACCTGCAAAAGCTACCATTGTTGCTAAGGCTTGAAATATCATTGTATAAACAAAACTAGCTTTTTTAAACCCTGCTGGGCTCTTTACTATAAATGGTATCACAATCCCTAGGACTAAAAAACCTAAGAAAATGTCTACCAAAATACTATGCCCACTTAACATTTGTGTTACTTCCATCTATGATTCCTTTATTATGCTGATATCTTTAAAAGTGGATTATACCCTAATTTGATATAATCATCTTAATTCAAATGAAGGCTCACAAATGGCTAGTTCTATTCTCGAAGCACTCGACATTATTGCAAATAACATCACAGTAATCGATACTGAAATTATACCTATAGAGATGTCTGTAGGGCGTGTAGTCACAGAAGACTACATCGCTATCTATGATTTACCTAGGTTTAACAACTCAGCCATGGATGGCTATGCTGTAAAAGTAGACGATGCTGGAAAAGAGGTCACCTCTTCTCAAGTGATCTATGCTGGAGACAACCCTACTATGACTTTAGAAAAAAAAGAAGCGATTAAAATCATGACTGGTGCACCTATTCCTAAAGGTTGTGAAGCTATCGTTCCCATAGAAGATATGACATTAAAAGATGATCTCATTACCCTCCCCTTACACATAAAACAAAATGGCTTTATACGTATGGCTGGGGAAGACATTCAAAAGGGTACAATCTTTTTAAAAAAAGGTGAGACTATCAATGCATATACCGTTGCTTCCCTTGCTAGCCAAGGGATGACTCATGTCAGTGTACATAGACTCATAAAAGTTGCTATATTTGGTACAGGGGATGAACTTCGCCCTCACTTTGAAAAAATAGCAGACCATCAACTCTATAACTCTAACTCTCCTATGTTTTTAACACGTTCAAAAGAGTTAGGGTGTGATGTAAGGTTTATACGCACTGCAGCAGATACTCTTGAAGCACTTGAACGTTCTATTCAATCTACTCTTGATGCAGATATTATCATCACTTCAGGAGGTGTAAGTGTTGGAGATAAAGACTTTACAAAAGTTGCTTTTACCAATCTTGGTATGAATGTTCTCATAGACAAAATAGACATCAAACCTGGACGTCCAACCGTCATAGGAAAGATAGATAAAACAGTCGTAGTCAACCTACCTGGTAACCCTCTAGCTTCAATGGTAAATTATGAACTCTTTGTCCGTGCTATTATACGTAAACTCTCAGGTAAAACTGACATCTATCATAACACTTTACACACCGTCATGAAAAATGATTATGTTTTAAGAGGTGGTAAAAATGCTGTTGTTTTAGGTACATTTGATGGTAAATGTTTTAAAGCATTAAGCCCTCAAATGCCAGGAATGGTCTCTCCAATGCAAAAAGCTGATGGACTTGTCTTAGTGATGCCAAATGTTACAAAATTGGAAAAGAACAGTACCGTATCTATGATACCTATTAAATGGGAGTTGTGTTCAAATAAACAAGAAGAGTTATTTACAAAATAGTACGCTTCAAAAAAATGTAGGTTAGAAGGAAGCTCTCTACTATAATAATAGAAAGAGAATTTAAGGTGGAAAAGCGTGTAGAGAGTTACTCCCTCTACACAGTGTTCTTACATTGCAGACATATACTCTGAAACTGCTGTAATTGTTGCGTCATCCATAGATGCAACTTGACCTTTCATTAACATACCCATACCAGAAATATTTCTAGTCCCTGCTTTGTAACCTTTAAGTGCTTCCACTAAAGTTGCCACAGGCTGACCTGCTACTTCTGGAGATTTTCCAAGTGCTTTAGTCTTACCATCTGCACCATGACATCCTGCACATTTAGCATAAGCTGCTTTACCTGCTGCATTTTCTGGAGTTACTGCTTCTTTTACAGCTTCTGTTGTTGCTGCGGCTCTCTCTTTAAGTGCTGTAGCTGCATCTGCTGCTTTTTTCTCAGTTGCTTCTTTAACTTCTACTGCTTTATCTGATGCTGCTTCTGCAACTTCAGCTGCTTTGTCCGATGCCGCCTCTGCTGCTTCTTTTGTGGCATCCACAGCTTTAGTTGCTGTCTCTTTGACTGTATCACTGACTGAAGTTGCTGTCTCTTTTACTGAGTCACTTACAGAAGTTGCTGCATCTGTAACTGTTTTTTTTGCGTCTTCACCACAAGCAGTAAATAGTACTGTCGCAGTTACCAATGATAATAGTGTTATTTTGTTCATAGAATATCCTTTGTGTTTACATAAACATATTTGTTTAATTAGTTAAAATTATACCAAGTCTTCATATGAAACTTTCTTAGCCAGCATAAAACTTACTAAACTTTGAGCGGATTATCTATTTCACTAAAAGATAAAAGTTTTTCCCAAAGTTTTGTATCACTCCATTCACTCTGAACTTGTTTCGAAAATACAATCCCTTCAAGTGCAATCTCTCCCATAAGTTTAGAGTGTGCATCTTCTTTAAATCCTTGTGCATATCCTGTCTCTGTTTCATGGACTATAATACTATGAAGCTTGACTTCTTTTTCACCATTTTGCATGTTGGTACATGCCAATACACGTTCAACCATAAGAAAAATGACTCTAGAAAACTGTTCCGCACTAGGTGATACTGGGAGTTCAATCCAACGATTAGAATAATTTTTCATTGATGCTATATAGTGACTGTCATCTTGTGACCAAAGTGTAATCGCATGATCAAAAGAGTCAATTAACTCTTTAATATACAATTTTGTCAGACCAAAATCATACACCATTTGTCCATTGTCTAAATAGTTGGACTCCAACAAAACCTCAATTTTATATGAGTGCCCATGTATATTTTCACTACAACGTTGTGTAGTACAGTCACGCACAATATGTGCATTTTCAAATTTAAAAAGTTTACGTATTAGCATTTATACCCCTTGTGTTGTATCAAACACACGTATGTGCAGTCTATCACTATAACAAAAATTATGCTTCATACAAAATTCAAAAACAGCTTTGTCATTTTTCCATATGCTATCTCTACTTTCCCCCACAGGCATACAATAGACATCCATCTTAGGTAATATCTCTCTTATTGCCTCTATTTCCTCTATAGCCGTTGTGTTCACAAGTACTTCATCTATGGTAAACTTTAAAAATGCTTCTTTGGCATAACGTTCTATACTCTTGAGTGCTTGTTTATTGATACGTTTTTGTTCAGGTTCACCCGAGTTTTCTAACTTTAATGAAAGTGCATAGGTACATGCCTTATAGGCAGGGTACTTCTCAAAATCTATATCAACCGTGCCATTGGTCTCAAAAGTAATATTTACCCCATGTTCTACCATGCACTTCACAACAGCATAAAAGACTTCATCTTTCGCATACATAAGAGGCTCACCACCAGTAATCACCATATCAGGCACATACCCTATCTTATCAAACTCATTTTTAAGGTGTGTGGTTAAGTCATCTGAAGAAGTTACCTTTTCCCAAGAAGAAGAAAAATGCCCATCCACTGCAAAATAGGTATCGCACCCTAAACGTACTTCACCGTCTACTTCATACTGTGCACCAAAACCTGGACAGTTTAGGTTACAACCACCTGTTCGTAAAAAGTAAGAAGGTACACCCGCATACTTTCCCTCACCTTGGATAGAAAAAAATTGTTCTGTTAAATAAAACAAGGCAATTACCCACCTGTCTCGTAAAATGCCCGTTTAGAAATTTCTCTATCTTCAATCTCTTCTTCACTCCAACGGTTTTCTTTTGGTTTATCTTTCAGTACCCGTGCTAACACATCTGCTGCACCTTCAATGTCACCTTTTTTAACAGACTCAGCGATGCTTAATGCCTCATCAAAATAGAGACAAGGGATAAGATTACCCTCAGCAGTTAAACGTATACGGTTACAACTCTCACAAAAATCGTGTTTATGTGGATCGATAAGACCAAACTCATAGTTCATCTCTTCTATAAGATAATTAAATGATGGACTTGCACCTTCTCGACCTAATGCTTTAATCGTATATTTCTCTTTGACTTTGTCAAGTATCTCTCTACCATGCATGCCTTTAAGTGCTTGGTCTGCATGGGCATTTTCCATATACTCTATAAAGCGTACTTTCATATTACGTTCACGACAGTATTCCATGATGTCGAGTATTTCATCATCATTAATACCTTTAAGAGGTACCATGTTTATTTTTACTTTTAACCCTACTTCTAACGCTTTGTCTATACCTTTAAAGACTTGTTTAAGTACATCTTTTCCTGCTATCTTTGCAGCAACATCTGGTTTTAGTGAATCAAGCGAAATATTAAGACGTTTGAGTCCTGCATCTTTAAGACGTTGCGCAGCATCGGGAAGTAAAAAAGCATTGGTAGTTAAAGCTAAATCTAACCCCTCTTTGTAGTTGTTAATCATCGCTATGAAGCTATCAAGGTCTTCTCGGAGTAATGGTTCTCCACCTGTGAGGCGTATTTTTGTTACACCTCCGTCTATAGCTACTTTAACAAATAAAAATAGTTCTTCAAATGTGAGAAGATTTTCTTTGGGTACCCAAGAGAAAGGTTTTTCTGGCATACAATATTGACATCTAAAGTTACATCTCTCTGTCACTGAGATACGTAAATAGTCTACTGTTCGACCGTGTCCATCTATAAGCATTTTTAATCCTAAAATTTATTTCTGATAATTTTTCCTTAGATTACCTAAATATTATTAAAAAAGGTATTGTACATATTAAGCTAATCACATTGACAAAATACATGCTTAATTGTATACTATATACAATTTATACAAAAGGTACATTATGACTATTACAGCAACACAACTTAAACAACAGACATACTTACTAGACAGTGCTATAAAAGAAGATATACAAGTGACCAAAAGAGATAGGCCTTTTGTTGTCATAGTAGATGCTAAAAGATATGAAGAGTTACTTGCCAACCAATTAAAAGAAAAAAAAGACACAAAAGCTCTTTTAAAAGAATTTAACAAGTTGAGTAAAAATGTTTCAACAATTGATACCGATATTGACATCATTAAAATGGAAGATGAGATGTATAGTGATATTTTTTGATACAAATGTCTTGGTATACGCAGTGATAAACCAAGACGAAGAAAAGATGAAACTTTCTCAAACATTGATAGCCAACGCCATAGAAAATGATACATTTTTTATTTCTACATTAGTATTGAGTGAATATATATTTATACTATCAAAATTGAAAATTATTGATGAACAGCATAGGCAACTCATGTTCTTTTCATCCTTTGCTGTAGACAATCACAGCACCCCATGTCTATTAGAAGGATATGCACTTTGTAGAAAATTAGATTTTTGTAAGAACATCAATGACGCAATTCATCTAAAGGTAGCAGAAAAATACTGTACAAAGCTAGTGACTTTTGATAGTGACTACAAAAAAATGCAACCATATACAACCATTGAAGTAGAGATATTATAAACAATATGGTGAGAATAAAATGTCTACATTAAAAGTATTAAAAGAGTATTTGATGGGTGATGATGGCTACTTGTTAAATGATGATAACAATGGTAAAACGGTGATGCTTTCGGGTGCTTGGGGTTCAGGAAAGACGCATTTTTGGCAGAATGAGATAGAAGATGATTTAACTCAAGAATTAAATAAAAAAGATGAGGGGATACAGTGACTTTCCGACCCCATCTAGCCTACTCTGCATCTGCTGGAAGTGGAAAAACATTTGCACTTTCAGTGCGTTACATCTCACTTCTGTTTATGGGAGCATCTCCATCTAGCATACTTGCTGCAACCTTTACCAATAAAGCAGCAGCCGAAATGCGTCAAAGAGTGGTTGACTCTTTACGTAACTTAGGAGAGAATGAAGCATTTTTAGATGCGATACTAATACAAACAGGATTTAATAAAGAGGAGATTTTCAAAAAACAACCTCAGGTTTTATCTATATTTTTAAGCTCTACCTCTTACATAGTCACTTTAGATAGCTTCTTCTCTGGTATTTTACGTTCTACCTCTTTGGAACTTGGACTTGAACCTGATTTTGTGACTAAAACAGAAGGAAATGATGCCCTTGAAGAACACTTTTTAGATGAAGTACAAGCCAATGGACTACTTACTAACTTAGTAAAACTGGCTATGGACATAGAAGACAAACGCTTTGGTAAGATTTTTGATCTTATGCAGAACTTTTACAAAGTTGACCCCCTACTACCAGAACAAGAAAATAGCACTTTTTCTTTACCCCAACAAGAAGAACAATGTGAGGCATTACGTCTCAAAATAATAAAAGCTCTTACAGATGCAAGTGCCGCAGCACGTTGTATGAAACAGTTTGACACTAAGAGTATAAAAGAACTTTTTGGTAAAAAACTGTTTGAAAAAGAGACACTAGGTGAACATTCTTGGTTTAAAAAAGTAGTAAATGATGAAATAGAGATTCTCTATGCTTCTCTTAAAATTGCATTAGACAAATGGGCAAAGGCTAAAGAGAGTATAGTCCTACATAACCTCTTCAAAATATATGACTATTACAAAAATGCCACCATTTCCAATGCTAAGTCATCAGGCATACTCACATTTGATGACTTAACATACTTTACCTATAGGCTTTTACATGAGAGCATGAGTAAAGAGTTTTTATATTTTAAAATAGATGCCAAGTTTAAACACATACTTTTAGATGAGTTTCAAGATACCTCTACCCTACAGTTTTTACTCCTGAAACCACTCATAGATGAAATCTTTTCTGGACTCGGACAAAGTGAATTTAAAAGCTTTTTTTATGTGGGTGACACGAAGCAATCACTCTACCGTTTTCGTGGAGGGGTAGAAGAACTTTTTGATAAGGTAGCTGAAAATTATGGGATAGATATCTTACCGATGGATACCAACTATAGAAGCTCTAAAAACGTAGTAGAACAAGTCAACAGGTGGTTTGAGCCTAACATGCAAGGGTATGTAGCTCAAAAAAGTCGAGATGGTGCAAATGAAGGGTCTGTAGAAGTTGTGGAGTCTGAAGAACTCATCGAAGAAGCAGTTAAGCAAGCGAAAAAACTTTTAGAGTTAGGCATTTCTGTAGATGATATTGCCTTTTTGGTTAGCACAAACAAAGATGGACAGACGTTGCAAGAAGTCTGCCAAAGTGAGGGCATAGATGTACTTTTAAAAACTTCTTCTTCACTTAAAAATATGCCAAAAATCGCAGCACTTGTAGCAATGTGTGAGTATTTGTTTTTCGGAGAAAAGATAGACGCACAAGCGATGTTGTTGAAGGTAGGTAAAAAACTAGAAGAAGTAGATACCTCTTGGTTTTCTGCCTTTATGTCACCTCTACAAATGGTAGATAAACTTGTACGCGAGTTTGGCTACTTTGATAACGACCTAAACATCTTAAAACTTTTAGAGTTTTCCTCTAACTACACTGACATTCCCACCTTTATAGAAGAGTTTCATACCTCTAGTATTGCAGTAGCATCCAATACCATCCATGGTGCCAAGATAATGACTATACACGGCTCTAAAGGTCTAGAGTTTGAGTATGTTATTTTACTAGACAAACTTACACGTAAAAATGCCGATAAATCAGCACTCATCTATCATTACGATGATAACTTGCATATAGATACCATACTCTACCGCACTAAAAGCAGAGAAAATTTTGACACCACATACGCTGACATCATTGCATCTCGTAAAATTTCTGAAGCTAAAGACAGTATGAACGTACTCTATGTGGCACTCACAAGAGCTGTTGAAGGGATGATAGTCATACGTAAACCTAAAGACTCCATTTTTGATACCTTGGGTATGGAAGAGATGAGTATAGGCACATTAAAACAACGTAGGGGGCGATTGCCATCGCACCAATCAGATGAAAGATGCAAAACAATCCTCACCAACTATGGTACACAAGAAACACCCGAAAGTGAAGAAGTAGAAGAAAAAGACTATGAAGCCATACTTTTTGGTACAGCACTACACTACACCTTAGAGATGCTAGGTTCATTTGACAAAGTGGGGCTCAGCGCTGCGATGATTTCATTGCAAAATAAATTTGGACAACAACTGAGTACTGAGAGTATAAATGAAATAAAAAAACGTATCACTATGCTCATAGAAAATGAGAAATTTCAAGCGTTACTTACGCATGCAACAGTCAGAAAAGAACAATCTCTCTCTTATGAGGGAGAACTCAAACAGATTGATTTACTTTTAGAGTATGAAGATTACAATCTTGTTATAGATTATAAAAGTTCTAAAAAGTATAGCCTAAAACACCAGAGTCAAGTAGAATACTACAAAAAAGCTATTAAAAATATTACGGGCAAAAGAACTGAAGGGATGGTGGTTTATTTACTAAATAAAGAGGTGTTATTTAATCGCATATAATTTAAGAACACCTCAAGGTAGAAAAGATACTTGACACTTTAAAAAATATTACATACAATACTTTAAATAGTGCGATTAAGGATATGATATGATAATAACTGCGAATGAGTTAAAAGTAAAAGGTGTCTCCCTATTAGATAGTATGTTTGAAAAGCTAGATGAGGTGCTTATCTCAGTGCGTGGAAAAAACAAATATGTTGTAGTAGATATAGCACGATATGAGTATCTACGTGAATGTGAGTTAGAACAAGCATATAGAGAAGTTAAAGAAGACATACAAAATGGTGATTATGATACCATGAGTGTAGAAGAGCATATGAAAGAACTAAAAAATGCCCTATCAGATTAACTTTTCTAAACGATATAAAAAAAGAGAAAAAGACTTTTTAAAAAAACATAAAAATTTAGTTGACAAGTATGAAAAAGTACTTTACTTACTCAAAGATAATCCTCAACATACATCACTACGCTTACACCAACTCAAAGGAAAACTTCATCCACTCTACTCAATCTCTATAGATATACAATACCGTATGACTATGGAATTTTACATTGAAGATGAGCGTATTGTACCTGTAAATATAGGGACACATGATGATGTATATAAGTGAAAACAAAAGAATTCACTTCTTAAACTTAAATAAAACTTAATTTAAAAAAATATTAAGTTTAAGTGGGTACAATCCGTCCACTAATGAACTTGGGTTCACAACAAGTCTTCGCAATACGAAAACTTTAGTGAGAGGAATTGGGGTTGAACTTTGTTCAATCTCAAGGAGAAAGTTTTAATAATAAAGGATAATTCATGAAAATGACAACAGTATTAAAACCTGCTGACGTGACTCGTGACTGGGTTTTAATAGACGCTGAAGGTAAAACTTTTGGTCGTATTTTAACTGAAGTAGCGACACTTCTAAGAGGTAAACATAAACCATCATTTACACCAAATGTAGACTGTGGTGACTATGTAGTCATCATTAACGCTGAGAAAGCAAAATTCTCAGGTGCTAATAAATTAGAAGACAAAGAGTACTTTACACACTCTGGTTACTTTGGTTCAACGAAAAGTAAAAAACTTGGTGACATGATGGAAAATCACACTGAGAAACTTTATAGACTAGCTGTTAGAGGTATGCTTCCTAAGACTACTTTAGGTCGTGCGATGCTTAAAAAACTTAAAGTATATGCTGGTGCTGAACACCCACATACTGCACAAATAAATAAGGAAGCGTAATCATGGCAACTATTTATGCAACAGGAAAAAGAAAATCGGCTATCGCTAAAGTTTGGATGACTCCAGGAAATGGTGATATGAGTATTAACGGTAAAACGCTTGACCAATGGTTAGGTGGACACGAAACACTCAAAATGAAAGTAAGATTACCGCTTGAAATCACTAAGCAACTAGAGAGTATGAACATTAAAGCTAGTACACTTGGTGGTGGGTATTCTGCACAAGCAGATGCTTTAAAGCATGGTATTACTAAAGCGTTAGTAGCATACGAAGAGTCATTTAGAACACTTCTTAAACCAGAAGGTCTTCTTACTCGTGACTCTAGAGTTGTTGAGCGTAAGAAACCAGGTAAAAGAAAAGCAAGAAGATCTAGACAGTTCTCAAAACGTTAATATTTCTTCAGAAAAAGATATATTATCTTTTTATTTTATTCCAAAACCTTTTTGGTTTTGGAAACTCTCCCAACTTTTATTTAAAAAACCAACCAAGCATTTACTACATAGAGTAACCCCACATGTATACTCTTAGTCAAAGCAACAGCAGCAGTATTGCCAAGTTGACATACGCCACAACGTTTCCCTTCATACAATGCTCTCATAAAATAGAGTCCAATGAAAAGTACTAGTGTGAATAGAAGATAATATTGGAATATTTGTAAATAAGGTAAAAATGAAGGGACAAATAATCCAAGTAACGCGATAAGACCTACAATAAGACCATACTTAATAGCACTTAGAATTTTATCTGAGTATGGTGAAATATTACAAGAGGCTTTAGCATCTACATTATTCAAACCTTTGAGTTTATTTTCAAAAATCTTTTTTTCCTCAGGTGATAGTCTAACAATAAATGTCGAACCCATAAGATAATCATTTTTTCGTTGTATGAGTATCGCTAAATCATCGCTTGCAGTAAGAAATTGTTGTGAACCATCAATATCATCATAAGTGAGTTTAATTGTTTTTGCACGTTTGGTGACTGCCGTGACGTTGGGGTAGTAGGCTGTACTTTCTGTAGGGGTAAGTTCTCCCTCTTTGGTGAAAATTACAGGATTAATGAGTGTTAAAAATTTACCCTCTTTTTTAATCACAATGACATTTAATGGTGAACCTATCTGAAAAGCAGCCAAGCCCTCTAAAGCATTCGCTTCAATGGTGTCTTCTAAGTCGGTAATAAGTGAAAGAAGAGAGGCGTCAAAGTGACGTACCGTACCTCCAAAATCAAAACCAGTTTGTGTTGGGTATTGGGTAATATTTTTAATCATTCTTTCACTTTCAAACGCTTATGTTAATTTTTAGATATAAAAAATAACATAAATTTTTATTATTCATGCACCTACAGCGTAGGTACATTACTTTTTAGTGACTTTTACTTACAACAATTAACATCTTAATGTTAATCACCATAAATCTAAAAAATTGCCAAATTTTACACGTTCTCATTTTTCTTGCAAAAGATCCTGGAATCATCGTTAGATTAAACTGTTCACTTTTACCAAAGTTTTCTTCTTCAGGTTTCATATTGTTCTCCTTAAAATATAGTTTTTACACATGAGGTTGACTTATTCAGGAATAAGTGTCCAACCTGGCTTGAGTTTTGCTTTATAAATAAACATATGGTGCAAGATATGTTTGATCCAGTGACCCGCAAGTCCTATCTCACCAAATGTATAGTCCGTGTCACGTCCTGTTCCAGGGTATTTCTCAAAGTCTGGTACTACCGGGTAGACTGTCATCGCGGCCGCTTGACCATCTAAAATACCTTTACCTGCACTCGCTACACATGCTGCACCCATTTCTGCCATTGATGCTTTATGTAACTGAGTATCATCACCTTTTTTAATCATGTCACATACTGAATGAGCCACTGCCTTACCTATAATTCCTGCAGGCATCCCTGTTCTTGGAGGTGTAGGGTTAATAGGTGTGCCATTTGGAGAACTCATTGGTTTTGAAATAAGATGTGGTGGTGCAAAGGCAATGCCGGCTGCAAAAATGTTTCCATATGTTGGGTTTTGGTACGTCTCAGGCCAATCTGATGCCTTCCAATTTTCATAGGCTCCTGCATCATATTTTGCATCTACCTTCATGAAGCCATTAGGTGCAAAAAGTACATCAGTGATGTCTGAACCATCTTTATCGTATGCTTTAAAACCTACACCTGAAAATGGAGGAATAAGCATTGCAAAATCAAATGTCTCTTCATGCATTGTGCCATCTAGAAGTTCATATTCTATTTTACCCTCTTCAACTTTTGATGTATGTGCCCCAATAATCCACTCTACATCTCTTTCTGCGTAAAGAGACTCAGCAAAGAGTTTAGAACTTACTGCGTACCCTCCAACTTTCATGTGAAGTCCACCCATGCCAAAGTCACCAAGGAAAGACTCGTTAGATATCCACTTAATATCTAACATATCTCTAATACCAGCTTTTTTAGCTTCGTGTTCAATGTTAAAGATATACTCAAATGCAGCACCTTGACACGTACACATTCCATGTCCAGTACCTACAAGAATTTTTTGTCTTTCACCTGTACCCTCTTTTTTAGCTCTTTTAGCTTTTTCAAAAATTTGTTGAAGTTCAAGATTTGCATGTACAGCATGATCTGCAGTACACACCGAAACCGTATTGCTCCCAAGTTGACCTTTTCCGTTACCCAGTCCCGGTGTGGCATCAAAGTTCAGTTTTGGTCCTGTTGCATTCACAAGATAATCATACTCAAGTGTTTCTGTTTTACCAGCTTCACCCTCTTTTGTTGACTCAATAGTAATATAAGGTCTATCACTGCCTTCTTTGCCATTTGGATAAATCTCCGTTGCCAATGCCTGTCTATACTCTATACCTGCTTTTGAATAGATAGGTGCTAAAGGAAACACAACGTCTTTTTGCGTCATTTGACCTACCCCTACCCAGATGTTAGAAGGAATCCAGTTCCATTGAGAATTTGGAGTGACCACCACCACTTCATGTTCATCACCAAGCCATTTTTTTGCAAATGTAGCGGTTGTATGTCCTGCAACACCACCACCCATTACTACTAATCTTGCCATAGTTAACCCTTTTTTAAAAATTTGTTCCTATCAATTCTAGACAAATAATATTTAAACGCGTATTAAATATATTAAGATTATTGAGATTTATCTAATTCATATATATAATTGATTTTAATCAATTTATTAGGATTCTTTTTACAGTAAACTAGTATCATAACTTATTTTAATAAAAGTAAATTAATTTTTAAATTTTGTGTATTTAATTTTAATTTATTGTTTCTAATAAGTTTTGTCAAACTTATCTTAGAAGGAGGGAATGTGAAAAACAGAAGCATATTTAAAACAGTGTCAATTTTACTATTTATAGTTGCACTCATCTTTTTTGTATATATGGCCTACATAGCAAAAGCCTGGTCATATTTGTCTAAAGATCCACAAGCTTGTATTAATTGTCATGTGATGAATACTCAATATGCAACTTGGCAACATAGTGCACATGGCGTTGCAGGAGTTACCTGTGTAGAGTGTCATTTACCAACAGATGGTTTCATTAACAAATACAAAGCAAAAGCAATAGATGGATGGAATCATACGATAGCATTTACTTTTGATACGTATGAACATGCCATGAAAATAAGTGAAGATGGTGCAAGAAGAGTACAGAATAACTGTATTTCTTGTCATTCAAGCCTCACTTCAGGTCTAGGAAAGAATGCCGATATGTATCACAACTTTGAATCAGACTATGTTGAAAATGGTAGAAAATGTTGGGATTGTCATAAAGGAACGCCTCATGGGAAAGTAAGAGGCTTAACGACTACACCGCATAACCTTGGTGTAAAAGAAGTAAAATAAAAGGAGAAGAGAGATGAAAGTAAATTACAAAGTATTATTTGGTGGTTCTATATTGGCTATTGGCGTCATGGCACTTATGGCAAGTAGTGTCAATGAAAGAGAAGCAGAAAGAATAGCCTTAGCAACATCACCATCTGTCCCCGCTTCCCAGCAGCATAAAAGTGAAGAGTGGGCTAAATATTATCCAAGACAATACAGTTCTTGGAAAAGTACAAAAGAGAATGAAAAGATAGATGACATGCTTAAAGAAAAATCACAACTCCCAATTCTTTGGGCTGGTTATGGTTTTTCCAAAGACTATAATGCACCTCGTGGACACTACTATGCGTTACAAGATAATGTGAATACACTTAGAACAGGTGCACCCGAAGATGGAGAAACTGGACCTATGCCAACTGCCTGTTGGACATGTAAGTCACCAGATGTTCCAAGAATTATAGAACGTGATGGTGAACTAGAATACTTTACAGGTAAATGGGCAAAGTATGGAAACGAAATAGTAAACTCCATAGGGTGTGCAGACTGTCATAAAAATGATACCGGTGAACTCAATGTACGAAGACCATTCCTAGACCGTGCCTTAGTATCAGCTGGACTTCCTAAGTTTGAAGACTCAACACATCAAGAAAAAAGAAGTTTAGTCTGTGCACAATGTCATGTTGAGTACTACTTTCAAAAAACAGAGTGGACAGATAATAATGGTACTAAAAAAACAGCCAAAGTCGTAACACTCCCTTGGGCAAATGGGCTTACAGCAGAAGGTGCTGAGAAGTATTATGATGATATGGGCTTTAAAGACTGGACACACAAAATTTCAAAAACACCAATGCTCAAAACACAGCACCCAGGCTATGAGCTCTTTAAAACAGGTATACATGGTCAAAAAGGTGTATCGTGTGCTGATTGTCACATGCCATATACACAAGAGGGTTCTGTAAAATATAGTGACCACCAACTACAAAATCCACTCAATACTATGGATAGATCTTGTATGCCTTGTCACAGAGAAAGTGAGACTAAACTTAGAGGTATCGTACTTCAAAAGTATCAAAGAAAAGACCAACTACATGAACTGGCAATGGATAACTTGGCAAAAGCACACCTTGAAACTGCAAAAGCAATGGAAGTAGGTGCCACTGATGAAGAGCTAAAAGGGGTACGTGCAGATATAAGAAGTGGTCAATGGAAATGGGATTATGCTGTTGCATCACACCCAGCATTCTTCCATGCACCTGAAGAGACATTACGATTATTGGCTGTTGCAAATGAGTCAGCAATGAAAGCAAGACTTGCACTTGTAGGCATCCTTGCTAAACATGGGACAATGGACTACAGTGCTCCTGATTTTTCAAATAAATCAAAGGCGCAAGCATTAGCTGGTGTACCATTAGAAAAGTTAGTGGCTGCTAAAAAAGAGTTTAAAGCAACACTAGAAAAAGAGTGGTATAAACAAGCTGTCAGCAATCGCAACTTAAATATGGAATCTCGTAAAGATCTTGACACCACACCCACATCCTATTCTAAATAGGTACAATATTCCATAATCTTACCCAAGGTATATTGCCTTGGGTATCTCATTTAAAATGAAAAATACCTAGAGTCTCTTTCATCTTAAATGAGATACACCATGATAAAAAAGGTTTTTCATGCTATATACTATACTAACTTCTTATAGAACAATGATTATACTCTTATTTATTTTGGCACTAGGTGCTGCTACTGGTACTTTTATAGAAAATGACTTTGGTACCCAAAGGGCTAGAGAATTGGTCTATAATGCATGGTGGTATGAACTAGCTTTGTTTCTCATCTCGATGAATCTTCTTTTTGTGATAGGAAAGACGAAAATGTACCGTGTAAAAGCGCGTACTCTGTTCCATGTGGCTTTTGTCATCATACTCTTTGGTGCAGCGCTAACCCGTTATTTTGGTTTTGATGGTGTCATGCATATTCGTGAGGGTGAGAAATCAAATAGTATTGTCATAGGAGAACATACCGTTGAGACACCTTTTTACATAGCATTAAAAGATTTTACGTTAACACGCTATCCAGGGAGTCGCTCACCTTCAGAGTTTTCTTCTGCTGTCACACTCTTAGATGAGATAAATGATGTAAGCTTTGATACTGACATTTATATGAATAATACGTTGAACTATAAAGGCTACAAATTTTTTCAAACCTCTTATGATACCGATGAGAAAGGTACAAAACTCACTGTCAATAAAGACCCAGGGGTTGAGGTCACCTACATAGGATATGCGCTACTTTTTTTGGGTCTTATTTTAAATCTATTTGACAAACAGTCAAGATTTCAATTTCTAATACGAAAAATAAAAAGTATGCCTATTGCTTCTTTTCTTTTACCTCTAACACTTCTTCTTATGCAAACACCTTCTTATGCACAATATACTCCTTATATAGAAAGGTATTTACAAGAACATACACAAAACTCAAAAGCGTTAGCCAATGCTTTTGGTACTTTAGTTGTGCAAGGACCAGTTGGACGTATGAAACCACTGGATACTCAAAACCGTGAGGTTCTTAACAAACTTACAGGTAAAAGTAGCTGGGAGGGGATGAATGCAAATCAAGTTATTCTGGGTATGTTTTCTCGTCCTGAATTATGGAAAAAAATCAATATTATTAAAGTAAAGACACCTAAGCTAAGATCTTTACTAGGTGTACCTAAAAATCAAAAACTTGTAAAGTTTACAGATTTTTTTGATGCCAATGCCACCTATAAACTAGGTAGCGAAGTAGAACGTGCCAATGCACTTGTCCCATCTAGGAGAGGTACGTATGATAGAGATCTTATACGTGTAGATGAACGACTCAATATTGTATTTATGTCTTACCGAGGTGTCTTGTTGACACTGTTTCCTTTAGAAAAAAATGCACGCAATAAATGGGTAGATTTTAAAACCATGTTCTCTATGGTGGATCATAGTCAAGTCAAAAGAAGTACCAGCCGATTACTCGATATAGTTTACAATAGAAACTACACAAAAGGGTTTACTCATATAGAAGATATAAGAGCGTATCAAAAAGAGTTTGGTGCCTCTGTGATGCCTACACAAAATAAATTAGATGTAGAAGTATGGTTTAATGACACTGCACTCTTTTTCAAACTATCTATGGGATATTTATTATTTGGATTATTATTATTAATCTATAGCATAGGTTCTATGTTCACCAACAGACATATACATAGTAAAGTAAAAACATTTGCTTCCAGCATAGCCATAATATTTTTTACCTTACATACTTTTGGTTTAGCACTACGTTGGTACATAGGAGGTTATGCACCGATTTCCAATACCTACGAGACAATGATCTACATCGCCTATGCCTCAATATTTGCTGGCGTACTCTTTTTACGTAAATCTACCATTGCCTTAAGTGCGGCTTTTATGCTGGCAGGTATTTTTATTTTTGCCGCATACCTAGGAGAGATAGACCCTGAAATTACCAATCTTGTCCCTGTACTCAAGTCCTATTGGCTCTCTATACATGTCTCCGTGATTACTGCTTCTTATGGGTTCTTTGGTGTAGGAGCCATACTCGGACTCATTACCCTAGTGCTTTTTATGCTTAGAACATCTAAACGTCCACACATAGATATGCATATTCGAAACATAACCTACATCAATGAAGTAGCCTTAAGTTTAGGTTTAGTTCTTTTAGTAATAGGTAATTTCCTAGGAGGTATTTGGGCAAATGAATCGTGGGGACGCTATTGGGGGTGGGATCCAAAAGAGACATGGGCATATATTTCCATCTTGGTCTATGTGATTGTACTACATATAAGACTGATAAAAAAGATCTATACACCCTACTTATTTTCAGTACTGTCAGTACTCTCTTTTGCCTCTATACTGATGACCTATTTTGGTGTTAACTTTTACTTAGCAGGGATGCACTCTTATGCTACAGGAGACCCAGTTCCTATACCAAGTTGGGTCTATATCACAGGAGGGATAGTCATGACTATGATGGTTATGGCATATCCTAAACGAAAATTAATAAAAGGGAAATCATGAACAAAACATATTTACTTATCGCGCTGACGTGTATGACACTACAAGCACAAGACCTAAACCAAACTACAGAAACAAATCAAACAGCAGTAGTAAACCCCTATTACCAAGGTGACGTTGTCACGGTAGAACATGGTGGTGCATACAGTTATTTAGAAGTACAAGAACATACAGGAGAAACATTTTGGGTCGCAGTAAATGCAGCAGAGGTAAAAGTGGGTGACTACGTAAGGTTTCAAAAAGAGTTAGTCTCAAAAAACTTTAAAAGTAAAGCCCTAGATAGAACATTTGATGAACTCATATTTGGTTCACATTTACAATATAAAGTACTCAAGTAGACTTCTAAAGAAAATCTATAAAGTAAGCTAGCTATGCTAAAATCTTTTATTTAAAGGATATAACTTGCTTGACATTATCATGGCACCCCTGCGTGCACTTCGGATGCGTTATGTACCACTGCTTCTCATCTACTTTGCGTATGGCTCTTCAGTATTTGTAGGTATTGCTGGGAGTTTTTGGGTCAAAAAAGAGTTATCTCTTTCTGCAGAAGATTTGCTGGCTTTAAGTGTATGGCTTACTGTACCTTGGACGATAAAAATGATATTTGGGCAATTGGTCGACTCTGTCACTATTTTTGGTTCAAACAGAAAAGTATATGTACTCATTGGTGCTATACTTATGACACTGAGTACTCTGCTGCTCATAGGTATCGTTGGAGAGCATACATGGGTAGCAGGCTACAGTAAAGAATCTATCTATATATTTGCTTCTGTACTAGGGGTAGTAGGTTTTGTCATGCAAGATGTTGTAGCAGATACCATGACTACCGAAGTTGTAGATAAATCGCAATCAGATACTGAGATTCAAAAAGAGTTAGCAACCATTCAAGTACTCTCACGTCTCTCTCTTGGGTTAGCCATATTTATCATGGGTTGGCTAGGTGGAGAACTCGCAGATATCTATGGCTATGAAACCGTCTATAAACTCTCTTTATTTATCCCTATACTCTCTGTGACTGGTGTACTGTTTGTAAAACTAAACCCCGTCATGGCTACAGCACTCAATAAACAAGTACTCTTTGGAGGACTTCTTTTTGCTGTCTTTGTTGTACTCATTGGCTATAACGATGTACCCTACTCACAAGAGATAGTCTTTGTTGTATCCTTAGGTGTCGTACTCTATCTACTCAGTACCCTCATAGAAGACTTAGATCCAGACACCATTAAACATATAAAAATGGCTATGATTGTCATCTTTGTCTATAGAGCCATGCCATCCGTTGGTCCTGCACTACAATGGTGGGAAATCGATGTACTAAAATTTGATGAATCCTTTTTTGCAAAACTCTCTATGATAGGTGGGGGAATAGCACTTGCAGGCATGTGGTTTGCTGCAAAATTCATCATAGGTAGATCTATAGGGAAAGTACTTATATTTTTAACTGTGATTGGCAGTATATTGTCTTTACCAATATTAGCCATGTATTATGATATACATACCATGTTAGGGTTAGATGCACGTACTGTTGCCTTGGTTGACACTGCCCTTGCATCACCTTTTGACTATATCGCAAGTGTGTTGATGCTCACGCTTGTAGCCATTTACGCACCTGAAGGGAAAAAAGGTACATGGTTTGCACTCATGGCTTCTTTGATGAACATTGCACTCTCAGCAGGAGGCATTTTTTCTAAATACCTCAACAAAATATTTGTACTAACCCGTGAAATAAAAGAAAATGGTGTAGTCACCACACCAGCAAATTATGATGACCTTGGCCTTTTACTTTGGATTGTAATAGGGCTAGGGTTTATTATCCCTATAGTTACTATATGGATTTTTAATCCAGACCCAGTCACTAAAAAATAATTTAAGATTATAATAATTATAACTCTTTATAATTATTTAAGCTGTCTATGCTATGATTGGCTTGGCACTATAATAGTATGTTATATTGATACAAATAGCATAAAAAAAATAGTAACATGACTAAAATAGCTAATAATTAACTTTGGCTAGGATATAGTCTAATACATCATAAATATAAGGATATGAAATGAAAAAAATATTAATTGTGTTGCTTATCACAACATTTGGCTTGTATGCAGATAAAGGAAGTATCAAGGTATGTCAATCATATATTGATCAAGTAAAAGCATTTGAAAAAGAGATGGGTAATGACAAAATATCTCAAAAAACACTTGCTTTCTACAAAGAGAAAATGAAAATTCACTGTGGTGGTCTTGCTTCAAAGAAAAAATTTGAAAAAAAAGAGTTTGCCGAGATGATGTCTAAAAATGAAAATCATACTACTGCTGAGTGTAAAGAAGCGATAGAAATGGCTTCTAAATACAGTGAAAGAAAAACACAGTCCATCATGATTGTAGCTGCACATAAAGAAAATATTGCAGACAATTGTGGATCACTTATGGCAGCGCATGTATCAGCATATTGTCTTTTTGGTGAAGAGTAGGAGTTGTTAATCAATTTCATAACCTCATAGATGCATCTTTTAAGATGTATCTATACTTATTTTTTACACATTTTCTTGTATAATTAAATCCAAAACCACTATAACTGAGACACATGATAATCTTATTTGACCTTGACGGTACACTCATAGACTCAACAGACGCTATACTTGAAGGCTTTGGCGTAGCTTTTAGACACTTTGGCACGACTGTTCCCACAGATGATGCTATCAAAAAAGAGATAGGACACCCATTAGATGTTATGTTTAGTACCCTGGGTGTAGAAGAAACAAAAGTCTGGGACTATGTATCAGCCTATAAAGCACACTACCGAAAAATTTCATGTCAAAAAACTGTTCTCCTACCAGATGCAAAGGAGGCGATAAAGCTTGCATCTCAACATGCTACTTTAGGTGTTGTGACAACCAAAACAGCCTCCTTTTCCATAGAGCTTTTAGAACATATGGAACTTATGCAATACTTTGAAGTACTCATTGGCAGAGAAGATGTAACAAACCCTAAACCACACCCAGAGCCCATACTCAAAGCACTCGAAAAATTACCAAGTGGTGACAGCCCAATCTGGATGGTAGGAGATACCTGTATGGACATACTTGCAGCAAAATCTGCTAACATCTCTGCGGCAGGTGTCACCTGTGGTTATGGTTCTATTGAAAGTTTAACTTCATGTAGCACAAACGTCTTTCCTAATTCCCTCCAGGCAATACAATATATAGTGAAACATAATTAATTTGGTTATAATCTAAAAAATTTTAAAAAGGATTTATCTATGCCATTACTAGACAGTTTTACTGTAGACCATACAAAGATGATCGCACCTGCTGTAAGAGTTGCAAAAACCATGAGTACACCCAGTGGAGATGATATTACTGTATTTGATTTACGATTTTGTGTACCCAATGAAGAAAAACTTTCTGCAAAAGGCATCCATACACTTGAACATCTTTTTGCTGGTTTTATGAGAGACCACTTGAACTCTAAAAAAGTAGAAATTATTGACCTCTCACCTATGGGATGTAGAACAGGATTTTATATGTCTCTACTTGGTACACCAAAAGCAAAAGAAGTAGCCAAAGCATGGAAAAAGTCCATGGAAGATGTACTAGGTGTGAGCTCTGAAAAAGATATACCAGAGTTAAATCTCTATCAGTGTGGAACCTACGAAATGCATTCACTCAAAGATGCACAGGATATTGCAACAAATGTCATAGACAGAGGCATTGGAAAGATGGATAACAAAAAATTAAAAATGTCCAAAAAGCAACTTAAAGAAGCCAATAAATCATAGTCACTGTTATTGATGCTTTATAATAAAACATTGCGCCCTCAAAAAGAGTTAGTTTTGTGTGAAGATGGTACCCATACACTCTACTCTAAAGAGTTTGAGGAACCCTACCACTCCACAAAAGATGGTGCGTTGCATGAGAGTTTACAAAAACATGTCATACCATCATTGACGCTTCAAAAACATAAGCCAAAACTTGTTATCTTAGATATATGTTTTGGTTTGGGTTACAACACTTTTGCAACACTGCATTATATTAAAACATCTCATCTGCAAACCAAAGTACACATACTCTCTCCAGAGTTTGATGAAGCATTGGTACGTTCTTTAGATACCTTTAGCTTTCCAGAAGCGTTCAATAGTATTCAAAAAATTATAAAATCGCTATCACAAAACTTGTACTATGAAGATGCACAGTTTAGAATAGAAATACTTTTAGGAGATGCAAGACAAAGTATTCCTCAGATAACAGAAAAAATAGACATCGTCTACCAAGATGCTTTCTCTCCGCTACATAACCCTCTACTATGGACAAAAGAACACTTTGCAGATATTAGTACCCTATGCAAAGACGATGCTATACTTACCACCTACTCCACTGCAGCAGCTGTACGTTTAGGACTCTATGAAAACGATTTTTTCATTTTTTTACATCATGCACATAAAATGCGAAGCTCAACAGTAGCTTCGATGAAAATGTTACCCGAGTTAGAGTATGTCGATATGGAGTTAAAGAAACTTCGTAACACCGAAGCTCGTTCTATGAATGATAGAGATTATCTACCTATTTTATAACACTCAAAGACTTTTATTTTTTAAACATTAAAAATATTCTAAGTAACTATAAGATACAATTTTTAAATGACCGACGGTCAGTCATTTAAAGGATTAAGATGGCAATCATAGTAGATAAAGAGGAAAAACGCCGTGCAATTGCACTTGCATCAAAAGAACTTCTCCTTGAACATGGTATTAAAAATATTACAATTTCGAAAATTGCAGCGTGTGCAGGAGTAGGAAAAGGTACTATTTACGGATACTTTAACAACAAGGAAGATATTGTTTTTGAAATCATTTCTGTATTTATAGCAGAACATGAAAAAGCACTCTATGCACTCATAGATGAAGATATCACAACAAAAGAAAAAATAAGAAGATCTCTCTCCATGCTTTACAGCAATGCAGAGTATGAAAAACAGTTGTCTATTTATAGAGAGTTTCTTGCTATATCATTGACATCCAACATTGAAGAGATGATAGCGTTTAGTAGAGCATGTCGTACGAGATTTGAAACCGCTATTGAACGTATTATTAATGAAGCTATAGATAAAGGTGACATAAAACCACAAGCAAAAGCAATGACATCTACACTACATACCTACTCAATAGGTCTAGTAGTAGATACAAAAACAAATGCCCTAGAACCTCAAGAACATATAGATGCATTTGTTGAAGCATTGTTTGCACTCATTGAAAACAAGGATATAAAATGATTTATACAAGATTACTACTTTTATCTCTATTACCTCTATTTGCATTCTCCCAAACATACAGCCTAAAGAATCTAGTCCAACATGCAAATAAAAACAATAAAAATATCTATGCCAAAGAACTTCTAAGTAAATCTAAACTCAAAGAAGTCGATGCACAAAAAAGTACTTTTTGGCCAACACTTGAT
The DNA here is from genome assembly GCA_902727855.1 of uncultured Sulfurovum sp. Taxonomy (GTDB): domain Bacteria; phylum Campylobacterota; class Campylobacteria; order Campylobacterales; family Sulfurovaceae; genus Sulfurovum. Next base: position 121,482 of record CACVAS010000058.1, read on the forward strand.
GTAGGAGGCTCTTACACGCACTTAAGCCAAAACTCATTGGTCTCACCGGGTAAAACGACAACTGGGTATGTCAATGTTGCCATGGATATCTATGATGGTGGACGAAAAGAGGCACTTCAAAGGGCTAAAGAGTATGCGTATGAAGCTTCTTTATTTGAAAGAAAAGCATTTGAGAAGAGTGTGACACTAGATATCGTCAACCGCTTCTATACCGTGAAGAAATATCAAGCAAATCTTCATGCACTTCGTGAAAAAGCCAAAGACTTACATGCCCATATCAAACGTATGCAAAAATTTGAAGGTGCAGGTTTAGCGATGCAAGATGAGGTAGACAAACTACAAGCAGTGTATGATGACAATGACTACAGTATTGAGTCCATCAAATTAGCCATTGTCACAGGTCTTGATAATATTGGTTTACAAAGTGGCCAGTCTGTGAGTAAACTCAAAAAAAGTTACATCAAAGAGCCTAAAAATGTTAGGTTTGAACCTTTTGAAAGTATCAAGATAGTTGATGCCAATGTAAATGCTTTACAAGAAAATGCGAAAGCCATAGATGCGGGGTATCAACCACAGGTGAAAGTAGAAAATACTTACAGTAAAATGAATTATGGAGACACGGTTGATTCAGGTTTTGGAGACATACTTCAAGACCATCAAAATACATTACAGTTTTCAGTGAATATGCGTCTTTTTGATAACGGAAAGATGAAAAAAGAAAAAGAAGCTTTACAATACCAAAAGCTTGCATTGCAAAGTGAAAATGAGCAAATGCTAAGCAAACAGAAGATGAATTTTAAATTGGCTAAAAAGCAGATGAAGACCATTCGTACACAGCTTAAAAGTGCAAAAAGCGGTTTACGCGCGGCAACAAGTAGTTATCGTACGATTATGAAACAGTATGAAGAAGGATTGGTTGATCATGTCACTTACCTCGATGCTTTAAGTGACAAAAGTGCTGCACTTTCACGTGTAAAAGAGGTAGCGTATGATTATGAGATTACCAAATCAATTTACTATTATTATGCAGGGAAAGACCCTAAGGAGTTTATAAAATGACAAGAATGAATAAAGTTTTACTAATCGTTATAATGTTCACTGTTGCAATACATGCAGAGGACATCTATGCTACATTTGATGTCAAGGCAGAACAGAGTGCTTCATTGGCATTTAGCAGTAGTGGTATTATAGATAAAATGCATGTGGAGATTGGTTCAGTTGTAAAAAAAGATGCTTTATTGGCTCAACTTATTAACCATGATATCATAGCTATGGTCAATGTATCAAAGGTAGCACTCGATTATGCTAAGAGTGACTACCTAAGACAAAAAAAGGTCAAACAGCATATCAACGAGGCACAGTTTGACAGTTATCTCTATAAGTATGAAAATGCCAAAGTGCAGTTGCAATATCAAGAGACACTTTTAGACAAGACCTATTTACGTGCTCCATTTGAAGGTATTATCACCGCAAAAAAAGTAGAGATTGGAGATGTAGTAAGTGGCCAAATGATTACAGAGGTTTTTGATATTCAGAGTCTTAAAGAGCGAAAACTCATCTTAAAATTTGATCAGAAGTACCATAATAGTGTAAATGTGGGTGATACATTTAACTATAAAGTAGATGGTGATACCAATGCTTACACTGGCACAATCTACAAAGTTTACCCAACCATTGACTCTAAGTCACGTAAAATGTCTGCTGAAGTTAAAGCTGAGAAATTTCCAGTAGGACTTTTTGGTGATGGCTACATCACAACAAAGTAGGAAGTTATGTATAAATTTGCCATAAATAGACCCATAACTACTCTCATGGGGGTACTTACTTTCATTGTTTTTGGATTGATGTCTTATAAAACCATGCCAGTAAATCTTTTTCCTAATGTTGACTTTCCAGTCGTTACCATCCAAACCAATTATAACGGTGCAGATGCAAGTACTGTAGAGACAAAAGTCACTGACAAACTTGAAGAAGCAGTCAGTGGTATAGATGGGATAGACAAACTTATGTCTACTTCGTATGAAGGTTTTTCTGCGATTACCATTCAGTTTGAACTTTTTAAAGACCTTGATGAAGCGACCAATGATGTACGTGACAAGATAGGTTCTATCATCCTACCAAATGAGGTAGAAAAACCTATCGTTAAAAAGCTGGGTGCCAGTGGTGTGGTTATTAACCTCTTTGTTGCGACTAAAACAAATGATGTCACTTCACTCATGCGTACATCAGATGAAAAAATAAAGCCTATCTTGCAGCGTATCAAAGGCGTCGGTGAGGTTAACATTATCGGGTATCAAGACAGAGAGATACGTATTTATGTAGATCCCTTTAAACTGAACAAGTATGACCTCACTGCACTTGATATCCAAAATATTGTTGCGGTACAAAACATCAACCAAGGTGCGGGTAAACTCATCAGTGATCAAAAAGAGACCATCATTAAAGTAAAAGCTGATGCGATTAGTGTTGTTGATTTGCAAGAGCTAATACTCAAACCAGGTGTGAAGCTCAAAGATGTGGCACGTGTGGAAGATGGGCTGAGTGACAGTAGTAGTTACTCTACATACAACGGCAACCAAGGAGTCATGCTAGAAGTTAAAAAAATCTCTGGGGAAAACGTACTTGAAATCATCAAGGGTGTCAAAGAAGTGATGCCTAGACTTGAAGTAATCGCTGGAGAAAACTACACACTTCAACTTCTGCAAGACCAGAGTGACAAGATTATGGTAAACATCGATAATGTGACGTTTGACCTTATTTATGGTTCAATATTGGCCATTATCATTGTCTTTTTCTTTTTACGTAATGTGACAGCTACGATTGTTTCTTCTTTGGCTATTCCTACGTCTATTATCGGGACATTTGCGATTATTGACTGGATGGGGTACGACTTGAATAAACTTACACTCATCGGTCTTACCCTAGCCATTGGTATTTTCATTGATGATGCGATTGTTGTTATTGAGAACATTACTAAAAAGATGGAACAAGGTATGAAACCGTTTCAAGCTTCATTTGAGGGAATCAAAGAAGTGGCATTCTCGATTTTAGCCATTTCTGCTGTGTTGCTGGCAGTGTTTGTACCCGTTGCCTTTATGGATGGTATTGTAGGGATGTTCTTTAACTCATTTGCGATGACCGTTGCTTCTGGTGTAGTACTTTCATATATGGTGGCAGTGATGCTGATACCTACTGTGGGTGCACGTGTACTCAGTGCAAAAGAGAGTAAGTTCTTTCATATGACTGAGCCATTTTTTGTAGGTATTGACAGAGTGTATGTGGCCATACTAAAGCCACTCATTCGTTTTAAATGGATTACTATCATTTTAACTGTCGGTTTATTGGTAGCTTCGACAAAGCTCTCAACGGGGATGGACTTTGTACCTATGGAAGATAACAGCGAGTTTCAAGTCTTTACCAAAGCACCGGTTGGAACAAGTCTTGAAGAGATGAAGAAAAAGATGAACCCTCTCTTAGAGAAGATGAAAGATGATGAGAACATAGAATACTCTGTACTTTCCATCGGGTACAACAGTGCAAAAGAGATCCATAAAGCAAAGATTTATGCAAAGCTCAAGCCTGTAGGCGAGCGTAGCATATCACAAGAAGATGTGGTTCAGCAGTATGATACGGCATTTAAAAACATTAAAGATATGGTCATTACCGTTGAAGAGGTAGCTGCCTTTGACACAGGAGGAAGTAATGCTCCCGTGCAGATAGTAGTAACGGGGTCTAACCTTACTGTACTAGATACAACAACACAAAAGCTTATGGATGTCCTGAGAGATATCAAGGGTGTAGTGGGGATAGATAGAGATTATGAAAGTGGTAAACCTGAGATAAAGATAGACATTTTAAGAGAAAATGCACAACGTGCAGGTGTGAGTGCTAATGACATCGCAGCACTTCTTACAAGTGCTTACTCTAGTGAAAGAGCGGTCTCTTATTATGAAGAAAATGGTCGTGAATTTGACATCACATTACGTTTTGAAGATAAATACAGAACAAGCATTGATGATATTAAAAAACTTCAGGTCAAAAACCGTGATGGGGAGTTTGTCTCTTTAGAAGGGCTTATTAGCTTTGAAGAGCAGACAGGGAATGCTTCTATCAACCGTTATGACCGTGAGAGAAAAGTGATGGTCACAGCAGGTATATACGAAACAAGCCTAGATGTGGTCATGGATGTGGTAGATGAAAAGATAGTCGATATCTTACCAGCAGGATATAGCTACAGATACACTGGCGACATTGAAAACATGGCAGATACCAATGCTGCGTTTGGTGGAGCAGTACTGCTTGCGGTTATTTTGATATACCTCATACTTGCGGCACTCTATGAGTCTATCATCCAGCCACTCATCATTATGGTGGCAATGCCTCTGTCATTTACAGGGGTAATTGTGGCACTTTATTTGACAGGGAATAACTTTAGTTTATTTGTCATGATTGGTATCATACTCTTACTGGGGATGGTAGGTAAAAACGCCATCTTAGTCGTAGACTTTGCCAACCAAGCGATAAAAGAGGGTAAAGAGGTCAACGATGCTATTCTTGAAGCAGGTGAGAAAAGACTTCGTCCTATCCTCATGACAACATTTGCGATGATAGGAGCGATGTTACCGTTGGCATTTGGCACAGGTGCAGGACATGAGCTAAACGCTCCTATGGCACTAGCTATCATCGGTGGGCTTATAAGTTCTACGATATTGACGCTATTGGTAGTACCAGCGATTTACCGTATGATGTACCCTATCGATGCATGGCTTAGAAAGTGGTATGAAAAAGGTGAAGTGTAATGTACTATTCAAAGGTAAGTATTACTATAGTTTGTAATACTTACTTTATACAAGGCTACTTACTTAAATGACCTTCTAATAACTCATCTGCATCTGGTCTATATCATGCCAAGACATACTTTTGTCTGCATCTACTCTATGTGACAAAATATGGTCAATGTATCTAGCAAAAACATCTGTTTCTATGTTAAGACTTGTCCCAATCGTATAATACTTCATCAGTGTATTTTCTATCGTATGTGGGATAATAGTAAGTCTAAAGTTATCTGTGCCAACATCATTCACCGTTAGTGATATACCATCGATAGTTATAGAACCTTTAGGAATAATATGCACAATGTACTGTTTATCTACAGTGATAATAAAATCTGTTGCATTTTCTCTAGGAGTAATGGAAGTTACCGTACCCACACAATCTACATGACCTTGTACAATATGTCCCTCAAATCTATCACCCATCATCATAGCTGGTTCCATATGTACTTCTCCAGATATTTTAGACTCGTCTATGATAGAACGTGTTTCATCGGCTAATTCAAGATCAAAACCATCAGAATGCACTTTAATCACAGTTAAACAGACACCATTAATGGCTATAGAGTCACCAAGCTTTGCAGGGTGTATAGACTTGATGGTAAGAATATTATTTTGATAGCTTTTGACTGTTGCAATTTCTCTGATTAGACCTGTAAACATAGTACCTCAATATTTTTGGATATAATTCGATAATTATAGCGAAAATAAATGTAGGTAGGGTATGCATCCTTACCTCTTTATCTATCTTAAATATTGGTGGGTAAGAATCTCCACTTTACAAGTAAATATCATTATATTGAAGGTTTTAAATGAATTACGATGTCATAGTTATAGGTGGTGGGCATGCAGGAATTGAAGCTTCTTTAGCTTCTGCACGTATGGGTGTGAAGACTCTCATGATCACTATATTGGCAGAACAAATTGGTGCCTCAAGTTGTAATCCGGCTATTGGTGGACTTGCTAAAGGTCATTTGGTACGTGAAGTCGATGCCCTTGGTGGTGAAATGGGTCTATGTACGGATATAACAGGTATACAGTTCCGTACGCTCAATGCCTCTAAAGGGCCTGCTGTTAGAGGTACAAGAGCACAAATTGACATGGATGCATACCGTATTTATATGCGTAATGTCGTACTAAACACTGAAAACTTAGATGTCAAGCAAGAGATAGCAGATGGTCTTGTTATTGAAGACAATGACATTAAAGGGGTAACCACACAACTTGGCAATACCTACATGGCTTCAAAAGTCATTATCACCGCTGGTACATTTTTAAATGGTCTTATCCACATAGGAGATAAAAAACAAACAGCGGGCCGTCAAGGAGAATTTGCTTCTGTAGCGCTCGCTGAGTATATGAAAGGCTTGGGGATTGAAATAGGTAGACTAAAAACAGGGACTTGTGCGAGAATAGATGCAAAATCTGTTGACACTTCTGTGATGGAAATACAACCAGGAGACACCCCACCTCCTCCTTTTTCCTTTAGAACAGACAAAAAAAACTTTAACCCAACACAACTGCCTTGTTATGTCACCTATACCAATGAAGAGACACATCAAATCATAGAGTCAAACTTCTATAGAGCTCCTATGTTTTCAGGACAAATAGAAGGTACTGGCCCTAGATATTGCCCAAGTATAGAAGATAAAATCAGCCGTTTTAGAGACAGACCAAGACACCAGATATTTGTAGAACCCCAAACCATGGATGAAACAGAGTACTACATTAACGGTATGAGTACTTCTTTACCTATTGACGTACAACTAGAGATGGTACAATCCGTTGCAGGTATGGAAAATGCCAAAATAGTCCGTTACGGCTATGCTATAGAGTATGACTATGTACAACCTACCGAACTCAAACATACCCTAGAGACTAAAAAAATAAAAGGTCTCTATACAGCAGGCCAAGTCAATGGTACGACAGGCTACGAAGAAGCTGCTGCACAAGGTTTGATGGCTGGTATCAATGCTGCACTCAGTGTGCAAAATAAAGAGCCACTTATACTTAGACGAGATGAAGCCTATATAGGTGTACTCATAGATGATTTAGTAACCAAGGGTACGAAAGAGCCTTACCGTATGTTTACAAGTCGTGCAGAATATAGACTCCTTCTCAGAGAAGACAATGCAGATATAAGACTCTCTCACCATGGAAGAGATTTAGGACTGCTAGATGATGCTTACATGGAAAAATTTGAAGTAAAAAAGACAGCATTAGATGAAGCACTGGCATTTTTATCACAAAACTATGTCACCCCTACCAAAGAGTTTCTAGCAAAGTTGGCATCTATCAATGCTGTGAAGATCAATGAAAAAACACGTTGGATGGATGTCATAGGACGTGGAGACTTTGACCGTAACAAACTCACTACCCTACTTCCAGATTTTGATAAGTATGACGATGAAGTCATGGAGCAAATACTCATAGAATCCAAATATAGCCGTTACATAGAAAAACAACAAGCGCAGATACTACAAATGGATGAAATGTTAAAGATTAAGATACCAACGGGCTTTGTCTATAACAATATTTCTGGTCTAAGTAACGAAATTATTGAAAAGCTAGAACAAGCCACACCACCAACGCTTTTTTCAGCTTCACAAATATCGGGTGTAACGCCAGCAGCGTTGGAAATTGTACACGTACACATAAAAATGAGACAAAGACAACAAAGTCGTTAATTTTTCAAAAGTGAGTATATTAAATGCTTTCCTATAAATAATAACTTATAAATATTATAAACTAAGAGTATTATACTCCTAGTTTACCTATTGTAACAATATCACAAAAATTCCCACTTCTAGCCAAATATCAAAACAGTTTAATATTATCTACAATATAATATCATATTATAATTCTAAAATTAGGAGAAATGTGATAATGGAAACAAAACGTAGAGACTTTATGGGTCTGGGTTTAGGACTCTTTACCGCTGCTGGTAGTATAGGTGCTCTTTATGCTATGAAGAGAACATGGGACCCATTGCCTTCAGTAAAAGCTGCTGGATTTACAACGATTGATCTAGCTGGGGCTAAAGAAAATGAACTGACTGTTGAGAAGTGGAGAGGGAAACCTATATTTGTACTTAAAAAAAGTGCTGAAATGCCAAAAGATGACAGAGATGTTATCATCGGAAGTGACAGGTTTCATGTTACTATTGGACTCTGTACTCACTTGGGATGTATCCCAGCATACAGAAAAGATAAACAAGATTTTTTATGTGCATGTCACGGTGGTTTATTTGATATTAGTGGACATGAGTCATTCGGTCCTCCACCAAGTCCTTTAGAGATACCTCCATTTAAAATAGATGGTACTAAGCTTGTGCTTGGTGAAGAAGGTCCAGAATATAAGAAAATGCTAGAAGCTGGCGTTACAGTATAAGGGGGAGGAATTTATGGCAAAATTTGAAAAAGCAAATAGTCTTAATGAGTGGTTAGATCAGCGTTTAGCTATCAATACTATTAAGAGAGTAATGAATACTGAGTACTGGATCCCAAAAGACATTAACTTCTTATGGGCAATGGGAATGGTACTTGCAGCAACCTTCGCAATACTTACAATTTCAGGAATATTCCTACTTATGTATTATAAACCAGACACTTCAATGGCGTTTGATTCTGTGAATTATACAATCATGACTGAAGTGGGTTACGGATGGCTATGGAGACATATTCATGGTATTGGTGCCTCACTTGTGTTCCTTATTATTTATATTCATATGTTTACCGGTATTTACTATGGTTCTTATAAAAAGGGTAGAGAGTTGATCTGGCTATCAGGTATGGGTCTTTTTGTTGCATTTTCAGCAGAAGCATTTTCAGGATACATGTTACCATGGGGTCAAATGTCTTACTGGGCAGGTATGGTTATTACTAACCTTTTCTCTGGTGGTTCACTTGAAGCATATGGTTTAGTTGAGTGGATTCGTGGGGACTATGTTCCAGGTGATGCATTCTTAACACGTTTCTTTATGTTGCATGTATTTTTACTTCCATTGGTAATTATCGGTCTAATCGTTTTACACTTTGGTACGTTAAGAATACCACATGTTAATAACCAAGAGGGTGCAGAGATTGACTTTGAAGAGTCTGCAGACTTATGGAAAGCAGGTATGAAAAAAGAGTCTAAAGTGATTCCATTCTCACCTGTATTCTTATCTAAAGATGTATTTGTGTTAGGTGTCTATTTCATGTTATTCTTCTACTTAGTGTTCTATCACTTTAACTTTGCGATGGATCCAGTGAACTTTGACCCGGCAGATGGTCTTAAGACACCTGCACATATTTACCCTGAATGGTACTTCTTATGGTCATATGAGATCTTACGTCCATTTAACAAAGATATAGGATTGATTGCGTTTGGTATTGCTCAAGCTGCACTGTTCTTCCTACCATTTATCGACAGAAGTCCAAATGTAGCTCCAGCACATAAAAGAGGACTTTTCAAGTGGTGGTTCTGGATACTTATACTTGATATGATCGCATTAACTGCGTTAGGTAAATTACCACCAGAGGGGATATTCAATGACTTAGGATTATTCTTTGCAATAGTCTTCTTGTTAATGGGACCTGCATTGTTTATAATAACAATGTTTGAAAAAAAGATAGAGAAAGGAGCTTAATATGAGAGAATTAAAAATATTTGCCGTAGTTGCATTCTTTTCACTACTTACATATTGGTTAGTTGAACCTTTTGCTCACCATGAGCTACACAAAAAGTTAGACCCTCAGGGGAATGAACTCATCTTTAAAACACATGGGTTTACGTATGATGGTACAGACGACATTGCTGAAGCAGAACGTAAAGGTGACGAAGCACTAGTAGCCAAGAAAAAAGCATTCTGGTCTGATGTGGTTGCCGTTTCCAAAATGGAGGGTAATGCAGCTGCAGGTGAAGCAGTATTTGCCAACTGTATAGGTTGTCACAACGGTGCAAATATCAATATGGGTGGTGTCATTGCTCCAAACTTAGATCATGCAGGTGCAATCTATGATAAGAACTACTTGATCGCTCTCATTAAAGATCCTGCAATGGCATCCAATGTGGACCATAAATATGCAGATACATCTATGCACCCAATGGGCTCTATCAAATATACAGTGTCTGATAATCAGCAAATCGCAGATGTGGTTGCCTATATGCAAGCACATAAAGCGGGTGAAATTTCACCAAAAGAAACGTTTAAAGAGGCTTGTGTAAGATGTCACGCAATGCGTTATGACAAAATGACACAACTAGGGGAAACACCAAAGTTCAAACATGAAAAAGATGCACTTTCTCATAAAATTAAAGTGTTAGAAGAGCAAGAAAAAGTAAAAGCATACATGGGTAACCTGCCACCTGATCTTTCTATGATCATTAGAGCTAGAGGTAACCACTTTATGGAGACATTCATAGCAAACCCACAAGGTCAACTAGCTGGTACATCTATGCCTAGAGTCGGTCTGAACCAAGAGGGTTACGATAAGGTAGAAGCGTACCTTACACAAATTGGTGATCCAAGTAAAGTAAAACGTGAAGCAATCGGGCCATGGGTCATTGGATTCTTCTTTATCTTTACAATACTTGCATTTTTATGGAAGAAATCTCATTGGAGAGACCTCCACTAATCTTATTCCATACTATCTTTAGAGGTCATCCCTCTAGAGATTTCTATATCTATCTTTTAAAAACTTTCACATTACTTAGCTATAATAATACTATTCATCATGACGTTTTATATATCTAAAGGGTTTCTTTTATGCCACAAATCAAACATTACCTACTACACTATTTACTCTTTTTGACGCTTGGCTTCTCTACACCTATTCGTGCCTCTTCAGTGTACCAAACAATAGTCGACACCCTAGTCAAACAAAGTAATCTAAGCCCGATAACAGGTCAAGAACTAAATACCCTCGATGGCATAGATAATGCGCTCAATATAGACTACACCATACCATTGCAATCTGCTACCTATGTAGATAGAACACAACCTACAATACAAGAGATACAAAGTGTCATAGACCATACAACAGCTGCAATACTTATACCTATTTATGGGATACTCTTGTCAGAAAATCCTGTAGCACCAACTATCACAGGAACCCCAAAAACAGTTACAAATGTTTACAATACCTATCAATTTCTACCAAAAGCTCATGATGCAAATAATGATACTTTAACCTATAGTATACAAAACAAACCATCATGGGCTGAGTTTAACAGCACAACAGGGCTACTTCAAGGTATACCTTCTACAACAGATGAAGGGAATCATCCAAATATTATTATTTCTGTCACAGATGGTCAAAAAAGTGTGAGCTTAGATGCTTTTGCTATAAAAGTTGGTGTAGCTCTCGACATTGCCCATATGTATGGAAAAGCAACACAAGGAACTGATAGTTCATACCAGTACTATGCACCTGCGTCAAATACTATAGATAATAATGACTCTACCAATAACCATACAAGTGGTGGAGCAGATGGAACAAATTGGCTACAAATAGAACTACCAAGTCCTACAAAGGTTTTCAAAATAGTACTTCAAAATAGAAGTCATAGTAGCAGATTAACAGATGCAAAGATTTACCTTTTAGATGCACCTTATACGGGAACAATTGATGAATCCAAACTCATTAAAACACTTACAGCAACAAACAATGAACAAATAATTAACATAGAACAAGGTATGTCTGGAACCTATTTACTTGTCAAAGGTGAAGTACGCAGTCAAGATGATAGACATATTCATTTGAAAAAGTTAGAAGTGTATGGTACAGTACCAAAAGAACCTGTTATCATCACTACCAATCAAGCCATAACTATTGATAAGTGGCATAATAAAGTTGAGCCTATTTTTTATGTTCATGCCATTGATTGTCAAGATGACACCTTAAGCTATACACTGAGTGGTGCTGTCCCTTTTGTTATAAACAACAAAGGAGAAATTCGTGTTAATCATACCCTAGATGATGCTAGTTATACTTTTAATATTATAATTAGTGATGGTATTAATGATGTGAATCAAAGTTTAACAGTCTCTATTGTTGAAAATGCTATTGTAAATAAAATTTACAGAACGAATGACAATCAGCCAGCACTCAGTGGGTTATTACCAAATATTTATAATGATGGAGATAGACTCTCTGTAGATATTAATGGAATAAACTATGAGGTTTTTTCTGATGGTAATGCGCATTGGGTATTAGCTGATGATACTATTACACCTGCATTGGAAACTGGTGAATATAATTTAACACTCAATGTTAATGAGAGCAGTATAGTGTATGAAAACTACTTTGAAGTTTATGGTGAGCGATTGCAAAGTACACAGCATACAGTAGGAATGAGCAGTATAAGCGATGTTCCAGTCACAGTAAATACTTCTTTATTTACACCACTAGTTAAAGATGAAAGGGTAAGAGGAACAGATATCCGACTGTATGTTGAAAATGGCGTAACTAAATTAGAAAATAAATCATACAGAACCCTTGCTTCCCTTTTAGCTAAGTATGAAGATGAGAGTAACAATACTATATTTGTAAAGTTAAATTTTTCCGAACATATTAAGCCTTATACCGATAATAATTTAAGTACTTTTTTACATGATACCAAAATGAGTATTGTCAATACAGCCAATCTTTTTAATGGTGAGTTCTCTTTTGGAGGTGCAGATTGTTATACCCCTACCAACGAAAATACAAAATATTGTACTCCCACAACAGTAAATGACACCATATACTCAGATACAGCTGTTCAGGATGATGAATACTCAGAACAACAACTGTACTCCATTGCGTTGTCAACTTACAACCATTATTTTAACAGTATAGATGGATTATCAGCCATGAAAGCATGGGTATACAAAGAGAACTATAAAGGTATGGACTTTTCAAGTACATATCAAGGGATTGATAGCTATATTGGTGATGAAGACAAAAACGCTTACCTCTATAGACATTTCTACAATTTTACTATGCCGGAACATCATGTAAATATGCGATCTATGAGATATAAATATGCTGCTCAGGGAATGGCTTCAGTTACAAGTGTATTACCTTTACTTGGCTATAAAACGTCTAGTGGGTGGGCTTCTCTTTGGGAAGGTACCATAGATTTAGATGGTAGTTCTGACTATGAATATATTTTACATGAAATTGGCCATGCCTACTCATACAGTCATTCTAGTGGTATGACTTATGGTTGGCCACATGCTTTTAGAAAGGTTATTGCTACACTTTATAACGTTAAAGAATCACCTGTTTTCCATGTACCAAAGTATGTTTTCTCAAAGAAAAGAAAGGCCAATAATCAAATACAATTTAGCTTGCATAAAACAACAGATGCTTTAGAAAATGAAGTGACTTTTGAAATACTTTCAAGTGCACCATTAGTACATAATGACTTTGTCATACAAAAAAGTGTGGATGATAAAGAGAACCAGTTAACACTATCCTCTGATGAAACACTTATTACTCGCTTATTTTTGCGTCTCTATGCCAATGATAGTCAAGAAGTTATGAGTGACATTTTAACGCCTGCGCATATGACTCAAACAGAGTTAGTAGAAGATCATGAGAGTAATAAAAGTTATCATGTCATTTCTCACAATCATTGGAACAAAACCTCTCAAGTCATGGGCACAAACCTTCAACCCAATGAAGCTACCGAAGTTTGTTCTGCTTGGTTTGGACATAATGCATCCATAGCTTATGAAACAGATGCAGAGAAGATAAATAGTGACTTTAGAACAATGATAGACAATGCCAATTGGTTAAACTCTAAGAAGCTTCTTGGTCGGATAGATGCTTGGTGGAAGTATTATGCTTATGATTATAGTGATGACGGGTATACAAAAAGTTGGTTGACCTACAATGAACCTATAACAGATGACACGCTTGGAATTCTTTGTGTGAAGCCTAAAGAATAAAGGTAAAACCTGCCCTTTCAAGGTAGGTTTTTTACACTCCATTTTTACTTCAGTATACGTATTAACTGACACAGAATTTCAGGAGAAATTGTAGAGTGTCAAATACATTTAGTCAGATATTAATCTACCAACATCACTTTAATTATTTTTTTCACTTCATCAATTTTCTTTTTACTGAGTTTAGTATCTGTCACTTTTAGTATTCTCTGTACAGATATAGTCCGTATCTGGTCGAGCACTACAAAGCTGTCAGGTTTAAGTTCTACTCTTGTGGGATAGTCCTTCTTTTTTGATGTCATAGGAGCCACTATTACATTGGAATAATTCATCTCATTAGGTGATATAACCAAATAAGGTCTTGTCTTTTGTATCTCAGACCCTATTGTAGGATTAAGATTTACAATGACTACCGAGTATTGTTTATATCTCATCCCACTCGTCCACATCTAAAGTATCGTCTATGAGTAGAGTATTCTCTGTATCTTTAAACTTTTCATTCCAGCCCATACGAGGTTCTTCTACTACATCAAGGACTATACTCCCCTCTTCTATACGTAGCTCAAAGTTTTTAGGTGCGTCTATCTCTTTAAGTACCGAAGAAGGTATACGTATACCCTTACTTGTACCTATATCTATCAATGAAACTTGCATAGTGACTCCTTTTTTATAATTATATTATAATTATTTTTTGTGTCAAAGGTTATACAAGATAAGAAGAAAATACTTCTTTCAAAAGTAGCGACTACATCCTCAAAATCTCAAAAATAAATAATTTATTCTCATCCACACTCTAGACTACTTGGATATTTTATACTTTAATTTCAGTTACCAATGACAAGCTTTCCGTAGTGGTTTTACTGCATCGTTCAATCCATTCAATTGAAATGTCGTCATAACTGAATTAGCTCCATATGGTGTAGTTTGTATTAATAATTTTTCATGCCCCATTAAACTTTTAATAAAAGTCGTATTGCTACCGGGTACAAAAGTAGCTTTATTATCTGTGGACATACCCCAAGTTTTAGTTCTAGCTTTACTTTTATCTAATCTTGTTAATACTTTTGTTGTCCCTATTCCAAGATATACTCCCCAAGAAATATAAGCCTCTGTTCTATTTTCTGAACATCTTAAAATCAATGCAGGAGTAGATGAATTATAGTTGCCCTGTATTGGAGTTTCTGCCTCTAGTAGCAATGTAACTTTTTGACTATCATCAATAGCTGATGTTTCAATAGTAGTAACCCATTTCCCTTTATCCTCGATAACCTCTTTCTTAGGTTCATTTACTTTTAAAGACTTTGCAATGTTATCAAAACAAATTAATCTCTCTGCATCATTATTCTTATTAACACATATAGCAATATCCTTCTTTGCCCCAGCATTTAAAATATGTAATAAAATAAATGATAATATGTACACTTTTCGCATTTATAATCCTTTTTTTAATTAATTTAACATAGTACGTTAAGATATGAGTGTTTCATTGTTATCTCCTCATTTATTCAATTTAGCAAAAGTTTCACAGCCTAATATATATTTATTGTCACATGCCTGCAGATAGTATTCTTTAGCCTTAGCTGCATCTTCTATCAAATACCCTTGAGTTTGGTCATATGTTTTAGCAAATTGATACATCATTCCTATTTTAAAACACGATGTACCATCATTTTTCTCACAACCAATATGATAATACTCTAATGCTTTTTTTAAATCTTTACTAACCCCTTTTCCATCTTGATACATTTCACCCACATTCTTACATCCATTAAAATCATTTTTACATTCTTTCTTGTAGAAATCAAGTGCCTTTCGATAATAATATACAGACAATCCATCATTTTTTTGCATACCTCGTCCATATTCATAGTTAAATGCTAAATAATAACAAGCTTCGGCATATAATCCTTTTTCGCATGCTATTTTAAAATACTTGGAAGACTTTACGTAATCTTTCTGTATACCAAATCCGATAATTGAATATCTGACAGCTAAATCATGACATCCAACATACCCATCCCCAATAGTGCAAGATTTTTCAAGAAATTTTAACCCTTTATTCAGATTTTTTTTAACTTGCTTTCCATCCAAATAAGCTTTTCCAAGTACTTCACATGATTTAGCCTTATTATTGTTACATCCGATTTTAGCATAGGTGACTGCTTTTTGATATTCTTTTTTCTTCATATAGTAGTTAGCAGCAGTATCACATCCTTTAAAATTTTTGTTATTACATACCTGTTCATTATCTACTAGAGATAACGTCTTGTCGCTGGAGCAACCCAATAATAGAAATAAGCTTCCTGAAATAATAACTTTTATAAAGTTTTTCATATTTTCCCCTTTAAAAGTATTCTACAGATAAAAAATTATTATTTTACTTAAAAAATAAACTCGTAAATAATTATACTCTTCGAAAGAGAGACTTACTTTATGCTTCTATTTTAATATCTAATATTTTCCAATTAAACAAATCATACTCTTCAAAGTCACTAATATCGTCATCTTTAATAGGAATACTATTTAATAACTTTTTTTGACTGCTTCTATCTAAGTTTTTAAAATAGCTTGGTAATAAAGTCATGTCGCTGTTTAAAAGCTCTTCCACTTCTTCATCGGTATGATTAATATATTCATCTGCAACATAGCTCTCATCTATTAATTTCTTTTTATTACTATCTAATCCCTCGTACCAAGAAGGAGAAAAATATAAATTTTCCTTATTTTTTTTGAGTAGTAAGCAAGTAATAGCATTAATTTTATCTTCATTATTTAAATTATGTAAACTTTGAATAAATATATCACATTCATGTGATTCAATACTACTATTCCATGAAAAAATTATTGCTCCGTTATCTTCTATTTTTATTATTGATGTCACTATTGCATTGTATTCTTTTGTTGGATCATTAACATAATCAACTAATATATTCCCATCAAAGTCTCTATCAGGATTAAGTATACCAGACACCATGACTTCTGGAACTTTATCAATCAAAATACAATAATACTTCATATTATCATACCTCGATACTAATAAATCATTATCAAAAGTTTTCTTAATTCTTCTTATGTCACTTAATTGGCTTTCTTCATCAGAGAACATATGTGATATAGCCTGAATATAAGAATGTTGGAATTTATTCGTAAAACCTTTATCATACGTACTCACATTTTCAGAGAACAGTTTCACTTGTTGCTCTTTCATGTACATGGCTTTAGCTACTGTTCTATATGACAATAAAAATATTTGCTCTTGCGAGAAAATAAACTCTGCATCCTCAAGTGGTGCAAATAACACTTTATCATGTATTGAACAAAAAATATAAAAAATTGAAGCTTGATTAATATGTATTAGCTCCAATTGAACTGGATTACTATCTCCCTCAATATCTAGCATGTTAAAATTCATACCATAAACTTTTCCATCTCTCGCAATACTTTTCAAGTTTGCACTTTTGGAAATTGTGTGCGCTTTAATTATCTTATTTGAACATTTATGTTTGAGTTCATTTGGAACTTTGCATTCTTTATGTTTTAAACTATTTTTAAAATCATTATGTATTTTATATGCAGGAACTTTTAATTCTTGCTCTCTTTGAAGATGGCACTTTTTATATTTTATTCCACTTCCACACCAACAAGGCTTATTTCTTTGCTTTTTTATCAAAGATACTCCCCTCTCCCACACATCAAAGTAAACTCACACCATTTACATTTTTGCAGGTCTTCACATTTCTCAGCCACAAAACTTTTTGTTTGTTTGAGTTCTATGATGATTTCAGCTAAACGTTCATTTTTCTCTTCCAGTGCTGTGATTTCTTCTATCTCACCGTTTTCAAAGAGTTTGACAAAGGCGAGGTTGATGTTTTGGTATTTGCTGCTCAATATCTGCTGGTAGATGCTCATTTGTAAGTCATTAAGACTCTCTAAGTTTTTTGTTTTTTGTGCTTCTTTGGTAGAGCCACTTTTGTAGTCTAGTACTAAGGTGTGTGTATCATTTTGGTCTATACGGTCTATGCGTCCTTTAAACATTAGACCGCCTATAGTACCTTGGAACTCTTTTTCTCGCTCAACTACTTTCCAGTCTGCGTTAAAGTGTGCTATTTGTGTCTCTACAAAGCCTTTTAACTTCTGCTTCCATAAGAGTTTTTGGTAATTTGTTTTTGCATCTTCGAAAGGAAGTAACTTGTCAAGTAAGATGTCTATCTGCTTTTGCATCTGAGCTTCACTTGAGTAACTACTGTTCTCTTTATGTAAATGCTCTAAAAGCTTATGTAAAAATGCTCCCTCATTGAGTTCCTCTTCTTGCTTAGCTTGTATCTTTTGGATGTAACGGTAATAGTACTTGCGTTTACATTCTAAAAAGGTCTTTAGCCTAGAAGCAGACCATGTAATAGTTGACGCATCAAAATGTTCTACCACAGGCTCTTCTTCATTTTGAAGTTGTGAGTCTTGTGCATACAGCAGGTCAAACTGTGCTTGTGTTTGCTCGGCATTTTCTAACCCTAACTCATAGAGAAACTTTGAGGGTAGTTTATTGTCAGCACTACTGTAAACAATAGTACTGGTAGAGGCCTGTTCTAGCAGTCTTTTATAGTACTGCTTTTGTAGAGCTTCTCTGTCGTGTTTGGTTGGGAGGTTCGCAAAGCTACGTACTTGTGAGTTTAAAAACTGATCTTTACTTGACGTTGCAGGGACTACCCCTTCGTTAAAGTCTACAATAACCACACCTTCAAAGCTAACACCTCTGGTTTCAAGCACACCCATGACTGTCACTAGTCCACCTCTGACGTCATCTATGGTAACTTTGGAGAGTACTTTTAACCATAAAAAGAGCCACTCTTTTTGATCCATCTGCTCTAACTCAAATACTTTTATAAAATGCAAATACTTTTCATAGACACGCTCATTGAATTTTTCTTTTTTCTCACCCTCAACCAATGGGCTATCGTGTAATTGCATACCATCTAGAAGCAAGAAAAAGTCTACAACACTTATGGGTGTATTTAGAGACTTGCCAGTTATCTCTTCAAGGTTAAATCCATACCGTTCGAGTAGTACCTTGCTTTCATCATCGTATGTTTGCCAATATCTATAGAGTGCTTCTAATGATTTATAAATACGTCCATTACTATAGTTGTACCCCATAGCAAAATTTAGATTGTTGTGTACATCAAAAAGTGTGAAGTGCTCTTTAAAACTTTCATCAGGTAAGACAAGCACAATATTTTCTGCAGCCATTCCACTACGCACCATGTTGTCTATCGCTCTAAAGGCAACAGCTATCTGTTCTTGTCGTTCTTCAACTACATATGTTTTAGCGTTTATTTTTGCCTTATTTTCTACTGTGCTTAATACTTTTTTATCTGTAAGACTAAAGTGAACATGGGCATGGTTTACCAAGTTTATACCCATCTCCTCAAAACGTTCTTGCATCTTAGTATTGAAGTGAGATGTAGTGTAGTGTATGTTCAGTGTGACTAACTTTGAAATAGCTTCTAAAAGTTTTAATTCAAAATAACTTAAATACCCTTCAAGATGCACTTCAATACGCTCATACGCAGTGACAAACCCCTCATTGATTGTATAGATATCTGGGAGAAATGCTTTGTCCGTCAAACCATTTTCATCTAACAATGTTTTATAGTTTTTTAAAAGCTGTTCAAGTATTTCAATGTGTTGTCCAAACTCAGCATAAGCATCTGCTTCAACTAAAGTGCTAAAGTCTATACCTTCTCCAGCTAGCTCTTCAAAAAACTTAAAAAATGCCTCACTTCTAGTAAAAAACCGTACCAACGTCATGTCTAGTTTTAAATCTTTAAATTCACTAAAGGATGCTGCTTTTCGTAAAAACAGTATCCGTTGGAGTGTATCTATGGGTGTTACATCTTTAAGCAGTATGGCACGTTGTTCAAACTCATCCATACGCATCAATGTAGGATGAAAACCATCTTCTGCTTTATAGGCTTGGCTAACAGTTCGTAAGGCTCTTGAGGTTGGGTAGATATGCAGTTCATTCATGCCATACAGTATATCACAATTGACCTATATCATTTTTGTTAAATCTGCTTTTAGTTATAATCTTATTTACAATCACCTAAGGACAATCATGCAATATCTTGATAACTCAGCACTCATACAAAAATATAATATCCCAGGGCCAAGATATACCTCTTACCCTACTGTTCCTTTTTGGGATAACAATACTATGAAGTTGGGGAGTTGGGAAGAGAGTGTCAAAAAATCTTTTTCTCAAAGTAATACATCAGAAGGTATAAGCCTCTACATACACATGCCTTATTGTGAAAGTCTTTGTACTTTTTGTGCCTGTCATAAACACATCACTAAACAACATTCTGTAGAAGATGCTTATATTGATGCTGTTTTAAAAGAGTGGAAGCTTTATGTAGATTTATTAGATGAGGAACCCTCTATTGCAGAGATACATCTAGGTGGAGGAACGCCTACATTTTTCTCTTCAGAGAACTTAAGTCGTATGATAGAAGGTATTTTTAAGCATGCCACAAGACACAAAACATTTGATTTCTCTTTTGAGGCACACCCAAATGAGACAACAAAAAAACAGATGCAGACACTTTTTGATTTAGGATTCAACCGTACATCATTTGGTATACAAGATTATAATCCAACAGTACAAAAAGCCATCAATAGAATACAAACCTATGAAACGGTACAAAATATCAATACCATTAGTAGAGACATTGGGTATAACTCAATCTCTCATGATATTATCTTTGGTCTACCACACCAAACCAAAGAGAGCATCCAAGATACTATAGAAAAAACTGTATCACTGAAACCAGATAGAATAGCCTACTACTCTTATGCGCATGTACCTTGGATAAAAGGTGTAGGACAAAGAGGTTTTGATGAAAATGACTTACCTCAAGATGCCTATAAGCGAGAACTCTATGAACTGGGTAAAAAACTCTTTTTTGAAGCAGGGTATGAAGAGATAGGCATGGATCATTTCTCGCTGCCTACAGACAAACTAAGTATTGCTATGAAAGAAAAAAAACTACATCGAAACTTTATGGGATACACCGCAGGAAAAACAAAACTGATGATAGGGTTAGGAATGTCGTCAATCTCAGACTCATGGTATGCTTTTGCTCAAAATGAGAAACGGGTTGAAGACTATATTGACAGAGTCAATGAAGGAAAACTTCCAGTCTTTAGAGGGCACCTTCTAAGCGATGAAGACCTTATTGTACGAAAACATATACTCAACCTTATGTGTAACCTCAATACCTCGTGGGAAGATAACAGTATGAAACTCTCTCATATGCCTCAAATACTGGAACGCTTAGAAGAGATGGATGCGGATAATCTCATAGAAATTTATGACAATAGTCTGGTTGTCAAAGAGTCTTCACGCATGTTTGTAAGAAATGTATGTATGGCGTTTGATTTGAGGCTGGCAGAAAACCAGCCTGAAGGTAAAATATTTTCAATGACAATTTAGAATATTCTTTATGGCTTTAAGTAAGCCCCTATTTCAGAATATCCTATCTTTGTATCATCAATAGTCACACGTAGTTGTAGTGTGTATCTACCTGCTTTTGTGATATCTAGCTCTTCAGTGATGTACTTTCCATCTACAAACTTTACATCTTCTTGCAAGACATCATCACGTCTACTGTGTGGTCTCGTAAGTAAAAATGTAACGTTAGCATCTTCAACGACGCTTCCATCCTTAGTTTTCACTCTGTAAGAAAAGCTATTCATACCATTAGTAAGCTTTATAGGATTATGTTGGAGACGACGAGAGTGAATATTATCTGTCACAACTATCTCCTCAACATCTTCTATCCCAATAGTATACTCTTTATCAAAAGCAGCTTTTAACTCTAGTATCTCATTCATATGTATATCTGCTTGCTGATACTTCAACATATAAGAGTTTGACTCTTGTACTGGCAGAGAAGAAGCAGATTTTACTGTCCAATAACTCAATGTAAAAGCCAAAAGCAAAAAGCCTACTATCATATGTGGCCAATAGGTTTTTTGTTTAGTTTTATTCATTTTTCATCCTTATCCATAGTGGTCTAAAAACAAATATCCATAAGAGTATAAGTGTACCCGTGTACACAAGAACTCTTAAAATATTAACCATTGTTCCCATTTCATCAGGGATTGTGTTTTCCAACTTTATACCTTTGGTACGTGCTATATTATCTGCCAATACAGAGTATGCTTGTAACACACCTATATTAAACTTATCTTCATCTGTATTGGAGTCTTTCATTGCAATGATATCGACACCTGCATCTCTCACTTCATTGTAGTCATACAACTCTCTCACCGCGTCAGAGGAAGGTATAATACCTATCCTACCACGCGCTTCAGCATTTTTAGTGATTGTAGCATAAGGTGCAAAGATATATAGTACAAATGGTTTTACTAACTTTTTCTCATACTTCTTACTATATTCGACAAGATTAAATCTCTCAGGAAAATGTTCATTCGTAGCTATAATGTACGCATTAATAGCAGTCTTTTCATGAAGTTCAGCACCCATACGATCTATATGTTCTACTGCTTCTATTTTTAAAAGGTCATTTTTGAGGAGTTGTGTCGCGTGAAGTAGTTGAGGAAGTAAAGATAAAGCAAGCACGGCAAAAACCCCATTAAAGAGGCTTGCCCTTAACTTTGCCTTATTCATCGTTATCCTACATATAGTAAGTATTCATTACCATTAATAGATAAAAAAACTGCGGCAACTGCGGCAAATACCATACATGCTATAAGCACTTTATCCATATATTTAATCATTAGTTATCCTTTTTTTGGAATGCAAAATCTTTATTGTCAACTGAAATCATTTTAAGATTATTAACATCTCTAATTGGTGCTGGATCATAAGGGTCTTTTGCTGCTTTTTGCTGCACAATAACCGCTTGTGACATGAGTATAGCCCAAATTAACAAGAGCCCAACAATTGAAATCAAAACTCCAAATACGCCATGAAAACCAAACACACTTCTCTTAGTATTTTCTGCCATTTTTCACTCCTTAGTTTGACAATGACTGAATATATGCAGTCAATGCTTTCTCTTGTACTGGGGTAATCAGTGTATTAAATGCTGGCATCTTGCCTATTATACCTTTTTTACCATGTTGTAATGTCTGCTTCATCAGTGCATCATCATATGTCACAAGATTTGGTGACATACCACCATTTCCTTTACTATCCATACCATGACATGATGTACATGCACCATACGATGCAGGGACTTCACCTTTAAGCCCACCAGCAATATACTCTGCAATCTCTTCTGCAGCCTCTCCACTTGCCATACCTGCAGGCATAGCTCCCATAGGATAACCTAGTTGATTTTGACCATTTTCTATCACATACAAGATTTGTTCTTTATTCATTCTAGCTGTAAAATCGTGTGCTCTTCCAGAAAGTCCATCTCCAGTTGCACCATGACATTGTGAACATTGTACTAAGTAGATAGATTCTCCCATCTCTTTAAGTGTCTCTGCATTTGCATTTTTATGTGTCTCTTCAAACTTTTTATTATAGGCAAGTACTTCTTCATTGTATTCACCTATCTGGCTATATGCGTTAATTGGATACCCAAAGAACCCATACCACATTGACCACAAAAATACTCCTAAATAAGAGTAAGCCCATCCAGAGGGAAGTTCGTTTTTGTATTCACCAATACCATCCCAGTTTTCATCAGCCAACTCACCACTGGCTGTATCAGTTTTCATTTGGTTAATATATTTAACCGATACTGCTGCAGTAATAATTGCCACTGCTATAGCACCACCCATTGTAATTGCATTTACCGAATCTGCAAAAATGTCAATATTAAGCTGAGTGACAACATAAATTGTCGCAAGCACTAATACAACGGCAAACGCTAATGCTTTTATCATTAATCCGTTCATTTTTTATCTTCCTTATAATCTCTTTTTGATGCAGGTTTATCTTCAACAGGTGCACTTGTCACTTCATCATCAAGTGCAATATTCCCATATTTTTCATAATCCCTCTCACCTTTTTTTTCTGACCGATACAGGTGTATAATATACCCATATAGCATAATGACTAAAAAAATTGTCATAAAGAAACTTGCATAGCCTTGTAAGTTTCTAATATCCATATCCATACTAAGCTACCTACTTTAGACTATTCATATATGCGATAAGTGCAACAACTTCTGGTACTTTACCCTCAGCTATCGCAGCTTTTACACGTTCATCTTTCATATCTGCTGCTATTTTCTTAGCCTCTTCAAGTACTGTTGGTCTGTATGCATCCCATGCAGCCTGACCTCTTTTTATTCCAGGGCCATATGGTGTATGAAATACGTTTTTAACTGTTACAGCTTCTGCATATGCTGTCTCTATATCAGCCTCGTTTTCGAACTGGTGTTCGTATGCTGGCATAATAGACCCCGGTACAATCTGAGGTGGGTTTAACATATGAGCCTCATGCCAATCTGTTGTACGGTAATTACCTATACGGTGCAAGTCTGGACCAGTTCTCTTTGAGCCCCACAAAAATGGTCTGTCATAGGCATATTCACCAGAAAGTGAATAGTCACCATAACGATCCGTTTCAGATTTAAACGGACGAATCATCTGTGAGTGACATGCCATACAGTTGTCTTTCATGTAAACATTTTTACCTGCAAGCTCAAGCACCGTACGTGGCTTCATATCTATTAAGGGTTTACCCGCTTGTGAAAAGTTTGGTACTATCTCTATAAGTCCTGCGAATGAGATAACTATTGATACCGCAGCCGCAAAAAAGAATGGATTTTTTTCTAACCAATGAAACATAATATACTCCCTTAAGCCATAGGTGATCTAAACTGTGGTTCTTCTGATAATTCTCTACCAGCAGTCCAAGTTTTATAAATATTGTAAGCAAACATGATGAAACCAGTAAGGTACATAACACCAGCTATTGTTCTAATTACATAATAAGGATGAAGTACAGTCACTGTATCGATAAATGAGTACATCAAATTACCATACTCATCTACTGCTCTCCACATCATACCTTGTGTGATACCTGCAATCCATAAAGATGTAAAGTACAACACAACTGCCGTTGTCTGAAGCCAAAACTGTGCTTCCATAAGTTTTTTAGAGTATATTTCTCTTTTAAACATACGTGGAGCCATGTGGAAGATAGCTGCCATTACCATAAAGACAACCCAACCAAGAACACCATCATGTACATGTCCAGGAATCCAGTCTGTGAAGTGTGCAATTGCATTAACAGATCTAATCGCTTGGATTGGTCCTTCTATTGTTGATAACATATAGAAAGTTGATGCAAGTACCATAAACTTAATCAGTGGGTTTTCAGTCAGTTGATTCCACTCACCTTTCATTGTAAGAAGCATGTTAATAGCAGAACCCCATGAAGGTAAAATAAGTACTACTGAGAACGCAGAACCCATAGTCTGCATCCAATCTGGAACTGTTGACCAAAGTAGGTGGTGTGAACCAGCCCAAAGATACACAAACATAAGTCCCCAGAAAGAAAGAAGTGACAATTTATAAGAATAAATAGCTTGACCAGACTCTTTTGGAAGGAAGTAATAAATCATACCAACAATTGGTACAGTAAATCCAAATGCAACCGCATTATGTCCATACCACCACTGAACAAGTGCATCATTCGTTCCTGCATACATAGATACAGAGTGTAAAGGGTCACCTAGTCCACCAGATGTGAAATATGTTGGTATTTCCATATTGTTAAATAGGTAAAGCATAGCAATTCCTAAAAAACAAGCCAAGTAATACCATACAGAAATATAGAGTGCTTTTTCACGTCTAATCCCAATAAGTCCCATCATATTCACACCCCAAAGTACCCAAACAAGTACAACCACAATATCAAATGGCCACTCATACTGAGCATACTCTTTTGAAGTAGAATATCCTAAAAGTAGTGATACTGTTGCAGCCAGTGCACCTATAAAATAGAGCCAAAACTGTATATTTCCTACTACCATCAAAAACTTTGATTCAGCCATAGACACTTTTAGTACTCTCTGTCCTAAATAGAACCAAGTTGCAAAAACTGCACTTACTGTAAATCCAAATACAACGGTATTTGTGTGAACCGGTCTAAGTCTGGAAAATGTACCATATTCACCCAATAAATAGTTTAATTCAGGAAAAGCCATTTGTGCGGCAATAAGCGTTCCTACCAACATCCCCAAAAATCCAAACAAAATAGTTAAAAAAGTAAACTTTTTTGCCAGTGAATAATCATATTCTAATGCTGCATTTGCTTGCATGCAAACCCCCTTACGGTTAATTTATATGTTGTATAATCACAACATTCAATAATAATTATAAGATTATTTAGTTTTTGAAAGCTTAATCTATGTGAATATACACGAAATTTGGGCTTAATATGGAGAATTTGAGAGTATTTTTCTTATTTTGACGTATAATATATTCTAATTATACATCAAAAATGTTGATAAAAATAAGAGTGTTTTTATCCTAATTATTGATGCATTCTTCTTATTTGAACCACGATTTTACAGTTGCCCATACACCTGTTTCTATCCCTTTATCTTCATTATCTAATTCAATATATCTATCACATCCAGCTTGCAATCCACTTTCACATCCTTTTTTATAAAATGCTTTTTCTTTTACTCTATTTTTTTCTACACCAAACCCACCTCTGTAAATGATGGCAACATTATAACAAGCATCACCACTTTGTAAATCACATGCTTTTTCAAAAAAAATTCTTGCTTTAATATCATCTTGTCTAATGTCATGCCCATCTCTATAAATTACAGCTAAAGATTCACATGCACTTTTAACACCACGTTCACAAGAAGACTCTAAATAAGGACGAGCTGCTATATAACTCTTGTCTTTATAGTAGTTAGTACCCATATTATCACAAGCTTTCGCATAACCCAAAATACATGATTTACGCATAAAACTTAAACCTCGCTCTCTAATATCTTGTACTTTTGCATTTTCTCCTGTAACCAATGGCAATGCATACTCAAAACATGCACGCGCATCACCTTCTAAACATTTCTGCTCACTTGCCTGCGCAATGAAGAGTGTCAAAATTAAACCAACTATTATTTTATCTATACGCATATACATGCCTTATCTTTCGTTTCTTGCATTATTCATTGCTGCTAACAAGTAAGCATTTTCTTCTTGCATAGTAGTAAATGCATTCTTCATATATTCTTCTAGTGGTTCACCCTTTAGGTTTTTTTCAAGTGCCTTAGTGTAATGCATTAAAAAATCTTTATAGGGAGTACCCCCAGATGCCAATGCAAGTTTTAAATCTATATCTGGAAATATCGTCTTCCATGATGGTCCTAACTGACGAACGACCTTATTGTTATTGATAAAAACCACTGCTATGATTAATATCATTACCATCGATAAAAAGACAACAAAAAATATGATTGCTTGGGCAATACCTAGCATATTAAAGATGGTGTCATTAAAAATACCTGCAAAGAGTAGCACAGGTAAAGAGAGACAAAAAAGAATTACCCACTTTGCGCCAATACCTCCAAGGGGAAATTGATCAAATATAAGTCTTTTTTTTGCTGTTGTACCATTATATTTTGTGATTGTAGATAACATAGTATCAAGAGAATAGTTTTTTTCTTTCATGAAAATCCTTAGTAAGGTAAAGTAATAGGGGTATTATAGAAAGTAAAACCAAAGTGTTAGCTTTGATTTCACGCTTAAGAAATATGATGTTTGATATACTCATCAATACTAAGAAGTATAATGATGGCTAAGAAAGCAACATTTATCTTCCAAAATACTGATCGAGCATTGCTAAGTTGAAAACTATCTCGCAATAACTCTAAAGATGATACAAATGCCCAAATACCAACTAAAGCAGCAAGTATAATGACAATCGCATATGGTTCAAACACAGAAACCAAAAAGATACCTGCTTGTATGGTAAAGATAAGCCAAACAAACGTTAACCTCTGAAGGCTTGCCTGTCCAAAAAGTCTCATTGCTGTAGGGTAACCACCATCTTTGTAGTCACCATGAAAAAGCATGACAAGTAACCAAAAATGAGGTACTTGCCAAATAAAATAGTATGTCGCTAAAGCCATAAATTCTAATGTTATCAAACTTTCCCCAGCAACCATCCAGCCAATAGCAGGCGGTATGACACCCAAAATTGCACCAGGTACTACTGCTAATGCGGACTTCTTCTTTAATGGTGTATACATAAGGTTATACCAAATAAAAGCGAACATGAAGAAGTTTACACCCGTAAGTCCTAGGAGACTATAGATCAATATAACAGAAAGTATAATAAGAATTACTGAGATAATTACTCCGGTTCTTGGAGACATACGACCTGCGGCAATAGGGCGATTTTTTGTTCTTTCCATTTTGGAATCTTCTTTATACTCTTGTACTTGATTGAGTGTAGAAACACCCATAGCAACAAGTAGTACAGAGAAGGTTGCAAGGAACATGTCAAGTCCAATCTCTCCCTTTGCCATAATGTAGGCAAAGAGAGCAGACAAGCTTACTGCAAAAGAAAGGACAAACTTGGTGACAACAAAGAAGTCTTTTATCATCTAAAAGTCTTACTTCGCATCTTGCATATATTTAACAAGTTCTGCTACATCAGCATCTGGTAGAGCAAATGGTGGCATTACACCTGGGTAGAAACCTTCTGGCACATCTTTATCAGGATTCACAATAGCATCTTTTAAGTATTCTGCATCGTATTTTGCACCAATACCTTTAAGTGCTGGTCCAACAAGTATTGCATCTGAGTCAATTGAGTGACATCCTGCACATCCATTATCTTCATAAAGTGACTGACCTTTAGAAATAGTCGCTGCACTTGGATCTTCAAATGGTGACTTTGCAGTACTTTCAAACCATGCATCGTAATCAGCTTGTTCCATAACAACAACTTTAGAGTACATGTAAGAGTGAGCTGTACCGCAGTACTCTGCACATTCTACTTCATACTCACCAGGCACATCAGATTTAAACCATTGCTTAGTTGTACGTCCGGGAACAACATCTTCTTTCATACGGAATGCTGGTACATACCATGAATGTATAACATCGTTAAGTGGTGCAGTCATTTCTAAAATGATGTTTGTTCCCACAGGAACATACAACCCTCTTTTTACATCACCTATTTTTTTGTCATACACTGAAGTGATTTTATGAACATGTCCAGATTTATTTGCTGGGTATTCATATTTCCATTTCCATTTAGAACCTTCTAATTTGATAGTAATACTCTCTGATGCAGGGGGCATAGTTCTAAGTGATTTCATAGAAGTATATCCATAGTAAAAAAGTACCATCATTAATGCTGTAGGGATCAATGTCCAAGCAATCTCAAGTGGCGTATTGTGTGTGTAGTTAATAATGTCTTCATCTTTAACATTACTCTCTCTATATTTCCAAGCAAAATAAAACATTGGAACAATGACAGATAGTCCAAGAACTATTGATATCCAAAAGTTTATCCAAAATGCCTGGTCAACATCAGCTGCAAAGGTTGCAGCCATTGAATTAAAACCAGTTAGTGTGTTGTTAGCATCCATAGTGCCTCCTTAATGTGTAGTTTTTGCTGCAGCATTATCGTCTGCAGTTTGCATTGGCGTCGCTGATGACGTAATATGACTCTCATCTTGAAATTGGAATTTTTGAACATCTACCCCAATAACAATCGCAAAGAATGTAAATACAATAAACAATGAGAAACCAGTCATCCAAATGATGAGTTTTTCTCCTTTTAAGTGCATATAGTACATTAAAATTAACCATGCTTTTATCACAGCAATGAGCATTTGTGCCATAAATGTTGACTCTGTCATAAACATATGAGGTTGAATAAATGTTACTGCTGTAAGTAGCAACAAGCCAATAAGTACCTTATAGTAACTTAATCTTTCTTCTTTATAATTTACTGTATTAGTGTCCACCTGTTGCTCCTCCTGCTCCAATCATGTAGTAATAAGGAAATACGAATACCCAAATGAGGTGTACGATATCCCAGTATAGTGCTATATTCCAATATAAAATATGGTGTTCAGGTGTTACCTTCCCAGCATTGATTCTCTTAAGTAACCATAACATAATACCAATACCAACAATAATATGAAAACCATGAAGTCCAGTCATTGAAAAGTAAAGACCAAAGAAAAGTTTTTGACCAAATGCCAAGTCTGATCCTGGTAAAAGTTTGTCATGCATCAAAAAGATACCATGATTATACTCCGCTCTCCATTCAAAACCTTTAATGACTAAAAATGCTGTTGCTAATAAGATAGTAGTCCATATCATTAGTTTTGCACCTTTAACATCTCCAGCTCTCATTTTAAGAAGACCCAGTCCCATAGTAAGTGCTGAAAACAATAATACAACGGTGTTGATACCACCTAGTAATCTATTTAAAGATGCAGAAGCATCTAAAAAATCTTGTGGATGAAGCGTATTGTAATATGCAAGTGCCATAAACATTGCACCAAACATTAATACTTCTGTAAACATAAACAGCCAAAAACCTAGTTTTCCACCATAAAAGTCATCTTGCCATCCTTGAACCTCATGTTGATTGCCATCACGATCTGTTGCAATTTCAGGTACGTATTCATGTGCCATTAGTCAATCCTTTGCATAGTTTCATAATTAAACTTCACTTTTGGTGCACCATGGTGATACTCATATGGATCAAAGTCTACATATGGAACTTTAGAGTGGTTCTCTAATGGTGGTGGTGATGATGGTAAATGCCATTCAAGTGTTGTAGCATTCCAAGGGTTTGGTCCAGATGGTTTACCTGATCTCCATCCTTTAAAGAACACAACAAACATATACACAAGTCCAGTAATGAAGATTACTGCACCAAAGAATGAAAATTGATGATAAATCTGGAATTCTGGCAAATAATCAAAGTAACGTCTTGGCATACCGTAGTAGCCTGCAATGAACATTGGGAACCATAGAAGGTTAAATCCTACAAATTGTAAATAAAATGCAATTTTACCATGCTTTTCACTGTACATTTTCCCTGTCATAAGCGGAAACCAATAGTGAAGTCCTGCAAAGAATAAGAATACAACCCCACCAAGCATCGCGTAATGGAAGTGTGCCACCGTATAGTACGTATCTTGTAGGTGAATATCTACACCAATCATGGCAATAGTCACACCTGTAAGACCACCAATAGTAAAGGTAATAATAGTTCCTAATGCCCATAACATAGGTGTAGAAAGGATGATTTTACCTTTATACATGGTAGCTATCCAGTCATAGAACTTAATACCTGTTGGAATTGCAACAAAGAATGTAAGGAATGAGAAGATAACCTTCGCCATATCTGCCATACCTGAAGTGTAAAGGTGGTGACCCCATACTAAATAACCAATACCGGCAATGGATGCTGATGAAAGAGCAATAGCTCTATATCCAAATACTTCTCTTCTTGAGAATGTAGGAATAATTTCAGACATAATACCAAATGCTGGTAAAATCATAAGATAAACAGCTGGGTGAGAATATATCCAGAATAGGTGCTCAAATAATACTGGATCTCCACCTTTAGCTGGATCAAAGATACCAATACCAAAGTATTTCTCCATAATTGCAAGTATAAGTGTAATACCAACAACTGGTGTTGCAAGAAGTTGAATCCATGCTGTAGCATAGATACCCCATACAAATAGTGGCATTTTCCAGAAAGTCATCCCTGGTGCTCTTAGTCTGTGAATTGTTACTAAGAAGTTAAGTCCTGTAAGGATTGAGGCCATACCAAGTATAAATGCAGCAACAAGTGTAAAGATTACATTTGTACCTGTATTAATAGAATATGGTGCATAAAATGTCCAACCTGTATCAGCAAACCCTGCTTCAGTAAACAATGATGCAATAGCAATCAATGAACCTAAAATATAAAGCCAAAATGTAAACCAGTTAAGTCTTGGGAAAGATACATCTTTTGCACCAATCATAAGTGGCATAACAATATTACCTAATACCGCAGGAACTCCTGGTACAATAAATAGGAAGATCATAATAACCCCATGCAGTGTAAATGCTTGGTTAAATGTATCTCCATCTATAAATTGGCCGCCTGGTGCGAATAACTCTAAACGCATTAAAAATGCTGTAGCAACCGCTACGAAAAAGAACGTAAACATAACAGCTGCATACATCAGACCAATTCTTTTATGATCAACAGTAAGCATCCATTGCATGAATGTACTTTTTGGGTGCCCTATGGCACAGTGTGTTTCGTCGAAATAACTTTTACTCATTTTTTATTCTCCTTATTATTTGGATGGTTTGGGTGGTTTTCATCATCCTCTTCTCTTCTACTTGTTTTAACAAGATATATAAAGAATGCAACCATAATTAGCGTCATAACCGCACCTGCAACTTTTTCCCACTTGAAAATATATTGTTTTGCTTTCGGGTCGTAAGCAAAACAATATAGTAAGTTTTTGGCTATAGTTGGACCAACTTTACCTTCACCTGCCTCCATCAATGCCATTTTAACATCAAAAGGCAGTTGCTCTATTCCATTAAGGTAACGCGTTACTTTTCCTTCTGGAGAAAGCATGATTAATGCACCTGGATGTACATAATCTACGACACCTGCTTCAGATACTGTTTTAGCGTAAGTAAAACCAACTAAATCAGCCAATATGCCTGAAGAGTTATTTTCACCTATTACAAAATGCCAAGCATCTGAAACAAACTGTCTTTGAATGGAATGTAACATGGTCTTACGTTTTTGTGCTGCCAGTGTATACGGTTCATCTTCTGCAAACCCGATAGTCAGCACTTTATAATCAATGTTTTCAGCCAAGTCCAAGCGTGTTAACATTTTTGCCATGTCATTGAGTTGGGGAGTACAGATACCTGCACAACGGAAATAGTTTAAAGAGATCATTGTGGGTTTTCCATCCATAAGACTCTTTAAAGTTACACTCTTTCCTTTTTCATTAATGAATGTTAAGTCTAGAGGAACCATGTTCCCTAGTTTTTCATTAATGCCAAGTTGATTAGCTTGTATTGATAGTGTTAAAAATACAAGTATCAAAAGTTTTTTCATTTACACTCCCTGTTATAGTTTCACATATTTAAAAAATATATTGCATATTTTAAACAAGTGGGACTTAAAGGGTAATAAAATATATTCATTTAGTGTAAATTAAATTGATAATCTACCGTATACTTCATTGAAAAGTAACGCTTTATATATATTATAAAATTTTATAATATATATAAATAATGCATAGTAAAACTATAAAATAAAATTTACGCTTTACCTTTTGCAGATTGTATAGAGTGGATATACTGATAATCTACAGAGATTTTTTGCTCTTGTGGAAGGTGAGTCGTGAGTCGTTCAACCATACCTTCAAAATCATCAAAAAGGTAGTTTGCCATAGAACCTGGTATTGGATTTATTTCGTTGAGTAACACTTCCCCATTAACAACAAAGAAGTCACAACGAATAATACTTCCTAAAAAAAGTGGATCATAGACTTTTTTAAAACTCTCTTGAATCTTTCGTTTAAGATCTTCATCAATATTTGCAGAGAGCACTTGAGAATCTCTAGAGAAATCCATATACTTTTTTTCAAAGTCTAGAAATTCTTCTTTTTGTGGTTCTTCAACAATAGAAAGTTCCCACTCCTTGGTAAAACACCCTGCTTGGTTAAACTCTTTGACACCTTCTATAAAAGGCTCAACAATTACATCTGTATCAAACTCAAAAGCGATATCTAATGCATAATCAAGTTCACTAGCCTCTCTAACAATACTCACACCAATACTTGAACCCAAACGCACAGGTTTAACAATCACAGGATACTCTATAGATATTTTTCGTTCATCATTACAAGATAGATATTCATACTCCACACTCTTTACACCCAAACTCTCTGCTAAGAACTTTGTATAGAGTTTATTGTAAGAGAGTGATGATGCTTCCATACGTGGAGAGATAAACGGTATAGTATAAAACTCCATAAGAGATGCTATTTTCCCATCTTCTCCATCACGCCCATGAATCAAGTTAAGTGCAACATCAAAATCAACTACTTTAGAACCAAACATCCCATCTATAAAGAACCCTCCCTGCTTGAGAGTTAGCTCTTTAGACTTTTTATACTCACCAGAAGAAAAAAGTTTTGAATTGATTTTTTCTGTATCTATCAAATAAAACTTTCTATTGCTGTCTACAAAAATATAGGTAAGTGTACTTTTTTTCAATACCTTTTTCATTGTAATAGCTGAGACTATACTTATCTCATGCTCAAAGCTAGAGCCTCCAAATAATATAGCTATATTCATTGCTACTCCTTATAACATCTCAGAAAATTGTTCGAACACATACGCTGATTCATGTGGTCCGGGACTAGCTTCTGGGTGATGCTGTACTGATATAATAGGTGCATCATTATATTTTACACCCTCTATAGTCTGGTCGAAAAGATTAATATGTGTCACTGTGGCTACTTCTTTAATACTCGTCGGTACATTATAGTTGTGATTTTGTGCTGTAATTTCTACCACATTTGTCTCTTGGTTTTGCACGGGATGGTTACCACCATGTTGTCCAAACTGAAGTTTATATGTGTCATGTCCATGCGAAATAGAGAGCAGTTGATGTCCAAGACAAATACCAAACATTGGTATTTTAGCTGCTATAAGCTTTTTAATTTTTTCTTGTTCCTCTTTTAAGATGAGAGGATCTCCTGGTCCATTTGAAAGAAATACACCATCAATCTCTTGACTCTCCACTTTAGCAATAATCTCTTCAGCTTGCATAGAGTTAGGAACCACTGTCACTTCCATTCCCGCATGTGTAAGTTCATTAAGGATACTTCTCTTGATACCAAAATCAAGTGCAATGATTTTCTTTGTTGTTTGCGGTTTATCGTAGTCAAAACTGCCTATATTATACCGAGCTTCTTTATGTATATAAGGCTCTTTTGTACTTACTTCTTCAATATAGTTTATCTCTTCAATTCTTGGTGTTTCATCGAGTACTTTTTTAAGTGCATCTACAGTGTGTATTTGCGTAGAAGCTACCATCATCATAGCCCCTTCATCTCGAAGCATCTTAGTGATATATCTTGTGTCAATATTTGTTATGCCTAGTACATCATGTTTTTTGAGTAACTCTGCGAATGTCTCTTCACACCGAAAGTTAGAAGGTCTATCTTGATACGTACGAACAATGACACCCTTACAATGTGCCCCTTGACTCTCCATATCTTGTGCATTACAGCCTACATTACCAATCTCAGGCATTGTGAATGTGACAAATTGTCCTGCATATGATGGATCGGTAGCTATCTCTTGGTATCCAGTAAGAGATGTATTAAACACACATTCTCCCACAGATGTACCCTCTGCACCAAAGCTTTTTGCCTCAAGTAACAAGCCGTTTTCAAAATAAAGTGATACTTTTGACACTACAACATACCTCGTTTAGATAATTCTTCTTGATAAAATCTTTCATAAAGAAGTTCATAATCTTGACTGCCAGGGATTACTTCTTTCTCCATACCTCTGATTTTGTCATACACAATATCATCAATCTCGTCGTAGGCATCTGCAAAAGCTTTAAAGGCTTTAAATATGACATTTTTGACTTGATTTTCATTCACAGTATACTCTGCTAAATAGTTTTCATAGAGCTCATCCAAAATAAGGTGGGCTAAGTCATTGTAGCGATCATCATAATTCATAATCACACCCGCTTCAGCTGCCATTTTCTTTTTAATCATAAAAAACAGCTGTCTCTCATCTGCATGTTGAAACTCTATTTCATCATAGTTTTCATCTAAAATTTTTTTGACTTTTTCATCAAGCGCATGCTCTTTGGCAAGGTTTTCATCAATAATTGCTTTGGCTGCTACAACTACTGCCTCTCTACCTTTTGGCATAGTAATAAAAGGAGCATTAGCTAAATCAATACCTATTTTAGTTGCTACATATCCTGTTTGCTGTGGCTTTAATCTCATCATGACATCCTTTTACTATCTAATAATTGTATCTAATCTCTCTGGACTTGTGGAAATGATTCCCATCTTCGTGCCTACCATCTCTTCAAGTGCTTCTATATATGCTTTGGCTGTATCTGGTAGAGCCTCAAACTCTCTTATACCCTCTGTTTTATCCCAACC
The DNA here is from genome assembly GCA_902727855.1 of uncultured Sulfurovum sp. Lineage (GTDB taxonomy): Bacteria > Campylobacterota > Campylobacteria > Campylobacterales > Sulfurovaceae > Sulfurovum. Next base: position 157,439 of record CACVAS010000058.1, read on the forward strand.
TGGAAATGATTTATATACCGGTTTTGCATCTTCCAGATCATAAGGAACATAATCTATCTCTTCACCATCGACTTCATAAGCGACACAAACTTTCACTTCATCAAACCCATCAAGTACATCAAGTTTCATTAAAGAGACTTGGTCTACACCATTGACACGCACAGCATGACGCATAGCTACTGCATCAAACCAACCACATCTTCTTGGACGTCCTGTTGTGGTACCAAACTCATGTCCATTTTTACGAAGTAAATCTCCCTCAGATCCAAAATCTTCAGAAGGAAAAGGACCATTCCCCACACGTGTACAATAGGCTTTAGCAATACCTGTTACTTTGCCAATGTCTTTAGGGTTTATGCCTAATCCGGTACATGCACCTGCACTCACTGTACTTGATGATGTCACATAAGGGTACGTGCCGTGGTCAATATCTAGCATGGTTCCTTGCGCACCTTCAAGAAGTATCTTCCTATCTTCATCCATAATTTTCCACATCATCTGTGTCGTATCTGTAATGAAAGGGCCTAGTACATCTTTGTACTCTTGTAATTCTGCTAAAAGTTCTACTTCATTAGGTGCATCAACACCTAGGGCATCAAAGACTGGTTTATTGATACTGAAAAACTCCAAAATTTTTGCGGTGAGTTTCTCTGGATTTAGAAGTTCACCTAGTCTATGTCCACCACGTGCAATTTTATCTGCGTACGCTGGTCCAATCCCCTTCCCAGTTGTACCAATAGCTTTATCACCTTTCATACGCTCTTTTGCTTGGTCAATTTGCGCATGGTAAGGTAATAGCACATGTGCTTTATCTGAAAGAAAAAGTCTTCCCTCTAAATCATCAAACTGTTCCATCTCCTTCATAAAGTCTTTTGGAGAAAGAACCACACCATTTCCTACAATATTTTTAGCATTAGGGTTGAGTACACCTGAAGGTATAAGGTGTAGTGCATACTTTTTCCCATCAATCACTATGGTATGTCCTGCGTTATGCCCACCCGCAAAACGACATACATAATCATGAGATTGAGCCATGTGATCAACGATTTTTCCTTTACCCTCATCTCCCCATTGGAGACCTACAATTAAATCTGTTTTACTCATATATACTTACCCCTTAACTTTATTCATTTTGTAACCAACACACTCATCAGTATAAAGTGCAAACCCAGATGCTTCCACACCATCAATGTTGTAAATACCACCCATTGCCAAAAGTACATTATCTTCAAACATTCTAAACGTAAGAGAATCATAATACCTCATTTTTGCATAGTAAAGAGGAGAGACAACAATGTGTTTATAGGTAACTACCTGCGTTGCTTCTTTAATTTTTTCAAGTTCTACTTTAATGTCTTCTGGAAATGCACTTAAATCCTCTAAGTCAGAGACTGCACTGATACGCACAAGTTGCTGTATCCAGCTAAACTCACTATCCATTATTTGTTCTACATGCATAGACTTTAAAACCTCCAAAGATACACCATACTTTTCATTGAGTAAATGTGGTATACGAATGTTTGCTATCTGCATGACAGGTTGTGCTTCCATCTCATCTAAAAGCATAATACTTGTTTTTGCTACCTCTTCAAAAGTCCCATCTATCACTTCTGCACCTATTTGATGCTGCTCATGCGTGGGAAACGTAACTGTAGGCTGTACATAAAACCATTTTTTTGATTCAGTTGAACGTCCAAGTCTTTTGGTAACAATACGCACTACATCTGCTGTAGAGTCTGCACGAAGAGTTACTTCATGATTCTCTTCATCATTGAGTTTAAGCAAAGGTTTTTTATCATCAAAACTCTCATGCTGATGGTAAGAAAAGAGTGGTGTTACAATCTCTTCAAATCCCAGGTTTTCTAAAAGTTCAGCAGAGACAAACTCAATTTCTCTTTTGACCTTTGCAGATTCACCAAAATAGAGTTTTGAGCCTGAAGGTATTTCGTGTTCATAGACCATTAGCTATTTCCTATAATTGATTTAAAGTAGGTTTCATTAAAAACACGTGATGCAGTACCATCAAAGGTTCTACGTCCTAGTTTTGAAAGTGAAAGTTCTACTGCATTTACCACCGCAACCATTTCATAAGGCTCAATAAGTCCCATTTGGTTAATACGGAAAATTTTACCTTTTAAGTGGTCTTGCCCACCTGCGACATTCACACCAAAATCTGTTTTGAGTAAATCGCGTATCTCTTTAGCATGTTCATCATCCACCGTACTCATAGACGCAGCGGGTGATTGAGGATAGATATGTAGTCCTAATGCCTCAAGTGCATTGCGTGTTGCTTTAGCTCTTAATGCTGTATCTGCATACAGTTTATCAAGCCCACCTTTAGATTCAATCTCTTCAAGTATTGCACGTGTACCAATGACGAGTGTTGTAGGTGCTGTCCAAGCTGTGGTATTTTCTCTTTGTTTTTTAATCTCAGTGGCTAAGTTAAAGTAGTATCCTTTTCCTTCACCTATCTTCTCTATAGCTACATTTGATAATCCAAGAATCGCTAAACCTGGTGGCAACATCAATGCTTTTTGGCTTCCTGCGATAATACAATCAATATGGGTTACATCAATAGGCTCAACACCTACTGCTGTAATACCATCAGCAATCACGATAATCTCTGGATTAATTGCTTTGGCTGCTTTAGCTATCTCTTCAACTGGGTGCCTAAGCCCTCCTGCAGATTCTGAGATCTGAATCGCTATGGCATCTATTGAAGAATTTTCTTTAAGCGCTTCTTCTACCTCAGCAACACTTGCTGGTGTATTCCACTCATGTTTAATCTCAACATTGTTAAGTCCAGAAGCTGTCGCAATCTTTCCAAAACGTTCACCAAATTTTCCACAGTTTATAGAGAGTAATGTGTCATGACAAAGATTTGTCACCGCTGATTCCATCGCTCCAGTTCCTGAGCTTGCAAGCATGACTACTTCATCTGTTCTAAAAAGTTTAAAAAGTAGTTCTCTAGTCTCTTTAAAAATCGCTTCAAATTCTGGTGTTCTATGGTGAAGTGTAGGTGTTGCCATTGCCTGACGTACAGACTCTGGTACAGGTGTTGGACCGGGTGTAAAAAGTAGCATAAATATCTCCGCAATCGCCATCATGACGACGGCGTAATTAACGGGATTATATCTAATGGTAAGTTAGATATCGGTGAAGCAATAGAGATTTGTAACTTAGTTTTAGGCTATTTTACCCATAAGTGCAAAACTTTTTACAAATGGTCCAGCCATTGAAGGATTTTTTATCATTGCCTTAAAATCACCTACAGGAAACTTTAACTTTCCTGTAGTAAACGCTAGTCCCATACTCGCCATATTGAGTGGTTTTTCAGCCCATTTATTCCAGTTTTCTTCTGTCGCTCTCATGTCCCAATCTGCTGTTTCCCCATTGTAAAGTCCAGCACTTGTTGCTACCCCATTTTCAACAACAAACACACACAATGGTTTATCATCATCTTTAAATCCACAAGTAATCACAGAGTTAAAGTTTATCTCCGCTAATTTATCAGAAACTTCTGGGTCTGCGTTCCACTCATCTTTTAGTGCATTTATCCATTCATTTGAAAAAAGTTGTGCCATATTAATTCCTTTGGCTATTATATTTCGAGCTATACTCAAAAATAAATTTACCTTTTTATTGTTAAAAATGAATCATTAAAATCTTTTTTTTTATCTATATACAGAAACTTAATCTATTGGTAACAAGTCTATTTCCTTCTTATTTCAATAGCTTATGATAAATATATTTTTCCCAGATTTATAAGTATAAGAAAAAACAATTTCATGCTTTTTTAAAACTTCATTAACAATATAAAGTCCAAGCCCAAGTCCCTCTGCTTTATCTAGCTGTCGATTTTTTGAAAATGGTTCAATGTAGTGATCTATCTCCTCTGTTAAACGTTCCCCACTGCTCAAAAAAGAGATGGTATTTTCACTTACCTGTATTTCTATATCTTCACCATGTTTTAGTGCATTATCTATCAAGTTTTTAAACACTATTCGCATTAAAGAAAAATCTGCATCTATCATCTGATCAGATACGTTGGTTTTTATAGGCTCATCCAAATAGAGTAAATCACTCGCTTCATCTATCAGTTCTTGAATACGTATAGGTTTTTTCACTATAGTCATGTCTTCTGATGTAATCTTCTCCATTTGGGCAAGCTCTTTAAGAAGTATTGACAGACGGGTAAAAATTGAATTTAACATCTCTTTTGTTTTGTCCTCTTCTACTATCTCCGCTAAGATTTTTCCTTTAGTGACAGGCGTATTGAGTTCGTGGAAAATATTACGTATAAAAAGTTGTCTAGAGTCTCTAAGCTGTTCTACTTTTTCAATAGATGCATAGAAAGAGTTAGAAGCCAAAGAGACTTCGTCTTTTTTATCTATATATTGGTAACGAACCTCTTGACCATTACCATACTTCTCTATATCTTCTTGCAAGGTTTTAAGGGGTATAAGATTTTTTCTTAAAAGCATATACATCACTATAAGTAAAATTAGAATACCTAAAAAAAAGAGTATGAGTGCCGGACAACATGACCACACACTTCGTCTATCTTCAAGTACGATATTTAAGTGTCTTGTTTTTAAATGTATATAACGCTTCCCTTGATAGTGCAATACTTTTCTATGCTTTTCAAAAGCCCTAAACCTTTTTTGCATCTGCTTTGGCATAGCCTTTGTATGCGACTTTTTCTTTTTAGACTTATGAAGTATTTCTTTTTTCAAGAGCCCATGGACTTGATTAAATTCAAACTCTTCTAACAGTGCTTGAGGTACCTGATGAGTGATACGCATCTCTTTTACAATAAGTCTAGATTTAAAAAACAAATCCATATGCTCTTTTTTGATGCTATGCATGGCAAACGAGAATCCTGCTAACAGTGTTGCCATAAGTGCCACTGCAAACATAATATTAAGTTTAAAAAATATAGATTCTCTTCTCATATCACTCTCCAATATATTTATACCCTACCCCACGGATAGACTTAATGTACTTAGGAGATTTCGTCTCATCTCCTATCTTTGCACGTATACGACCAACAATCACATCTATGCTCCTATCACTGCTTTCCCAACGTACAGCGTTGATACTATTGACAATAAACTCTCGACTAACTACTTGATGTTTTTTCTCTAAAAAAAGTGAAAATATCTCATACTCTGCAAGCGTAAGGTCTAAAACCTTTCCTTGCTGACTAATTTGCATTTTGACTTTGTCTATAAAAAAATCATCTTCTTGTACGGTAGTAGTAAATTGGGAATATCTTTTAATAATAGCCTGTATACGCGCTACAAGTTCTCTTGGTTCATAAGGTTTTGCAATGTAGTCATCCGCACCTACATCAAAAGCAACTACTTTGTCGCTCACATCTGCGCGCGCAGTAGAGATAACTATAGGTAAAGAGGGGTATGCCTTTTTAATGCGTTTACACAACTCAAGACCATCCATTTCTGGTAGTCCCAAGTCAAGCAACACCAAGTCATACTGTTCTATACTTAGTTTTTCAAGTGCCACTGAGGGCAGAGAGACAGAGAAAAGTTCAAGACCGTATCGGGGGAAATACTGCTCAAGTAAATCACTTATTTCTAAATCATCTTCTACCATCAATATACGTGACATGTATTACCTTTGTATCTATAGTTTTACTTACAAGACTTCGTAGTTTCTTTAGAAAGTGCTATCCATTTCGTTCTTTGCTCAGGTGTTAAGATATTAAAGACTTTCTCCATACCTTCAGCCCTTTTTTCTAACCTAGTTTCTTTTTTAGATTCCATCATTTTACGCTTAGCATCAAACTTTTTAGTCATATGTGCTTTAAACGCTGCTTTATCAAAACTCTCTGCCGTCATAAACTGACTCATGTCTGGTTTCATTTCAGCTCTCATAGCTTTTCTATTTTCTTTCATGGCTTCTCTTTTAGCCTCACGCTCTGCCTTACGCTCTTTTTTCAATGTTTTCAGTGCACTTTTTTGCTCAGAAGTAAGATCAAGTTGTTTAACAACTTTCATCATGCCATCTCTATGTTTATCACCTTTATGTCCAGCACATCCACCAAATGCTAAAAGTGTTGCTGTACCAAGTCCTAAAGTTAAAAGTATTGCTCTTGTTGTTTTTTTCATCATATATCCTTCATGTTTATATTCGTGTTTCTCATGTTTGAGATGTTGTAAGTATAAAGCATGTTTGTAAATTTGTTGTGAATACATTGTAAATCAATGTAAATAAGAAAACGTAGGAGTATCTCCCTCCTACTTCTATGTTAACCCAAGGTAACAGTCTGCTGTCCTATCTCTTTATAACGTGCATAATAATGTTCTACAAATGCCATAACCTTCTCATTTTTGGGCAAATAGACCCCATCTCTCTTCACCGTATATTGGCTAAGGTACACATTTGCATCTACTTTATTAAGATAATTTTCTGCTAAGTCTTTATATGCTGACTGATATGCTTCTTTCATCGCTTCGTATTTAGCGTAGTCAATTTTCACTTGTTCATCATACATGATGATACCCGAACCAAACAAAATGTCTAAATGTATAAGCCCTTCACAATAGTAAGGCAATACTTCTCCCACTTCACGCCAAGCCATGAGTCCTACTGCACGAGAGACCACATCATCAACAATGTGTTTTTTAAGTGCATCTTTTTCATTGTGAAAAAATGCCATTAAGCCTCCAGCAGTAGCCTTAAACTCCTCTATGTTTTTAAACTGTCCTGAACCATTCATCTTCATTTCAGTATCTGAGTCTATCCATAAAATGTGTCCATACTCATGCCCTACAGTAGAAATATCATATATCTCTTGCCAAAGCTTAGGATTGGTATCTATCAGTATTCTTTGTGCTTGGACAAATGCTTCCCCCATCATCTCCACATTAAGCTTCATCATTGGTTTTGACTTTTTAGACTCCATCACAAAGTCAGCATATGCAAAGATTTTTTTACCTAGTTCTGCTGAGACTTGTTCATCATTTGGTACTACCTGTGCAGAGAAAAGCCCATTAAACTCTGCAGCGTAGTAAAGTATAGGTTGACCTATATAAAGTTGTGTTTCATCTACTTGTGTCAAATTCTTAGCCATTGTCTTTTGCGCATCACTGCCAAACGCTGCTGCCATGCTTGAAGCAAAATCTTTAATATTTTGACGCGTAGGAGAGCCCTCTTGTAAATTAGGATTAACTATGCGCAAGTCCCACTCTAAAGCCACTGCTTTTCTGTAGTGGTCTTCATAGTACTCTAACGGATGCCCTACTTGAAGAGGTGTTTTAACCGCCATCCATTTTCTGTCTACCTCAGCCCATTTACCTATAAGTTCATTAGGATTTGTATGTTCAAATGCTTCTTTAATGGCGCTAAAATACGCTATCCACTCTGTTTTTTGCTCAAAAACATCATCTTCATGTTGAGACAATAGGGCTATGAGTTGTTCTAGTGCAACTGTTACCTGTGCAACCTCTTTAGGAAACGCCTTTGCATAAGCAACACTTTTGTAACCAGTATCTTCTTTTTGCAATACTGAGTAACATCTATCACCCACACAACCACTCTCGTCTGTGTCTAACAAAGACTCACCTTGAAGCATTTCAAACACCTTTGCATCATCGGCATTAAACATTTCATTCAGTTCAAGGTTTACAGTGTGAATAATATGATCTGTCCAGTGACTCTGCCACTGACTCATAGCCACACCTACTGTGTGCACCCCTAACATTAGAGAGCGATAGAAAGGTGTCAGTAACCCTTCCGCTTCAACCCAGTTTATGAAAGACTCATGCCGATTAATATGCATCGTACTCACAAAACCGTATGCCAACTCTTTTTTGACATTACACTCTTCTTTACTCAAGCCACTTTTGACTAACACTTCTACTAAAACATCTTCACGCAAATTGACGACGCGCGTCAACGCAGCCATCTGCGACTCTTTATCTTTTGGTAATTCCATGAGTGTCAAAAAGGCATCCACCACCTTTTGTGCTCTTTCATGGACTTTACTTTTATCTAAAAGGTCATAATAACTGTTAAGTTCAGCCTGTCTAGTTTGCAACTCATCGTAGATGGTCTGTAGGTCTTGCATAAATTGTTGTTTGTTCATTATTGTGTGTCCTTATTGAGTAACTTTTTCATCTCTTTGTCGAAATCAGACTCTATTTTTTGTATTTTATTAAACTCATCATACTCTTTAAAAGCTTTTTCCTTTGCTTGAGCATGAGAAACCTTACCATAACCTTCAAGCACTTGAAATTCATTAAACTCTAAAAATTTATTAACCGATGTACTAACATCTTTCATGCTTAACTCTTGACGATTTTCAATAATTCTTTCAATATAGTCAAAGTATGCGCCGATAGTTCTTTCTAGCTTTTTAATGTCTTCTTCTTGAAGATAATTCTTTGCTATGGCTGTATCTGATTTGAGTACTCTACCATCAGGTGAGTTTTTCCAAGAAGTTAAACCCATATTTGGTTTTTTAATGTTTGCGCTTTCATGCACTATCTCAGCAGCTGTTTTACCAATAATAGCATAATGAAATTTATTTTGTACAGTTGCATAAAAATCTTTAGTTGTTTGTGCATTTTTATCATAATCAAAACTACATTCTGCGAATATATCGGTTATTTGTTGATAGATGCGTCTTTCACTTGCCCTAATAGAGCGGACTCTTTCAAGAAGCTCTTTAAAATAGTCTTTTCCAAAGTATTGACCATTTTTCATTCTATCATCATCCATGGCAAAGCCTTTGATGATGTACTCTCTTAGTATTTTAGTAGCCCATATACGAAACTGCGTAGCTTGAGAAGAATTTACTCTATAACCAACAGAAAGAATAGCATCAAGATTATAAACATTGACATCTCTTTTTACTTCTCTTTTTCCCTCAGTTTGAACTATTGGGAATTTCCCAATAGTTGCACCTTTTTCTAACTCATGACTTTTATAGATATTTTTAAGATGTTCATTTATGGTTGAGACATCTACACCAAAAAGCTCAGCCATTCTCTTTTGAGGTAGCCAGACCGTTTCATTGTGCATAAAAATCTCTACTTTTACATCGCTGTTTACAGTAGTGTAAAGTAAAAATTCTGTGAGTTCATCTTTTATTGTTAGGTTATTCATTTTATATCCATCTAAAGATTTGATTTTAAATATAACTTAAATTATTAACCAAAAGCTTCACCAAAAAATCTATATTCAGGTTCTTTATCATAAAGTTCCAAAATAATATGTTTTTGAATAAACTCTTTCTCTTCATCTGTTAAAATTGTTTGTTGTAAAATTTCTTTGAATGAGTTGTCACCAATATTGATAAAGTATTGTAAGTCATATTTTTTTATAAGCTCTATAATGACTTTAAATATCATAGCTTTTTGTCGCCCATCCATTTCTGAGAAGATAAACCCATCATGAGCCAAAAAGTTTAAAATACTTTTATTCATTTTATACAGTAGAACATCATAACAAAAGATTCCTACATTACCTACACTTTGACCACCATCACCATCTATATCAATAAAAATATCATATAAGTATTTTGCTTGCTTTGCCTCTTTAATTTTAAGTGAGCCACCATGATGATCATAGAATTTTTTAACAATAAACCTAAATTCATCTTCTATGTTTTCAAGATACTCTTTCTCTTTCTCTAAATATAGAATACTTTTTTGTTTTACTGTTGTACTTTTAACATCTAGTTCACTTTTTTCTATGCTAAACTCTGACAATAACTTTTGATATTTGGTAAGCTTTTCGATCTCCTGATAAAGATTTTTAATTTTTTCTTCTATCGCATGATACTCTTCTAATGCACCTGTAGTATCCAATAGTGCTAGTTTAGCATCTCTGTTTTCAGATACAAAATCATGCTTCTTTGTTAATTCATCTTGTTCAAGAGTTAGCTCTTTTATTTCAATTTGTATTCTATTTTTTCTATTACCTATTAGTGTATTATGAAATTTTTGGGCATCATTTAATCTCTTTACTACCTTATCATCAAAAAAGAATTCAGCTTCTTTATAAAGATTTGTAATCTCATTAGGATTAATATCAATATTTTCAGAAGCTAGTAAGTTTTGTTGCTTTTTTTGCAATGAATTTTTACCTTTTTGTATAGCATTACGTATATCATTAAGTTGTTCTGTTAGTTCATCAGCTTCAACTTTAATAGTATCATAGTTCTGTGCTATTACAAAACTCTTTTTATCTTCAATTAATTGAATATATTCATCTTTTAAATCTTTTAAGTTAACTTTATCAAGAGCATCTTGATACTCTTTAATAAACTTTTGAGCATTTTCAAGTTTTGAAATCTGATCTTTGATTTTGAAGTTTTCTTCTACTAAAACTGTATCAATATGTAAAAGTTTTAGATTATTAAGTCGTTGAGGATAATCAGTTAAAGGCATCCCCTGTTGTCGTATTGGATTACTATAATAATCACCACCAAATCTCCGTGAAAATGAGTTAAACACATGTCTAAATGATAGATCACTATTGTCTTCAAAAAATATTTTATTTAATTCTTCAGTGTAATTTTTTTGAGCAATTTCTACATCATTAATATAAAACTTAGGGTTTGAGAAATCTTTTTTTATTTCATAGTCTTTTCCACTATGATTAAAATATAGGTAAAATATTCCATAAGTTGATAAAAAATCTTTGAGTTTTTTCTCTTTAGGGTTTTTTGTATCTAACTTAGCTCCAAACATGAGTTGAACTAGCGTTAAGGTTAAACTTTTACCAATACTATTAATTGTTTTTTTCTCTTCTTCTGTTAACTGTAGTCCAGCAACAATATTGAGAGTTGGCGTAAAATTTAATGTTTTAAAGTTTAGATTATCAGATGTTAATTGTAATAGTTTCATTGTCTATCCTCACTTTACTTATCATATATAAAAAATTTAAACTCAACATTATTTTTTCTAATGACACTTCTTTGTGGTATATTTTATTAACTTTAACATGTATTTCATCTATATTGAGTTTATTGTCACTAAGCACTTTTAATACAAATGCCGAGATACTAAAGAGTGAATCAACTGGTTGAATGATTTTAGTAGGCATCAACATATCTCATCCACTCCCACATCACATAGCTCAAAGAAATAAGCTATAATAATCCATGCTATATTCATAGAGTTAAAATCATTAATCTCTATACTATTTTCTATCTTTTGATGAAGTTTATTAATCAGTTTATTAAAGTCAACTTTATGACTAGAGGCAATATCTTGAAGTTCATAAGTTTTTTTATCTACAATGTCTTTTTTTGATACTTTTTTCTCTAGCCCTTGTATTAATATTCTTTTATACAAGTCATTAATAATATAATCTTTTAAATCAGTTAATAAATTATCTTCTTCTTTAAAGCTATCAATAGTAACTCGATAATCTAACCCTTCATTGATTTTTGATGCGATTCTTAAATTAATTGAATTCAATTCTAATTTTTCATTAGTATCAATAGTCCCAAAGTCATCATCAAAATCTATTGTTATATTTTTCTTTTCTTGAAGTAAATGTTTGAATATAAGATCTAGTACGATATTGTCTGTATATTTATCAGCTGTTTTAAGAAAAAACTTTTGATTCAGTTTAATAAGCTTATCAGTTTCTAAAGCTTCAATATCTTTTAATAAGTCAGTATAGTCAAATAAGTACTTTTCTATCTCTATTTGATATTCATTTTTAAAATATTCTTTTGTCTCTTTTTGAAACTTTGACTTTTCCAAGAGAAAAAATATTTTTAAGTCATGAGCCTTATATTTTGTTTTTTTTATTTTTTGTAAAGTATTTTCAACTTTTTCTTTTGTTCTTGTTGTAGTAATCTGATAAGCTATTTCAAAGTTTGACAAATCAACAGCAGGGCTATTTCCTGTTTCAAAATTTGTATTTATTAAATTTAAACCATATACAAAATTAAAAATATCACGAAACCAGTTTTCTCCATGAATATTCAATGATTGGTCATTAACTAATTGATGTTGTTCAATATCATAACGAGTAATTGCCAATACTCGACTAATATTATCAAAAGCAATTTTTCTTTCATCAATCATAAACTTATTCCTTAAAAGATTATTTGTATTTTATCATCAATAGTCTAATGCGTACATAATTATTTTAACTCATATTGTGATTACTTCCCCATCAACATCCCAATAATCGGCTTAGCCAAAGCCAAAGCCTTCCCACGATGTGAAATCTCTGATTTTACACTATCGTCTAACTCACCTAATGTTTCATTAAAGCCAGAAGGCACAAACATAGGGTCATACCCAAACCCTTTGTCTCCTCTGGTTGTGGCTAGCACGTCACCATGCATCCAGCCATGTACGACGTACTCACCATATTTACAAACAATGGCAATAGCCGCAGTGTAATACGCAGGTGTTGACTCAACACCTTTAGCTTTTACTTCATCCACAAGCTTATACAGATTGTCTTTATCGGTCACATCTTCACCTGCATAGCGTGCAGAGTAGATACCTGGTGCCCCGTTAAGTATAGGGAGTGAAATACCAGAGTCATCTGCAATGACCAAATACTCCTCACCGAGTTTTTCATAGATAGCGCGTGCTTTAATCAGTGCATTTTGGGCAAAAGTATCTCCATCCTCAACGATATCAAATTCACCTAAAAGATCAGAAAAAGGTATGACTTCATCTTCACACATTTTTTTAAATTCACGTAATTTGCCTTTGTTTCCTGTTGCCAAAACCAGTTTCATCAACTCTTAACCTTTTAGTACTATAATAAGACAAATTTTACCCTATTGGAGATATTAACATGATTAAACAGATTTTACCACTAAGCCTCATCGTCGCCTTACGTTTTTTTGGGCTTTTTATCGTTCTGCCCGTACTTTCTATCTATGCATTAGATATGGAAGGTGCTACACCGTTTCTAGCAGGTCTCGTTGTAGGTGGGTATGCGCTGACACAAGCAGCTTTTCAAGTACCCTTTGGGCTTATGAGTGACAAGGTAGGTCGTAAAAAAACATTACTTTTTGGTCTTATTATTTTCATCATAGGTTCAGTTATTGCGGCAATGAGTGACAACATCTATATGCTCTTAGTTGGTCGTTTTTTACAAGGTGCAGGTGCTATCGGTTCTGTGGTCTCTGCTATGGTAGCTGACCTCGTTAAAGAAGAGCAACGTGCCAATGCGATGGCGATACTTGGCGGTACTATTGCTCTAAGCTTTGCAGCTGCGATGATCATCGCTCCACTTGTAGGCGGATACTGGGGTATAGACAAACTCTTTTGGCTGACTGCTGTGTTATCTGCCTTTTCTATACTAATTCTTTTTACTGCTGTACCTCAACCACCTAAAATTGTTCACTCTTACTCAGAAGAACAATCTAAAATGTCAGAAGTCTTCAAAGACAAAGCGCTGACACGTATGTACATTACGTTTCTTTTCCATTCAAGCATTATGACAATGGCATTTTTCATCATACCCCTTGTTATGACACAAACACTTGCAGAAGGTGGTTTTGGTTGGGAAAAAGCAGAACTTTGGAAAGTCTACTTACCTGCAATGATCTTTGGCTTCCTTGCCCTCGCACCTGCAGCAATCTTTGGTGAGAAATATGGTAAAGGTAAAGAGATATTTATGATATCAGTCGCTTTCATACTCTTTGCTTTTCTCGCTATGGGTTTTGCTTCAAGTCCATCACTCTTTATTTTTGGAGTCGTACTTTTCTTTATAGGGTTCAACATGTTTGAGCCACTCTTACAAAGTTTTGTAGCCAAGTTTGCCAAAGTACACCAAAAAGGTGCTGCGTTGGGTGTGGCAAATACCTTTGCTTACACGGGTATCTTTCTTGGGGGTCTTGTTGCAGGTTGGCTCATGCAACACTACGACAGAAGTACACTCGCACTTGTAGTCGCTGCACTTTCTGTAGTATGGTTCATTTGGGTAGCTACTATGCCTAGTCCTAACAATAGAGGAAATGTCTACCTTTCACTTGACATCTTCGACAGAGACCGTGTTGCAGCGTTAACAGATCATGAGGCCATTGTAGAGAGCTATGTGAATGAAACCGAGCACATTGCCGTTGTCAAATATGATAAAGATCTCATAGATGAAGATGAAGTAAGAGGTATGCTCAGTTAATGGAACATCTAAAACCTAATTTTATCCCAGACTTAGAACATATACTAAGCTCTCATACCGTTTTAATGGATGTTAAAAAAAATTTACACACCCTCTTTGCAAAAACACCCTATGGGTGCGAGAAAGACTACCCCGTAGCCATTGTACATGAAACAATGCGCATTAAAGAAGAGTGTGTCTTAGAGTACTTTAAAAAAAACCATTTACTGGGTGAAGAAGGTCTTACCTATGGTGACTACCCACGCAGTGACCTAGAAAGACTCTCCCTCCATGCGCCAAAGTACATCCAAAATGTAGGCTTTATGCTTTCAACAACTAAAGATATGCCAGAACCTACTTTTTTTAACAAGTTCAAACATGACTACTGGAAAAAAATAACCTCAAGTGAAGGTTTAGAAGCTGTCATCGACATCTCTACACTCACACCAAGCACAAGTAAGTGTGAAGCCGAAGATGCGCTCCGTGCGATCATACGTAAACGTAAAGAAGTCCACCAACTCAAAAAGATAGCATTTGTGTGGATAGTCGAAATTAAAGGTGAAAATACACAAATAGCCCCAGTCATGCAACATTACTTTGAAGATGAAACGATGATAGTCAAAAATGCTGGAAAAACATTTTATGTAGGGTGGAGTGCTCCGTTACAAGATATTAATATGAGATATTTTGTTTGTCCGCCTGAGTAACTTATATTGACAAATTAATCTTTTATAATCACTTCTTTTGCACCAGCATTGTGCATAACATCTATAACAACTTGACGCTCAACCAAAGTTATATCAGTTTCAAATTGTCTTTTTATATCTACAATTATTGTAGGTGAAAAAAGCTTTTTCTGTTTGAGTCCTTTTTCAATGGCAAACCGTATTATTAATGTTGCAACCTCATAGTCATCAATTAAAATCCTAGGATTGGAAAATGGCTTAATAACACTTTGATTCTTTGTTTGATAAAATATTGCATTTTTACCAACTTCAACAATATATTTTTCGCCATTACTTTTTGTATCTATTGCAATATTTGGAACATCATCAAAAATTTCAGATTGATATTCATCATATATCTTTATCCGATTTTCCAATATCTGTATTGTTAATGTTGCACTAAAACGATTAAGTAATGCATCTAACATTAAAGCTTACACTCACCCAAATCCACTTCTCTATACTCCACATCCATCAACTTACATGCACGTTTCATAATACCTTCTTGCGTAAAGCCAAACTTTTCAAAGAGTAGGTCTGCTGGTGCGGATGCTCCGAAGCCTTCCATACCTAGTACGTCATCTGCATAACGATAGTACTCGGTAGCTGTAGCTGCTTCTACTGCTAGTACTTTTGTGTTAGGGTCAATGACTGTTGCTTTGTACTGGGCATCTTGCTCATTAAAGAGATCCAGACATGGTACAGAAACAACATTTGATTTAATGCCAAGTACGGCTAAGTGGCACGCTGCTTTAAGACATGGCATAAGCTCTGAACCTGAAGCCATAAGCGTAAAGTTTGCATCTTTACGTTTTTTTACAATATATGCACCTTTACTTACTTCACCAAAGTCTCTTTTTGGCTTGAGTGTCGCAAGTTTTTGACGGCTTAGTACAAACCCATGTGGTGCTTGCATACTAAGTGCTGTTTTCCATGCTTCTACATTTTCAGTAGCATCTGCTGGTCTCCATACATAGAAGTTTGGAAGTGCTCTAAACTGACTTAAGTGTTCTATAGGCTCATGTGTCGGCCCATCTTCACCTACACCTATGCTGTCATGTGTCCACACAAAAAAGTTTTGAATGTTCGTCAGTGCTGCAATACGTGCTGAAGGCTTAAGGTAATCAGAGAATACAAAGAACGTCGCATTAAACGGAATAGTCGTTCCATACAGTGCCATAGCGTTAGTAATGGCTGCCATTGAATGCTCACGTATACCAAAGTGTAGGTTTCTACCTTTAGGGAAGTCTCCCATCTCTTTAAGGTCTGTTTTATTTGATGGTGCAAGGTCTGCGGAACCACCTAAAAATGATGGAATGCCTCTTGCGATAGCATTGAGTATCTTACCGTTAGAGTCTCTAGTCGCCATCTGTTTATCGTTTGTGAAGTCTGGAAAGTCGATGTTAGAGAAGTCAGGGTTTTGTAGTGCATCTAATGCAATATTTTGCTCTATCAGTGGTGCTTCTTTTTGTCTGTGTATCCACTCTTTTTCTGCAAGTTCACCCTGCTCTAAAGCACATCTAAATCTAAGCAATACATCTTCAGGAATGGCAAATGTCTCTTCAGGGTTAAACCCTTCTTTTGTCTTTGACTCTGCAATAATACTCTCACCAAGAGGTGCACCATGTGTATGGTGTGTACCCTCAAGCTCTCCAGCACCTTTACCAATGATTGTATTTGCGATAATAATCGTTGGTTTCGTTGCATCTCTTACTTCATCTAACGCTTTTTCAATGTCATCATAACAATGACCATTGATTTTCATTACGTTCCAGTTTTGCGCTTCAAAACGTTTTTCAACATCTTCGCTCCACGCGATACTTGTATCACCCTCAATCGTAATACAGTTAGAATCATAAATAAGTACTAAGTCTTTAAGTCCTAAGTGTCCAGCAAGTGAACATGCTTCATAAGAGATACCTTCTTGTAAGTCACCATCACCACATAGACAGTAGACTTTGTGGTCTATAAGCTCACATGTTTCTGAGTTCACTTGCTCTTTTGTGTATGCCTCTGCCATAGCAAAACCAACGGCATTGGCTATCCCTTGACCTAAGGGACCTGTGGTTATTTCTATACCTTCTGTATGTCCGTACTCTGGGTGTCCTGGTGTTTTAGAGTCAAGTTGTCTAAAGGCTTTCAAGTCATCTACACTTACATCATAACCCCAAAGGTGTAACAATGAATAGATAAGTGCAGAACCATGCCCACCTGAAAAGACCAAACGGTCGCGGTTCAGCCATTTTGGATTTTTTGGGTTATGACTCAACTTTTCAGAAAGGACTACTGCAATATCTGCAAGACCCATAGGTGCACCAGGGTGTCCTGAGTTTGCCTTTTGTACCATGTCTGCTGCTAAAAACCTAATGGTATTTGCCATTTTTTTACGCATTTTATTCTGCTCTGTCATTACTGCCATCTGTATTCCTTTAGTGGTGTCTATATAAGTATTTTGTTATGAGGGGGTGTAAAGCTATGTGGAGCTTCTCATCAAACGTTTCAAATCGTCTTTGTAAATCTTTTGCTAAAGTATCTGCTTCTTCTACAGTTTTCTCAAGCCCTAAAAGATTTATAAAGCTATTTTTATCGCCATCATTGCCGGTAGGTTTGCCAGCTTCTTCTGCACTCTGTGTTTCATCGATGATGTCATCTTGTATCTGAAACAAAAGTCCTAAGTCTAACCCAAAGTCATAAAGTGCTTTTTGTACCCTAGAATCTAACCCAACAATCACCGCACCCATCTGTAAAGAAGCGGCAATGAGTTTGGCTGTTTTGTTCGTATGGAGTACTTTCACTTGTTCTATGGTTAATGGCTGATTTTCAAAATAACAGTCAATGGCTTGACCTAGTACCATCCCTTGTCCACCACCATTTTGAGCAAGTAGCATAATGAGTTTTATTTTAATGTCTTCACGAAGAGGCGCTTGAGAAATGTATAAAAAAGCATCCGTATTGAGTGCATCACCTGCAAGTATGGCTGTGACTTCATCATAACGCTTGTGAAGTGTTTCATGTCCACGGCGTAAGTCCGCATCATCCATAGAAGGAAGGTCATCGTGTATGAGCGAATAGGTATGGAACATTTCTAAAGCCATTGCCACGGGAAGTGCACCATCATAAAGCATGGGCTCATACGCATCTACAATGCTAAGAAGTAACATAGGTCTAAAACGTTTTCCACCTGCAGTAAGCATCACGCCTAACGCGTCTTCATAGACAGGGTGAAAGCTTGGTGCTTGTGGTAAATTTTTAGAAAGATATTCCTCGAACCTTTGCATGATACACCTAGTTTTTTTATTGGTAAAATTATATCGAATTTGGCTAAAATGATGGTATGAATAAAGAAACAATACACACAACCGTCACATGGATAAAAAGAATACTTGGATTTACAGCTATCATGGTATGGATATATGTCATCTATACCATAGCCAAATCGCCAGCACCCTTCATAGAACAAGCACCCTACTGCATGATAAGTACCATGATGATATTTGGATTACTAAGTATGTCGTATAAGGGGTTGGAGTATTGGGAGAAGCAAACATAGTATTTCGACAAGCTCAATGACTGTCAAAATACATTTATGTCTCGGTGACTGAGCGTGTCGAAGTTAAACCTTGCACCTCTTAGCGATAAAATCTAGTTGTTCATCTAATGTCAAGCCTTCAACGTCAACAACCACGTCAGCTAAAGCTTTGTATGCCTTTTTACGTTCTTTATAAAGAGCCCTAGCTTTTTTTTCATCAGAGAACAAAGGCCTTTTAGCAAGTTTTGCATCAGCATTTTTTGCTGTTTTCAAACGGTTATGTATCCACTCAAAAGAAGCATCAAGCAGTACAACCGTACCAAGCTTTTTAAGATTATCTACCTTGTAAAAACCACCACCACAAGAGATCATAGTACCTGTAACAGACGCTTCTATCCAATCAGCCGTAGCTTGTTCTTGTTCCCTAAAATAGACTTCACCTTTTTTTTCAAAGATTTTTTTAACTTCTTTGTTCTCTTTAGACTCTATAAGATCATCGGTGTCTATAATATAAGTGCCATATTTTTTTGTGAATGCACGTGCAGTAGTACCTTTACCTACCCCCATAAAACCTATGACAATTATATTTTTTTTCAACGTTCATACCATATTATAACGGTCAATAATTTTCTTCACTCTTTTACGTAAATTTCTTAAAGCATCTTCTGCTGTCTCACCATCTGAAATTAATGATTCAAATTCGTCAAACTGTATCTTAGCTATCCAGCCAATTTTAGTATGTTTTTTAATACCTACAAATCGTACCTCGCCAAAATGCCCTTTAGCAAGCTTATAAATACGCTCTATTCTCTGGTCTATTGTTTTAATTTCTTTACTCATAATACCCTCCGTAATCAATATATTTTAGCATCATTATATCATAAACTATGACCCATTAAAATATGCTCCTCTGGCACCAGCTGTTGAGAGGTTATCTTTATCTACTACCTCTTTTTTGCTTTCCTCTTTAAGGTCTTCATTTTTAACTACATATGCAAACATACTAAACTCGTCTTCTGGTTTAGCTTGCATCATTCTTTCAAAACGTCGCAATATTTTTTGAAATTTATCTGATAAGATTACAACTTCTTGATAGTCTGAAAGCATTACATTTTTTTCTAATAACGTTAGGGCTTTTGTTTTACCCATAAAATTCTTTTTTCTATGTAAGACACAAACTTGATAAATATCCATAAACTTCTTGTGCATACTTGTCAATATATTTTCCATTTCATCAATGATACCAATACTATTTATTGCAGTGATTAAACTTGCTTCTGCATAAAACCATTTACCAAAATCTATATCAACAAGATTTAACTCAAAGCTATACGCTTTTACAGGCATATCTGAACTTAGCAATTTAACTGCTCCAAGCCATCGCACTTCATTGATTCTAGCTTGATGCAGATTATGTATAAATTGTTCTTTATCAGTCATTCTACCTCCATAGGGTCTATTTTCTATCATACACTATATCAAAAATAACTTTTACCTTATTAATGAAGTTGATTAATATTTCACCACTCTATTAGACCTATGAAATATTTTTTTGATTTAGATTAAACCTTAATCTTCTGCCACTCCCCTTTATCAAAAGTTCTCCATAACCATATAGCTTTTACAAAAAACCAAGACTACATTCATATAATAAATCTCATCTATACACATCAGAAAATATGCAAAGTTAACTTAACTTCTCCCTATGTAACTTTTTAGCATAGCTTCAAACTCTACTTGAATTTGATAGGGTTCAATCACTCTAATCTGAGGTAAC
Source organism: uncultured Sulfurovum sp. (assembly GCA_902727855.1). Lineage (GTDB taxonomy): Bacteria > Campylobacterota > Campylobacteria > Campylobacterales > Sulfurovaceae > Sulfurovum. The sequence continues at coordinate 177,582 of CACVAS010000058.1, forward strand.
CACTTTTTCAACACAGCAAATATCTCCTCTTTCTTTGTGATGCTAACTGTAAGCTCTCCTGTACCATCATTATTCTTTTTAAGATACTGCCCTTTAATAGGTTTTCTTTCAAAATAAATTATGGCATTTTTGTTAAGTAAAAGTGTCACATCAAAAGGTTCAACCTTAGGATCAAACCAAATATTAAGTGCTTTATTCATCCTGTCTAGTACTTTTTCATCACAAATAAATATTTGTTCTAAAATATTAACCTCACTAATCTCTTTGAGATAAAACTTTATATAATGCTCTTTATATTGTGTCAGTAGATACCAAAACCCATCAAAGATGATAATTTTATAGGGCTTTACATTCTCATATCTTTTCATTTTATTAGATTCATTCACCCGTGTGTAAGAAAAAGAAATCATATATTGTTTTAAGATAGCATGTTCTAAGTCTTCTATCAGAGCTGATTTATTTGAGATGTTTTCTATATCTATACGAGTATAAAAAGGGCTATCTATAAAGCGTTGAAGTTTACATAATGCCACATGTGCTTTAGTATAAAATTCACCACCTATGTCAGCCGAAAGACTCTCTAGCATTTTAATGGTAGTATCTGCACTCTTAAACGTACATTGTTTTTTTGCAAGTGTAAATCTCCTACCATCACTAGCTCTTATTACACCATAATGACCCTCCATAAGTTTAGAAAAATCTCTTTGTACTGTTTTTGTTGTTGTCTGCCATTCATTAGCAAGTTGTGTGATAGAAAGCTGTTCTCCATTGCCCAACCTTTCCAATATTTCATTGTGACGTTCATGTTGTTTTTTCATTTTCTTTACCTCATACTCTCTATTTTAGTACAATATTACTTTATATGGACATTAATTGTCTACATATTTCTTTATACTTTCATAAACAGTAGTCACAATTAAAATATAAAAGGATCCACATAATGAAGTATGAAAGCACACTTTTAAAAGAAGCCCAAGAAATTATGACTGAAACTGGGAATTTTTATCCTGCATTTGTATCACGAAAATTACACATAGGCTACCCAAAGGCATTAAAGATAATGAACCTTTTAGAAAAAGAAATTATCCAACTGCTGAAGCAAGTGCAACAATCAACGATTAGAAACAAAACATTTTTGCAAAAAATAGAAGATAAAGATATGCATTATACCTATTCACGTTGGCATAGAAAATTTGATTATGAGAATCTATCCTTTGTACTTGGACAGACTACTAAAAGTCGCTTGTTCATTTTTGATAAAATGGATAGTACTAAGTCCACTAATTTAGTCAGATATGTATTTGAAGATTTCACAAAAACGTATAATGTTAATGATAAAAGATGTGGCATAGCATGTATCTTTGAAGTACATGGCTCTTACCCTTTAAATAAGATAGCACATATTACTCAGCTTTTAAGTGCAGGCTTATACAATGATGATAATTTCTTGTTAGAAATAAATATTAATGATAATTTTCATAGAGATGATATACAATTTTCTATGATAGCATCATATATAAATTTGTAAAAAACATCAGGAGACGCAACATGGAACATATAGCACTCGAAAATTATGATGCCTTATTTGAATTAATACAAAATACATTAATAAGACAAGAAGAACAAAAGAAAAAAGGATTAAATAACTACAATATGGTAAATATAGTACGCAAAGCCACACATGAAGTGGGAATGCATTCTAATATTATCTACTCATTAATCAATCCAAATAGTAATCATTTTCAAGATGATTTATTTTTAAATAAATTTATAGAAACTATTATTTTATCCAAATTGGAATTAACTAGCCTTCAAGACTTTGGTCAGGTCTACTCTGTTAAAGCAGAAGAGCCAACTGAGACAAGTAGACGTATAGATTTTACCATTAAAAGCAATAAGTATCTTATTGGTATCGAAATGAAAGTGAATGCACCAGATTTACATTGCCAAATTTCTGATTACTATAATCACCTTAAAGAAGAATCCAAAAATGACAATGACCAACATGTCTATATTTTTTATTTAACCAAATATGGTTCAAATCCATCTGACAAAAGTTTGAAAAAAAATCAAAATAATAAAACTTGCTTATTGGACTTTCATAAAGATGACCATGTTAAAAACATCTCTTTTGAAAAAGATGTATTAAATTGGATAGAAACTTGTCAAAAAGAAGTTAGAAATATTACTAATCTAAATATAGCTTTGGAAAACTATAAAGAGATAGTCCAAAAAATAACCAATCAATATAAAGGAAATGTTGTGAGTATAAAAGAAGAGTTATTAAATGATACAAAATCACTAAGATTAGCTTTGAAATTAGATAAAGAAATGCATACCATAAAAGGTCAATTATTATATAATTTTTTTGAGAAAGTCAAGAAAAAAATATCTGATTATAATCAGAATTATAAACCTGTTATTATTCTTCCAGAAAAAAATCAGTTAACTCCGAAAAAATGTACAGACTCTTTTACTCAAAAAAGAGGCAATACACATTTTGGATTAGTGTTTGATTGTAACTTTGGAAATAATAAATATTTTTTTATCAAAGTAGCACAAACTGGGTTATATTATGGTGTCGTAGACACGAATAAGATTAAGGAGATAGTTGACTCTAAGCAAAAGTTAGAAAAGTTTTCTTATTGTCATGACAAAATTCGTGAGACATTAAAGCTAACGTCCAAACATGAAAAATGTGCAAAATATTTTGGAGATATTAATAAACTTGAACAATTAATTGATTCAGAAAATATATTGGAGGAAATGGTTGTAGATATTCAGAAGATTGAAGAAATATTAAAATTGGAGAAAGTCTAGAGGACTATACCTTAATCTTCATCCACTCCCCTTTATCAAAAGTTCTCCATAACCATATGGCTTTTACAAAAGTATCTGAAATCATCGCTAGGTAGACAAATAGTATATTGTCAAAATACCAGGTAAGTACAAATGCAGGGATGACGCGTACAAACCATAAAGAGACAAGACTTATTTTCAGTGTACGTTTGGTATCTCCTGCGCCACGTAATGCACCTGAGAGTACAAAGTTAAAGGCAAGTGGTATTTGAGAAAGTCCTACTATACGTAAGTAAAGACTGGCTTCTTCTATGGTTTGAGCATCATCAGTAAAAAGCCATACAATTTTCTCTGGCATAAATATCATAAAAAATGATAGAAAAAACATAAAGCCTATAGTGTATTTTAGTATCAAGATAACATCTTCTCTAGCTTGTAGTGGCTTTTTCGCACCTAAGCCCTGTCCCATGAGTGCCATGGCTGCTATAGTAAAACCAATACCTGGCATAAAGGCCAACCCTTCTACACGCAAACCTATCTGGTACCCTGCCAATACTTCTGTACCATAATGTGCAATAATCACCGTAAATAGCATAAAGGAGCCAAAGGTAAGTGTACGTTCAAAAGAAGCGGGAACACCCACTTTTAAAGCACGCTTTAGAAGTGACTTTGAGTAGTGAAGTGTTGGGATGTAAGGCATTTTACGATTGACATAAAGCCATGCATAAATCAATGTCTCCAAAATGTTGACTATCACTGTACCTACAGCTGCACCCATCACTCCAAGCTCTGGAAACCCAAGATTACCAAAAATTAAAAGGTAATTTAAAATAACATTTAGAAAAATAGAGCCTATTTTTACATACATAGGCGTTTTGGTATCTCCTGAAGCGTTCAAGGCCGTGACAAATACCAACTTTACAAGTACAAAGGGAAGCATCCATGTGAGCATTTGGACATACTCTTTGCCAAGTGCTACAACTTCAACATCTGTACCAAACCATACGTACACATGAGATGAAAATACATACCAGAGTAACATCATAGGCAGGGAAAGAAAAAGTGCAAAACGAAGTAAGGTGGCAAGACTTGTTGAAGCACGCTTCATCTGTTTTGCACCTACAAAACGTGAAAGCAGTGCAGAAGTCCCTACATGTAGTAGTGTTAACATAGCAAAAACAAATGTTAAAGACTGCAGACCTAACCCTACAGCAGCCACAGCAAAAGCAGAAATACGCCCCACCATGATAAGGTCGGTAATAACCTGTAACATATCAAGCAACGAGTTAATCGCTGCGGGTATAGATATTTTGAGTATTTTTTGGTGTTTAGTGGGGAAGAGTTTTAACACTATATTTGACTAATATTACTCACATGCATCAGTAAACCTACTAAAAAAATGGAGAGTAATGCCATCATCCAAAGGATAGCCTCCATCATGCGGCCAGCACGAAACATCTTTCGTGTTCTAAACAGGACAAAAGGAATAGCAAGAAAGACTATAACACTGGGCGCAAATGCTGTCACGGCATTTAACTCATACTTTTCCACAGAAAGTTCTGTGGCTCTATATGCAGCATATACAATCGTGTACATGACTGCTAAAAGTACCATTTGGAACACTGCAAAAATGATGTAAACACCTTCTACATTTTTCTTGTCATCATATTTTTTCATTTTAATCCTTTAGGGTTTTCTTTTGCTACTTGTATGATTGCCTCACGGAGTGCTTCCTTTTCTATGCTACGTATCTTTTCATCATACGCTTCAAAACTCAAACCCTCTTTAGCCAGTGATTTTTGGAGTATTAATTCTCCACCATCTAACTCTGAACTCACATAATGCACAGAAACGCCTCCCTCACCATGTTCATCTGCATAAGACTTTTCTATGGCTTTAAGCCCTTTATGTCTAGGCAAAAGTGAAGGATGCAAGTTTATGGCTTTAATCTGATCTGTAAATATAGGAGTCAAAATACGCATAAAGCCTGCAAGGACTGTAAGGTCTGGCTCGTAACGATTTAATGTTGTAACAACGGTAGCATCATACGCTTCTCGTGAATCAAAATTTTTAGGTTCTACTACCCCATAAGGTATACCATTATTTTGTGCAACGCTTATGCCTTTGGCATCAGGGTTATTTGTTAAAGCAAAAACCACTTCAATTTCTTTGTTGTGTAAATGCTCCACAATGTGGGCAAAGTTCGAACCTCTACCTGAGAATAATACTGCTATTTTTTTACGATTTGTCATTTACTCACTCACTATAGTTTATTTGTATAGTTATTATCATGGCATTGTATCGAATGAAGGATTATACCGACCCTATACAAGCCAACTTAAACCAATCGACCTACCTCATCAATAATATCTGTAGGTAACAATGCGTAGGAAGCCCCCTCAAAATTGTTTGCAGCCATCACCAAAGCTAAAGAACCCTGAGTAGCAGCTTCTAAGCCAGTGTAACCTTGTGCAAGTAGTGAGACGATGAGCCCAGAGAGTACATCACCTGAGCCACCTTTAGAGAGTTTAGCACATCCTAGAGGGTTAATATAAAGTGTTTCTTCTTGCATGATGAGTGTATTGGCTCCTTTGAGTAACAGTGTCACATGTGGATACTTAGCATTAAACATACGCACCATGGCAAAACGTTTAGACTGTACTTCTTCTACTGTGAATACTTCACCGGTAAGTATTTTCCACATGATAACAAACTCTTTGGGGTGAGGGGTAATGACTATCTCTCTGTCTTTCTGGGTTAGTACAGATAACAGTTCTTCACTTAAAAAGGCATCAGCATCTAGCACTATGGGAAGATGTGAATTAAGCACATATTTTTCTAAAAACTCTAACTCAAAGTATTGACCCAACCCCATACCTATAGCGAGTGCTGTTGCATTATTTGGGACAACGGTGGAGTACATCAAGTAAACAGGCGGTGAGACTTGTTCATGCACAACTAAAGTTGTCAGTCCTGCACCAAAACGTGTGGCTGCCATACCAGATATAATCCCTGCACCTTCCTTCTCTCCACAAAACACTGCCGCATGTCCGTAGCTTCCCTTATGACTATTTTGTTTCTCTCTAGTGGGAAGTGTCATGTCTTGCTCTTCGAGTACATACATATCTGTCACATCTTCATAGTGTCCATGGCTTATACCTAAGTCAACACAGATGATATCACCAACCATATCTTTATTTTCATCTAAATACAATGCTTCTGTCCTAGCGCCCATGCTCACGGTAACTTCTGCTCTAAATGCGAGAGACAACAGCCCATTATCACTTACCCCCGTTGGCACATCACACGCTATTTTATGCCCTTTAAAAACGTTAAGTTTCTCTACAATATACTTTGTCTCTTTGTTTAATGCCCTGTTAAGTCCTGCAGCATAAAGCGCATCTACAATAACATCTGCATCTTCAAGTGTTTCTACAGTCTGTACTCCCAAGCGTTTTACTCTTTCTAACTGTAAGATGCCCATATCTGACTTCACACCAAAAGGTACATAAAGCTTCACCTCATAGTCTCTACCTAACTGGCGAGCCAAAACAATACCGTCTGCACCATTATTTCCTGGGCCGGCTACTATGAGCACTGAAGAGCCGAAGACAAAATGAGTACGTACATAGCGTGCCATACCTGTTGCTGCATTCTCCATGAGTATATCTTCTGTAAGTCCATACTCTTTGTAACATTTGATGTCTAAATTAGAACAATCGTGATATACTTTTTGCATCTAGTTGCCTTTGTAATTTAGGGTAAACATTTTCGATAAAACTGTGATAGTCAGGAAAAACAGCATAAATTTCTTCCACTGATAAATCAACGAACAATAAAGCTTTGGCAATCTGTTCACGACACTCTACCAAGGATTTATCTTGAAGATTAAATACATCAATGGTAAATTTTCCTTTTTCATTTTTAGCAATAATCTCACCAGTCGTCAAATAATCAAAAAAATCATTAGGGTTTTCTGTGGTAGGGTTGACTATATTTTCATACTCATGTTTATGCTTAACAGTATTGTCTTTTAAATCAGAACATCGTCCAAAAGTATTACAGGAAACCAATAAGTTATGATAATTCAATGTCTCTTCAGGAAATAAATTTCTAGTTTTAAAATGGTCAATATTTGAATTGTTAGCATTTTCATCTATCTCTTTCTCACAATAAGCACATAACAAACTTTGTTCATCCAACAACATATCTGCTCGTAAAGTCTCTCGAATTGCACTTATATTTTCATCTTCCCAAGCATATTTAACCTTAGGAAGTTTGACTTTAGATTTAGCTTTTATAAAATAGGCTGGTTCCTCTTTATTTATTTGACGCACTTTTTCTCCTAGAAGCTATTTCCAGTTTTAAAAGTTTTAAGTCTAAATAATTTTTACCTAACATATTTTCCAATTCATCCCACTCTTTTTTAAACTCATCAGAATCATAACTGTTCTCAATTATCATTAATTTTACATGTGCCATCTTTTTAGCTACCTCAGGAGTTCTCAAATATTCAACGTCCATAATATCTGTAAGTATCTGACTAAATTCTAAACCATAACTTTGAGTATATTGAGCAACTTCTATTTTATTATCTACTTTTTTTAATACTCTTAAATATTCAGGTTTTGCAGAACCTATAATATGAGGTGAATGTGTTGCTATAATAATTTGGCAGTTATTTTTCTCAGCCAATTTTTCATAAATACTTAAAACCTGACTTTGCCATTTCGGATGTAAAGAGAGTTCAGGCTCATCTATTAAAATCACTTTATCTTTATAGTCTTTAAAATAAATATATAAAATCTTAGATAAAAGCGTTTTTTGTCCTGTTGAAAGTTCATCAATAGTAAAAAGTACTTTCTCTTCATTATCTTTATCGGTATAGTAATATCCATCACCATCATCACTGGTAAACCAAACTTTATCTTCTTTATCCAAATGACTATATTTGAACCCTATATCTAAATCATTAAAAATATCTTTCATATATTGATTAAAATACTCTGTAATCTCACTTGGTCGATAATCTTTCTCTTTCAAATAAAAATAAAATGTTTTGACAAATTCATCTGCTACTTTTTTTGTATCGTCTATACCAGCTGAAAAGTAAACTATATTATCTGCATAAAACATAAAAAACTTATTAGGTATATCAAGATTCAAATCTTGTTTTAAGTTATCATAAGTAAATTCAATATTATCATTTTCACGTATTTCTATGGTTGTATAATTTTCTAACTTCAGAAGATGTTGCTCTTGTTTAGTTTTTCCTAAAGAATCCAACAACGTAGTCTTCCCACTCCCATTAACCCCAGCTAAAACCACTATAGGTAAAACCTTATCATTTTCATCTACAAAATCAATATCAAAATCTTTAAACATTTTATGATCTTCTATATGGAGTTTTCGTAGTTTCATGGCGTTCCTTTAAAACTGTAGGGGGCGATTGCCATCGCACCAAATATAAACATATTTATTTTATGCATTTGTCAATGAAGGTGCGATGGCAATCGCCCCCTACGGGTATTTATTCATCCCATTCTATCACAAGTCAAGTAAATGTAATTCTATTTAGATATAATTCTCCACTTTATTGATATTCAGATCTTCATATGCTCTGAAAATTTCCAATAGGAAGGGGGTGCTTTTTATGCCAGGAATTAAACTAACTTCACGTGACTCATTCGATGACGCGTACAGAAAGTTCAAAAGACAAAGCGATAGAAACCTCATCGTTACAGAAGCAAGAGCTCGTAAACACTTCGAGACTCAAACGGAAAAGAACAAAAAAGAAAAAATTGCAACACGCAAGAAAATTCTTAAAAAGCTCTTCATGCTTAGAAGATACGAGTCAAGACTGTAATAGGTCTTACTTACCAACTCTTTTGAGTTGGTATCTCTCTACTTACAAATGTGTCACCTCTACAATACTCCCAACTTATAATACATCCAATTTAAACAATTCAAAACTAAAACATTGTTTTGCATCATAAATTATGCTACTATCTTCCAAAATATAGTATATGAAGGATAATAAATGACAACAGGAAAAGTACTGACACTGTACATCACTATGCCTGACATGATGCGTTCTGGTCACCGTATGAGAGTTGAAGATATGGACTTGGATGAAAACGGCATTATGGGAAGTAGAGATTATGAAAATGGTGACGAGCATCAAATGGTTCTTGTATCAAAAAAAAGTTATGACATTATAGAAGAAGCTGAACTTGCTTTTGAAAGAGGTCTACTCATGGAAGACATCTATGTCGACGTTGATCTCTACCATTTGAAAGAAGGTTCTGTCATTGAAATAGGCGAAGTCCTTTTTGAAGTCAATGGCGCTTGTACAGATTACCGTTACCTCTATGCCTTTGCCCCAGAATTACCTGAACTCATACAAGGACAACGTGGTCTATTCATCACACCAATGGACTATGGTGGGATACAAGTAGGCAATGAAGTCAAAGTCCTAAAAGAAGCATAATATGAAAAAAGTAGGTATCGGCATTGACTACAGTAATATTTGTAAAGACTATAACACTTCATATCTAGATAGAGACAACAATGACCCCGCAACCACTAAGTGTATGAGAGAAGTGCTAGCTTGGACAAAAAAGTTCTTATCGGCACTTTTAGAGAAGTTTGATTATACAATCCACAATCTCTCTTCAACAATACCTGTCACGATAGATAACTTAGCCGCAAAAAGGTTTCTTTTTTATTCTTTAGAAAAAGAGATAACGCTACAAAGTTATGTCATACAAAAAGAGTATATGGAGTACGAAAGTTTATCTTCTTGGGAAACCCAAAATAATGATGGACTACTCATACAAAATGATGAAGATGGCGAGGGTATGTATCTGTATTTTAAAGAAAACTCAGAAGTGCATCAATGGATAAAAGATACACTTAAAACATTCTCCTTAGATGAAGTGGATTTTCAAGCTAAATAAAATCAAACATAAAAAATAGTTTATTTTACAATTCCATGGAATTGTTCATAGGCTCTTTTCACAAACTTTGGCTTAAGACCTGCAGTTTTAATCTCTGCATGCTCTTGCTTAATATGCTCTTTTTTAATCTCAATGAGGTTCTCCCATCTTTTCACAAGAAGTCCTCTCACGTCTTGCTCAAAGTCACCAGAATACTCAGGGTATTGTTCATTTAGGGCCTCTACTACCTGACCAAACTCTACCTGCTTAATAAGCTCCAATTCTTCCTTAGAATGTGTCTTTTCTACTTCTATAAAGTGTGTCCAACCAATATCTAATATAGTGTCTAACTCCTGTGCATAATCTCTTTCTTCTTCTGGAAAAGCATTGATAAGTGCTTGTGCAATATCTTTAAGACTATTACTATTGACAATCTCTAACTCTTCTTCAAAGCCTTTTAAATCTTCTTCATATTCAGCAGCATCTTCATAGAGCTTAGCAATATGAGCATTTTTACCTTTATTATCTCTAGGTTTTTTAGGCGTATCTTCATTTTCAGTCGCATGAGCCGCCTTTAACTCTTCCATCTGTAACTCTAAATAACGTTTAGTCTCTTCTTTAGCCATAATATCTACACCCTATAATAATTTTTTGTATTCTAACATACTAAGCTAAACTTAACATTTTTCTTGATATGTCTTATTTACTCTTACGATAAATTCGGGTGTAAAGACATCTACAAACTCTTCATCTTCATCATGGTACTCAATAAAGCCAAAAAAATCCTCTGGTGTTATTTCATAGGTAAACATTTTTTCTATGGCTTCACTCTGCTTATCATTTACAAAAAGCCCCGCTATCTCTTCGCCTTGAAACTCATACTCAGGATGATTAGTTTCCTTATAACACTTTTGTTGTTGTAGGAGTACTTCAAGTTCATCAATCCTTCCACCCTCTTCTGCTGTAGCAGCACCATTGCTTAAAATCTTCATAATTATTTCTTGCATCTCTGCCAATATCTGTGATTGTTCACTCATACTATCTCCTGTATATTTCTTTAATAGAATCTCATTATTACAATTTATAGTTAAATATGACTTAATAAAAAATTTTGTGTTTAATACTAAAATGATAGAATACAAAAAAACTACTAGGAAAGATAATGTCTCACCCACTTATTCATAACCAAGACGAATGTAAATACGAATATCACATTGATGGCCACATAGCATACATCACCTATGATGATCAAGATGGTAATATGCACCTAACACACACTATAGTACCCAAAGAACTAGCAGGTAAAGGACTTGCAAGAACACTTTTGGAAGATGTGCTCCAAGAGATACAAAAAGCTGATAAAAAGGCTGTGGCAAAATGTTCGTACATTGTAAAATATCAAGAAAAAAACCCCGACGCAAGTCATTTATTTGCCATAGACGCATAAAAGGAAAATTATGGAAAAAGTAACAAGTTTATTAGAAAAATATGATTATTTTAGAGCTGCTCAGCTACGCTCTATTAACCCAACTTCAGAGTCATCTAAGATACTGACGCTTGTCATTCAAGATGATGAAGGTGAAGATACAGATAGAATTACTATAGAATTTAAAGATATTAAATCCTCAAAAATACTTGTGAATAGTGTGCTTCCAATGCTTGATATGATGGGAGGTATTAGTCTCATCAAGGAGAATAATTTATATGGTTTTTCTCTAGGACGTGATACTGCGATGTTACATGTGCAAAATGCACCTCTATACATTATAGCTTCAGATATCACTATTACAGAGGCACAACTGAATAACTAATTAGATCAAGTGCTTTAAAGAGCACTTGATAACTATATTTATCTGGTTAACAACCACAACTTCCAGTACTACAACTGCTGTCACCTGTACCACAGCTACCAGCATTAGGGTTCTCTGAGACACTAATTACAAAAGTGTTCTCACCTGCAATATTTGATGAAAAAGCATGCTTGGTACAAAAATCTTCATTCATTAACTCTGCTAAAATATTTGAGTAGTTATACGCATCACGTTGTGTCTCAAATGACTTTTCACTTTCATACTCACTCTTTTTAAAACATCCGCACTCATGTGCTACTTTTACTGTATACATATTATTTATTCCTTTTAAATATCTCGTAGACCTAGTTTCCACCATCTCCACCAGGAGATGCTTTCGTTGCGTCAAAACCTATGGTAACACCACTCTTTGTTACAAGTTTATTTGCATCTTCGATATCTTCATCCTCGTCATCATCTTCAGGTCTTAAAGTACTATGAATCACTATTTTATCACCATAGTCAACTGCTTCAAAAAAATGTGTCATACAAAAGTTTTGATTCATAAGACACTCCATCACACGTGCTTTATTTATCATGTCTTCTTTTGATTCAAAGGTTAAATCTTTGTTCAAGCCACTTTTTTTTACGCAACCACACTCTTTCTCAATTTCAATTGTGTACATTTCATCTCTCTTTTCTATTAGTTTTTCGTATTATAGTACGTTGAGCTAAAACTATGCTAGCTCTTTAATAACAACAAATTCACCAAATTCATATGAGTATACTTTTTTGGCTGCTTTGTCTATAATGATAGGTCTAATCCACTCATTTAATATAAACTCTTTAGCAATAGAGTTTTCAACCGCTTTTCCTACAGTCTCAAGTGGTGCTTCCATATAGGTAAGTAGTCGTACAGGTTCATGGTACGCTTTACCTTCTGTTAGAACACTTTGTGTAGGAAGACCAATCTTTAAGTCACTATAGTTTCCATTATATACCCCAATTTTAGAAACAACGTTATGGTACACTTTTGAACCTGCACCATATGCTTTATTATCTGTAGTAGAAAAATAGTGTTCTAGGTTAATCCATTCACCAACAACAAGAGGACCGTTAAATATACGTGTCAAAATGTCTGCATTTTCATTATCTATTGAAGCATCATACGAGTGCATAAAAAGTCTGTTATTCAGCTCCATATGTCTACATGAATCTCTTGGACCAGCAAAGACACCCATATTACCTGCAAGACCCCATTCCGGTCTTGGTTCAGACCAATCCATCGTCTTAATAAATAGATCTTTTTGTGTCTTAGCATTAGGTAAAACAACTGCTCTCTCTTCTCTAGAAGCCAATGAGGCATTCTTAAAGTCTTGTTGCATGGTAGTGAAAAGTTCTCGTTCTTTCACACTAAGTATATCTGTATCGTAAAAAGTCATTTCATCAGTCGTTGTATTATGCATCGCAGGTAAAAATATTGTATCCTCTGGAATATGGATACCCTTTCCTTTGAGCTTTGCACGAATACTAGGCTTATTTCCTATCATACAAAGTGCTCTGGCATTAGGCAAAGAGATGCTACCTCCACAGGCTCCACAATCTAGTGCAGATTCGAATGGGTTGTTATCTGAGAGCGAACCATGTCCAGAAATTGTTACAAACTTAGGGAAATCTTCTATGAGTCCTATCATCTTAAGCAGATTATCTATATACATAACCTGCTCATCTTCGGTAAAGCCAACCTGTGCAAGCTTTTCTTTTTGTATTTCGTAGTCTTCAGGGGTGATGTGATAGGCATGTTTAAGATCATCAATAATATCTTCAGATATTCTAATTGATAGTTCTTTAGCAAAGACAAGATGCTCCCATAGAATAATTATCTCTTCTTTTTTAAGTTCCGTGTCAGATTGTGTAGTTAAAACCTCATTAATAATATTGGTATGAAGTCTTCGTACATACTTGTCTATTTCGTCACTTGTTAGCTTGTCTAACGTAAAAATTGTTTTAGGCTTTTTAGGCTTCATATTGGAGAAGAGTTTATTGGTTTTAGCTGGGAAAAATGTCTTTCCAAAAAGTTTTATACCAAACATCCACCCAATCGCCTCAACCATAATATACGGTGTATAAGGGTTGTTTTTAAGATCACTCAAAACTTTTTTGGTTGTTTTATTCATACTTTTTTTGGAATTATACTCTTCATGAGATTCAACAGGTATTTCAAACACTATATTTTGAGGTTTAATAATTGCCGGAGCTAATGCCAATGCATGTGCTTTGTCAAATTCTACAAAAGAAATAGGGATACCAAGGAAACCACCTGCACCAAAAGTCGTATGTGGACCCGACTGTTCTACCTTTCTACGTATGGTTTCCGATCTTACATCTAAACAGAAAACTGTCGCGGATAAAGGTTTTTTATCATACCTATGTGTAGAAGTAAATTCATCAATATGTTGTTCAATATAGGTATCTTCTAACGATTTTAGCCAAAGAAATCCCTCTTCTTTTTTAAGAAGATCTACAAAGTTTGAAAATGCTATGAGTGACATATCAAGGGAAGGGAATTGTTTTTTTGCAAGTTGTACTTGCAGCGCATTTAAATTAATTTCATCTTTGGCATAAGCATCTAAAATCTCTTGATAATTTTGATGCTCTTCCATCGCATCATTATAGACACCTGTAAGTTTACCTTTTGCCTGCAAAAGCTTCAATATTGTATAGAGCTTATTTTCTTCCATATATGTATTGAGCTTTTCAAAATTATTGATTTTCTCTTTTTGCATATATTTCAATTCAAAATGCAATCTCACTGCCATATAGTCCATCAGTGATGAAGGACGTTTTTGCTGTGAATAGTATTCATTATCTTCTGAACGGTACTTGATAAATCCTGCCCAACCGTGCAATTTCAGTATATGTGTTAAAAAGTACGCTTCTACATCTTCTACTTTTAGTGTTTCAAGCGCTTCTTCAACATATTCTTGGGCATCAACCACATAATCGATATTTTCATAAAGTTTAAAAGTATGAAACATACCAAGGTCTCTGTCTTTCATACTTAGTGTAGTCTGCTCTTGATCAAGAAAACGCGAAATATATTCAATGACATCCTTTTCTATCAGTTCCTTTTCGCTTGTGCCAAACAGTGCATCATGAATTTCATACAATGTCATATGTTTTGTAAGTTTTTCTATCCATGTATCCCGCTGCATACAGGTACAGGTCTCTTCAAGATACGCATGTAACTCTTCATCTATATCATTAACTTTTAGCTCTTCATAACTTCTATAAGAGTCCCATAATGGACTTACTTCAAGCATAAATGTTTTAGCTTCTTCAACATACTTTTCAAGTTTTTCCTCTTCAAGTGGTCTTAAGAGATTTTTATCAAGAAACTCTGTTTTTACCTTACCCTCATGATAGAGTCCAACATAATAATCTGGATCCATATAGACTTTACCACCAAATATACCTTGTGCTTTGTCAAGTCCTTCTTTAAAATTAAGATGTTCAAACCCCTTTAATGGGTTATGGTGGATAAATGCTCCAATAGGCCAATAGTGTGGTACAGTGTCTTTCACTGCATTTAATTTTTCTAGTATACTCATTACAGTACCTCCTGAAGCCCAATAATACTTAGGACCAATAATAGTATAAAGATAGCAAGGTGTAACCATCTTTCTTTCAGTGCGACGTCAATATAGTGTACATTATCATTTGGTTTTCCAAAAACAGTTTTAGCCATGACCCTTACAGCAATTAAAAAGTTTCCAAAAAATATAACCACAACAGCAACATACCATAAGCTATTAATTTCAGAAGAGAGTATTCCGTTTAGGAACATTAAAGAGTTTGGAAATGGTGGGTAAAGTGCCAATGCTGTCAAATAAATAGTGAGTATTAGCCCAGCATAAGGTGTCACCAGAGTGATACCCGTAATTGATTTATAGTTTGCACTTCCATAATTACGCTCATAATATTTCCCCATGAGAAAAATACCCATAAGTGTAAGTAGTAATGAAATACCATAGAGTGCACTCTCTTTTGCACCAAACATAAGAAGCATCGGTGCATTAAAGAAAAGTATATAGTATGCCAACTTATACAAATTATTTGTTTTGTTGGCTTTATAAAGTGAGAACAAAGAAAATAATAGTGCAATCATAACAAATGGCATCGATACTGCTGAAGATGTACTAGCAGAAATAATCATTCCTAAAACAACCAATAGTGCTGAAAGATAAAATATTTTTTCTTTTCCTAAAATATTTTTCTTCTCAAACAACAGATAATAAGGAACCCCGGCAAATAAAAATAATAAAATAAAATCCATAAACATTCCCTTCTTAAAATACTTTGAAGTATTTAATATATAAGTCAGACAGATAGCCTTCTTTTGCCAATATCTTATAGATACGCCATTGAACTTTATTAGGCTTATGCTCACCTATAGGTATACCAACAAAATGTTGTTTATAAGTAAAGTACCAACCAATAAACATAATGGCTATTAACATGAGAAGCGTCATTGTACCCGATACATGAAGTGTAGCTACCTTATAAAGCAGTGCACCATGTTCACCATACAAGAAGTGTTCAAGCGCTAAACCCACAAACTCATAGGTAAAGAGTACAATAATAAACGAACTAATCACCGTAAAAATAACTTTTGGAGAATTTGCTTTAGTCACTTCAAAAAATGATAAAAAGAGTTGTGTTCCGGTAAGCCACGCAAACGCCAATATAAGTACGGCGGCATTTAAATGAAAGAAGTCTTCACCCAATGCAAATTTAACCCCAATGAAAACAACCACAGGCACAACTGTAAAGAGTGCGACCATACGGAACATATTGATGCTATTGTATTGTGGTTTTTCCTTCCAAAACAGTTCATGAGAAAGTCTTCTAGGCACATTTGGCTCCTTCCTTGCAGAGTTGATAAGGCTTCCAGATTCCAAAAAGAGTGATGCCTTAAAGATACCATGTACCATAAGGTGGTAAATTGCAAGCGAGAAGGCACCAAGTCCTACTTCCATAATCATATATCCCATCTGACCTACAGTCGAATAACCAAGAGAACGTTTAATATCTGAGACAGCTAGCATTAAAATAGATGCAAAAATCGCGGTAAGAAGTCCCATAACAAATGCCACATTTAGTACTGCTGGAGTTAAAAGTAACAAAAATGCCATTTTATTAAGTAGGATTCCTCCAACATTTACAACCCCTGCGTGCATAAGCGCTGATACTGGAGTAGGTGCTTCTGAAGTATAAGGTAACCATAAGTGGAAAGGAATAATAGCTGACTTCATCATTGCTGCAAATAAGAATAAGAAACCAATCACATAAATGAGAGGATCGTCAATGGGGCCACTGGCTGACATTGCCAACCATTTTTCACCCAGTTGTGCCAGATCAAAACTACCAAATACTTTATAGGTAAGTATCACGGCTATAATAAAGAAGAGGTCGGCTAATTTATGTACTAACATAGTCCACCCACCATTCTTAATGGCAGACTTTGACTCTACATTAAATGTAATGAGTAAGTAAAGACTGATACTCATAAGCTGCCAAGCAATAGTAAGAATAATCAAATTATTACTCATAACAAGTAAATAAATAGCTGAGAATATAAAGTTTAATAATACAAAAAATCTTTTATAGCCAGGTTCATCCCACATGTATTTTGTAGAGTATTTACGAATAACAAGACCTAGTATGGCTACATATGGTACAAGAATAGCTGAGAGCTCATTAAAAACAAGAAGCCCCTCAAATCCATAAATAGCTTCATCCGTACTCATCACATGGTAGGTACCATAGAGTCCTAAAAGTGCTACTAGCGATGAAAAAAAGATTGCCACTTTAGGCATATGCTCTTTTTTATTTAAAAAACCTATTAAAATAGCAATAACAATAGGTATAAACGGAATAAATAATACTAATTTCTCCATAACAACTCCCAATTAAATATACTTCACAGGATGTTATTGTTTATGAAAAACAACATCCCTATAACAGAACATCATAGCAAAATTTAGAAAAGAATGACTTTTAATAAATCTATGTTAGATTTATTAAAATAAATTTGCGATGAAACGAAACATACTGTCATTTCTAATAATCACAAAATAGCTATCAAAATAGCATATATATACATACTATATATATGTACTTGACTAAAATGAGTCAAATTTATCTAAAATATTGTTAAAAATTAAACTTATTAATAAATATTGATGATGAATACCATTATTTAGATTACTTGTTGCAAGATGTAACGAGAAAAATTTGACATAAAAGTCGAAAAATACTGTCCTTAGAATTAAAGAAAAATAAAGGTTTTTAAAGTATACTCCGAACAGCATAAAGAATATAACTAAGAATAAGCCTATCGACATTCACTCCATATTAAGAGAGTGAACATCTGTTAGTCAAATTGGATGTTAGACTTCTTAGTTGGTGTGTAACTATAGCCAATGTATGTATGTTTAAGTTATCATAGGAGAAAAAATGTATTATATAGCAAAAGTAGACGCTGACAAGTGTTCAGAGTATAAATGTAATGCCTGTACACTGTATTGTCCAGAAGCGAATACTCTGATGTTCAATGAGGATGAGAATATATCTTGGGTAGATGAAGATAGATGTAAGGGATGTGCCTTATGTGTATATGTATGTACAGACATGTTAGATCGTAATTGTATTACGATGGAAATGCCTGATCCAACGGCAGCACTAAAAGAATAAATCAAAATATAGATTTATTTTGATAAATACAGAAAAAACAATTTAGAGGAGAACTTATGGCAAATCAAGGCCCTGCGTATTATTCACCGTATCCTGCGGCAACGTATGAAGGTGTTATTACACCACCAGAAGGAAAAGCACTTTTATTAGAAGACATAGTTGATGAAGAGACTGCAATGAGAGAATGTGCAAGAGTGATGTTAACAAGCGAAAATGCAACTATTTTCCCTGGACCCCAAGTACTATACGCCTTTAATGAAGAAGCTAAGAAAAAAGCTACACTTATCAAAGAGATGTCTGAAGTGCTAAATGCAAAGATGATTCCAATGTACGATTATAGACCAAAATATCCAAAAATCGATGCAGAAGTAGAGATTAATCCAAATCACCCGAACTTAACCATTTGGCATAATGACATTAAAGCAGCAATCTTCATTGGTGTACACTGTCACTATGCAAATGTAGCATTAAAAATCGTAAGATCAGAAACAGATTGTTATACAATCGCAATTTGTGGTATGTCAGGGCATGAAGATGCAATGGCAACATTAAGAGACCAGCATGCTTCAGAGCTTGAGAAATTCATCAAGATCGCTAAAGAAGTAAAAGCTGAACTTGGTAAATAGGTAGGAGAGAATATGAGTAAAATTACAGACATGACAGATACGCATAACTGGTCTGGGCAGAGACTAGTTACAGCAGATGAACTATTATTTGAAGCTCCAAGAGAAAAACACTTTATGACAGGTTCTGAAGTGCTTAAAGAAGCAGTCAAGAGATGTACAGTAGATGCATCAGTATCATACCCTATTACTCCACAGTCAGAAGCAGCACACCTTATTGGTGAGCTATGGGCTGAAGGGTATGTTGGTGTGTACTTTAGAGGGGAAAATGAATTTGGTGTAATGTCTGAAGTTGCCGGTTGTGCAATGGCAGGTGCTAGAACAATTACAACAACATCAGGACCAGGAACACTAAGAGCAATGGAAAACTTTGCACAATGGTCTGGTACAAGAATTCCTTGTCAACTTGTTCTTATGGCTAGAGGTATTAACTCACCACTTACCATTCAACCAGATAACTTGGAAGTTTCATACATGTTAGAAACTGGATGTCAAATCTGGTATGCAGAAAATGTACAAGAACTATTTGATATGTCAATCGCAGCATTTATCGTTGCTGAGAAACCAGACGTTCACGTACCAATCGTAACAGTTGTTGATGGATTCTTTGTATCACATACAAGAGAAGCTGTTATGCTTCCTGCTGACGATATCGCACTTACGCCATATAATCCAAATAAAGCACCATTACCTGCAATTGATTCAGAGACACCTCCAGGACGTTTCCTAAGAGATCCATTTGTAATGAAATCAAACTATATTTCTTACGCGACACATGCATCTTGGCAGTGGGAAATCAGATCAGCAATTGAGCGTTCTGTACCATATGCAAAACACTTCTTAAACGGACTTGTACATGTGACTGGAACTGAAGATGCTGAGATTGCATTTGTAACTTGTGGTACTGCATCAAACCAAGCAAAAGAAGCTGAGAGAGAATTAATGAAACTTGGTGTTAAAACCAAGGTTATTAAATTAAGAACTATCAGACCATTCCCAGAAGCAGAACTTCTTGAAGCTCTAGAAGGTGTTAAGCATATATTTGTACCTGAGTTCAATGTTGTTGGTTGGCTAGAAAAAGAAGTGAAAACTGCACTTTATAAGAAATCTGAGGCTGAAGTTATAGGTGGACCTAGAGTGGCCGGTGGTATGAGTATGCCTGCTGAGGCAATTCTTAAAGAAGTATTTGAACATATTAACGTAGAAGGAGCATAAAATGGCAATTGATATATATAAAATCAACCCCGAATTTAGAGAGATTATGCCTCAAGAGATTATTGATCTTGAAGAGAATGCTACATGGGCTGAGAAACAAGACAAACCTCGTGGTATTAAAGAACTTCCTCAAACAAAAGAGTTACTTGAAGAGCACTCTTTATGTGCAGGTTGTCCAGAAGCAGCAGCATTAAGATATGTTCTCTCTGCTTTACCAAAACCTGAGGAGACAGTGATTGTCAATTCAACAGGTTGTACATCTTTGATGTTCCCACACATTGCACTACATACAGTTCACTCACTTTTTGGTAACCAAAATGCTGTAGCTTCTGGTATCAAAAGAGTGCTTGATTGGAGATTCCCAAACAAAGAAAAAGATGTAGTTGTTCTAGCAGGTGATGGTGCTACTGTCGATATCGGACTTGATTATACTATGCAATCATTCTTTAGACAAGAGAACATTACAACAATTTGTTTCGATAATGAAGTGTATGCAAACACTGGTGGACAAGAATCAGGAATGACTCCAAAAGGTCAAGTATTCAAAATGGCTCCATCAGGTAAAAAGTTTGAAAAAGTAAAAATGTGGGAACTAGCTACAACATCTGGTTGTCACTACTCACTAAACATGACAGCTTCTGCACCTAAAGCAGTTGCAAGAGCAGTCAGAGAAGCTATCACTATTGCAAGAGAAGTTGGACCTACATATATTAACCTATATACACCGTGTATCCTTGAAATTGGACTCAGTGCAAATGAAGGTCTTGGGGAAATGAAAGAACAAGATAAAGATAGATTTGACAAGTACAAATATATTTCACCAGAAGCAGAAGCATGTCTGGCTAAAGCCAAAGAAGAGGGGCGTTTATAATGGCAAAAGATTCAATTAAAGTAAGATTGCCCGGTCTAGGTGGACAAGGTGCGGTAACTGCTGCACATATTGCAGCAACTGCCGCAGATACAGAAGGATACTATGCAGTATCTAACCCATTCTTTGGTGCAGAAAAACGTATGGCTCCATCTGAGTCATATGTAAGAATGGGAACAGTGCCAATTTATGATAGAGGAGAAGTCATTTACCCAGATATCGTTATGATTTTCCACCCACAAGTTATTACTATGGGTAAATCATATACTATGCCTTTTTATGCTGGTATTAAAGAAAATGGTCTTGTTATTATCAACTCTGATGTTGATCTTTTAACAGATACAGATAAAGCATTCTTAGATAGTATGAATGTAAAAGTACTTACAAGAGATTTTACTGCATTTGCTATTGAAAAAGCAGGTACTGAGCTTGCTACAAACATGGCAATGTTAGGTGCTCTATTTGGTGCATTAGGAACAGTTTCTAAACCTGCTATTGAAGAAGGTATCAAAGACAGATTCCTTAAGAAATATACAGCTTCAGGTGGTACAGCTACACTTGACTCTGTTATTGAGAAAAAGTTTAAGAAAAAGCAAGAGCTTATCGACAAAAACTTACAAACTGCATCAGCAGCATTTGACTTAACTGCTGAGTGGTGTAAAGAAGTAGGTTTTGAACAAATTTTAGAAGACCCATCAAAATAAACTTAGAGGAACTACTGTTATCTATAGACAGTAGTTCTTTTACACATCACTAAACACTTCAAACTACTACCCTCCCATATTACTAAATTTATACTAAAAGGCTTTATATGATACATTCTTTTATACTTACAGGATTTCTAGGTGTTGGTAAAACGACTATGCTTACCAATACTGTTAAACAACATTTTAGCGATAAAAAAATAGCTATTATTGTCAATGAATTTGGTGATGTAGGAATAGACAGTAAAATACTTACAAATGTACACAGTGAAGTACTTGAAATTTCTGAAGGTTGTATCTGTTGTAAACTCTCTGAAGAGTTTGAAAGTGGTGTGATTGAAATTATCAACAAATATAACCCTGAAATTATATTTGTCGAGACATCTGGTGCTTCAGAACCTTTCCCTATCTTTTTATCTCTACAAAACCTTGGTATATCTGTTGAAGGTATCATATGTGTAGTCGATGCTAAAAACTTTGACTCGTATAAAGATAATTCAACCGCAAAATACCAATTGGGTGGTTCAAACATTCTTGTTCTAAATAAAACTGACTTGGTTACGGAGAATGAACTTCAATCACTTAAACAAGACGTTGTAGAAATCAAAGAGCAGTACAATATTAAGAATAATCTTACAGGAAAGGCTATATTTAACCACTACATTGTACGTGAAGCAGAACAAGGTATTGTTGGGAAAGAAGCGTTTGAAGGTGTATATGAAATCGATGAGATCACCGATATAGCTAAAGACTATAAACATCATGATCATACGAGTAAAGACTCAATTACACAACAAGTAGTCTATCTAAAAGAAGATATAACATTTGACAACATAGACACACTACTTAAATCACTGCCCCAAAATATCTACAGAGTAAAAGGTGTCATCAAAACGACTGATGTACCTGAACCACTTTTTATTAATTACTCGTTTGGTGATGCCTCTTTTGAAGCATTAGCCAACTATGAAGAACGTTCAATTCTTATATTTATAGGCGAGTCCATTGAAAAAGATATGACTAAACTTAATAAAAAATTTAGCTTTATAAATATACCTCAATTTAGGCTCAACAGATAATTTTGTATTCATTAAATCCTACTATATGTTACAATATGTATCTAAAATAGATAAAGAATCTAGCTTATTCTTTATCTTTCTCTTACATCAATCAAAATTATCACAACTTTTGTAGATTCAAATTGTAACACCTCCTTTCAAAAATAAACGACTGAAACATAATTCATAAGCATCTTATACTTTATTTGTATAATATAAATAACTTTTTTGTATATTATAAGGAGCAAAACATGTTAAAAAGAGTCACTGAAGGTCCTGCTGGTTATATGCCAGCATCGGCACCAGAAATGGGAGTTGAACTTGCACCAGAAGGTCAAGCTTTACTTTATGGAGACGTTGTCTCACCAGAAGAAGCAATGAGAGATGCCGCAAAAGCATTATTAACGAAGAAGAATCCAACTATTTTCCCTGGTCCACAAGTATTATGGGACTGGAAAGAAGATGTTGCCGAGAAGTCTGCAGCAATATTAGATCTTGCATCTGAAATTCCAAACTGTAAGATTATTCCAATGCCTGACTACAGACCAAAATATCCAAAAATTGATGTAAAGGCTGAGATTAACCCAAATCACCCTAACCTTACAATTTTAGATAACAAAATTGATGCTTGTATTTTTGTTGGTGTACACTGTCACTACGCTAACCTTTCACTTAGAATGATTCGTGCAGGTACTTCATGTTATACAGTTGCTTTATGTGCATATATGGGTCATGAAGAAGCTATGGCTTCAATAAGAGATTTACATGCCTCTGATATTCAGAGATTCAAAGAAATCATTATTGAAGAAAGAAATAACTTAGGTATTGAGTGGGAAACAACTTTACCACCTGAAAACCCATCTTTAGAAGAAGAAGATAATAGTGCATTGTCACCAGCTGATTATGGCGAGTATAGAAGTCTCATCATATCTAGAAAAGGTGAACATGTTGCAGATGTTGAATAAAGGAGAATAAATATGAGTTATAAACATAATGATGGAAGACCACAACCAGTAAAAAAATTAGTAGATATGAATTACCTCTTAAAAGAGGCTCCAAGAGAGAAACACTTTATCACAGGTGCTCAAGCAATGGCAGAAGCTGTTAAAAGAGCAAATGTAGATATGGCAATAGCATACCCTATTACACCACAGTCTGAAGTAATGCACCTCGTTGGTGATATTTTTGCACAAGGTCATATCAAAGAGTACTATAGAGCAGAAGAAGAACTTGGTACAATGTCAGCAATCGCAGGTGCTGCAAGAGCAGGTGTTCGTCTATTTACAGCAACATCTGGACCAGGTCTACTTAGAGGGCTAGAAGCAATTGTTTCATGGTCAGGACACAGAGTTCCAGCAGTACTTGGTATTTTGACACGTGTTGTAAATGCACCACTATCAATTCAGCCAGATAATATTGAAATGGCATACATGATGCACTGTGGAGCTGTTATGCTACATGCTGAAAATCAGCAAGATACATTTGACATGACACTAGCTGCATTTGCTATTACTGAAAAAGTTGATGTTTATATTCCAGTTGCTGTTGCTACAGAAGGTTTCTTCGTAACACACGCAAAAGGTTATGTAGATATGACCCCTGAGGACATAGCACTTAATGACTTCGACTCTGTTGCTGCACCAGTGCCAGCTATGGATAACGAAACACCTCCAGCAAGAATTCAAAGAGATGCACCAGTTCAAAAGTCAAACTTTATGTCTTATTTGATACACTCAGTATGGCAACAAGAGATTTGGGATTCAAACAAGCGTGCGATGAAATATATTTATGAGTACCTTGGTGGGCCAATTGAAGTTCAAAACCCTGAGTCAGATGTGTTTGTTGTTGCTTCTGGTTGTGCTGCTGCACAAGCGAGAGAAGCATGGAGATATGCACAAGAAGATGGCTTAAGTGTTGGTCTAATTAAAGTAAAAGCTATCAGACCATTCCCTGAGGATGAAATTAGAGACGCAGTGAAGAATGCTAAGGCACTTATCGTACCTGAGCATAACATTATTGGTTGGTTATCTAAAGAAGTTAGAGCAGCGATTCCAAATGGTGGTATTGTTGTGAATGGTCCAAGAGTATATGGTGGTATGACACTTCCAGTTGAGTTGATTATGAAAGAAATTCATACTGCTCTTGGTTTAGAATACGACCTAAAATTATAAAAGGAGAATAAGATGAGTTTAAAATATGTAACACCTGCAGAGAGATTTAAAAGGTATCTTCCGAAAGATTATGTAGAGTTAGTTGAGTTTGGTCCATTTGGAAAAACTCAAGATGAAGCTGGTCCTGGTAATATGGGTCAATTTAAAGAGCTAATTGAAGAGCACCCAATGTGTTCTGGTTGTTGGATGGCATACTATATCAGATTGATTTTTGCATCACTTCCAAAGCCTGAAGAAACTGTAACATTAGGTACAGCTGGTTGTGGTCGTTTGGCTATTTCTCAAGCTGCAGTTCCATTTATTTACGGTAACTATGGTGACCAAAATGCAATGGCTTCTGGTTTAACACGTGCATTTAGACTACGTTTCCCAGATAAAACAAAAGATGTTATTACTATTGCTGGTGACGGTGGTACTATGGATATCGGTTTCTCAATGACTATGCATTCATGGATTCGTGGTGAAAAATTCACAACAATCATGCTTGATAACGAAGTGTATGGAAACACAGGTGGTCAAGAGTCTGGTATGTCTCCTCAAGGTGCGGTACTAAAAATGGCTCCACTTGGTAAAAAAGGTCAAAAAATGCCTGCAACTGACTTAGCAAGAGCTGCTGGTTGTGTTTATACGGTAAGAATGTCTCCTACAAACATCAAGAAAGCTGCTAAGATCATTAGAAGAGCTATCTATGTTGCAAGAGAAGTGGGACCAACATTTATTCATGCATATACATCATGTAACATTGAGTATTCAATCCCTACAGAAGATGTATTCCAAGATGCTAAAGATAAAGAAAAAACACGTTTTACATTTGAAGAGTACATGACAGATGAAGCAAAAGCAGTAATTGAGCGTGTAGAAGCTGAAGAAAAAGCAGCTAAGAAAGCAAGAAAAGCAGAGGCGGTATAATATGGCTACTGACTATACTCTAGGTAAAAAAAGATATAACATAAGAATCTCAGGGCTGGGTGGACAAGGTGTTGTTACCACTGCCCACATCCTTGGAGCATCAATGGATAACGCTGGTAAATATGCGTCATTGGTACCATTTTTTGGTTCAGAAAAAAGAATGGCACCTGTTGAAGCGTATGTAAGAGCATCAGTTGATCCTATTTATGAAGTTGGTGAAGTTGTTTACCCTGACATTATTATGATCTACCATTCACAAGTTGTAACACATGGTAAATCGTACACTATGCCTTTTTATACAGGATTAAAACCGAACTCTTTAATCATTATTAATACAGACAGAGATGTTCTTGAAGAAGAAGACCTTAAAGTACTTCGTGATTTAAATGCTAAAGTTGTTCAATTTGATGCAACTGCATTGGCCCTTAAGATTGCTGGTACTGAACTTGCAACAAACATGGCAATGATGGGTATGGTTCTTGGACTTACTCAACTAGTAAATGAAGACAACATCGAAGCAGCCGTTAAAGAAAGATTCTTAGGATCTTCATTTGTCGCTTCTGGTGGTACAGCGGCTCTAGACTCTGCTATTGAGAAGAAGTTTAAGAAAAAAGAAGAATTACTTGCTAAAAACATGGAAGTTATTAATGCAACTTTCGAAATGGCAAATTCTGTAGATATGAGTACTGACGACTTAGTTGTTCAGTTTGATATTTAAATAAAAGGAATAGAATGTATTATGTAGCAAAAGTAGATGCAGATAAATGTGCTGAGTATAAGTGTACTACTTGTACCTTATATTGTCCAGAAGCCAATACACTAATGTTTGACAAAGATAACAATACCTCTTGGGTTGATGAAAACAGATGTAAAGGTTGTGCTATCTGTGTATACGTATGTACCGATATGCTTGACCGTAATTGTATTGAAATGGCAATGTCAACACCTGAAGAATCGTAATTTTTTAACAATTACTTGTCACCCCTTGGGGTGATAAACTCCAATATATAATTTACCACTAAGCATAAAATTCTCCACATCTACTTGTTCTTAATTTTTTTCAATTCACTATCATTTTTTATAACTATTTCACCATGCTTATCTAAAGAAAGTATGTACATCAAATATAAACTTTTAAAACGTTAATTTTAGACAATAATGCTAAAATTACGCCATTAAACACAAAAGGATTGTTGTGAAAATTACAGTAGAAAAAATAGACGATGTAAACTATATTTTAAGTGGGACTGTTGAAAACAGCCTCATTGAAGAGAAGGTAGCTAAGCTCAAAGAAAGTGCTTCAAAAGAGAGTAAAGACGATGAAGCTAGCGATGAAACTATTGAGCAAGATGCTGCAAGTCAAGTTTTTAAAGATTTTATTGATGCTGGTATTAAAGAGGGTAATTTGGCAGTTGAAGATATTTTAGGTCAACCTGCATTGAAAAAGTATGAACAGCAAGATGATTCTATCTATTTTGAAGTAGAAATGGCAGTAAGTCCTGAAATAGACGTAAATATTGATTATAATGAGATTGCTCCTAGTTATACAAAGCCAACAGCAGATGCCGCATCTGTAGATGCTAAACTCTTAGAATTTGCCCAAAAGCAGGCGCCATTTACTAAAATAGAAACAGCCAAACCTATTGAAACAGATGATGTTGCAGTGATAGACTTTACAGGCTATATTGATGATGTTGCTTTTGAAGGTGGAAGTGCTGAGAAGTTCAATATTAAGGTAGGCTCTAACTCATTTATTCCTGGATTTGAAGATCAACTTATTGGTATGGAATATGGTGAACAAAAAGATATTATGGTTACTTTTCCAAAAGACTACTCTTCTGATGATTTGGCAGGAAAAGAAGCTAAGTTTGTTGTCAAGCTTCATGAGATTCAAGAACAAAAGGCAGAAAAAATTGATGATGCATTTGCAAAAAAAGTACTTCAAAAACCAGATGCTACACTTGAGACACTCAAAGCACAATTTTCAGAGCAAGTCACTGCTGAAGAAATCTCAAAAATATATATGAGTGATTTGAAACCCAAAATTGTAACAGCCTTACTTGAAAAATTTGACTTTACACTGCCTAACAATATTGTAGAGCAAGAGATAGATGCAAAAGTACGTGAAAAAACAAGAGACTTTAGTGAAGAACAACATAAATCTTATATGGAAGATAAAGGGAAATTTCAAGAACTTAGAGAGTCTGTACGAGAAGAAGCAAGACAAAGCATTAAAAAGTCTCTCATAGTAGAAGCACTGGCTAAAAGAGAAAACATTGACGTACACGAACAAGAGGTTATTGCCGCACTAGGGTACCAAGCGACTATGACAGGACAAGATCCACAAGCATTGGTGAAGTATTACCAAGATAATAATCTTATGACTTCTGCTAAAATGGGTCTAACAGAAGATAAACTTTTTGGTCATATACTTGGTTTTCATAAAGCATAACCAAGATACATCAATGCAATAATAAAGGAAAAATGATGCTTCATGATACTGTAGATAGAGCGAATATAGAAGAGATGGTACATGAATTTTATACTATAATACTCAAGGATGAACTGGTAGGTCCTGTCTTTGTCAAAACATTAGGTCCTAACCTTCATGGCGGTAAATGGTATGAACATCTTAATACTTTATATAACTTCTGGATTCTTATGATGACAGGTAAAACAGGTTATGGTGGACACCCTTATCCACCACATGCATTTATAGGACCTCTAACACCAGAAATGTTTGAAAGATGGTTAGTACTTTTCCATGAGGTTGTACATCGTCTATATGTCCCAGAAATTGCAGATAAGTTTTACACTAAGGCCAACATGTTAGCCAATCAATTTATGGACAACCTTGGGCTATTTGATGAGGATGACGATGATTAATCTCTCAATACCTCATCGAACCGCTTAATTATTATTTGTTTTAGCCTGCACAATAGGGTTTTTCATCACTGCTGTTCTGACATCTTCATTTTCATCTATCATCAATGCATCCAATATTTCTGAAGGAATATTTGGGTTTACCGCAACTGAAGCTCGAATATTTTCATCTTCATCTTTTCCCCATTGACGTAACATCTCAACAGGTGTATTTGGATTTCCTGCCACCCAATACAATAGATCACTGTCTTTACTTAATGAAATTAAAGTATCTACTGGGGTAGACAGGTGTTCAGCAACAAACTGTTTAACAAGTGGAATTTCATCTTCACTTAATAAGACCAATGTCTCTACAGATGTATTCATATGTGCAGCTACGTGAACACGTACAAATGGATTTTCATCTGTACTTAATTGATGGAGTATCTCACTTGATGTATTTTCATCTTTGGCTATTTCCAGTGCTTCTATGCTTGTCATACCTTACCTTTAATTACTTTTTTGCATTGTAGCTTTAATATCTTAATCCCAAATTAGGCATTGAGATGATGTTAAATACCACAAAATCTCAATGTACCATTTGGGTGAAATTAAGTGAATGTACAATATGATGCAAACAAAAATGCCTAAAAGGAACTAGCAGATGGATACACCAATACATATCAGCTTTAATGTCACAGCCAAACAAAAAGAGACCATACATTCAAGAATGACAGAAAATGGATTTAATGATATCTCTTCTTATTTAAAAGTTGTTGCACTCAAAACCCAAACATTTACTTTTACCTCTGCAGGTATGGAATCAGAAGAAGCATTAGAGACACTTCAATTTAAAATCACTCCCTCACAAAAAGAGAAACTAGATGAAAAAATGAAAGAGAGTGGCTGTGAAACACTCACCAGCTACTTACAGTATGTCGCTCTACATGCAGTGGTCACAGCAGTGGTTGAAGTACGTTCTACTGGTGGTTTTGAAGATATGCTAGCACGTATTGCCAATAGCAGAAAAAAATAGAGAACACATATTACATCATTAAGGTATTAAAGCTACAATGAATACTATTGATAATATAGTCCAAAACATATAAGAGAAGTACATGACAGAAACAGAAAAACTAGTCAAAGCAAATATTGAAAGACATAAAAAACTTGATGAAGGGGCATTCGATGAAGAAGCCCTCAAAGAAGCCCAAGATAATATAGCCTTTGTCAAACAGTTTAAAGAAAAACTTTCCCAAGATCTCTTTGGGCAAGAACAAGCTGTTAATATAGTTGCAAATAGTATGAAAACCTCTATAAAAGATGAAAAAGGGCCTAAATCAACCTATCTCTTTTTAGGTTCTCCTGCAACAGGTAAAACGTATCTTGCAGAACTCATGGCAGAGCATATACCTAAATATAAGATTATGAAATTTGACATGACACAGTACCATCAACAAAATGGTGGAGAACTCTATGGGTATCCTGCTGGGTGGAAAGGGTATGGAGTCGGTCAACTCACAGGGTTTGTACATAGGAACCCAAAATCTATCATAGTACTAGACTCTTTTGAAAAATGTGATAATGTCATTCAGAACAACCTCTTCTCTATCTTTGAGGGTGGTAAGATGCGTGATGCCTGTGGTTGGGACAAGATTACAGATGAACCCTGTAATGAAGATGAAGACATTATCTATAATGATGAAAATGCAAATTATTTAGTAGACTTTACCGAGGCTATTTTTGTCATTACCACCAGTGTAGGTAAAGAACTTTATCTTGACTATAGATTTAAAGACTTAGTTAAGAAAGATTATATTCAAGCAGAGTCTATGATTCTTGAAGCTATAAAAAGAGAGAAAAAGAGAGAAAATAGAAGTGGTGGGATTCAAGAAGCCATCGTACCAGAGTTAGTTTCTAGGTTTTCTAAAGCCAATATTGTCCTCTTTAACAAACTAGAGTATGATGCTTTTGAAAAAATATCTAGAAGGGTTTTTCTACACTTTAAAGATGAGTTTTATGACCAGTACAAAATTGAATTTCTTGTTTCCAATAATTTTGATAATTTTTTAAAAATACAGATGCTCAACTTTGCTCCAGAGCTTGATGCAAGGCGTCTTAAAGAAAAAGTAAGTACACTTTTTTTCAATAGAATCACACAATATATTCAAGAGTCTGAACAGCCTATTATGCATTTTAAACAAATAAAGGTCTCCGTTTCAAAAGCCTGTGCATCATTTATCAAGGAGAGAGTTAACCCCCTCATAGAAAATGACACCTTAGTAAGAGAACTTTTTAGAAAAAATACCACCCTTGAAATCGATGATACCATTAGCCATAAAGGTGGTATCATTACCTACAAAATAAACACATGTAAGTTTTCACAGGTAGTTAGAATTAAAGACTTTAGTGAAGATGGACTTGTCTTTGACATACCACATGTCTCTTTTGATGACATTGCTGGTCATCATATGGCAAAGCAGCGTCTGGGTGAAGTGATTAACTTTTTTAAGGAACCAAAACTTTTAGAAAACTTTAAAATAGCCCCTCCCAAAGGTATGCTACTTTATGGTCCTCCCGGTACAGGTAAAACCATGCTAGCAAAAGCTTTTGCAAAAGAAGCAGAACTTCCCTTTATCTCTACTACTGGTCTTGAACTTTTACAACCTGAAAAAACTAAACTCATCTTCACTAGAGCAAAAGCCTATGCCCCAGCGATTATTTTTATTGATGAAATAGACACGATAGGTAAACGTGATGGGGAGAATGGTAGAGAAGTGCCTATAAATAAACTCTTGTCTGAAATGGATGGTTTTACTGGTAGAAAAGGTGAAGATATCTTTGTGATTGCAGCAACCAACTATAAAGAAAACATCGACCCAGCTATTATTAGACCAGGAAGGGTCGAAATACATATAGAGGTAAATAACCTAGATAAAGATGCACGACAATACTTCTTAGATAGAATTATTAATGATAAGCCTACAAGTGGTACATTTGATATGAAAAAGCTTTTAATGTATACCACAGGATTTACAGGTGCTCAACTTGAGATGCTAGGCAAAGAGGCTTCATTTTATTGTTTACGCCATTGTCTACCTGCGATTACGCAAGATATTTTAATTACACAAATTAATGCCATTAAATATGGACAGAAACAGTCTTATCTCTCTCCTGAGCAGATGTTTAATGAAACAGCTATCTACGAGGCAGGACGTGCTGTTATTTCTAAGGTATTGATGCCTCATCTCTCTATTGAGCATGTAAGCTTAACCCCTAGAGATAATAATGAGCATTTTGTAGCGCAAAACTATCATGATATTGAAGACAATATGACCGTTAAAGACTTTAAAAATAAAATCTGTATCGCTCTAGCTGGACGAACAGCGCAAATAAAAGCTTTTGGAGATATAGAAGGTATGGATACTGGTGCATCCAATGACATACAGCAAGCCACACGTGATGCCTATGCTGCTATTGCACACTATGGCATGGATAAAGATGTTGGGTATATCAATATCAATGGGCTTGTAGATGCAAAAAATAGGTCTGTTACAACCAAAGATACAGAACACTACCATGCTAAAATAGATACTGCACTTGAGAAATGGATGATTGAAGGTGAACAGTGTGCTATAGAGTTAGTCAATACACACTGGGGGTCAATAGATAGTCTATCTAAACTCTTATTAGAAAAAGAGATTATTTACGCAGAAGAGTTGAATAGTATATTGGCTACATAATATAACTTACCCCTCTCTATAGTCTACCGACTTAAATAGTAAAGCTTCTCTTGAGCTATAAAAGTATAAAATAGTATTATTATAGTAATAAGGATGGTTAATATATGAAAACTCGTATGGTATTAATCGACCAACTCGAAAGAGAGCTTAGTATAGCCAATGCTCAAATAGCAAAGTTAGAATTGACTACACATGTTGTATCTCCAGAAAACACACTGAGTGATATTATCACATTTAAAAATGCAAGCCAAAATGAAATCAATCAAAGAGAACTGAAACGTATTTATATGAAAAAACGAAAAATGCTCTATTTTAAAGAACGTTTGAAAAATAACTTTTCATTTTTATGTCATGGATGTGGAGAAGAGATTACTTTAGAGCGTCTTCTTGTCATGCCTAAGGCAGGACTTTGCAGTAAGTGTGCAAAGTAAGCCTCTAAACTCGTCTAGCGCCCAATTTTATTTACTTAAGCTATGTGTGGTGCAGTTTGTGCATCCCATTTAGAAACATGTCCAGTGTACCACTTCTTAAAGTCTTTTTCTAAGAAGCCTTGTACCTCTTTTGGCCCTTTGAGTACTTCCCATCGTTTATGAAATTTTTCTAGTTTTTTTCTCATGAGGTCATGATCACTTTTATGCATTTGCATATCGGCATAACCACTCTGCTTCATCATCTCTTCTTCTGTTTGAAAGTGAGACTCAACTTCTGCCAAAAGCGTTTTAAAAAGTTCATCAATCTTTTCTATATCTTTAGATTTAACAGCTCCATAAAAATCATTGATAATCGCTAACTCATCCTCGTGTAGCATATTCATCATGGCATTGCCAACTTGCTGTATATCTTGTGCTTGTATTAACATTTTTTCTCCATCAAGTAAGGTTTTAAAAAAACATTATAGCTATAAAAGTTTATAGTAGACTATCAAGGTATAATGGCATTAGAGATATAAGGAGTCACATTTTGATTACACAAGAACAAATGCCCATGCTTGCTATACCAAGCATGAACGATACACATCTAGAGGAGTCACTGCTTATCAATAAATTGAGTAGTGTTGTAGAAAAAAGTGATTTAGAAGCTATTTTTATAGTATTAAATGAACTACTAGTCCATACGCGTCTACACTACCTTGATGAAGAAAAGTTAATGCAAGAGTCCCAGTATCCTGATTTTGAAGCACATAAAAAAGATCATGATAGACATCTACACGAAATTAAGTCTGTCATAGCCTATTTTGAAAAACATCAAGAGCCTAGAGCAGTATATGCTTACATAGAAGGTAATTTAACATCATGGGTACGACACCATACAGATACAAAAGATAGAACACTTGCACTATTTTTAAAAGAAGAGAAGGTGAGAGAAGAAGATTAAAGTATGATATGTCCAAGAAGTGTTACTAAACTTCTTCTATGATGCATTGTAAAGAGAATCCTTCTTTCTCGGCTAATTCTTCTACTATCACAGCTTTACTTTGGGCTATCTCATACATGTAACCACCACAAAGTCCTTCTCCATTTGTCAGAATCTCATCTGTGATCATTTGAGCATTATCTGTGCTCATATGAAACACATCCGTAAGAACACGCATACAAAATTCCCAAGAAATATACTTATCATAAATGATAGATACAAAATATATCTTTGGTTCATTGATTTGCATAATCTTTATGTTCACACGAGGTTTTACTGTTACTGGCATATTACACCTACTATAAATCAAAAGTTTTTCTATTATATCACAAAAATCCCTATAATTTATTTTATGGAAAAAAGTGCTTTTGATTTTTTGAAATTTTGTTATAATTCCATTTTAAAATAATTGTCTTTTGATTCAATTATAATAAAGCACTAAATTGCTTATTTAAGAAAAGGATACATCATAACACTTCAAACCAATATTAATAGGGAAAACCTTAGAGATTTGATGACCCTATTTTATACAAAGGCATTACAAGATCCTGTACTTGCCCCCTACTTTGTACTTGAACTTGGAGATGATTTAGAAGATCAAGAATGGGTCTACCACATAGAACTATTGGCAGACTTTTGGCTTGCTAAACTTTTAGGTGAAAAGACTTATGGTGGTAACTTTGTAGGTGCACACGTTAATGTACCCTACATCAGTAGAGAAAGCTTTGTCCGATGGTTAGCACTTTTCTCTAGCACACTTGACGAAGTGTATACCTCCGATATTGCCAAAAAGTTTAAAGACCTAGGTGAAAATATGTCGGAACAATTTATGAATGAAATAAAGATATAAAGGAACATCATGCATATCAACAAAAAATGGAATATACTTTTTATAAAAGAAGAAAATTCAAAGTTTACACTAGATACAGAAACATTGGATAGATTATTTAATCAAGTCGACGTAGCCCAAGGGAAAGGCAGTGTGTTAAAATATTTTAATGCTAACGTCTATGATATTATCATTAGTGATTTAAGTATAGAACCTAGAGGTGCTGGCTTTTTAAAACAACTCAAAGACCAAAAACCCGACCAAACCATATTTGCTATGGTTTCACCTAAAGATACGGACAAACTCTATGGTATTGCAGATTTGGGCATTAATGCATTTGAACTCACCCCAGCACAATTTACACAAGCACTAGAAACTATCGCTGAATTTAACCCTTATGCGGGGCAGTAATGTTACATGCAATGACTACATGTCTGAATGAGAGCTAATCTAGCACAGGAATCGGTTGATCGCCCATTATTATCTTCCTCTAACTTGTTTAATGATACGCAACAACCTTTCTGCCCCATAGACACCATCATAAACTTTCAAAAGTTTTTCTGCTTCATCTAAGTACTCTTTTGGTTGGTCTAATAAATCTACACCCATAATAAGCGTATTTGCACAATCTATACCATACGCAGAAGGGTTTGTTTTGGCTAAGTCTCGTCTTAGTGCTAACGCTTCTAGGTATGCTTTTTCTGCTTCTTCTAGTTGGTTTCTATCCCTATATAAAATAGCCAAATTATTGAGTGTCGTTGCAACATCAGGGTTATACGCAGAAGGGTTTGTTTTGGCTAAGTCTCGTCTTAGTGCTAACGCTTCTAGGTATGCTTTTTCTGCTTCTTCTAGTTGGTTTCTATCCCTATATAAAATAGCCAAATTATTGAGTGTCGTTGCAACATCAGGGTTATACGCAGAAGGGTTTGTTTTGGCTAAGTCTCGTCTTAGTGCTAACGCTTCTAGGTATGCTTTTTCTGCTTCTTCTAGTTGGTTTCTATCACTATATAAAACAGCCAAATTATTGAGTGTCGTTGCAACATCAGGGTTATACGCAGAAGGGTTTGTTTTGGCTAAGTCTCTGTAGAGTGCTAACGCTTCTAGGTATGCTTTTTCTGCTTCTTCTAGTTGGTTTCTAGCCCTATATAAAACAGCCAAATTATTGAGTGTCATTGCAACATCAGGGTTATACGCAGAAGGGTTTGTTTTGGCTAAGTCTCTGTAGAGTGCTAACGCTTCTAGGTATGCTTTTTCTGCTTCTTCTAGTTGGTTTCTATTACTATATAAAACAGCCAAATTATTGAGTGTCATTGCAACATCAGGGTTGTACGCAGAAGGGTTTGTTTTGGCTAAGGCTCTGTAGAGTGCTAACGCTTCCAGGTATGCTTTTTCTGCTTCTTCTAGTTGGTTTCTAGCCCTATATAAAACAGCCAAATTATTGAGTGTCGTTGCAACATCAGGGTTATACGCAGAAGGGTTTGTTTTGGCTAAGGCTCTGTAGAGTGCTAGCGCTTCTAGGTATGCTTTTTCTGCTTCTTCTAGTTGGTTTTGTTTTGCATGGCTATTGGCTACACTTCCCAAATAGATAAGTTTTTCATTTTCACTAAAATCAACCTCTAACTTCATGATATTTAATTGTCTTAATGCTTCTTTAACGTTGTTTTGTTTACTTAGGTAGTTTACGAAATCCAAAGAGTTTGAAAAAGTACGATTGAACTTTATAGATTTTTTGTAAGTTTCCTCTGCCTTCATATATTCATTGCGGAGATTATATAAATCTGCTTGAATCAAAAGTGCTTTTGCATTTTCTTCATTACGTACTTCATCTCTCGTAAAATCTATACTCTCCAAATAATTTAATGCTTCGTTTATACCCTTACTACTTAAGATCTCTTCTATATTTTCAACTATCTCAACTTCAGAACTATACTCATTGAGTCGCGCTTGTAACTCTTTGGCTTTTTTCTTCCAATCTTCTATATCGGCTACCAGTTTTTCCATTTTGTAAGAGAGATTGATACGTTCATTTTCTGAAAAGCTATTTTTTAACTTTATGCTTAAACTATCTATTTCACTATTTTTTCTCTCTAATTCTCTTACAAAATAATCATTCTGTAACGTGTTATCTCTAACTTCTTTCAAAACACTGTCATAAGACTTCAAGTCACTCTCTTTCCCAAAAGCATAAGTGACTACAATTAATACAAAGACACCTAACCCTACTAAGCCCCAATCTACAGGTTCTGCAAACTCTATAGCTATGGATGAAACTATCTTCCACCATGTTACATATTCTGTTTGCTTATCGGCATAAGACGCTAATGCTTCTGCCCATTGCCAAGACCGAGACTGAGAAAAAATAAATGCAATCACAGATGAAGCAATCACCCAATACCCCTTAGAGGGTTTAAGTTTTTTCCAAATTGTAATAATATTATCAATAAGTTTATGTTCAGTAGCTTTAGTGATTTTATCTAAAAACTTCATCGTACCCTTTCACATCGAAACTTTAAATTCTCAATATTTTAACACAATAAAATTTAACTGCATAAATTATACTTTTTTCGCTAAAATAACTCCAATATATTACGGAGTTTTCTTATGACATTTACAACAACCCTACAAAAAGATGCTATTAAAATCATGTTACTTGGCTCTGGTGAACTAGGTAAAGAGGTGGCGATAGAAGCACAACGTCTTGGTGTAGAAGTTGTGGCTGTAGATAAGTATGAAAATGCACCTGCACACCTAGTAGCAAACAGAAGCTATGTCATAGACATGAAAAATGAAACAGCTGTACTTGAGCTCATAGAAAAAGAGAAGCCCACCTATGTGCTTCCTGAGGTTGAAGCTATTTCTATTTCTGCTTTATTTGAAGCTGAAAAAAGAGGGTTTCACATCATTCCTAACGCTGAAGCAGTCAATAAAACGATGAACCGAAAAAACATTCGTGTTTTTGCAGCAGAAGAGTTGGGACTTAAGACATCTAACTATGAGTTTGTCACTACACTAGATGGGCTTAAAGCTGCGGCTTCTCGCATACAATTCCCTTGTGTCATTAAACCGGTGATGTCAAGTTCAGGGCACGGACAAAGTATTGCTAAAACTGCTAATGACCTAGAAAAGTCATGGGAGATAGCAAAAGAGGCTAGAGGCGATGCAAGTGAACTTATAGTTGAAGCATTTGTACCCTTTGACTATGAGATAACCTTACTCACAGTACGTAATGAAACAGGTACAACTTTTTGTGATGCCATAGGGCATGTACAAAAAGATGGAGACTTCATCTTATCATGGCAACCGATGCAGATGAGTGACTCCTCACTACAAAAAGCAAAAGAGATTGCTAAAACAGTGACAGATGGACTTGGTGGTCGTGGTATTTTTGGTGTAGAGTTCTTTGTAAAAGATGAAGAGGTCTATTTTTCAGAGCTTAGCCCTCGTCCACATGATACAGGTATGGTCACACTCATTACACAAAGTCAAAGCCAATTTGCACTGCATGTAAGGGCTGTGCTTGGTTTACCACTTGAGTATACAACGTATGGAAGTGGTGCATGTAGTGCCTATAAAGCAATCAATGAAAGCCACAATCCAGTACTTGAAATACCAGATGAAGCCTTTTCTCAAAACTCTTTTGTAAGGGTATTTGGTAAACCAGAGTCTCATGTAGGACGTCGTATGGCTGTAAGTCTAGTCCTTGATGATGTAGAAACTGCCAAACAGAAAGCTGCAAATATCACAGCACAAATCACAGACAAGTAGAGGAGAAGTCATGGCAATTTTTTCTAGGGTTTTTTTACCGTTGTTACTTTTGCTATACATAGCAACTGAAACCTATATGAAGCTTCAAAATACTTCACTTTGTGGTGAAGTGGGATGTAAACTTGCAGGTGAACTACTCAATTTTGATAGTATTTACCTTAACTATTTTGGTATGGTTGGACTATTCATACTTATCCTACTAGGACTCTCTTCTTTAAAAAAGGAGTCTAGTAAAACACTTTTCTTTACTGTTTTGTATGCCGCCATTGCTTTTGAAGCGACTATTCTTATCTACCAGTTTTTAGCCAATCCTGAACCTTGTATTTTTTGTTTAGGTATCTTTTTTTCCTTGTTAGTCATTGCACTTTTATCTAGCCCTAAAAAGTTTCTCTTGCCTTTAGGTATTGTCATTGCTATAGGTATGGCTCTTAGTACATTAGCCATAAATAAAAACAAGGCTTATATCATTGAAACAGGTACGTACCTCATACAATCTGAGACATGTTCTCATTGTAAAAAAGTGAAAACATATTTTGCAGATAAGCACATAGACTATCAAACTATCTTGGCACAAGAAGTCAATGCACGTCATTTTTTAAAGTTTATCAATATCCAAACTATTCCTGTGTTGGTAGTAAAAACGGCTCATGAAATAAAAATCATTCAAGGTGATAAGCGTATCATTCACTACTACGAGCAACAAAACAGTAACGTATCTAAAGATACGAGTACAGCTCCTACAAACCCTCTACCTCAGAGAAGTTCAGTATCCTATAATCCACTAGGTAATGATTTTTTAACCGCAGGTGCTAACGATGGGGGCTGTGCCTTAACCGTAGTAGAGACCGAACCTTGTGACACCAACACCACACATTAAAGGAAAGAGAATGAATATAGTACTACTAGATGCAAAAACGTTAGGTGATGATTTAGATTTAAGCCCTTTAAAAAAGTTTGGTACCCTCACCATCTATGACACAACGAGTAAAGAGCTTACAGCCCAACGCATAAGAACTGCCGATATTGTCATCACTAATAAAGTTGTTCTTTCTGCCGAACTCTTAGACAAATCACCTAGACTTAAACTTATTTGTATTGCTGCGACCGGTATGAATAATGTAGACTTAAAAGTTGCCAAACAAAATAATATTGTTGTAAAAAACGTTGCTGGGTACTCTACCAACTCCGTTGTGCAACACACTTTTTCCATGGCACTCTATTTACTAGAAAAAATGGCCTATTATGATGATGTAGTGAAAAGTGGTGCTTGGACTGAATCTGCACTCTTTACTGATGTCAGTCAACCTTTTAGTGAGCTAGCAGGGAAAAAATGGGGTATCATAGGCTTGGGTGCCATAGGTAAAGGTGTAGCCAAAGTTGCTACTGCCTTTGGTGCAGAGGTAAACTACTATTCTACCTCTGGAGAAAACCTCAATGTTACATACAATCATCAACCACTCGAAACTCTGTTAAAAGAGAGTGATATCATCTCTATTCATGCCCCACTTAATGATAATACCTATGACTTAATCAATGAATTTAACCTTTCCTTTCTTAAGGAAAAATCATTGTTACTAAATCTTGGGCGTGGTGGGATTATTAATGAAACTGACTTAGCTTTTGAGCTTGACAGACGTGAAATATATGCAGGTCTTGATGTACTTGAGCATGAACCTCTCTTACATGAAAATAGACTAAGAAGTGTCAAACATAAAGAACGGTTACTTATCACGCCGCATATTGCCTGGACTAGTATTGAAGCTAGAAAAAAACTTCTTGATGGAATACTTGAGAATATAAAAAACTTTTTGGAGACTTAATGCTTGATGTTCTTATAATAGGTAGTGGTGGTGCAGGACTCAGTGCTGCACTTTCTGCAAAAGAAGCAGGGGCTTCTGTACTTGTGGTAGGAAAAACATACCCTACTAATTCACAAACTTCTATGGCACAAGGTGGTATGAATGCTGCTCTTGGTAATGCCGGTGAGGACAATGTCTCCTCACATATTCAAGACACCATCAAGTCTGCAAAAGGATTATGTGATGAAAAGATGGTCACACAAATGTGTACCAATGCCCCTCAAACCATAGCATGGTTAGAGCGTCTTGGTGTTCCTTTTTCACGTTTAGATGTTGAAAGTCCAACCTCTACTATACAAACCGTTGCACAAAGACAAATGGGTGGGGCATCTGCAAAGCGTGCATGTTATGCACAAGATTATACTGGTCTAAAAATCCTTCATACGCTTTATGACACTTGTCTAAAAGAAAAGGTTGACTTTTTAAATGAACACTATCTTCTTGACCTCATTACTGAAAAAAGTGATACAAACGAAACTACCATTAAAGGTGCCATCTTTTTAAACATACAAAATGGCAAACTTATACAAATTGATGCAAAGTCAGTTATCATGGCTACAGGTGGGTATGGGAGTCTCTATCATGAACATACAACCAATAGCTATGGTGCTACTGGCGATGGTATAGCTGCTGTACTTCGTGCAGGTGGTAGGGTAAGCGATATGGAATTTATACAGTTTCACCCAACGGCACTTAAAGGTTCAAGTATCCTCATAAGTGAAAGTGCTAGAGGGGAAGGTGGGTATTTAGTAAACTCCGATGGTAAACGATTTGTTGACGAACTTAAACCTAGAGATGAAGTGGCACGTGCTATCTTCTCACAATTTCAAGAGGGAAAAGAAGTCTTTTTAGACGTACGCCATTTAGGCGAAAAGAAGCTTATGGAACTGCTTCCACAAGAAGTAGCACTTTGTAAACTTCATGAACATGTTGACCCTGCACAAGAACTCATACCTATAAAGCCAGTAGCCCATTACTCTATGGGAGGTATAGATGTGAGCCCTACTTTAGAAACCATAGGTATAAAAGGATGTTACGCGGTAGGAGAATGTTCTAATGCAAAAGTGCATGGGGCTAACCGTCTGGGAGGAAACTCCTTACTTGAAATCACAACCTTGGGAAGACTTGCAGGTAGTTGGGCGTATGACTATGCAACAACAGCTCAAACATTAAAAAGTACAAATAAGCAACTCAATGAAAACCGACTTCAAATAGAAGCTATTTATGCCAAAGAACATAGCATAAACTTTTATGACAAAAGGTCATTACTAGGAAAACTCTTTTATGACAAGGTTGGTATTGTTAGAGATAACACGCACTTAACTCAAGCTTTAGATGAAGTAACAACCCTACAAGCATTACAACACAAAATGGGTATTGACGATAAAAATATACCCAACAACACAAACCTCATAGACTATTTAGAGTTTTCTAATGCCTTGCAACTTGCACCTATCATTATATCTGCTGCATTAGCACGCAATGAAAGTCGTGGGGCACATTATAAAATAAGATTTGAAACACAAGATGATGAGAACTTTCAAAAGCATATGAGCTACAAGGAGGAGAAAGCATGAAAATAACCAAAATAACTGTTATACGTTCCGAATCTAATAGTC
Organism: uncultured Sulfurovum sp.; assembly: GCA_902727855.1. Lineage (GTDB taxonomy): Bacteria > Campylobacterota > Campylobacteria > Campylobacterales > Sulfurovaceae > Sulfurovum. The sequence goes on from CACVAS010000058.1 coordinate 219,503, forward strand.
CTCGAGTCTATACGTTACCTGATGGTGAAATGACCTTACTCCATGCACTCTCTCACATCAAATCTACAACAGATGCCACACTCACTTTTTCATCAGGTTGTCGTGCTTCTGTTTGTGGTACCTGTGCAGTAAGAGTCAATGGGAAAGAGGTACTTGCCTGTGCACACAAAGTGTCTGATGGTGACCTCATTGAACCTCTACAGTACCACCCTGTACTACGTGACTTAAAAGTCGATAAACATAAATCTATAGAGACGTTAAGTAAGAGTAGTGCATGGCTACAAAACTATACAGAAGCTTCACTAACACACACAGATGAAAAACGCTCCGAACTCCAAACAGACTGCATACTTTGTGACTCTTGCTACTCTGCATGTCCTGTTTATGCAGTGAACCCAGAATTTTTAGGTCCGTTTGCTCTCACGCGTGCGTTTCGGTACACTATAGATAAACGTGAAGGAGAAGCTAAAACCATTGTAGATAATATACAAGCTAATGGTGTATGGGACTGTACTCTATGTGGTGAATGTACACTTGCCTGCCCAAAAGGCATAGACCCAAAAATGGACATCACTATGTTACGTGGAAAATCAATCGAGTTTGGGTATGATGATCCAACGTTTGCACAACAAAACTTCGGAACTCCAGACTTTGGTGGCGGTGGATTTGGGTTTAACCCAAATGGAGGATTTTAAAAAGGTTACTTTTTATTTTTCTTCATATAGTTGTACGCATCCTCTTTATGAAGATAATATCTTAAGACGTCTGATTTCTTTTTACCTATAAAACTTTGTACCAAATAGTATTTTTCTTCTTTTAAGCTATTGAAAATATGTACAATGTCCAAGCTATTGACCTTCATTTTTACCATATCTTTATAGACATGGTATTCCATACTTAAAGGTGTACTTGCATACTCATTTGAAAAGTAAGAAACACTCTCTTCATCAAAAGACATTTTTGCAATACGGTTTTTTGATATGGCAGAAGTCTCATCTAGACATAAATAAAATGTATTATTTTCCAAGACTCCACTTAAGTCTATATGTTTTCTCTTGACTTTATATTTTTTTTGTACATTTGGATTAATTTTAGGAAGCTTTTTAACCTTTGTATTTGTATGATTTTTTTGCTTCTTTTCTAATATCTTTTTGTTGATATCTTTTTTTTCCTTGACAACTATCTTTCTTTTTGTGATATACGCATCTTTAAATATTTGCTTATAAGCATCTAATGCTTTTTTTGCCTCAATATTACTTTTTATAGGTGCATAAACATAGTTTAAATTATTTTTCTTTTCTATAACAAGATATTTTTTATACTTCGAAGGCTTAATCTTTGCAATGTTTTGTCGTAGTTTCTGGCTATTTTTAAAAACGCCTACCTTTACATTGTAAGCACTATCATCACCAAAAAGTGTTGTACTATAAAACAAAAGGGTAATAAAGAGTATCAATTTTTTCATACTAAATATCTCTTGGGTCAACAATTTTACCTGCTATAGCTGATGCTGCTGCTACGGCTGAATTGGCTAAATAAATTTCTGATGTTCTCGCACCCATACGTCCTACAAAGTTACGATTGGTCGTAGCCACACAACGCTCGCCATCACCTAATATACCCATATATCCACCCAAACAAGCACCACATGTAGGGTTAGAGACAACAGCACCAGCTTCGATGAGGATATCCATAAGTCCTTCATGTTGTGCTTGCATAAGTATCTTCTGTGTCGCAGGTGTGACAATCATACGTGTATGACGTGCCACTCTGTTACCCTTCATAATCTCAGCAGCAATCCTGAGATCTTCTATACGTCCATTGGTACATGAGCCTATCATCACCTGATCAATCTTAAGGTCATCTTCTACTGCTTGATCTACTGGCTTACCGTTTGATGGCAAGAACGGATACGCAATCACAGGACTAAGTTTTGCAGTGTCTATGCTGATGGTCTGACAATATGTTGCATCTTCATCGGGGTGATGTATTTTAGGTTCACCTCTAAGTCCACCATTAACATCAGCTCTATCATCAAGATATGCCTGAGCCACCGCATCTACAACAAAAATACCATTTTTTGCACCCGCTTCTATCACCATATTAGCAATAGAGAACCTGTCTGCCATACCAAGGTACTGTACAGCTTCACCTACAAACTCAATCGCCTTGTAAAGCGCACCATCCACACCAATCTGGCGGATAAGTTCTAAAATGATATCTTTACCATAAATATGCTCGCCTGGCTTCCCTGTCAATTCTACCTTAATCGTCTCAGGTACTTTAAACCAGTTACCCCCTGTTATCATACCAAAGGCAAGGTCTGTACTTCCCATACCTGTACTAAATGCCCCAAGTGCACCATGTGTACATGTATGACTGTCTGCACCGATAATGACATCACCAGGGAGTATAAGTCCTTTTTCAGGAAGCAAGGCATGCTCAATTCCCATATCTTTTTCATCGAAAAAGTACTTAAGGTCGTGCTTATACGCAAATTCGCGAGAAATTTTAGCTTGATTTGCTGATGCTATATCTTTAGCAGGAATATAGTGGTCCATTACCAAGGCAAAACCATCAGGATTTGCTAACTTTTCTGCACCACTCTCCTCAAATGCTTTAATAGAAATAGGTGTCGTAATGTCATTACCGATAATCATATCAATATCTACTCTTACTATCTCTCCAGCTTGAACTTCTTTACCTGCATGTTCTGAAAATATTTTCTCTGTCATTGTTTGTGCCATAAGGTTATCCTTAAATCATACACGACGGTATGGTAATATTACGCGAATTATAGCGAAAGTTATTTATGATAAAATTCAAAACAATATTATATATAGGAGTTGCGCATAGATACGCATCATAAATATACACTAATCATATTCAATCAAGTACAAGTAAATGGTAGTTCTAAAGTGAATTTTCTCTTATTTTAGAGGTATAAGTGTCTTTTTTATTTTCTATGCGTAATACTGCATAAATAATATATCAGAAATAGGGTTAGTTGAGAGTAGATAATCTTTTCAAAAAATAAATACTGTTTACCAATCCTTAGAGTTCTAAGCGTGTATTTGAACAACTTTATACACTTTTTTGAACTCTAAGAAATATATGGAAGGAGGAAGAAGATAAAAAGCCACCTTCCTCTCAATTTATCTTAAAAACCCCAAGTGATACCAGCACGAGCTGCTGTTCCTGACTCTGGAGAATATGACACAGCGGCATTAAGCAATGTATTATCATCTATATAATGAAATGCACCTATAGCTGCTGCTGCTTCACCTTTATATGCACCAAGACCTAAACTAAGCTGTGTATCTTTATCTGATTTAGCATTAGGTACAAGAGCTGACATTGCACTCGCCATTGCACCCACACCATTTACTTTATCATTTAAAACATTCACTTTGTTATCCAAGAAATTATATTGGTTCATGTTAACTGCATCATAAGGGTTAATACCCGCTGCTACATTAGTAACACGACGCTTCACACTATCATTACCAACTGAAATTGTATTAGATTCACTTGCTACTGAGTATTGACCTAATGCCACAGCATTTGTCACACCTGCATTGACCGTAGCGTTTGCACCAAGCGCAACCGATCCACTAGCACCACTTTGAACAACTGCCTGATTACCTAAAGCAACTCCTTGAGTGGCATTTGCTACCGCTGCATTACCTATTGCCATTCTATCGTCAACTACATTGACATATTGTACTTTCTCTTCTACCTCTACAATACGATTGGTATTTGAAGAAATTCTATTTGAATTCACATTAATAGCATTTCTATTTGAAGCTATACCTCTTGTATTGGTACTGATATTTAAAGTATTTACATCTACTTTTGCGTCAACAACATTGAGTTGAGCCACATTCACTGCATCGGTATTGGCTACACCTGCAGCTACATTGGTTATCTTTCTTTCTGCACCTGGTGCACCTACTGAAACAGTATTAGCTTCATTGGTTACTGAACCAGCACCCAATGCAACACTATTATCATGTGTTGCTTTTGCATTAGCCCCAATAGCAACACTTTGATCACCAGAAGCTGTAGCATAACTACCTGATGCTTGTGAATCAGCTCCGGATGCAGTTGCATAGCTTCCTGATGCTATTGCATTATCTCCAGAAGCTGTAGCCTCTGTTCCGGAAGCTTGTGAATGTGCCCCTGAAGCAGTCGCTAATGTTCCAGATGCTTGTGAATGAGAACCTGAAGCAGTCGCGTAACCTCCTACTGCTTGTGAAAAATGTCCAGAAGCATTTGCCCCTGTGCCTAAAGCTATTCCACTCTCACCTGAAGCATTAGCTAAAGTTCCTAATGCTTGTGAATTGTACCCTGAAGCATTGGCTAATGTTCCTGATGCTTGTGAATTATTACCTGATGCAACCGAATTAACACCTAATGCTGTACTTCTATCACCTGTTGCACTTGCATTCGTTCCCGATGCTTGTGAGTCTGCACCGGATGCCATAGCATCTGTTCCGGTCGCCATACTATTGACACCACTTGCTTCAGCTCTTGTTCCTGATGCTTGTGCATCCATAGCTGAAGCAACTGAACCTGTTCCTGTTGCTATCGCATTCTCTGCTGATGCTGTAGCACTATCTCCTGTTGCAACACTTGATGCACCTGACGCTACTGAATCAACGCCTGTAGCGATACTTCTATCTCCTGATGCACTTGCATTCGTTCCCGATGCTTGTGAATCTGCTCCTGATGCCATAGCATCTGTTCCGATTGCCATACTATTGACACCACTTGCTTCAGCTCTTGTTCCGGATGCTTGTGCATCCATAGCTGAAGCGACTGAACTTGTACCCGTAGCTATCGCATTCTCTGCAGATGCTGTAGCACTATCTCCTGTTGCAACACTTGATGCACCTGACGCAACTGAATCAACGCCTGTAGCGATACTTCTATCACCTGTTGCACTTGCATTCGTTCCCGATGCTTGTGAATCTGCTCCTGATGCCATAGCATCTGTTCCGGTCGCCATACTATTGACACCACTTGCTTCAGCTCTTGTTCCCGATGCTTGTGCATCCATAGCTGAAGCGACTGAACTTGTACCCGTAGCTATCGCATTCTCTGCAGATGCTGTAGCACTATCTCCTGTTGCAACACTTGATGCACCTGACGCAACTGAATCAACGCCTGTAGCGATACTTCTATCACCTGTTGCACTTGCATTCGTTCCCGATGCTTGTGAATCTGCTCCTGATGCCATAGCATCTGTTCCGGTCGCCATACTATTGACACCACTTGCTTCAGCTCTTGTTCCCGATGCTTGTGCATCCATAGCTGAAGCGACTGAACTTGTACCCGTGGCTATCGCATTCTCTGCTGAAGCTGTGGCACTATCTCCTGTTGCAACACTTGATGCACCTGACGCTACTGAATCTGTTCCAGTGGCTACACTATTGACACCACTTGCCTCTGCTCTTGTTCCAGATGCTTGTGAATCTACACCTGAGGCAACTGAATCTGTACCTGTAGCTGTACTTCTTGTTCCTGATGCACTCGAATCTACACCCGTTGCAATACTTTGTGCACCTGAAGCATCTGCTCTAGTTCCTGTCGCTATTGCAAAGTTACCTGATGCTGTTGAATCTACACCCGTTGCGATACTTTGACCTCCTGAGGCATCTGCTCTAGTTCCTGTCGCTATTGAGAAATTACCTGATGCAGTTGAATCTACACCCATCGCTTGGGCATTCACGCCTGAAGCGTTGGCATTCGTCCCGGAAGCTTGTGAATCTGCTCCACTGGCTACAGAGTCTGTTCCTGTGGCTATACTATTGACACCACTTGCCTCAGCTCTTGTTCCTGATGCTTGTGAATCCATAGCTGAAGCTACGGCACCTGTTCCTGTCGCTATCGCATTCTCTGCTGAAGCATTCGCATTCGTACCTGATGCTTGTGAATTATCTCCTGAGGCATCTGCTCTATGTCCTGAGGCTTGTGCATCAAGACCTGAAGCATTCGCAAAACTACCTGATGCTTGTGCACCTGCCCCTGAGGCAGTTGCGCTATATCCTGAGGCTTGAGAACCAACTCCCGAGGCATTTGTTAATGTTCCTGTTGCTATTGAATCATTTCCTGAAGCATTCGCATTTGTACCTGATGCTTGTGAATTATCTCCTGAGGCATCTGCTCTATGTCCTGAGGCTTGTGCATCAAGACCTGAAGCATTCGCAAAACTACCTGATGCTTGTGCACCTGCCCCTGAGGCAGTTGCGCTATATCCTGAGGCTTGAGAACCAACTCCCGAGGCATTTGTTAATGTTCCTGTTGCTATTGAATCATTTCCTGAAGCATTCGCATTTGTACCTGATGCTTGTGAATTATCTCCTGAGGCATCTGCTCTATGTCCTGAGGCTTGTGCATCAAGACCTGAAGCATTCGCAAAACTACCTGATGCTTGTGCACCTGCCCCTGAGGCAGTTGCACTATATCCTGAGGCTTGAGAACCAACTCCCGAGGCATTTGTTAATGTTCCTGTTGCTATTGAATCATTTCCTGAAGCATTCGCATTTGTACCTGATGCTTGTGAATTATCTCCTGAGGCATCTGCTCTATGTCCTGAGGCTTGTGCATCAAGACCTGAAGCATTCGCAAAACTACCTGATGCTTGTGCACCTGCCCCTGAGGCAGTTGCACTATATCCTGAGGCTTGAGAACCAACTCCCGAGGCATTTGTTAATGTTCCTGTGGCTATTGAATCATTTCCTGAAGCATTCGCATTCGTCCCGGAAGCTTGTGAATCTGTTCCATTTGCCATTGCACTCGTTCCTGAAGCTTGTGAATCTGCCCCATTTGCCTGGGCACTCGTTCCTGAGGCTTGTGAATCTGTTCCATTTGCCATTGCATTCGTTCCTGAGGCTTGTGAATCTGCCCCATTTGCCTGTGCACTCGTTCCTGAGGCTTGTGAATTCACGCCTATTGCACGTGCATTCGTTCCTGAAGCTTGTGAATCTGCTCCAACTGCTAGTGAATCTGTTCCTGAGGCTTGTGAATTCTCTCCAATTGCCTGGGCACGTGTTCCTGAGGCTTGTGCATCCATAGCTGAAGCAACTGAATCTGTTCCTGTCGCTATCGCATTCTCTGCTGATGCTGTGGCACCATCTCCTGTTGCGACACTTGATGCAGCCGATGCTACTGAATTGACACCTGTAGCTGTAGCGTTTTCACCTTGTGCATTTGCATTGGTTCCTGTGGCGGTACTATTCTCACCACCTGCTTTAGCACCCAAACCTGTTGCGGTACTTGCCATACCTGTGGCTTGTGCTGAACTACCTGTAGCGGTACTATTATTGCCTTGTGCTATGGCACCTCTACCTATCGCTTGGGCATTCACACCTGAAGCATTTGCTCCTGTTCCTGATGCTTGTGAATTTATCTCACTTGCCATTGCACCTGTTCCTGTCGCTATCGCATTCTCTTCTGATGCTGTGGCACCATCTCCTGTTGCGACACTTGATGCAGCCGATGCTACTGAATTGACACCTGTAGCTGTAGCGTTTTCACCTTGTGCATTTGCATTGGTTCCTGTGGCGGTACTATTCTCACCACCTGCTTTAGCACCCAAACCTGTTGCGGTACTTGCCATACCTGTGGCTTGTGCTGAACTACCTGTAGCGGTACTATTATTGCCTTGTGCTATGGCACCTCTACCTATCGCTTGGGCATTCACACCCGAAGCATTTGCTCCTGTTCCTGAAGCTTGTGAGTCTGCTCCACTGGCTACAGAGTCTGTTCCTGTTGCAATTGCATTATCGCCAGTTGCATCCGCTCTCAACCCTGTAGCAATACTAAAATCTCCTATGGCACTTGCATTCTGTCCTACAGCTACACTTCTATCACCTGTTGCTTCTGAAACACGACCAATTGAAATTGATCCTTCAGTTCCAGCATTAGCATTAGCTCCTATAGCAATCGTACGATTATTATTCGGGGTTGCTGTACCTCCTGCTGCTTCATATGCATGTATATGCACTGATGTAAGCGCCATTGCACACACTAAAGATAGAGATAACCTCTTCATCGTTACTGTCTTTTTCATCATTACTCCTTCCTAAGTTTTTATGAGTGATACTATTACTATTGACTAAAGTAAAATACCTGATTATATAATATCAATATATTATTAAATTAATTTTATATATATATTTATTTTATGGTTATGTATAGTTTAGTGTGTAATTTTAGAAGTTAACATTTGATTATCTACATGCCCAAGGGCTCTCCTGACAAAGGCGGTCAAGACTTTTCTGTGCCTCAGTATGGCTTTGCTTGGCAGCTTCCATCCAGTACTTAAAAGTAAGCACTTTGTTCATTTTTATACCTTGTCCATGAAGAAACATAAATCCAAGAATATATTGAGCCTGTGCATCACCTTGGTATGCAGCTTGTTGATACCAGTAAGCAGCTTTTTCATAGTTTTGTTTAATACCTATACCTTTGTAGTAGAGGGTTGCAAGATTATACTGCGCATTTAAGTATTTATTTTTGGCTGCTTCTATATACCACTCTAGCGCTAAATCATAATCTTGCTTTACACCATGTCCTTTTTCATATATAACAGCAAGGTTGTATTGAGATTGGGCATCATTTTGTAAGGCAGCTTTTTTGTACCAATGTACTGCTTTTTTATGGTCTTTTTCAATGCCATTACCCTCATAATAAGAAGTTGCAATAATATATTGTGCATTTACATCATCATTTTTAGCAGCTTTTTCATACCATTTGAGTGCTGTTGTTTGATTTTTGTCAACCCCCCTGCCGTGTTCATACATAGAGGCTATATGGTATTGGGCTTTTCTGTTTCCATTTTTAGCAGCTTTTCTGTACCAGTATAAAGCTTTATCATACTCTTGCTTGATACCGTTACCTTCTTCATACATAAGCCCTAGGTCTAACTGTGCTTCAACATTGCCACTATGCCCAGCCTTTTTAAGAATATTTTTTGCTTTAAGATAGTCACCCGAAAGATAGGCTTTTTTTGCTTGTTGAAATGGCATATTCGCATGAAGAGAAAGAGACAAAACTACATATATGACCCAAATTATACTTTTCATACAAACCCCTTACGTTTTAACCTACATGATAACACATAGCAGTGATAACTTGTTTTTGATTTCTAATGATATTACCATCTGCAGAAACTTGAACCTACTCAATACTTTAGCAATCCTATACTGAGAATATCCTTTTTTAATGGGTTCTGGTATCTTCTTAACTGACTTTTTTTGTATTGCTAGCAAAATTATTTTATGGTAGAATTTCATCATAATTTATCTGTAGGGGTCAACCTATGTGTTGACCCAGTATTTAGACAGACACACAGGTCTGTCCCTACCTAAAGAGAGATGCAGACCATGAAACTCTACGAACTCAAAGCCATTGCTCAACGGTTAAACGACTTCACCTTTATAAGCCGTGCTAGACGTGTAGAAGACAATACTATAGAACTCATGTTTGATAAGTCAAAAAGTTATTTTTTCAATATGACACGCGGAAACAGTTTTTTATACAAAGCAGAGAGCCAAAGACCTATGCAAGGGTACAATGCACCATTTGATACCCTTTTACACTCTCTTTTATCTGCATCTAAACTGCTTGGTGTGGAAGTACCCAATAATGACCGTATTTTACGCTTTACATTGGCACCTAAAAGTTCATACAAAGACAAAATTATTTACTTGCAACTTGAATTTACCGGTAAAAATACCAATGCCATACTGATTGATGAAAATGAGGTCATCATTGAAGCATTAAGGCATATTGATGCAGACAGTTCTTTTCGTGTCATTCGTCCTGGTATGGAACTACTTGCTATCCCTCCTTTTAAGCACAAAGAAGAGACACAAAGTAGCATTGACAATGTGGACAGTTATCTAGAAAATAAATTTGTAGAGATACAAAAGAAAAAACTCCTAGAGTTAAAAAAACAAAAACTCTCCGTAGTCTCTAAGAAAATAAAAAAATTCGAACATCTCCTTGCGAAACTACCCAATAAAGAGAAATTAGAAACACAAGCCATAGAACATCAAAATAATGCCAATATTATTCTTTCTAATCTTTATCAAATTAAACCTTATGACACGAAACTTAAAGCTTATAACTTTGAGGGTAATGAGATTGTAATACCTTTACCAAAAGATGTAAAAGTAAATCGTATGCCTGATTATTATTTTAATCTTTCAAAACGTGCTATGGCTAAAGCAAAAAATGTCTATATAGAAGAGGAGAACTTACGCTCCAAAAAAAACTTTTATGACAATATTTATTTTGCACTTGAACAGACAAACACCCCTTATGAACTCGAACTTCTTGTACCCAAACGTGCCAAGTCACTGAAGAAAAAAGAGAAACTACGAGAAGGTGAACTCTTTTGGATAGAAGATTACAAAGTGCTTGTAGGTCGCAACTCAAACGAAAACCAAAAACTCTTAGAGGTTGCCAAAGCCAATGACCTATGGATGCACATTAGAGATGTACCCTCAAGTCATGTCATTATACGCACCGATAAGCAAAACCTGCCAGACTCAGTGCTTAAAGCAGCTGCCAAACTCTGTGTAGACTTTTCTGTAAAAAATCCTGGAGACTATGAGGTAGACTACACCAAACGTAAATTTGTAAAAGTTCAAGAAGGATCAAACGTACTTTATAACAAATATGAAACACTTCATATTACTAAAGAAGGTGTTGAAATACGTGTGTAACCTTAAGCATGCTATACTTATAGCCTTTATACAATAACAAAGGGATATTTTATGACTAAATTTTTGTCAGATCACCAAGAACGTATACTTACCGGTATAGGCCTTCTTGCCGTCGTAGGGCTCATAGGTTGGATTGATAACTTTTTTACAATGTGGGTATTTCTAGGTATCATTTATATCTTTGCCTTTTATGAAGCCATGAAACTTTTTAAACTCACATCATCTGGGGCATACGTCTGGGCTGTACTCTTATGGTTGGTTGCCTATTTTTATCCAAATCCTGACGATCTATTTTTCCTCATAGCTATTATTTTTGCAAGTTCACTGGCATATTTTCATAATTTTGATAAAAGACTTATACTTCCATTTTTATATCCTGTGAGTGGCATATTTTTCTTTCTCATCCTCTACTCTTACTTTGGTATAGCCGCTATGGGATGGCTACTCGTTACCGTTGCAGTTACCGATACTGGTGCCTATTTTGTTGGTAAAAGTATAGGTAAAACAAAGTTTTCAGATACGAGTCCAAACAAGACACTAGAAGGCGTCATTGGTGGTGTACTTATTGCAACTATTATAGGAACCTATATAGGCCTCTTTGTTGTAGACTTTTGGATAGCCCTTATTGTCACTATTGCCACATCTATCTCCTCTATTTTTGGTGATCTCTTTGAGTCTTATTTGAAGCGTGAAGCGGGTGTAAAAGACTCGGGAGATTTACTTCCTGGACATGGTGGTATTTTAGACAGAATTGATGGCTATCTGTTTGCTGCACCCATCATGGTACTTACACTAAGATCAATGATATAAATGTCAAAAAGTATCGTACTACTAGGTTCAACCGGTTCCATAGGAGTTAACTCTCTTATTATTGCTAAGCAATACAATATTGTGATTGAAGCACTTGTTGCTGGCAGTAATATTGACCTACTCAATCAACAAATAGCAACCCATGCACCCAAGAGGGTTGTCATTGCTAATGAAAGAGATAAACATAGAGTAAATCACCACAATGTACATTGTGGTGCTGATGCAATTTTGACCCTTATTGAGGAGTCACAAAGTACTACCATAGTCAACGCCCTTGTGGGCTATGCAGGACTTGCCCCTACACTTAAAGCCACAAACTTAGGTAAACGTGTAGCCCTTGCCAATAAAGAGTCCCTAGTTGTTGCCGGTGAATTTATAGACATGTCGCTCATTACGCCTATAGATTCAGAACATTTTGGTCTTTGGTACTTAATGAATGACCGTCCTGTCTCTAAGCTTTATATTACTGCAAGTGGCGGTGCATTTAGGGACTGGGAAATAAACAAAATGAAAGATGCCAGATTTTCTGATGCACTCAAGCACCCAAACTGGTCTATGGGTAACAAAATCACCATAGACTCAGCAACGATGACCAATAAACTCTTTGAACTCTTAGAAGCAAAATGGCTTTTTCATACTTCAAACATAGATGCAATGATAGAAAAAAAATCTATCATCCATGCACTTTGCGAATTTAAAGATGGTTCAACCACAGCACACTTTGCCGGTGTAGACATGAAACTCCCTATTGCCTTTGCACTGCAAGGTGAAGTCACAGACGAGATACTCCCTCCAACTGATTTACTCTCCATGGGTGGATTAGAGTTTTTGCCTATCGAAGCAGAACGTTACCCCATCTGGAATATAAAAGAACATATTTTAAACAACCCCCATTTAGGAGTGGTAGTCAATGCCGCCAATGAAGTAGCCATAGAAAAGTTCCAAAATGAAAAATGTTCCTTTTTTGGTATGAGTGATATAGTCTTAGATGCCTATGAAAAATTTGGAGATGTGAAAGCTTCAAACATAGAAGATGTTGTGACCATTGATAAAGAAGTCAGAGTATATGCTAATTAACGTCAGGGATGCGTAAAATGAAAACCCTTATTTTACATGGTTGGGGTGGCTCAGACGCGCCACACTGGCAAGCAGAGCTAGCGTCCCAAATAGCCAAGAACTACGGCACAGTTTCTTTCCCCCTACTAGATAATTGTCATTATCCTTCAAAAAATAGATGGGTAAAACAAGTCAAAACAATACTAAAAGATTTTAAACCAGATACTGTGGTCTGCCACTCCCTTGCTAACACACTTTGGATGTGGCTCTGTGAAGAAGATAACATGGTGGAAATAGAAAGACTTTTTATGGTTTCTGTTCCTAGTTTACAGACTACAGAAAAAACGATTAAGACATTCTTCCCTTGTCCACAACCCAAGAATATCTATGCTAAAGAGGTACATGTTATTGTCTCAGACAATGATCCATGGGTAGAGGTAGATGAGGCTAAAGCGATAGCAAAACACTATAGTGCTACCTTTACCACTTTAGAAAATGGGGGACATATCAACGAAAAGAGTGGGTATGGGAAATGGGAATGGATAGAAAAACTTGTCATGGAGAAAAAATGATAAAGTACTGTGATGCATTTTTACATTGTGGTGCGATGGCAATCGCCCCCTACGGAGATCAAAATGATATTATCTATTGAATCAAGCTGTGATGACAGTTCTATAGCCATCACAGATATAGCCACTAAAAAACTTGTTTACCATAAAAAGATTTCCCAAGAAAAAGAGCACTCTTGCTATGGTGGAGTGGTACCTGAACTCGCTTCACGTCTTCATGCCGTAGCATTGCCTGCAATACTCAAAGAGACTAAACCTTATTTTGACAAACTCAAAGCCATAGCTGTCACCAATCAACCAGGACTTGGTGTAACACTTTTAGAAGGCATTACTATGGCAAAAACACTGGCTGTACTCTTAGACCTACCCCTCATACCAGTACATCATTTAAAAGGTCATATCTACTCGTTATTTATTGAAAAAGAGTCTACCCTACCCCTCATAGTACTTCTCATCTCTGGAGGTCATACACAAGTCATACGTGTAGAGAATTTTGAGCATATGGAGATACTTGCTACCAGCATAGATGACTCCGTAGGTGAAAGTTTTGATAAAACTGCCAAAATGATGGGGCTAGGTTACCCTGGTGGACCACTCATAGAAGCCCTTGCCCTTAAGGGTGATGAAAATCGTTTTGACTTGCCTATACCTTTGCGTAATTCTCCACTCATTGCCTTCTCTCTTTCTGGACTTAAAAATGCCGTAAGACTAAAAGTGGAAGCCTGTGGGGGGAAAGAAAATATGACAGAACAAGACAAAGCTGACCTCTCTGCATCTTTTCAAAAGGCAGTCAAGTTACACCTACTCCAAAAGAGTAAAAAAATATTTGCTCAAGAACCCATAAAAGACTTTGCTATTGTGGGAGGTGCATCTGCGAACAAATATATACGAGAAGCTTACGAAAAACTATGTCAAGAGTTTGGTAAAAAAATGCATGTGGCTCCTTTAGCATACTGTTCAGACAATGCTGCCATGATAGGCAGATATGCCCTAGATGCTTATGAAAAAAAACAATTTACACCCCCCAATGAAATAGACATAGTAACCACCAGAAAACAACAAGCGGGTATGCTCTTGTAGGGTCTTATGAGAGAACCATACTCCACATTAACTCTTCACATCATTTTACCCCTCTTTTCTAAGCCAATTTTAGATAAAATATATGTCATTATAACCCCAGTAAAAATCGACTAATCAAACGAACTTTTTGTTAAAGACAAGTTTTCATTCATGTAGTCAAATAGTAGGAGTATCTCATGGCAGAATATGGTGCTAGTAATATTAAAGTCCTCAAAGGACTTGAAGCAGTAAGAAAACGACCAGGCATGTACATAGGTGACACCTCAACAAAAGGTCTTCATCATCTAGTCTATGAAGTAGTAGACAACTCTATCGATGAGGCAATGGCTGGTTTTTGTGACACCATCAAGGTCACGCTTACCAAAGAAGGTTCGGCAATTATTGAAGATAATGGTCGAGGAATTCCTGTCACAGAGCACCCTACAGAAAAGATTTCGGCTGCAACAGTTGTACTTACCGTACTACACGCTGGTGGTAAGTTTGACAAAGACACCTATAAAGTATCTGGTGGATTACATGGGGTTGGGGTCTCTGTTGTTAATGCACTCTCTAAAGATTTACATCTTACCGTTTTTAAAGACAAAGAGATACATACACAAAGCTTTAAAGAGGGTATACCTACGGCTGCACTTATCTCTGGAGACAGTACAAGAAAGCATGGTACAAAAATAGAATTTTGGCCAGATGAGACTATCTTTACAGACTCAGTAACCTTCCAAAAAGAAATTTTAATGAAGCGTTTTAAAGAGCTTTGTTACTTAAACCCTAAAATCACTATTGATTTCAGAGATGAGAGAGATGGAACAAAAGAGGTCTACCATTTTGAAGGTGGTATTAAGCAGTTTGTCGAAGATATGAACACCAAACAGGCTCTTAGTACAGCACAATTTTTCCAAGGGAAAGCAGATGACATCGAGATAGACATCGCCCTGATGTACTGTGATGCAGACTCTGAGAAGTCTCTCTCTTTTGTCAACAACATCAAAACAGCGGAGGGTGGTACACATGAAGCTGGTTTTAGGGCTGGACTTACACGTTCCATGTCAAGCTACATCTCTAAAAATGCCAACGCAAAAGAAAAAAGTACCAAAATTACAGGTGATGACTGTAAAGAAGGGCTCATTGCCATAGTCTCTGTACGCGTGCCTGAACCACAGTTTGAAGGACAAACCAAAGGGAAACTCGGTTCTTCTTATGTACGCCCATTAGTACAAAAATTCTTTTCTGAGAACTTTAACAAATACCTAGAAGAGAACCCATTAGAAGCCAAGGCTATTATGGGACAAGTACTCCTTGCAGCGCGTGGTAGAGATGCAGCAAAACGTGCCAAAGACCTAGTCAAACGTAAAGACAATATGAGTATTGGTACCCTACCTGGAAAATTGGCCGATTGTCAAAGTAAAGACCCTGAAGTTTCAGAAATTTACCTGGTGGAGGGAGATTCAGCTGGTGGTTCTGCAAAACAAGGGCGAGACAGAGTCTTTCAAGCCATTCTTCCACTCAAAGGGAAAATCCTCAATGTTGAAAAAGCACGTTTAGAGAAAATTTTAAAATCTGATGAAATTAAAAATATGATTACTGCCCTTGGCTGTGGTATAGGTGAAGAGTTCGATGAAGATAAACTTCGTTATCACAAAGTGATCATCATGACCGATGCCGATGTTGATGGTAGCCACATTCAAACATTGCTTATGACATTTTTCTTTCGATTCCTTAAACCTATCATCGAAAAAGGGTATTTATATTTAGCACAACCACCACTTTACCGTTACAAAAAAGGTAAAAATGAAACCTATTTAAAAGATGAAAAGTCTTTAAATGATTATCTCATTGAAAATGGTATCTCTGCTATTGAGAGTGAGACCATGGGACAAGCAGATTTAGTAGAACTCTTTAAGCTTGTTGCATACTATCGTATGACACTCAAAGAGATAGAGAAACGTTTTGCACTTCCAGAAGTCCTACGTTATCTTATAGAAAACCCAGATATAGCGGGTCAAAGTAATACCCAACTTGCTAAAACCATTGAAACCTATATTGCAGAACTCGGGTACAATATACTCAATAAAAACATCAATGAAGAAGTGATACACCTCTTTGTACAAACTAATGATGGACTTGAAGAACTTATTGTGGACGATATTCTCTTTACTAATCCACACTATAATGAAGCCATACATATTTACCAAAAAATTGCTTCTTACACAACAGATGAATTTAAGGACAAAGATCTCTTAGACCTCTTTAAAGAAGTGGAACGTGCGGCTAAAAAAGGTGCCTATATTCAACGCTATAAAGGTCTTGGTGAGATGAACCCTGAACAACTCTGGGAGACAACCATGACCCCAGAGAACAGAAGACTCCTTCAAGTCACTATTGGTGATGAAGAGGAAGCATCCGATGCCTTTGTTCTTTTCATGGGTGATGAAGTTGAGCCACGAAGAAACTACATTGAAAGCCATGCTAAAGATGTGAAACATTTGGATGTATAATTGCTGCTTTCTGAACTTGACGAAAGGGCAAGACGCTTCAAAATTGCTCTAAGAGCAGGTATTCCTGTTTTACTATTAACATTTCTGGTATTTTACGCTCTTTTTGTACAGAGTGAAGAATTTAATCTCACTCTAACAAATACTTTTCTCATCCTCGCTATTGTTTTTGTCACCATATATTTTAATTATTTTCTACTTACGCTAAGTATAAAAGAAATGGCCATTGACACCGTCACACATAGCTTTAATGAAACATCATTTATGCGTAAATTACGTGCCTTTAAACCCAAAACACTTGTACTTCTAAGTATCAAAAACCTTTCCGACCTCAATGAATACTACCCTTATACCAAAGTTGATCTACTGCTCTACACCATCATACAAGAGCTCAATCATTATCTTGACCAACATGGACTGCATAATCAACTCATAGGAAGAAGGTATGGTGCGGAATTCTATATTGCGCTACATGCTGATCCTAACAATGTTCATACACTATTTGACACCTTCACAACACAATATGCGAGCATCCTAGACATAGACTTAGACTATAGCTACACAGCGATTAGCTATTCAGTTGATGATGATAATGAAAAAATATTTCAACAATTAAGAGACTTAAAACTTTCAAAGAAAAAAGAAGCTTACAACCCTACTCCTATACAATCATCAAAAGAATTACATCACTTAGAAAATGAAGTGAAGTATGCCTTAGAAAAACGTAAATTTCAACTTACCTTTAGACCCTTGGCTGACACAAAAGAAAATAAAATAAAAATCTATGAGATTATAACAAACCTAGGTGCACGAAACAATTCAGAAATTTTAGCACGAAATTTTTTACCTATTATAAATCGGCTCTCTTTAGGTGTAGAGTATGACCTAGCTTTAGTGGCATATATTATTAAACTTTTAACTAAAGTAGACAGTAGTCTCTCTTTTGCTTTTAATCTTTCTCCTTATTCACTAAGAGATAAAAATTTTCAAAAAAAGTTCTTTTTACTTTTATCACAGAACAACATAGACAATTCTAGACTTATCATTAAACTCTATGAAAGAAAAACGCACCATGATTTAAGTGCGTATCTTAAAATATTAAATACCTATAGAGAAAAAGGCATCCGTATTTGTATCGATAACTTTGGTTCATCCTCTTCCTCCTCAATCTTATATATGAAAGAGTTCACCTTTGATATGCTTCAATTAGATAAAGAGTATACAGCCAAAATAGATGATCATAACTATGCAACCATTTTACAATCCCTACTCGCTATGGCAAAAGATTTACAGATAGAAAGTATAGCTAAATGGGTCGATACCCAAGAGCAAAAAGAAAAACTTACCTCTTTTGGGGTCGACTATTTACAAGGCTTTGGTATTGCTAAACCTATTAGCTATGAAACATTACTTAAACAAGATCATATAAAAAAGGACTAACATGAAATACGGTGAAAAAGAGATACAAGATTTTAACATCAATAACAGTGAAAACTTTTGGCCCAATGAACATAAAAAAAACTACACTATCCACATTGAACTTCCAGAGTTTATGTGTTTGTGCCCCCGTTCAGGCTATCCTGATTTTGCAAAGATTACTCTTTCTTATGAACCAGATGAACTCGTCATTGAACTCAAGGCTCTAAAACTCTATATAAACTCATTTATGTATAGGCATATATCACATGAAAACTCAGCAAATGAGATTTATGATGCATTATTTACTAAACTTAAACCTAAATCTATGCAACTCAAAGCAGACTTTAACCCTAGAGGTAATGTACACACCGTCATTGAAATAGATAGCACAAAGAGTTAAACATCCTATCAAAATAGTATGTCAATATGACATACTTTTCACTATTTTTTAAAAATTAGTTTATCATACCCTTACTACTTTCAAAAGGATAATCATGATAGATTTTGAACAGACCATACAACGTATACGCCAGACAATATCTCCTACACTCAAAAAGAAAAAGCTCTTAGATAAAGATGTTGCCATTGCACTCAATCTTGACCCTCAATATTACGCTGTTATCAAACGACGTAAAAAAATTCCTTACAGTGCCATTGCCCACTTTTGTCAGACAAACAAAGTCAATATGACATGGATACTTTTAAATGAAAAGCCACAATATTTGACCTAATACCTATTTATAGCTATAATGAATAGTTTACATATTTAATAAAGGAATGATTATGAGTAAAAGAGATGAAAAAATTGCACAATATACCAGTGCTGCAAAAGATTTAAAACTTGATTTATCTGATGACTTAATTGCCAAAGTAACCGTAGGGCTTGGTCCTTCTATTTACAAAAAAGACTCTGAAACTGTCTCATGTACACAAGCATCAGAACTTGATACAGTGAAAAAAAACTTCTTAAAAAAGAAATTAGGTTTAAACAGTAGCGATGAAGAGCTAGATGCTGCTATTAAAAAAGTATGTGAAGCTATGGGAACATCCAATAGAAATAAATACAGGGCACTCTTTTATGCCCTGCTAACAAAAGATTTTAATAAAGAGTCTATCTACGCATAAACACAAAGAGTTATATCTTTATAAACAAGATATATCTCTTCTGTTCGTCATTTTTACCAAAACCTACAATATCCATATTTTTGTATTGTGCATTCACATCCATTTTAAGCTCATACATCATAGATTCCATATCAAGTATAAGCAAAGGGGGGATGAGCGCTCCTATGGTCACTTTCTTATCACTACCGTCTATTTTAAAGTGAAGTTGTTTTGTCTCATCATCTAATACAGCAACATTTAAAGGAGCTTCCCCCGCGTAGATGAGTTTTTTACTATCCTTAGCATCTTCTTTGAGAAGTCCTGCTGTAACTTCATACGCTTCATGATTACCTATTTGTTCTCTAACATCCTCTATGAGATCGATGATTACTTTCATGAATTAATAATTAATTTATAATCTGTTTGAATATCAGAGATTATATAGTTAATTTTTTCAACAATTGGAGTAATATCTATATTTATTTTCCATTCAATCTCAATATCCATTGCACCTGTAGTATATGCTAATGTCTTATAATAATCACTAAGTGGTTTATCCCCTATTACAATTTTTGACAACTCCGATACATCATAATCACCTCTTAGTCTTACTTTTGTCACTTCTACAAAATCAACATCAACATTGCTAAAATGAGTATTATTTGTATAAATCGTAGTAAATGTTCTTCTAAATAATAAACTGTTATCTTTAGAAAATATATTTTTTAACTTAAAGATAGTAGATAAGCTAGAACGACTAACATTTATAAGATAATCATTGGGTCCAAGTATCTTATAGATTTCATATGAACATAAGCCTCTCTGTTCTTTCAAAATATCTAATATGCAGTCATATGCTTTCCTAATATTATTCGGACCCTGATTTTTTAATTGGATTTGAAACATTGCACTAAGCCCTTTAGGAGCAATAACTTCATTAGTGCCCTCTGATAATTTCACCATGGCTACCTTATATGTATAAAGTTGCAAATCCTCCTGTGCACTATTAATTAAGAAATCTTCAACAAGCTCTCGTTTTATCTCTTTAGATTTTTTTCTTATTGCGATATTATTATATATACCGAATGACTTGTATTGGGAATAATCCTTCCCATGCTTATACTTAACCCCTGTATGTTCTTTAAAGTAAGTATCAATTTTTCTTTCAATATTAACTGTCTCTCTAGGCTTGAAAAATGTTAATTCATAAGGGTCATAAGTAAAACCTGAATAAGTATCAATAGGAAAAATTTGCTTTAAGATACCTTCTCGCAGACTATTTCTGTGAAAAACCATTGTACTATTTTGTAACTTCTCTTGCCAAATATTCATAAATATGCTTTTGTAATTGATTTCACTGTTAAAATTTATGATAATATGATCAGTAAAGTTTTCACAAATACTCTCAACGCTGGAGTTTAATCGGTCTATAAGGTTTACAAAATGATTGAAGTTTTGATTATCAATGGCATCACCAGTTTCTATCCTACTTTTATATGAATGAAGTAACGAAGAACTCGTATCCTCAGTATTGAAAGTATTCTGCATTACACACTGTAAATCTCTTATGTTTTGTTGAGTAACATCATTTAGGGAATTATCTCCTAATGCATATTGAATTAAAATCATCATTCTTAATTGTATTTCAATCACATGTGCAAATGTATCTTGCTCCTCTTGCTTACTATTTTCATTAATATCAAGGTTAATTAATGGATAATGAGTAGAGTCTTCTGTTTCTAAAAACAAATTATCCATACCAGAATACATAATTGAATAAAAACTTGAATATAGATATGATGGGCCTAACAAATCATATGCGAATATATCTGATGTAATCTCTTCAGCAAGCCCATTATTGATAGAAAACTGATGTTCCTTTTCGATCATTTTGAATGTAGTTTCTATATTACTATTTAACTTTTTGTAAGGTAAAAAATCATCACTTGGATTAGGTATAGATGAAGCAATATGATTCAATTCATGAAAAATATTTGGTATAAAATATGGTAAATCATAATAATAGTGAGGTGTTTCTATAGCTCTTGGATTAATTTTTTCCTTTGATTGAAATTCATTTCTAAATGTCCATACAATTAAAGCTTTTGCATTCTTATCATTATCACAACAATCTAATACTTCTGTCATATATGATCTAATAAAAGTCGAAATTGCTTTACTTGAGTATCTTCTACCTAAATCAGCTTTAGGGATATACTGATTAAATGCTTCTTCCCCATGTTGACGTATGCTGTCTTTTAATAATTTTAATCCATCTAATACTGCTGTGATCAGTTTTTGAAGTCTTGCAACTTCAATTAAGAACTGATAAACTTTTTCTTTATTTTGAATTTTTAAGGCACTAGTCTTAATATCCTCAATTTTATTAAGAAATATATTAACTCTCTGAAGGTTATATTGATAAATATCTGCATAGGGATCTGAATTAGTAGAAAAATAACTACATATTCTCTTAGTATGCAATAATTCTTTTTTAATTGTAAGTAATTGTTCTAATTGTATTACAAGATAATTTTCTTTAACTCTCTTAATTTCTGGCATTCTCTCTCTTTTATCTTTAATTACTGATAACTAACTAAAATTGTCATTTGAGCTAAATAAAATATTGGTGTAGATATCTGCAATACCTGTGCTTTTCTATCATTTATCGTCTTAATAGTTTCATCAAAGAAAGTTTTTACTTCAGTCATTGTAACTTCACTTAGATTTCCATCTATTGATTTATGAATGGTAACCTTGTCTAAAATACTTGAAAGCTTATTGTCATCTAAGTATTTAGTTAGATTTTTTGAAACCGGATTAACCTTACCTAGAATGAATATAATTGTTATAAAAAAGACAACTGTACATAGAATAATCAAAACTTCTTTTGAAAGAAATACACTAGAATCTTTGTTTACATAAAGTGACAACATAATCAGCATATATAAAATATTAATTATCAATACAGACATTGTAAAAAAAATATTTAACCTATTGGAATCATAAAAAATATCTTTAAAATTTAAGATCTCAACAATATAATGTTTATATTCATTTGATAACTCTTCAGATGCTGTAAAGATATAACTTTTACCTTTGCTAAATACTTTAACTTCTTTTGCTAAAGAAATACCATCTACACGGACATTATATAATTTTTTATTATTATCATAAATATATGGGATGTAAAATTTAAAGTTGGTTTTATCCATGGTATATTTAAAATTAGAAAAAAATATATTTATATTTTCCCAATAAAATAACAATAAACTACTAAGAACAATCAAAAAAAAAGGCATTGATTTAAGGTATGTTCCTAATATAGCTCCAATAACAAATATTATTGAGAAAAGTAAATAATTTCTTTTATTATATTCTACTTCTCTCTTTATCTGTTCAAACTTAAGATTATTACTACCTTTTTCCATAGTAATATTCTTTTTTATTACCGCCATCTAATTTTGTTCTATCTTTTTTAATATTGATACTAATTACTTTAGTATCATCCAATCTTTCGTCTTCTATTATATATGCATTTTCTTGCTTATTAGCGTTTTTTAAATACAATTCTTTAGAATATCCCATATCATTCCCTTAATTAATTATTAATTATCATACTATATTTAAAAATATAGTTTTCTTAATCTTAATAACTTTAACCAAAATATACGTAATTATTTGGTTATCCTATTTTGACAATTACATAAGTTAGATAATAAAAAAACTCTATCTAACTTAATCTGTGAAGAGAAATAGAATATTAACTATTTCTCTTTTCTATAATTTCTTTAGCAACATTTGCTGGTACTTCAGCATAATGGTCAAACTCCATTGCGTACGTTGCACGACCTTGTGTCATTGAACGTAAGTCTGTTGAATAACCGAACATTTCAGAAAGTGGAACAAATGCGTTAACAATTTTGTTTCCAGCTCTGTCATCCATACCATTGACTTGACCTCTACGTTTAGCAACGTCACCAATGACATCACCCATGTAGTCTTCAGGTACTTCAACTTCAACTTTCATATTTGGCTCAAGTATAAATGGACTCGCTTCTCTACATCCATCTCTGAAACCCATAGATCCTGCAAGTTTAAATGCCATTTCAGATGAATCAACATCATGGTAAGAACCATCATAAAGTGTTACTTTTACATCTTCTACAGGGTAACCCGCTTGAATACCTCTTTGCATAGACTCTTGAATACCTTTGTTAACCGGCTGGATAAACTCTTTTGGAACAACCCCACCTTTAACAGCGTCAACAAACTCATAACCAAATCCTGGTTCTTGTGGTTCAATTCTAAGATATACATGTCCAAATTGTCCACGTCCACCAGATTGTTTAGCGTACTTGTACTCTTTTTCAACAGCGTTTCTAATACCTTCACGGTATGCAACTTGTGGCGCACCTACTTCTGCTTCAACTTTAAACTCTCTTTTCATTCTATCTACAAGAATTTCAAGGTGAAGTTCACCCATTCCTGAAATAATAGTTTGACCAGACTCTTCATCTGTAGCAACACGGAAAGACGGATCTTCTGCAGCAAGTTTACCAAGTGCAAGTCCCATTTTCTCTTGATCCGCTTTTGTTTTAGGCTCAACCGCAACAGAGATAACTGGATCTGGGAAGTCCATTCTTTCAAGTACAACTTTATCTTTATCTGAACAAAGTGTATCACCTGTTGTTGTATTTTTAAGACCAACAACTGCGCCGATTTCACCAGCGTAAATCTCAGAAACTTCTTCTCTTTTAATCGCGTGCATCTTCATGATACGGCCGATACGCTCTTTCTTCTCTTTTGTAGAGTTAAGTACGTAAGAACCAGACTCTAAAGAACCACGGTATACACGGATAAATGTTAACTGACCAACAAATGGATCTGTCATAATCTTAAATGCAAGTGAAGCAAATTCACCCTCATCTGTAGACTCAACAGTGACTTCTTTCTCTTCATCATCCATTTCAGTACCTTTAATTGCAGGTGCTTCAACAGGAGATGGAAGATAAGCAACAACAGCGTCAAGTAAAGTTTGAACACCTTTGTTTTTAAAAGCACTACCCACAGTCATAGGAACGATGTGCATACCAATAGTTGCAGCTTTTATACCTTCAACGATTTCATCTTCAGTAAGCTCTTCACCTTCCATATATTTTTCCATAAGCTCATCATTACCATCAGCTTCAGAAATACTTTCGATTAGCTTTTCACGGTACGTAGCTGATATTTCTGCCATATCTTCTGGAATCTCTTCTACATGGTAGTTAGAGCCCATTGCCGCATCTTGATCCCAAACGATTGCTTTCATTTTAACAAGGTCTACAACACCTTGGAAATTTTCTTCAGCACCAATAGGTAATTGAATTGGAACAGGGTTACCTTTAAGTCTCTCTACAATTTGTCTTTCAACTTCATAAAAGTCAGAACCTGTTCTATCGTACTTGTTTACAAATACAATTGAAGGTACACCATAACGGTTTCTTTGTCTCCATACTGTCTCAGATTGTGGTTGAACCCCACCAACAGCACAGAATACAGATACTGCACCATCAAGTACTCTCATAGAACGCTCAACTTCAATAGTAAAGTCAACGTGACCTGGAGTATCGATGATGTTGATTTGCTTACCAGACCACTCACAAGTAGTCGCAGCAGAAGTAATGGTAATACCTCTTTCTTGCTCTTGCTCCATCCAGTCCATTGTTGCAGCACCATCATGTACTTCACCAATTTTGTGCTCAACACCTGTATAGAAAAGAATTCTTTCAGTGGTTGTTGTTTTACCTGCATCAATGTGCGCAGCGATACCGATGTTTCTTACGTCATTAAGTTTATGCGTTCTTGCCATAACTTATTTCCTTACCATCTATAGTGAGCAAATGCTTTATTAGCTTCTGCCATTTTGTACGTATCTTCTTTCTTCTTGAAAGCAGAACCCTTTTCTGTTGCAGCATCCATAAGTTCATTACTTAAACGCTCCATCATAGTTCTTTCATTTCTTTTTCTTGCCGCATCTACTATCCATCTAATACCCATTGACTGTTGTCTAACTGGTCTTACTTCGATAGGCACTTGGTATGTAGCTCCACCAACTCTTCTAGATTTAACTTCCATGACTGGTTTTACGTTATCCATAGCTTTGTTGAAGACTTCAATACCTTTTTCACCAGATTTTGATTCAATTCTCTCTAACGCTGCGTACATTACTTTTTGCGCTGTACTCTTCTTACCATCAAGCATTACTGCATTGATAAATTTTGTTAATACTTTTGATCCATAAACAGGATCTGGAAGTACTGGTCTGACGGGAGCTTTTCTTCTTCTCATTGTTTTCCTTCAATTTTCATAATTTACTCAAAAATTCTAAATGAATTTCTGTCTTTTCTTCTCAGTATATTACTGATACTCAATGTTATTCAGCTCTCACATTTTTGATGTTCATCAAAACGAAATGAATTTCGATAATCCTCTGCTGAAGAGAATCTAATGTTTTACCAATACTCTATCTATTTTTTAGGTCTTTTAGTACCATATTTAGATCTTGCAACTGTTCTACCTTGAACACCTGAAGCATCAAGTGCACCACGAACAATATGATATTTAACACCTGGTAAATCTTTAATTCTACCTCCACGTACTAGTACGATTGAGTGCTCTTGTAAGTTATGTCCCTCACCACCGATGTATGAAATAACTTCAAATCCAGATGTTAATCTTACTTTAGCAACTTTTCTAAGTGCTGAGTTAGGTTTCTTTGGAGTTGTAGTATAAACTCTAGTACAAACGCCTCTTCTTTGAGGACATTTTACAAGTGCAGGTGATTTTGATTTTTTCACTTGCTTTTTACGTTCTTTACGAATCAATTGGTTAATTGTAGGCAAATCGTAATCCTTTCTATTTAGTTAGTTTGAATTGAGATCAATGTCTCTTGAATCTGGGTTCTTACACCACATAAAAATGGTCCTAAACCACTTTTATCTGGGCAAAATTGTAACAGATTTTTTGAGGCATATTATATCGAAATAGTCTTTGGTTTTTCTTATTGTTCGTAGAAAGAGGGTGTTTCAGAACGGTTTCAGACTGTTTCTGACTATAGCAGAAACAGTCTACTTTATCACTACTCAGCAGCAGTTAACTTAATCTTTTTGTTGTCAATCATTCCAGTACCCACTGGGATGAGACGACCGATAACAACATTTTCTTTTAAATCTTCAAGTCCATCTATAGTACCTGCAATAGATGCAGAAGTAAGTACTTTTGTTGTATCTTGGAATGATGCAGCAGAGATGATAGAGTCTGCTCCAACGGCTGAACGTGTAATACCTACAAGCATTGGCTCAGCAATCGATGGTTCTCCACCAAGTTTAATTACAGATTCATTCTCTTCTTTAAATTTACGACGTGAGATAATATCTCCAGCTATAAATTTAGAGTCACCAGACTCAACAACTTTTACCTGTCTCATCATCTGTGATGTCACAATTTCAATGTGTTTATCTGAAATGTTTACCCCTTGACGACGATAAACCATCTGTACTTCAGCAACAATATACTCGTAAAGCGCTTTCTCACCTAGTGCTGCTAAAATGTCATGACTTGAGACAATGCCATCTGTCAACTTTTCACCTGCGTGCACATAGTCACCTGCATGCACAAGTGCAGATTTATTTTTGTCAATAAACTGCTCTGTAATCTGGTCATTTTCTCCAGAAACAATCAATCTCTCTTTACCACGTAGAGGCTTACCAAAACTTACAACACCATCAATTTGTGCAATCAGGGCAATATCTTTAGGACGTCTAGCCTCAAAAAGTTCAGAAACTCTTGGAAGACCCCCAGTAATATCTTGTGACTTAATCGCTGCTTTTGGTATTTTTGCCAAGATATCTGCAATATTGACAACATCTCCGTCTTGTACATAAAGGCTTGACTTTGCACCTAATTGATAACGTATAATTTCACCATTGTCAGTTGCTAGTAATATAGCTGGTTTGTAGGCAGAAGGAATGTACTCATTCAGTTCAAGTCTTGTATCTCCTGTAATCTCATCAAATTGCTCTACAGCTGTCACACCTGGAATAATGTCTTCAAACTTTACTGTACCTTTTTGTTCTGCGATAATAGGCTCCGAATATGGATCCCATTCAGCGATAACGACTTGTGAAGAAGTTTCTGGAGCAGAAAGAGTATCTCCTTTTGCAACTTTTGCATTACTGTCAACATTTACAACAGACCCTCTAGAGATATAGTGTCTTGCTGCCTCTCTATTGTTATCATCAACAACAACAGCAAAGAGACCTTTCTCATCTACCTTAGTGCCAGCATTAAACTTTTCTGTTGGTGCTAAATAATCCCCTTTGAGTAGGAAGAATTTGACTGCACCTTTTGACTCTGAGACCACTTCTTGTGTCACTGGTGCACCATTTTCTACTTTAAGTTCTGAAGCAAATGGAATTCGTGATGGTACTGACCACCCCTCATTAATCACTTCAACAATAGAATCACCCTCTTCAACTTTTTCACCATCATTAAGTGGTAAGTAAAGCTTTCCTTCAATATTACCAGCAACCCCAGCAAGTTCGTTAGATTTAGCCACATCGGACTTTCTAAGATTATACTTTACTTCATCGCCTGTTCCTTTGACAGAGATCACGATTTCATCATGCGTAACAACGACAGACACAGTACCAGAAGTAATCGCTTTAATCTTAGGTTCAACCAAGAGAACACCCGCATTTCTTCTGTTGGCTACAATGAGTTTACCTTCTGTATTTTTATATACATTAAGGTTGTAATATCTTACAAACCCTTCTTTTGTTGCAACAACCGTACGCTCTTCTTTACCTGCCGTTGCTGTACCACCGGTGTGGAAAGTACGTAGTGTAAGCTGTGTTCCTGGCTCACCAATAGACTGTGCTGCAATAACACCAACCGCCTCTCCACGTTTTACAATTTTATTATCTGCCATATTAAGCCCGTAACACTTAGCACAGATACCTTTTTGTGCTTTACATGTAGACGGTGCTCTCATATTCACAGAACGTACACCTGCTTCTTCTACACGTGTAGCTGTTTCTTCATCAATCATGGTGCCTTCAGAAACAAGTACTTCAGAAGTAATTGGATCAATCACGTCTTTGGCCAATACTCTACCATAAATACGATCTGCCAATGGTTCAATCATTTCATTACCTACAACAATGTCTGAGACTTCAACACCTTCATGAGTACCACAGTCTGTCATAGCAATCTTAACATTTTGTGCAACATCAATCAACTTTCTTGTCAAGTATCCGGCGTTGGCTGTTTTAAGTGCTGTATCGGCAAGACCTTTTCTTGCTCCGTGAGTTGAAATAAAGTACTCAAGTACATTTAGCCCTTCACGGAAGTTTGATGTAATTGGTGTCTCAATAATAGATCCATCTGATTTTGCCATGAGTCCCCTCATACCTGAGAGCTGTCTAATTTGAGCGGCAGAACCTCTTGCCCCCGAGTCAGCCATCATATGAACAGAGTTAAACCCATCTTTATCTGCTTTAATAAGTCCCATAAGACCCTCAGCAATAGTATTGTTTGAATCTGTCCAAATATCAATAATTTTATTGTATCGTTCTTGATCGGTTAAAAGCCCAGCACCAAATTGTCTTTGAATCTCTTTTACCTCTTCTTTTGCCCCTAAAACACTAGCCTCTTTTATTTCAGGAATGATAATATCATCAATAGAAATAGATACACCTACTTTTGTCGCATATTTGAAACCCATATCTTTAAGTTTATCAAGGAATCCAGCAGTCTCAGAAACACCACCTATTTTATAGATGTAGTCAACAAGTGTTCCAATGTCTTTTTTCTTTAACACCTTATTCCAGTATTTCTCTGGTACATAATCTGGAATAATTGACTTTAATATGAGTCGACCTGCTGTTGACTTAGAAATTTGACCATCAATTACTGTTCTAATACGTGCATTAAGGTCAAGTGACTGCTGTTCAAACGCAATTTCAACCTCTTCAAAGTTTGCAAAGAGTTTATGTTCACCCTTTACATCATCTTTTTCTAATGTAAGATAATAAAGTCCCAAAATCATATCTTGTGAAGGTACAGCAATCGCTTTACCTGAGGCTGGAAGCAAAATGTTCATAGAAGCAAGCATCAATACTTTAGCCTCAGCTATTGCTTCATCTGAAAGTGGTACGTGTACCGCCATTTGATCCCCATCGAAATCGGCATTAAACGCAGAACATACAAGTGGGTGCAACTGAATCGCTTTACCCTCAATCAATCTTGGGTGAAATGCCTGAATAGAAAGCTTGTGAAGTGTTGGTGCACGGTTTAACAAGATAGGGTAATTCTCAACAACCTCTTCTAAACACTCCCATACTTCATTTTCTTTCTTTTCAATCATTTTTTTCGCTTGCTTCAGCGTTGTTGCATAACCTTTTTCTTCTAGTTTTGCCATAAGGTGTGGTTTAAAGAGTTCAATAGCCATTTTTTTAGGAAGTCCACATTGGTCCATACGTAAGTCTGGCCCAACAACAATAACAGAACGTCCAGAGAAGTCAACACGCTTACCAAGTAGGTTTTGACGGAAACGTCCTTGCTTACCTTTAATCACTTCTGAAAGTGATTTCAGTGGTCTTTTGTTTGCACCTTTAACTGCATTTCCACGTCTACCGTTATCAAATAACGCATCAACAGCTTCTTGCAACATACGCTTTTCGTTTCTTACAATAATCTCAGGCGCATCAAGTTCCACAAGTCTCTTAAGACGTTGATTACGGTTAATCACTCTTCTGTAAAGGTCATTGACATCTGATACTGCAAACTTTCCACCATCAAGACTTACAAGTGGACGTAAATCAGGTGGAAGAACTGGCAGTTGCGTCAACATCATCCACTCTGGTCTGTTTCCTGAATGTAAAAATGCCTCAATAACCTTCAAACGTTTAACAATAGTCTTTCTTTTCGCTTCAGATTTTGTTGCTTCTATATCTTCTTTAAGTTGGTTAAACATTTCAACCAAATCCAAGTCTCCAAGAAGCTCTTGAACAATCTCCCCACCCATTCTAGCATCTAGTCCTGTGTCACCAAAACGTTGTGAAATCTGTTGGTATTGCTCTTCATTGAGTACATCATATTTTGCAAGAGGGTTTGTACCTTCATTATCATAAGAAGCTTCACCTGGTGTTTTTACTATATATGCTTCATAATACAATACACGTTCAAGGTCTTTCATTTTAACGCCAAGGAGCGTACCAATACGTGATGGTAGTGATGATACATACCAAATATGTGCCACAGGGGCAATTAAGTCTATATGTCCCATACGGTTTCTTCTTACTTTTGAAGAAGTAACTTCAACACCACATTTTTCACATACGACGCCTTTATAACGCATTTTTTTGTACTTTCCACAAAGACACTCATAGTCTCGTATAGGTCCAAATATTTTTGCACAAAAAAGACCATCACGCTCAGGTTTAAGTGTTCTATAGTTAATCGTTTCTGGTTTTTTCACCTCACCGTAAGACCAAGAAAGTACCTTCTCTGGACTTGCAACTCTAAGCTGTAAGGCTGCAATATCCTTTGGTCTCTCTTCACTGTTAAGATCTATTGGTGTTAAATTCTCTAATAACTTACTCATTTTCACCCTCCACTTCTTTTTTACTCTCATATAACTCAGTATCTAATCCAAGAGCCTGAAGCTCTTTGGTCAATACGAACATGGTTTCAGGTACACCTGACTCTGGAACAGATTCACCTTTTGTAAGTGCTCTATATGCCTTACTTCTACCTTCAACATCATCTGACTTAATTGTCAACATCTCTTTAAGAATGTGTGACGCACCATATGCTTCAAGTGCCCAAACTTCCATCTCACCAAATCTTTGTCCACCAAAGAGTGCTTTACCCCCTACAGGCTGCTGTGTCACAAGTGAGTAAGGTCCCGTTGAACGAGCATGTACTTTTTCATCTACAAGGTGGTGTAGTTTAAGCATATACATATACCCAACGTTGACTCTCTCAATCATCGCTTCACCTGTTTTACCATCAAAAAGTTTCATCTTCCCATCCGAGTCAATTTTTGCCAACTCAAATAACTTATCAAACTCTACCTGATTGGTACCTTCAAATACAGGTGCACCAAATTTTACACCTATTGACCAGTCTCTTCCGTACTTGAGTAAGTCATCATCTGACATATTTCCTAAAAGTTCTTTGGCATTCATGAGTTTTGCCACATCTGCAATTTCAATCATTTTAGCTCTAAGATCTTGAATAAAGCTTGCTTGTTGGTCATTAAACATACCTTCAATTTGCTCACCAAGTCTTTTCCCAACAAGTCCTAAGTGTACTTCAAGGATTTGCCCAATGTTCATACGTGATGGAACCCCTAGTGGATTTAAGATAATCTCAACAGGACGACCATCTTCCATATATGGCATGTCAATCTCTGGAACAATATTAGAAACAATACCTTTGTTTCCGTGACGCCCTGCCATTTTATCTCCGACTTTAAGTTTTCTTTTAGTCGCTATATAAATCTTAACAAGTTTAGTCACACCTGAAGGTAAGATATCATCTTTCTCTAAGATAGTTAACTTCTCTTCATGCTCATTTTTAAGTCTCTTCTTTTGTTTTAAGAAGTAGTTTTTAAGAGATTCGTACTCTTTTTGAGTCTGTACATCATAAGATTGTACCACACCACGTAGTGCAAATCTATTGACCTCTTTAATCGTCTCCTCAGAGATTTTACTACCTACATTAAATTCAGTATCACCTATAGTCACATCTTGGGCTAACTCTTTATCAGAAAGGAATGATGCAATTCTTAACATCTCTTCTCTATCGATCATTAAGAGTTGATCATGATGATCACCATCTAATACTGATTTTTCCTCTTCATAAGCCTGAATGGCACGTGCATCTTTTTCATAGCCTTTTTTAGTAAAGACTTTAATATCTACAACCACACCTTCCATAGACGCTGGACAATACAGTGATTTATTGACCACATGCCCTGCTTTTTCACCAAAAATAGCACGTAATAGTCTCTCTTCTGGCGTTGGCTTAATCTCACCTTTAGGGCTTACTTTACCTACTAGAATCATACCTGGCTTCACATAAGTACCTAACTGTACAATACCTGACTCATCTAAGTGAAGAAGTTCATCTTCACGAATATTTGGAATATCTCGCGTAATTTCTTCTGTACCATGCTTAAGTTCTCTTGCCTCTACCTCTTTCTCATACGTATGTACAGAAGTAAATGTATCCTCTCGGATGATTTTCTCAGAGATAATGATTGCATCTTCGTAGTTGTATCCATACCAAGGCATAAAGGCAACCATAATATTTTTACCAATAGCAAGTTCCCCTTGATCCATATTGGCACCATCGGCAATCACTTGACCTTTAGCAATTTTATCACCAAGCTTCACAATGGCAGTTTGAGTAAAAGTAGTATTTTGGTTGGTTCTCATATTTTTTTCAAGTGGGTAGTGGTCTATAAATACACCTGTTTCATCTTCGCCCATCACATAGATGTTTTTAGAATCAACTTTTTCTACCGTACCTTCTCTTCTAGCTTTTACAGCTTCCCAGGCATCACGACTTACAATCGCTTCCATACCTGTACCAACAACTGGTGCATCCGTTTTAAGTAATGGCACAGCCTGACGTTGCATATTTGAACCCATTAGTGCACGGTTAGCATCATCGTGCTCCAAAAATGGAATCAATGCCGCGGCAGAACCAGAAATCATTAATGGTGAAATATCAATAAGATCTACACGTGTTGCTTCATTAAGCTCAATGTTTCCATTAAGTCTAGTTTCAATGAGCTCTTCTTCAATACGCCCATCTTCAGTCACTTTAGTTGATGCTGGTGCGATACACTTATCTTCTTCTTGTGTTGCTGTAATATAGACAATCTCATCAGTCACTTGACAATCTTTTACCACTTTATATGGTGCTTCAATAAACCCATGCTCATTTACTTTTGAGTACGTCGCAAGTGTATTGATAAGACCAATATTTTGTCCCTCTGGTGTCTCTATCGGACAAATACGTCCATAATGCGTCGGGTGAACATCTCTTACTTCAAATCCTGCTCTCTCTTTAACAAGACCACCTTCTCCTAGTGCGGAGAGTCTTCTTTTATGTGTTACTTCTGAAAGAGGGTTCGTCTGATCCATAAACTGTGACAGTTGTCCTGAAGAGAAAAACTCTAAAATTGTGTTAGTAATCATTTTAGAATTTACCAAATCATGAGGCATCAGTTCATCAATCGTACCAGAGACAGTAGTCATCTTGTCACGAATGGCCTTTTGCATCTTAATGAGACCTTTATGTAACTCATTACCAAGAAGCTCACCAATTGCTCTAATTCTTCTGTTACCTAAATGATCTCTATCATCAATGTGACCTTTACCATTTTTTACTTTAATCAAGTATTTCACAGTATTAATAAGATCTTCAGCTGTAAGTATTGTTGCATACTCTGGAATATCTAGTCCCAACTTGTGATTCATCTTCATACGACCAACTTTCGTTAAGTCATATCTTTCTGCATCAAAGAAAAGTTGTTTTAAAAATGTTTTTGCAGCCTCTGGTGTCACTGGTTCACCTGGTCTCATTACTTTATAGATACGAATTGCAGAGAGTACGTTTTCATCATCTATCTCTTCAGTTTGCTTCAATAATCTTAGTGATTCTTGATCAGCAATAAATGCATTAATAATTGATCTATCTGCACCTTCTGCAAGGTCATCAATAATCTCAATATTGCTGATACCCTGTTCCATCATCTTTTTAAGTTTTGCTTCATCCAGAGGTGTTACCACATCATACAATACTTCTCCACTCTCTTGATCAATCACTGGTGAAGCTAAATATCTTTCTATCAAAACTTCTAATGGATACTCTATCCACTCAAGACCGTCATCTAAGAATTTCTGTGCTTTCTTTTTGGTAAGTCTTTTCCCTGCATTGATAATCACATTGCCATCTACATCTCTAACATCATACTCTGCTCTACCACCAAAATCATCGACATTAAATTTTATAAGTGCTCTATTGTTTTTAATTGTAATATTTTTTGTTGTATAAAATAGTTTTACAATATCATCTTTAGAGTAGTCTAATGCTCTAAAAAGAATCGTTGCTGGTATTTTTCTTCTTTTATTAATACGTGCATAAAGAATATCTTTAGAATCATACTCAAAGTACAACCATGAACCACGGTCAGGGATAATCTGAGCAGAATATAAAAGTGGTGAACCAATGGTTGTCCCCTCTTCTTCTTTAAAAATAACCCCAGGTGATCTGTGTAGTTGATTAACAATAACTCTTTCAACACCATTAATAACAAATGAAGTTCTGTCTGTCATTAAAGGTATATCACGTACAAAAACTGCCTGCTCTTTAATCTCTTTTGGATCTAACTTTTCACCTGACTTTTCATCTCTATTCCAAATAGTCAAAGAGATGTTCATTTTTAATGATACAGAATACGTTAAACCTCTCTCCATACATTCTCTTACTGTATATTTAGGCTTCACAATCTCAGAGTTTTTGTAGCTCAATGTTACTCTGTTTTGTTGATCATGAATCGGGAATGCAGATTTAAATACTCTCTCTAATGTAGAGTTTTTTCTATCTTTCTCTCCCATCATTAAAAAGTTTTCATAACTTTTTTGTTGAAGCTGAAGTAAATTTGGAATTTCGATCTCTCTTGCTGTTTTAGAAAAATCAACACGAAGTCTGTTACCAGAATGCAAAGAATTTAGCATGTTTGTCCTTGTAGTGGTGTTAGTAATGGTTAAATTTAAGTATCGTTTATTTAGAACTATTCTAAAGGTGTTTAGATACACAAAGAAACTATTAGAGGAGGGTATGAAATGTCTCCGAATAGCTTTTAACTATATCTGAAAGATAGCAGTGTTACTAAATGTGACTAGTCACATGAGCCAACTGCTGAAATTAACTCAGCGTTAGCGTAGTTTTACTGGGCTTTGCCCAGAAAACGTTCTAACAAAAGAAAACTTATTTAAGCTCACACTTAGCGCCAGCTTCTTCAATTTGCTTTTTGAATTCTTCAGCTTCTTCTTTAGATGCAGCTTCTTTAAGTACAGATGGTACTTCTTCAACAGCAGCTTTTGCTTCTTTAAGTCCAAGACCTGTAATAGCTCTTACAACTTTAATTGCATTAATTTTCTTAGCTCCAGCATCTGTAAGTACTACGTCAAACTCAGTTTGCTCTTCTACAGCTTCACCACCAGCAGCAGCACCACCAGCTACTACTGTAGCCTGTGCAGATACGCCAAATTTCTCTTCAAATTCTTTTACAAGCTCAGAAAGCTCAAGTACTGACATGTTTGAGATAAACTCAAGAACATCTTCTTTAGTTGTTGCCATTTTTAATTCCTTAAAATATATGTATAAAATGTCTATGCATTTTCAAATTAAAAGAGCCTAGTGGCTCTCACCACTCTATGCTTCTTCTTCTAATTTTTTAGATAATGCATCCATTCCAATTGTAAAGTTCTGCACTGGTGCATTCCATACATTAAGGAGCATACCAATAAGCTCATCTCTAGTAGGAAGTTTAGCCATTGCATTAATGGTTTCCATACTTGCAACTTCACCCTGGATTAAACCAGTTTTAATTGAAAACTTATCTTTAAATTCTGTAGCAGCTTTATCGGCAATTTTACAAGGTAGTACTTGAGTGTCACCCCAAACAACTAAGTTTGTATCTGTAAATTCTATGTCTTCACAACCTGCATTTTTTAATGCAATACGTGCAAGTTTGTTTTTAACAACTTGCACTTTAGATTCTTCATCTTTAGCCAAGTTTCTAACAAATTCAAGGTCTGAAACAGACATACCTTTGTAATCACAAACGATAATTGCACCAGCTTCTTTAAACTCTGCTGTCATTTCTGTAACAAGTTCTTCTTTTCTTGTTCTAGTCATATATTTCTCCTTTCGACCTACAAAAGGGTATGCCAATATCCTAAGATATACATGACACTTTCATATTTCTTCAAACATGATAATTAAGCTTTCGCCCCTATTGTCTTTGACCTAAATTTAATTGAGACTATTCTCAAAAGGAAACTTTAATGATATTAAAACTTCATTTTAAAAATAAAGCAATAAGTTTTAATAACTCATTGCCCCATAGTCGATTTACTTGATATCCATTACTTCAGAAGTATCTAAAGTCACTGCAGGACTCATTGTAAGTGAAATAGCTGCATTGCTAATGTATCTACCTTTTGCAGATGCAGGCTTAGCTTTGTTTACAGTTTCAAGTAACATGATAAAGTTTTCTTTGATTTTATCTTTACCAAAACTCACCTTACCAATACCCGCATGGATATTACCTTTCTTGTCAACTCTAAAGTTAACCTTACCAGCTTTTGCTTCAGTAACAGCTTTTGTCACATCCATAGTTACTGTACCAGTCTTTGGGTTAGGCATTAAACCTTTTGGACCAAGTATACGTGCTACTTTACCAAGTACACCCATCATGTCAGGTGTAGAGATCACTGTATCAAAATTAATATTACCTGCTTGAATCTCTTCAATAAGGTCTGCAGCACCAACAATATCGGCACCTGCAGCTTTTGCTTCATCTGCTTTTGCATCTTTAGCAAATACAGCTACTCTTACTTTTTTACCTGTTCCATGAGGAAGTACCACTGAACCTCTTACCATTTGATCTGCATGTCTAGGGTCAACATTCAAATTAAGTGCAACTTCAACAGTCTCATCAAACTTAGCTGATTTTAAACCACTAAGTGTTTCCATCGCTTCATCTACACCATACTCTTTTGTAACATCTACTTTTTGTAATAGTGCTTCTCTTCTTTTACTTGGTTTTTTTGCCATTATATTTCTCCGCTTTTATGCTCCCACATTCAATCTGTGGTTATGATTATCTCATTAAACTCAAATTTTACTCATTGAATGAGTTATTAGCTAAAGTTGTCCATGTGACAACGTTGCTATTTGTACTTAATTCAAATAGCATCTTTAACTCAATAGATATTAATCTACTATTTCAACGCCCATTGATCTACAAGTACCAGCAATAATTTTTGCTGCCATCTCTTTATCTCTAGTGTTCATATCAACAATTTTTCTCTCAATGATTTCATCAAGTTTTGCTTTATTGATTGACCCAACTTTATTGGTAATAGGATTATCTGTACCTTTTTTAAGTCCTGCTGCTTTTAAAATAAGCTCAGATGCAGGTGGTTGCTTTGTCTCCATTGTAAAACTTTTGTCACTGTAAACAGTCACTTCTACTGGTACTTTAAAGCCCATCATGTCTTTTGTTTTTTCATTAAATGCTTTACAAAACTCCATAATATTTACACCACGTTGTCCAAGTGCTGGACCTACCGGTGGTGATGGATTTGCAGATCCCGCAGGGATCATCATTTTAAACTTTTCAGATACTTTTTTTGCCATCTTTTTTTCCTTCTATAAAATTTATACTTCTTAAAGGTTGGTAAAACCAATCTTTCAATGTACCTATACGATACCTTCTTACAGGCTTATTTCACTAAAGCTTCGACTAAAGCCTTAGAGAAATTCACTGTAATAGTCTTTTAAAAAAGACTATATAATTTTCTCTACTTGTGTATATAAGATTTCAACTGGTGTATTTCTACCAAAAATTGAAACATTTAATTTTAACGTACCATGATCAAGGTCATACTCTTCTACCATTCCTGTAAAGTTAGAGAACGATCCATCAACAATACGAACCATTTCACCTTTTTCAAAATCAACTTTTGGACGAGGTGCAGACTTTTTTTCCAGTTTTTCTAAAATGTTTTTAAC
The DNA here is from genome assembly GCA_902727855.1 of uncultured Sulfurovum sp. Lineage (GTDB taxonomy): Bacteria > Campylobacterota > Campylobacteria > Campylobacterales > Sulfurovaceae > Sulfurovum. The sequence continues at coordinate 257,636 of CACVAS010000058.1, forward strand.
ATCAGACTCTGCCAGTGCTGTAGGTGTCTTTTGTTCACCGATAAATCTAGATACTCTTGGTAAAGATTGAATCTTGTGCCATAAACTAGTATCCAGGTCTATATGTGCAAAAGCATACCCTGAGTATAGTGTTCTCTCAGTGATTTTCTTTTCACCATTTTTAACTTCTATTACTTCTTCGGTTGGAACAACAATACGTTCAACTTTTTCTTCAATTCCATGATCGATTACAAGTTGTTCAATTGCTTTTTTTACAGATTGTTCAGAACCTGAATATGTTTGAATTGCATACCATTGAAAAGCCATTCTTTATCCTATAAAACTGATGATACGATTGATGACATCAATAAGTCAACCAACGCTAAAAATATTGATATTACAGTTACAACGAGAATAACTGCGAAAAATGCTTGTCTTACTTGTATTTTTGTTGGAAATATTACTTTATGTATCTCCGCTTTCGCGTTAGCTATAAATGTTGAAAATTTTCCCATGTTTGTTACCTTTTTTGTGGCAGGCCAAGAGGGACTCGAACCCACGGCACCTGGTTTTGGAGACCAGTGCTCTACCAACTGAGCTATTGGCCTAAATATATTTTAGGTTGTCACTTGAAAGTTATTCAAATGACAGTATTGATATTACAGCTTCATCTCTTTATGTACTGTATGGCATTTACACCATTTACAGTATTTTTTAAGAGCAAGTTTCTCTGTCGTTGTTTTTTTGTTTTTAGTTGTGTGATAATTACGTCTTGTACATTTCTCACATCCTAAGTGAACTGTTTCTCTCATTGTTATCTCCTATGATAAAGTTTGTAAGAGGTACTACCTCTTACAAGTGTTTCTCTTAAGCAATAATCTTAGAAACAACACCAGCACCAACTGTTCTACCACCTTCACGGATAGCAAACTTAGTACCTTGTTCAAGTGCAACTGGCGCAATAAGTACAACATTAACTTTAACGTTATCCCCTGGCATAACCATCTCTGTACCATCTTGAAGTTGAACTGAACCAGTTACGTCTGTTGTACGTACGTAAAACTGTGGTCTATAGTTGTTAAAGAATGGAGTATGTCTACCACCTTCTTCTTTAGTAAGTACATAAATCTCACCTTCAAATTCTGTATGAGGAGTAATTGAACCTGGCTTACAAAGAACCATACCTCTTTGTACAGCTTCTTTGTCGATACCACGGATAAGAACACCACAGTTATCTCCAGCTTCACCACAATCCATCTCTTTACGGAACATCTCAACACCAGTAACAGTAGTTTTCTGAGTATCTTTAAGACCAACGATCTCAACTTCATCAGCAACACATACTTTACCTTGATCAACTTTACCTGTTACAACTGTACCACGACCTTGAATAGTAAAGATATCTTCAATTGCCATTAGGAAATCTTTATCAGTTTCTCTTTTTGGCTCTGGAATGTAAGCATCCACTTCATCCATAAGTTGATAAATTTTTTCTGACCACTCACCAGCTGTACCAGCTTTAGCTTCTTCAAGTGCTTGGAATGCAGAACCAGCTACGATTGGTGTATCATCACCTGGGAAATCGTACTCAGAAAGAAGTTCTCTCACTTCCATCTCTACTAGCTCTAACATTTCTTCTTTATCTTCATCATCAAGTTGATCTTCTTTATTTAAGAAAATAACAATGTAAGGTACACCAACTTGCTTAGAAAGGAGAATGTGCTCTCTAGTTTGTGCCATTGGTCCATCAGTTGAAGCAATTACAAGAATAGCACCGTCCATTTGAGCAGCACCAGTAATCATGTTTTTAACGTAATCTGCGTGACCTGGACAATCTACGTGTGCGTAGTGTCTAGTATCTGTTTCATACTCAACGTGAGAAGTAGCAATTGTAATACCTCTCTCTTTTTCTTCAGGTGCATTATCAATCTGATCGTAGTCCATTGTTGCCTGACCATTTTTAAGTCCAAGACACATTGTAATTGCAGCTGTTAATGTTGTTTTACCGTGGTCAACGTGACCGATTGTACCGATGTTTACATGCGGTTTCGTTCGTTCGAATTTTTCTTTAGCCATGCTATTCTCCTAGCGTAAATTATTGTTTAAAGGCAGTATTATACCTAAAGTTGCTTAGAATTCATACTGATATGGACAGAACTACTACACATTTGTAACACTTTTGTCCATATTGTGTACACTGGAGCCCATAGTGAGACTTGAACTCACGACCTCTTCCTTACCAAGGAAGTGCTCTACCCCTGAGCCATATGGGCTTAATATATACTATTATTTATTTTAAAATTGTTATGAGTGATTGATGAATGTAAGTAATGTGAAGTTTTTGTAAATCATTAATTCACATCAGCTCCCAGATCTAGACTATATAGGTGGAGCGGGCGAAGGGATTCGAACCCTCGACAGCCTGCTTGGAAGGCAGGAACTCTAGCCACTGAGCTACGCCCGCAAATACTATAGTCACATATGGTGGTGAGTGAAGGATTCGAACCTTCGAAGACGTAGTCAGCGGATTTACAATCCGCCCTCGTTGGCCACTTGAGTAACTCACCATACCAATTAAAATACATTTATGCATACTATTTTAAAAATAATTAGGAAAATGTGATAAATCACATGAGCCGTCTGCTTAAGACTGTATTAATGTTTTCTGGTCAAACACTGATAAAATTTCATGGAGCTGATGAAGGGACTCGAACCCCCGACCTGCTGATTACAAATCAGCTGCTCTAGCCAGCTGAGCTACATCAGCACCATCATTTAAAAGCCATTGCTATTTAAATGGACGAGAATTATAGACAAATACATTTTAAAAGTCAAGTGTTTTTCTAAAATACTTTAAAATTTCTCTTTTTTAGTTATTTTCTATAAAATACACTGCAAATACCTAACATAGGCTCACATATGAAAATTTTACTTGCTCCTAGTGAAACCAAAAAAAGTGGAGGAGTAGACACTTTTGTCCCCTCTTCACTTTTTCTCGATACAATCACACCTCAACGTATGAAACTTTTACATGCATATATCAATATCTTACAACAAGGTAATACTGCTATTTTGTCTAAAATGTTTGGCATTAAAAAAGAGCCTGACATTTTAAAACACAAAAAAGATATTATTCACGAACTTACGATGAAAGCCATAGAACGTTACACTGGTGTTGCTTTTGACTACTTAAGTTACGAAACACTAGATAGTGAGGCACAAAGATATGTAGATGAAAATGTCATTCTATTTTCTAACCTATTTGGTCCTTTACGTGCGAATGACCTCATACCAGAGTACAAACTTAAGCAAGGTGAAGCTGTTGGTGAGATAAAAACAGAAAAGTTTTATCATGAGCACACTGCACATCTACTTGAAGCGTATTTCAAAGATGAAGAGATACTAGATCTACGTGCAGGCTTTTATGACAAGTTCTACAAACCTACGAAGCCCTATACTACGCTTAAGTTTATTAAAAATGGTAAAGTTGTGAGCCACTGGGCAAAAGCCTACAGAGGCATAGTCTTACGTGAAATTGCTCTAGCAGGCGTTACGTCATTAGACGCGTTTATGAAACTATCTATCAAAGGGTTAAGTATTGATGAAATACAAACTAAGAAGAATAAAACCGAGATTATATATACTATAGAAAATGATTAAAGGAAATACTATGCGACTCCCTTCAAATGACACACTTTATAAAACACTCATATTTCTCTTAAGCCTTATGGTAATACTAGGTATACTTTTTGATACGGACTATGCCTAATGGAAAATTTATTTGAAATGGGTGCCAACTTTGATGATGGATGGACAGCTGATAATAAAGACAAATCTTCAAAAAAAAGCTCTACAGACATAAAAGCTCCTGAAAAACATCAGCTGTATTTTGCAAAAGAGAAACGCAGAGGTAAAGTAGTCACCATTGTGAAACCTTTTTACTTAGAAAAGAGTAACCTTCAAGCACTGCTTAAAGTACTTAAGAAGAAACTTGGTACAGGTGGCACTGTGAAAGAAGATAGTTTAGAGTTTCAAGGGGACATACCAGAAAAAATACGTACACATTTAAAAGTACTAAACTATCGATTTAAATAGTAAATATACTGGTATTTTGTCTTTTTAAACCTTCTATCTTTTCTAAAGAATCTTTAAAAAGTGCATAACACGCTATCCCTTCTACACACAGGTGTTTGTGTCTCTCATAAGAAGATATGACAGTTTGTGCTTTTTTTTGCACATCTTTTCTGTTACGTTTAATGTGTTCAAAGGCTATAGCGCCGTTAATCAAACCTTTAGCCAAATTGGCAAGTGGGTGCTTTTTTAGCCTAAGAGGGTGCCATGCTTCTTCAAGTACTTCATGTGCTTCAAAGTACTCCTCTTCATCCAATAGTTTAAGATACTCTTTAAGTGCACCCTCTAGGTCATCGTTCATTGTTAACATTATTTTACTGCCTTATCTATTTTCTCTATGAGTTTAGTGATGTTTTTATCATATGCAAAACATCTACTGATACTACAAGCAAGATACTCATCACTCTCTTGCACTGCACTTAAAAGAAAAGGGTATGCCACCTTATCTAGTAAAGGTTTAGCAAAAAGTAACTTCTCTTTATTGGCATGGATAATAATATCACCTAACTTCAAACGTAAAAATGTATGTACCAAATGTGGTGACGCTTCTGGGTTATTCTCCAATATCGCACCTCTACTTTTGATGGTGTCTTGTACCATAGTACTGTAGCTAGTGTTAAGGGTTAAAGAGCCCAACTTCACTAAGTTTTCAAGCATTTGAGACAGTGGAGACGTATAGTATCTGTCATCAAAATCTGCAACTATTTTAATGCCATCGTTACTTAAGTACCAAAGTTTATTTCTATAAAATTTCGGCAATGCTTCTTGAGCCAAAACTTCACTCAATTGTAAATATTTCTTATCATAGGTTCTGTCATAGGCTGATAAAAGGGCATCTATCAAAAAAGCATAATCTTCCAACAATCCCTCTTGTTTCGGTACTTTCCCCAGCAGCGTTTGATGATAGAGTACATCTTTTTTACGCATGAGGCTTAAAAGTGCATCAAGTCTTTTTTTGGCTACTTCCAAATAACGCTCATCCAATCGTGAGGCCTCAAAAAGCGCTTTTATCATCATAGAAGACCAAGCAGTGTTTATCTTCTTGTCGACAAAAGGAAATGTACGCTTATCGCTTTCGCTTTTTAGATACGCTTTGAGTTCAGCCAATCGTCTAGGAATCTTTTGACTGGTAATATGTGTATGAGACAACTCACCATCTATGTTGCCATCTTCCTCTATGCCTAAGTACGACAAGGTCTCTTCAATCTCTTCTAAGTTCCAACCTCTGTCTTTAAGTACCTCTTTTACCTCTTCATACGCATAGATAAAGTACCCTCCCTCTTCTCCATCAGAGTCAGCATCACTAGCAGAAAGGTAAAAGCCTTTTTCTGTAAAATTTGTATGCATTTGCGCTATCGTCTCATCGACCACTTTTTTATAGAGCGTATCTTGAGTGATTTCATAAAGTTTGACATACAGTGGTATAAGTTGTGCATTGGTATAGAGCATTTTTTCAAAATGAGGTATTTGCCACGCATAGTCTGTGGTATACCTAAAAAACCCTCCACCTATTTGATCATATATGCCACCTTCTGCCATTTCTCTAAGTGTTTTTTCTGCCATATGAAAGGCTTTTTTATTGTTAGTAAGTTTATAGATATCTAACAAAAGGTTTATTTTAGAAGCCTCAGGAAATTTAGGTCGAGAGGCAAATCCTCCATTGGTAGCATCAAACTGTTTTTCTATCTGAAAAATCACTTTGTCTATAATTTGCATATTTAACTGAGACTTCAATGGTTCTTTTTTTGTTTCCATAGTATGTTTATTAATTGCTTTTTGAAAGGCATTTTCATCTTTTTTTAGCTTGACAAATGAATGTAATAAATTGACTAATCCTTTAGAACCATACCCCTCATCTCTTGGTATGTAGCGTCCAATATGAAACACTTCAACATCAGAAGAGAGAAATACACTTAACGGCCATCCACCTCGTTTATTGTATCTCGCCATATAGTGCTCTTGATACTTTTTGTCTAATTGTGGGTACTCTTCTCTGTCCACTTTTATAGAAATAAAATCTCTGTTGAGTAACTCAGCAATATATGTGTCCGTAAAACTCTCCTCTTCCATAACGTGACACCAATGACAGGTGCTGTACCCTATGGAGAGAAAAATAAGTTTATTTTCCTGCTTAGCTTTTTGAAGTGCTTCTTCTCCCCAAGGGTACCAATCTATAGGGTTATGTGCATGTTGTTGTAAATAGGGAGAGTCTTCCTCTATGAGTACATTTGTGTAATTATATTCTGCATAGACAAAAACAAACAGTACTAAACTCAAAATAAATTGCTTCATTGGCTCTTCTTTATGTATAATGATTTTTACTATAGCATAAAAATAGCTATTATGAGAAGTGCTAAAGCCCACTATACGGAGATACCAAATGTCAACTCTTACCAACATAGAAAAAGCACAAATTCAAGAAAAAATTGAATCAGATCTTGTTGCTTTAAAAGAGCAAATCAGTGCACTTGAAGAGAAAGTAAAACCCATATCTCCAGACTGTGGACTAGGCAGACTCACTAGACTTGAAGCCATGGGAGAACAACACGTCAACAATAAAATACTCGATGAAGCACGTGTACGTCTCACAAGGCTCACAAATGCTCTAAGACGCATAGACAAACCTATGTTTGGCATCTGCATAGAGTGCGAAGAAAACATTGGGGTAGGACGTATGTCTATACGTCCAGAAAGTGTGCGGTGTGTAGCATGTGCCAATACATTATAAAATGGTAGTAGAAAAAACTCCACTACCTACGCTAACACTGTGTTCGCAAGTGCACCCTACAAACTCTCTATGTTTCCTACTACTTTCCCTACAATAGAAATCTCTTCTGGTGCTATGAGCTCTGGCGAATACATAGTGTTGTCTGAAATGAGTTCTACCATGCCATCTGCACGTTGGCGTATGCGTTTTATGAAAAGTCCTGTAGTCGTAGAGGCAATGAAAATACCATCTTTATTGATATTCGTTTGGTCTCTATCTACAAATACAATGCTACCATCTTGTAGTGTTGGCTCCATAGACTCTCCATCGACATGTATGGCTTCTAGTTCTGTGTTACCCATACCTACCATGTTATGCATGATTTTTTCATCTACACTAATCATCTCTGACTCCTCTTCATCAAACCCGTACGCACCTCCACCTGCACTGGCACGAATATCTGAAAAATAGCGTACTTGAAAAAACTTATCTGTCTCAGCTTTAAGCATATCCACTGCTTGGTCAAAAAAAAGCCAATTGACCGATATCTTCTTAAGTGCACAAAATTCCAATATCTCTTCATAAGGAATGGAGTTTCTTTTTTTCATCGTAGCAAATGTTGAAGAGGGAATACTCAATGCCTGTGCTACATCTTTGTCAAATACTTTTTTACCTAGAGTACTTTCTGATAAGACTATTTTTAACCGTTCTATAATATCACTTAAAATTAACATATACGCTCCTTTATGTACTAAATATATCTCTATTATATAGGTTTAATCTTAAAAATATGTCAATTTGAGCTTTTTTTAAATATTTATTTATTATTGATATACAATATGACATATTAAATAAAAGGATTTACCATGATTTACTCTCTAGACAAAGAACTTTTAAGCTACGCAATGAAAATGGGATGTAAAACAGCAGGTGAGTTTGCACTCTTTTTAAAAGCGAGAGAGTCCATCCTCTCTCTGTAGGGGCAGATACCCTATCTGTACAAGCTATCCAAAAAGTAAAACACGCACTTCATCGCCGACTTCTTTGGAAGTATCTTCCTCCGAAGTAACCAAAAGTGCCACCTCTCCCAGCATATTGGTTAAAATGGCAGAAGAGCCTACTTTTTTACCCTTGAAGTCTACATAGTACTCACCTTGGTGCAGTGAGGCATTACAGGCTGTAAACTCTGCTTTTTTTGCACGTTTAACAAAAGGCTCTTTTAGTTTGGCTTTCACTGTACGTAGCGCACACTTCCCTTGTTGAAGTTTTTCTATGAGTGGTACTAGGTACAGGAGTGCTGTCACAGTAGCAGAGTACGCAAACCCAGGAAGCCCTATAATAAACTTATCATCTTTACGTGCTACCATAATGTGCTGACCTGGTTTTACACGCACGCCTTTAAAGACTACATCACAGCCCAGTTCATAAATAACATCTTTGACAAAGTCAAAGTCACCTACACTCACACCCCCAGTTGTCACAACAATGTCAGATTTGTTGAGTGCATCAGATATCTCTTTAGTAATAGTCTTTTTATCATCCTTAATACACCCTAACTGTAAAGGAATACCATCATACTTAGTGACAATCGCTTCTAAGATGTAGTTATTTGACGAACGTATTTGCGCATCATTGGTCTGTTCCTCTCCAAGTTCTAAGAGTTCAGAACCCGTAGAGAGTATGGCAACGGTTGGCTTTTCATAGACCCACACATTAGCTATATTTAAAGAAGCCATTACACCTATTTGAGGAAAGTCTATTTTAGTGCCTTTAGGAATGAGCAGTTGTCCTTTGGCATAGTTTTCTCCTACTTCACGTACAGAAAACCCTTGAGCTACCTCTTCATTGATGACTATCTCTTCACCCTCAACGGTGACGTTTTCTATAGGTATGAGTGTATCTGCACCATGAGGCATAAGAGAACCTGTAAAAGTTTTAATACACGTCCCACCAATGACCTCTTCTTTGAGCGCAGAGCCTGCAGGGTTTATGCTACCCACCTTCAGCCTACCTAGAGTCATGTCTTCATGAATAATAGCATACCCATCCATCGCAGAGGTAGGAAACTCCGGAGAGTTATGGTCTGCAATAATATCTTCTGCCAAGACATACCCTAAAGCATCTACCAAGTAGAGTTTTTTTGTTTTATAGTTGTTTATCTCTAAATCTTTTATGATTTGTATAGATTCGTCAAAATGTATCATTAAATATATTCCTTCATTCCGTAGGGGGTGATTGCCATCACACCATCTTCTATATCATTAAAGGTGCGATAGCAATCGCCCCCTACAATTATGCCAGTAATCCCGACCCGTCCATGGGTGTACTTCTGTCTGCTGCGTAGATGCGTTCACCATTTTTCACATCATATTTCCATATAGGAGCATTGGCTTTAAAGTCTTCTACAAACTCATCTATGAGTTCTAGTGCTACCCTACGCTTGGGAGAAAACACTGCAGAGACATACGAAGAGGTATGTACAGGGACATCCCCTTTGGCGTGTGCCATTTTCACTACCGCTCCTAGTGCCTTGGCTTTCTCTTGCCATGCATCAAACCATACTTGAAGTACTGGCTCATAGATGTCAAAACTCAAGGCTTCTATGTCATCTTCAGCGCGTATAGTCCCCACAAAAGGGATGTACGCACCATAGTTTGATGTTGCTTGTTCATCTAACCATCTGCCAAATATCTCTTTGGTGTCTAGTGGACCGTTATAGAGTTCCATCTACCCACCACACACAGGAGGGAGTATGGAGACTCTATCTCCATCTTTGAGTGCAGTTGTAAGGTCATTTACCATAGTGTCATTAAGTGCCACGGCACATTTGTCAAGCCACTGTGCGAGAGAGTCTTCTTCTTTTAGACGTGCAGAGACATCTGCTAGTGTAGCTGCTTCCATCTCTAGTGGTGCTTTACCTATGGGACCTAAAAATTCTACTTTAATCATAGCTAATCCTTTACGCGATTATAAAAGTTGTTTGGTATAATATGGCTTAATTCACCAACGGAGCGGGTATGTTATTTGGTTCTATCTCTTATCTTAACTTGCTTCCTTTTCAGGTGTTTATGAAAAAGCATATCACGCACAATGCCACCAAAATGGCACTGGGCTACAGACGTGATGTCCCTTCTGCCATTAACAAAGCGCTCAAACGAAAAGCCATCAACGCAGGCTTCATCTCTTCTGTTGAGTCACGCAAGTGTAGATGTACCAACCTAGGCATCATCGCACATAAAAAAGTCTACTCTGTCTTGCTTCTAAAAGGAGAAAGCCAAACAGACCCTGCTTCTGCAACCTCAAACCAATTGGCAAAGGTACTCAACCTACATGGCAAAGTCCTCATAGGCGATGCAGCCTTACAACACTACCTAAGTGGAGCAACATCCACTGACTTAGCCCAAGCATGGTACGACAAAACAGGGCTACCTTTTGTCTTTGCAAGGCTCTGCTACAACAAACACAGAAAAGCAATCAACAACCTAGCCAATAACTTTGCAAAGTCAAAGGTAAAAATACCCCAGTACATTTTAAAACGCGAAGCAAAAAAAAGAGACATCACCCCAAAGCAACTCACTTGGTACTTGGAGCATATACATTATGAGATGGATTGGAAAGCTAAGAAGTCTTTGAAGTTGTTTTTAGACTTAAGTGGAAAGTTAAATGAATACAGCAATTGAAATATATAAATTATTCCAAACTAAAGGTATTTTAGTAGATAAGGAAATTATCATTTTTAAAAATTATTGCCATGATTTTATTGAATCCTGCAAAGATTTGGAATTAACTATACTGGGTATTGATGGGTTCGCTATAAAAAATAATAGAACCTATGTTAATACAACTGAAATCTCTGACTTTTCAAAAACAAAAGAAGATATTGAAAATTGTTATGTATTGGCTACATTATTTATCAATAAAATGTTCAAACATAGCACAAGCGATGGATACCTTTTTACATTAAAGTAACCAGTTACTCAATACTAGCCACAGCCTTCTCAATGCGTGCAATCGTCTCACTCACACCTAAAATAGCCATAATCTCATCAAGTCCTGAACCTGTCATACTTCCCATAAGGCTCACACGTAATGGCATACCTATTTTCCCAAAGCCTATCTCTTTCTCTTCGACTATTTTTTCCATGACAGAGTGAAAGGCTTCTTTGGTTGTAGGTTGTGCAAGGGCTAGCATGTCGGCAAAGGCATTGAGTATCTCTTTGGCTTCACCTTTAAAAGCTTTTTTAGCTGACTTTTCATCATAGCTTGTAGGAGCCTCGGTAATGAGCTTAATTTGTGCAGCTAACTCTACGAGTGTTTTACCTCTCTCTTTGGTTGCATCAAGAAGTAAAGAAGCCTTGTCGTTACCCTCTAAGTCAACACCAAAGTCTTTAAGCAGTCCTATAAGCTTTGCATCTGAGGCTTCTTTTATGTAATGTGCATTGAGCCATAGTAGTTTGTCTAGGTTGTAGTTAGACGATGACTTGTTGATGTCATTTGGGTCAAACAGAGCTATCATCTCTTCTAGGCTAAATATCTCTTGGTCACCATGACTCCAGCCTAGGCGCACAAGAAAATTCAGTATTGCTTCTGGTAAGTAACCCATCTCTTTATATGCCATGACATCAGTTGCACCATCACGTTTTGAGAGTTTTTTACCTTGTTCGTTGTTTATCATCGCTACATGGTAAAAGTGTGGTAGTTTCAGTCCAAGTGCATTGTAGACGACTATTTGCTTAGGGGTGTTGTAAAGATGGTCATCTCCACGTATTACCTCGGTACATTCCATGAGGGCATCATCTATAGCAACAACAAAGTTGTAAGTAGGTGACCCGTCTGCACGTGCTATAACAAAGTCATCTACTTCATTAGCGGCTATGTTCATCTCACCCTTAACGCCATCTACAAAGCTTAGCGTACCCTCTTGTGGTGCTTTTATGCGTATGACTGGTTCTACACCTTCTGGTGGAGTACCTGCAAAGTCTCGGTAACGACCATCATACCGTGTACGTTCTTTTTTTGCCATCTGCTCTTCACGAAGTGCTGTGAGTTCCTTTTTAGACATGTAACATTTATAGGCTTTACCCTCTTCAAGCAGTTGATTGATATATTTTGTGTATAAGTCAAAACGTTTAGACTGGTAGACCACCTCACCATCACATCCCATGCCCACCCAGTCAAAAGCTTTTAAGATAGCATCTTTTGCTTCTTCAGAGTTACGTGCCATATCGGTGTCCTCTATACGTAAAAGAAACTCACCTTTGTTGTGCTGTGCAGTAAGCCAAGAGAAAAGAGCCGTTCTTAAACCGCCTATATGTAAATAACCAGTTGGAGATGGAGCGAAACGTGTAATAGTTGACATAGATATACCTTGAAAATAAATTGGAAAATAAATTGTATGATTGTAGCGAAAATGTGGTTAAAGGGGATTTTGGGTAACTTTTTAGGTTACCCAAAAAGAGGTTAGTTTTTAGTTTTCTCTTTTTTTTCTTTAGTTTTTTTGGTCTTCGTTTTTTTCTCTTTGGTTTTTTTATCTTTGGTTTTTTTGGCTTTTGTTTTTAGTTCTTTTTTCTTTTCGTCAGCTGACTTTATTTTACGTTTTTTCTTCGTTTTTGTATCAGTCTTAGCATCTGTTTTAGACTTTGTTTTCTTTTTAGTCGTCTTTTTTACTTTTTTGACATCTTTTGCCAATTTGACATCATTTTTAATATTTGAAACCAGTTGTGCACCTACACCTTTTACCTTACTTACATCTGCCATAGACTTAAATGGTCTAGCCTTCATAATAGCCTTTGCCTTCACTTCACCAATGCCGTTAATCTCCATCAAGTCACTTTTTGACGCCTTGTTCAGTGCTGATAGACTCATACCAAATAATGTTGTCATCGAAAATACAACAAATCCTACAATTAATTTTTTTAACATTCTTCTTCCTTTTAATTTACTAACTACATAAATATAACAAATTTAGTTATATATAATTGCATTATACCTATACTTATCTTACGGTCATACTATAGCGCCATATTGTGAAAAAATTGTGAACTAATAAAATGTGCTGTATAATATCTGCTATTGAAAATTTTAATTAGGTATCTTTTATGACTTCATTCTTTTTCTATGCTTTTAGCATCTCTGTATTTATTACCTTAGCTGTCATCTATTTTACACACAGATATAGCCTATTTATGGACAAACATGACACCAATAAACCTCAAAACTTCCATACAAGTGAAACACCCCGAGCTGGGGGGATAGGTATTATCTCTGGTATGGGTCTGCTTCTTGTCAGTGCTTTTGGTTTGAAACTCATACCCTCCATACTCTTTGCCTTTCTCTCAGGTATATTTGAGGACTTTCACAATTCACTGAGTCCAAAGTTAAGACTCTTTTTACAGTTTATTGCTGCATTGATGGCAGTATGGCTTACAGATGCGGTTGTTACCTACTTAGGTCTTGGTATTCACCTACCTTATTGGCTGGGCGTACTCTTTAGTCTTTTTGCCATTGTAGGGATGATGAATGCTATCAATATTATAGATGGGTTTAATGGTCTGGCTTCAGGTGTTATACTAGTGATACTCTCTTCATTTGCACTTATAAGTTATGAACATAACAACACTGAAATGCTTCAGATTATTAGCATTGTCGCAGGCTCTGTTTTAGGGTTTTTTGTTTTAAACTTTCCAAAAGGAAAAATATTTCTTGGGGATGGTGGCGCCTATATGTTAGGATTTGTAGTCGCTGTGATTGGCATATTTTTAGCCAGCAAATATGAAAATGTAAGTCCTTGGTACATACTCTCTATTTTTATTTATCCGGTTTGGGAAGTACTCTTTTCTATCATCAGAAAAATATCTATAGGTCTTTCCCCTATGCAACCCGATAGTTTTCATTTTCATATGTTAGTACATAGACAAATCACAAAAAATAATCCTTTAACCGCGTTGTTTATTGTGCTAGGTATCTTACCTTTTTCTATAGCGAGTACATTGCACTCTAATAACTCTTTTTATAATATAAAAATCTCTATTGCTTTTATTGTTTGCTATGTGCTTCTTTATGCCTATTTAAGACATAAAGAAGACAAATTTACCGCTTAAGCTTATAAATTTTACTATACGCTGAAGAGACAACCAACTCAAAAAGTGACTTGTCATACTTTCCAAGCATAAACATCTGTACATACATAGAGTTAAAGGTCTCCAAATCCATGACTACAAACTGTCCATAGCTCTTCATGTAGACAATCGCATACTCACCATCAAAATGATATAACTTTGGCTGTATTTTAACTGTGTTGTCTTTTCGATTTTGTGTGGTAATAAAGTTTTTTACAAAACCTTTGCTATTGCCTATAGTGACTTCACCTGTTGTGGCATCAAACTCAATACCATTGTGTAAGAGTACTTTACCTTTATTGTTTGCTTTAACCGTACTTGGGAAAAAAGTAATCTTTCGTTTTTTCTCTCCTGTATTTAAATCCAGGTTACCAAAGATAGCCACAGTTGGATAAATACGCATCATACGGTAAGGAAGGTACAAATAAATATCTCTCGTTTTTTGAGGTAAATCATAGGTGCCATTTTCTAATTCTGAGAGCATCATCGTTGGGTTTTTTTGATCCTCTTGTGCATTTCTAAAAAGAATATTGGAGACAGCTCCTCTACCCCCATGGTACCGTTTTCCATCTTTATTAACCAGTTGAAATTTTTCTGGAACTTCATCTATACTTTGTCCGTTTTGTACATGGTTCTTAAACGAAGTACTACTCTCTACATAACTCTCAACCGCCAACCTACTTAAATTTGCTGCCAAATCCGAAGAGCTAGTTTGCATAATTGTCGAGATAATAAAGTTGTCATTTTGATGTTTACCCCCATCAATCAAGGTCGATGTTTCAGCATAATACCAGATAGGGTATCCATAATCCCACCATGTTAAAGTATAGTCTTTAGGGCTTGCAATAGCATTTAATTTTTCTAAATCTTCTACCTCAGCTTTGTTGAGCACTGTTGGTACTTTATAGCCTATAATATGTTGTATATTTGGGTATAGCATCGCGATGGTACCAAATGCTGCTAAAGTATATTGTAATTTTTTATTGTTAAAAAACTCACCTATAACAAAAAAGAGATAAATGGCTGACAGCGCAGCTATCGGTACAGCATAAACAGTAAAACGTAACCCACCCCAAAGAGCAAACATACCAATACCCACTAAAGGCAATGCCAAGATGAAAGCTCTATGCCGTAAGACAAGAGCGATGTACCCTAACAGTGCTAGTAGAACCCCTAGTTGTGAACCTGAAATACGATTTGCAAAGGTTTCAAAGGGTATCTTACCTGCTTCTCGAATAGTCTGATGCACCCCATAAAAATGTAGTCCTTCCCCGTAAGTCCCTGTAGAAAGATAACTATTCATTTTACTCAATATAAGTCCAAACACATTTCCAAAATACATAAAAAATACAAACAATATCCCTGCAATCAATATAGACTTCTTTTGCCCTAATGTCACCTTTTGAAATACAAAATATATTATTACCAATAGTGCCATTTTAATAAGATAAGAATACGGAGCATCAAAAGAAAAAGGTATAAGCGCAAAGAAAACCAAAATAATAGAAGTATAGGTCAACTTATCATCTCGGTGATAAAAAATCATATAGAGCGCATACATAATCCCCATAGCATAGACAATAGAATTACCTGCATTATATAAAAATGGATAGATGGCAATCATAAGAGCCGCATAGAGTGCTGATCTTAAATTAAAATCAATCGTACTTTTCATAAGAAAATAGAGTATGAACATCGGTGCCATAGCAGAGAACATATCGGTATCATAATACCCTGTCATAGTCCTATTGTAGTACGACCACGCAATAGACCCAAGTAGTGCAGCAAAGAAACCCCATACCGACTGCCCGTACAATCTAGCAATGAGTATGATTGGTATAACGACTAAAGAAGAGATAATCGTTGGCATATAGAGTATGACTGTCTCAAGAGAAAAAGGAGTTATTTTAGTAAGTAACACGGTAAAGAAAACTGTACCATATTTCCATACATCAGGGATACGAGGATTTTCCATATGTAAACCCTCTAAAATCTGCTGTGCTCCTGCTGCCCAAAAGTAACCATCATTGGTGTTTATCATTATTTCATTATCCCAGTAAAAACTACTGTTATCTTGAAATTGATACACCCATATCATTCTTATTGCAAAACTAAATGCATAAGCAATTGCCATGAGTAAGATGACATACTTCGTTGACAGCTTATCACTAAATTCATTCTTTTGATACATTCTTTACCTTCTTGAATCTATTTTATTTGTGTATTTTACTATATATTTTCTTGAGTAGGTATTTTGGCATCAATCTTGATGAAAATCTTATGATTACATTTCTCATAAATTCAAATATGTTTATAAAGTGAAGTTTTAAAAATTCTTTTTGTAAAACTATCTCACTCATAGCATATCTAATGCCACCTCTTCTTTCAAGCTGAGAACATCCAGCTCTCATATTTACTAAAGATTCTTGTATATTATAAAACTTAGAACCATTTAGCATCATTCTACCCCAAAGGTAATAGTCTTCAAAATACGGCATTTTTTTATAGCCTCCTGCCCTATTCACAGCAGATTTTTTGTACATAACTGCAGGATGATTTAAAGGGTTTCTTTTTTTAGAAAAACGTAATAACTCAGTATGATATTCAGGTAATTTCCTATATGAAACAATATACTCTTCCCTATCTTCAAATTCACTTACCCAGGAACTGCATATATCTATATCTGTATCTTTGAATTGTTTTACTTGTTTCTCAAATCTATCATCAACCGAAATATCATCTGTATCCATCCTCGCTACCAACTCATGACTACACTTATTAAGTCCAATATTCAATGCATCACCTAAACCTATGTTTTCTTTAAGTGGTATCACCTTAAGTGTATTACCTAGTTTAACTTGCCATTCATCTATGACCTTGTAAAGTTCATCTGTTAGTTTTCCATCTTGTACCAAAACTATTTCATTGGGCCTTTTTGTTTGTTCGTCCCAAATACTTTGCATAGCTCTATTAAAATATGACACTTTTTCCTTATAATATATAGATAAAAGTACAGAAAACTTCATATTAACTACCATTTCTTAACTCTCTAGCTTCACGGAACTTTAAATATTTTAAAATTATATTAACTTTAATAATTGACAGACTAGAAGAAGATAGTATAGAAGCATTGATAAGATGATAAACTGCTTTAATATAAGACTTGTTATTCATTGCTTTTCTCGTTTGTGCCATTAACTTTTGTGCTTTATTATAATTCTCTTTTTCTTTTTGTGAAATGGATAAATTTTTATCAAATGAATAATCAAATTCATAAAGACCACTACTTAAACAACTATTAAACATATCTGTAATATATCGTCCCATTCTTTGTACATAAATGGCATTTGTCTTTGTAATACTTCTATCGTTGTACCTACAGTCCAATAAAACTTCTGCTGTATTACCTACCTTAAAACCTTTACAAAATACTCGTGCCAAGAGCTCTTTATCTTCTGCATGTATAGCATTTTTATAACCATTCAATGATTCATACAAATGTTTTGTAGCAAAAAATGTAGGATGCACTATTCCTATAGTCCCCTTAGCCAGCATTATTTTTAAATATTTATGTGTTATGAGCTTATTGGTTGTATAAAATATATTATTATTTGTAAACAAGTTTACATTTGAGCCAATCAAGTTAAGATTATTTTTAACAAGGTATTTTAATTGTCTCTCAAGCCTATTCGTATGAGATATATCATCAGCATCCATTCTAGCTATATACTCTCCAGTCGTATATTTCAATGCTCTATTTAAACTATATACTAAACCTTTATTTTCATTATTAATAAAAAATTTTATTCTCTTATCATCTTCTGCATACTTTTCAATGATATCAATTAAAGTAATATTCGGGGCATTGTCAACGATAATAATAAACTCTAAATGTGTATATGTTTGTTCTAAGATTGATGTAATAGATTGATGCAGCCAAGATGGTGGCTCATTATATACACTCATTATGACTGAGACTAATGGAGACCTGTCTCTATTTTCAATATCTATTTTATTCATATATCTCTAAACTGCTAGCATGCGTATGTCGTTTATTTTCTGGAGGTAATTGCATATAATTTTCACCATAAAGTATTTTTAAATATTCGTGATAATTATTTGGTACAAAAAACTCCTTATTTTCAAACATTAATTTTTTAAGAGGAAAGACATTTGCTGTATCTATATATAATTTATAAGAAGGCATTCGTGCACTTCTAATCACTTTTGATTTCTTATTACCCCACCCAATATGCAATAGATCTGAAACTTTTATATAAAAATTACTCAAGTTTTGTATATGAAGATATTTATAACTAAATAGCTTCACAATTAGAAAATTTACTCTATACAGATACTTATAAAGTATATTCTTTCGTATTGCAATGATAGGGAATATATCTATAAAAATGCCTTGATTATATATAATATTTTTATTTTCTTCATGTTTTTCAACTATTTTTCCTCTACTACTTCTTATTTTTGCATAACTATATGGAAAACTTTTATCAGTACTATTTGTTTGTAAAAACATATCTTTAGGGAGTTCTGTGTCTATCAAACTACAAAACTTATGATAATCTTCTAATGTCATAGCAATATCAAGATCATCATCCCAAGAAATAAATCCTTTTTCTCTTACCGATCCAAGTAATGTACCAAAATCTAACCAATACTCTATCTTATGTTTTTTACATGCTCTATCTACTTCTATTAAAATATCTAACATAATAAGTTGGGCTTGACGTACTGTACTCATGTTTATCTTACCCATAACTTTTATATACTCCTATTTTATTATCCAATGTTTTGACATTTTTTGCCATTGTGTATGGATTCCATTCAGTATCTTTTATCATATATTTTTCTCCATAAAAAGACTTAAGATGTTCATCTGCATTTTTTGGTACAGGATACTGCTTGCCCAAGAAGTTTATAGTCGTAAACCCATCATAAGGAAAGGTCATCTCTCTTACAATAAGCCCTCCATTATCCAAAATTGTTTTATGCCAACTTTTCCCTTCTTCATTCTTAAATACATGTGAATACATCTTGTTGTCTTTTAAAGTAAAATAAAATAAATCAATCACTATATCCTTATATACATAAGATTCTTCCAGTCCATAAGTATTATTATCTATAGAAATATTTCTTATTTTTTTAAATCCATATCGCTTAAAAATAATTTCCATATCTTCTGAATAATCATCTAAAAATATGCCTAAATCAATATCTAAATCATGTTTAATAAAACTCTTATCTCTTATTGCACCCAATAAAGTACCATATTCCAACCAGTATTGTATATCTAATTCTTTAAAAATATGATTTACCTGAATGAGTGTTTCTTCTGCATATTTTAAAAAATTTTTATTCTGTTTATATAGTTTATATTTTACAAATATTTTTCTATAAAAAAATCTAAATATTTTTGCCATAAATTTATTTTTTTCTATTAATAATATTAAATCTTTCACTCATCAATCTCCAAATATTTTTTATCTATTTTAGTACTCTTAAATGTTTTTATAATTTCTTTTTTATAAGCATATTTTTTAAATGCTATATCTAAGCAATTATCACCATATGTTTTTTTTAAAACTTGAGTAGCATTCTTTGGTATTTTGATATCTAAGTCATATAGTTTTGACATTACTACAGGAAATACATCCGATTTCGTGACTCTATTTTGTACCCAATGATCATTTAAACTATCTATCAAGATATCATTATCTTCATCCCAAAAATATATGTCAGCATGAAGTAAATTTGATGTACTAAAATTCATTTTTAATATCTTTTTATTTTCAATTAAATGGTACCTATTAAAAAGTTTTTGTTTTAATAGTGTAACAACAATATCTTTATCTTTAAGCATTACAACGACATCAACATCTGTATCCCATGGAATAAATGTTTTATTATGTCGCACTTGCCCTAAAAGAGTGCCATACATAATAAAATAGTCTATATTTGCATGATTTAATATACTTGTAATATCTCTAGTTATCTCATAGAGATGTGTTAAGCAGCATATTGGTGTATCATTACCCAATACTGTATATTTATAATGTACATTTTTTATATCAAATTCACATCGAATATCATTTTTACCACAGTTACTTTTTCTAATAGGATTAAATATTTTTAATACATTTGTTTGCAATAACCATCTTAATGTGTTTAAATTTTTGAAAAAGTTAAATATATTTTTATTTTTTTTTAAAATATCTTTTATCATAATAAATAATATCTCTTACAATAATAATATCTATAAAATACAATATAACATTCAACCAGTATCATCAAATAAAGTATATTATAAATAGTAATATTATTTGTTATATACAGAAGAAATGCTACCCCTAGATATAGCCCTGTTGAGTATAATACACTAACATTGAATTTATTTGCATAACCAAATGAGACAAGTAAAGTACTCCCTGTATAATATGTTATTGCTGTTAATACTAACATAATAGAAAAAATATTTAGTATTTCTAAAGTACCTAACATCTCACTTCCTCCTAAAAACAATACAAAATGTTTTCCAAAAATAAAAACTATACTTATTAAAACTATTGATATTAATATTCTAATATAGAATACTTTTTTAGCCAATACCTTATCTTTTGTTTTTGCAATATATGGATAAAAAACTTGATTTATAATACTATTTGGCATTTTAAAAACTTCAATAATTTTTTTAGCTAAATCATAATAAGCAACAGCAGACATGCTGACAAAGTTTCCTAAAAGAATGGTATTTGTTTCTATATTAAAAATAGCACTTGCTCGTGATATGACAAAAGGGAAAGATTCTTTGGTATAAAAGATTAAATCACTTATAGCTGGCATTTTAAAAATAATATTTTCTTTTCTAAAAACAAACCATAAAGAATAGACAGACCCAATTAACAATGAAATTGCTTGCAATAATGGTATATAGATATAGTCTGCTCTATCTTGTATAAATATAAATATAAAAACTAAGCCTATGAGACCTGATATTACATTTATGATTGTAATATATTTCATTTTTTCTATACCTTGAAAAAACCATACTAACAATAGTATATCTGCCAAAGGTAATAAATAGGCATAATATAATAACTGCGTATGTTCTTCAAATTGACTAATTGTTCGTATGAGTGCATATAAAACAATAAAGCCTAGTATATATAATATAACTTGTATAGTTAAAACTGATGAAATAATTTTTGATAGTTTGTCTTTGTTTTCACTATTTTCTGCTACATTTTTCACAGATGACATTTCAAACCCAAACTTTACAAAAATTCTAAAAAAAGCAGTAATAGATAATATGTATACAACTATCCCAAAACTTTCACTTCCTACAACCCTAATAAGGTATGGATAACTTATCAATGGTAAAACCAACATAAAAATTTTTAAAATGGTCATATATGATAAATTATGAAATAGTGTTTTATATTTATCATATACCTCTTGTATTTTCATATATTATAAGCTAACCAGACTATTATCAGCCCGTTGATTATTTTTTAATGAGTCTTGAAGTAATGCTAATTCATGGTTAGTAATACCATACTCACCAAATTCTGTAGAGATGCCTAGTTCAGCTAAGACTTCTCTTAATTTTCTTGATGATAATTCACCAAAAATATCCACTAAAGCCTTATCAATAAAAGGATATTTTCCTATAATATTATCTATGAGGAGTGGTAATGTAAAACTACAAGCAATACCATGATCTACTCCCTTATGTGCAGTAATATAATAACTCATACCATGAGCAATTGCAGTTTGAGTATTAGAAAATGCCAACCCTGCATACATACAAGCTTTCATAATGTTATTTCGATACTCCAAGTTCTCTAAATCAGTAGATAGTTTTACTAAGTTATCCATCACAAGTTTTGAAGATTGAATAGCATAATTGATAGTAATAGGGTTTGCATTTTTATTCCAAATAGATTCAAGTGCATGAGAAAGTGTATCTAGCCCAGTTTGAATGGTAATATCTTTTGGTACAGATAAAGTAAGTACTGGGTCATACAGTGCCACTTCAGAAAAAAGTTCTGGTAAGTGAAGGGAGTACTTTTTTTTCTCATCCATATCCCAAATAGTTGCCCAAGGGGTTACTTCACTACCTGTTCCTGATGTAGTAGGAACAGAAATAATAGGTACAACTTCATAGCCTTTTTTTTCGATTTTTGCTTTTATAATATCTTCAACAAACTGATATTCTTTTTGATCATTTTGTACAGAAAAAAACTTTGAAGCATCCAATACAGAACCACCTCCAATTGCCAAAATAATATCAAAGTCTATCTCTCTGATTTTATTATATGTGGATTCTAAGTCTTTAAACTCAGGATGTGACTTCACTTCACTAATAACACCCACTATATCTTTTGTTAAAGCATTTAATCTATCGACTAGTCCCCTTTTTACAAATCCTTCAGATGTAATAAGTAGCGTTTTTCTTCCATCAATATATGTGTCTATATCACTTAACTTATCTATCCCATAGACAATCTTTGTGGGCATACTGTATGAAAAGTTATCTAACATTTAAAACTCACTTGCCTTTACAACATTCAGAGGTGGTCGTGGAGTCTCTTCATCTACACCACACTTCACACAAAGAAATTTTAATCCAGTAGTTTTTTGTATGGTTTCAAAAGTAGTACTAAATTCACTTAAGTCTGTAACTATTTCATCTATGCAATCTAAATTAGAGCTTTTTGCTATCCCTATGTAATTTACATGTGATTGATAAGTATTTTGTCCACCTGTTGACTTATTACTTTCATTATCGAAAAGAAGATACGTAAGACTAATGTCTTTATATCTCCCAGCCGTAGTCATGCCACCCATATGCATAACGAACTCTGCATCACCACCACACACCACTACCTTTTTACCTGCTAAAGCAGCACCAAGCCCGAGACTTAATGCCCCTCCCATATTCCCTGCCATATAGAAGTTATTGGTATCAGGCATAAAACTATACATCTCTCTAGCTGTATTTCCTGTAGTTCCTATGAAAAGAGTATCTGTCTTTTTACACATTTCATTCATCTTCATTAAAAACTCAGACCTCGGTGTATAACCCGAAAGATCAAGCTTATGCTTCTCTTCAAGTTCTACTTTGGTAAATGTATCTTTTTTCAAGACGGAAACCGTTTTACTCGTATCACAAGTATTTATTTGTACTATAGCTGTATCTATGCTATCTTGATCTATGACTATATGTTCATATCCATATGAAGCGATGAGTGTAGGAAGTTCAGTAGCTAAATGTTTATGCTGTATTTCACTATTGCCTGCTTTATATGTTCTCCAAGAGGTGATAATCGGGAATGTTAGACTATAAGGGTTTAGCAAGCTTGTCATACAGCTACCCATATTGGTTACACCTGATGATTGAACAATGACTATGGGTTTAGAACCTGCCATTTTAAGCCCAGCTGCTATAGAACAAGCTACTGCTTCTGAGGCACAAGGTACATACTCTATACTATCATTATTTATAGCTGCATTTATTACATTTTTAGCAAAACTACAAGGTACTACACATAAATGAGAATAGCCATTATCTATAAGACCATCTACAAACTTGTTGGTATCTAAAGCCATTATCTAGTTCCTGGGATAAGGTCTAATATTTTTTTAATAGAAAGTAAGTTTTTTTCTGCTTCCATACTTCTATCATTATCTAAAATAGATTTAGCAACATCCATCATACCTGGGTAAGCAGCTCTTAACATATGATTTGCATAAATCACTACGTTTATACTAGCTTTACTGAGTTCTTGTGCAGTAATCTGATTATAGCTAGTTGGTACAACAATAATAGGGATATTTTTATTATATTCTCGTAATATTTTACAAAACTCTAAAACTTCAGCAGGAGACTTTTGTCTTGAGTGAATCATAATACCATCTGTTCCAGCTTCTATATATGCTTTAGCACGAATTACTGCATCATCCATCCCTGCTTCTAAAATAAGGCTTTCTATCCTTGAGATTATCATAAAATCATCAGTGATTTGTGCAGCTTTCCCCATCTTTATTTTATTACAAAAATTCTCTATGGTATCCTGTGTTTGCGCAACATCATTACCAAAAAGTGAATTTTTCTTTAGCCCCGTTTTATCTTCTATTATAACAGCAGAGATACCTGTTCTTTCTAGTGTTCTAACCGTAAAAGCAAAGTGCTCAGCTATTCCTCCTGTATCTGCATCATAAATCATAGGTTTAGTTGTTACTTCAAAAATTTCATTAATAGTTGTAATCCTTGTACTCACATCTACTGCTTCAATATCTGGTTTTCCTTTAGAAGTAGAGTCTGTAAGCGAGCTTGACCACATACCATCATACTCAACACCTTTATCACTTTTTACATTCTCCACTATAAGTCCGGAAAGTGCATTATGTGATTCCATAATTCTTACTATATCTTTAGCGTCTATGAGTCTTCTTAATCTGCTTCTTCTTATGTCTGCTGTTGTACCTATCTCCTTAAGCGAATTGTTAAGTTGAGTAGATGATATTCCTGGGGTATAATCCACTTCTACAAGTTCTCCACACCATTGAGATAGGGTATCTATCACTTGTTGTCTAGTTTCTCTTTGTACACCCTCTTTCCAGTCATCCCCATGTACTACAATATCAGGTTTTATTAATTCCAAATTTGGTCTATAATCAAGTGTAGTTTGAGGAATAACCTCTTTGACTCCTTTTATATTTTCTATCACTTCTTTTCTTTGTTCATAAGTCATATAGGGAAGTCTTTTATAACTTGCTATTGCTTCATCTGTCAACAGCCCAACTATTATCTCTCCAAGTTTTGCTGCCTCTTTTATAATATTCATATGTCCAGGGTGCACCAAGTCAGCACTCATTCCTACATATACTATTTTACTCATATAAATTCCTCATATAAATTAATCTTGACCTATTAATAGACATCATAGATAATTAGTCATTATAACTTATTAAACTAATATGTTTCACCATCAAACTAGAGATATATCTCCATTACTTGTTTTATTTACTTGTATCAAAAAAGTCCAAATACCAATCCACAAAATGGCTGACACCTTCTTCTATTTTGGTAGATGGTTTATAGTCCATGTCTTTTACTAAATCACTTACATCAGCAAATGTCGCTGTAACGTCACCTGCTTGTATTGGCATCATATTTTTAGAAATTTCTTTACCTAGCTTTTTTTCAATGGTAGAGATAAAGTCCATGAGCTTTACTGCGTTGTTATTTCCTATATTATAGACTTTGTAAGGGGCAGATGATTCAGAAATTTTTCCTGTTTTATCACTCCACTGTTCTATTTTTTTTGCAGGGTTCTCTATCACACGAACAATACCTTCTACAATATCATCTATGTAGGTAAAATCTCGTAGCATCTCTCCATGGTTAAAGACATTAATAGTCTCGCCCCTCAATGCCGCTTTTACAAAAAGAAATGGTGCCATATCTGGCCTTCCCCATGGACCATATACTGTAAAAAAGCGAAGTCCTGTAGTAGCAATACCATACAAGTGCGCGTAAGTATGTGCCATCAATTCATTTGATTTTTTAGTCGCGGCATACAAAGAGATGGGATGGTCTACATTATGTTCTGTCGAAAAAGGCAATGACTCATTTAATCCATAGACCGACGAGCTAGAGGCATAGGCAAGATTCTTGACATTGTAGTGCCTACATGCTTCTAGGATATTCATAAAACCTACAACATTACTACTTATGTATGCATCTGGGTTTTCAAGAGAGTAGCGTACACCTGCCTGCGCAGCTAGATTACAGACTGCATCAAAAGACTCCTCTTTAAAAAGCTCCATGATTGTTTCTTTATCTTCTAAGTTAAGTTTTATAAATGTATAGTTTTTATTTTTTATAGAAGTTATTTTTTTCCCATAGGGAATGTCTTCCCCCTCATTCAAATCCTTAATAATGCCATCTTTACATAGACGCCCATACTTTACATTGACATCATAATAATCATTAATATTATCAAGTCCAACAACTTCATGTCCACTCTCAAGTAGTTTTTCTACCAAATGACTACCAATAAACCCAGCTGTTCCCGTTACAAATATTTTCAAACTCTATTCTCTTTACTTAAATTTAATAGCTAAATTATATCTAAAAGATACTGTTTACTACCGAAATGGTACATACTTTGGGAATATGCCATGTGTTCGGTAAAGCACGGGGTGGTATCTTTTTGACTGATACTGATAATGGTCCCAATACTCTTTGTTGTGATTATAATTTGTTCTTCTGTCTTTCCACCATATCTTTTTACCATAGACATATTTGAGTACAAAGGCAATATCATATCTTGCGAAGTAAAGCGTCTCCTTACCTGTTTTATTTTGCTTTTCATAACTTTCTATTGCCGTTCCAATATATTCTATATGTTTTTGAGAGAGATTAAATCTTATATTTTTATTGTCAAAACTACTTTTTATAGACATAATATTTTTATAGTAATTATGAGAAACTCGATTACTTGATTTTGAATAATAAAAAACAGATATCAACAAAATAGCCATAAGTGCATTCACATATCTTAATTTAACAGTAAAACTATGCAGTATATAATAGACCAAAATAGGCAATAAAACAAAAAGTGAAGCACTATAATAAAACCTATGCACCACATGTTCTCTCGTTATCAATCCAAATAATCCTGCAGGAAATACATATAAAGGAATGACGACAAACAGTGATGTAATAACTACAAAGATGAGTACTTTATACTTAATAATATCTTTTTTTCTATATACATTCCAAAGCATAAATATAAAAGCAAGTAGGCTCACATAGAAAATCATATACATCATCTCATTAATGACTGCTGCAGATCTGCTATAATGAGAGACAACAACCTCTCCAGCTTGCACTATTTTATGATACAAATAACTAGGATCATTTCTATCAAAAGCCCGCATAAGATACATACTAAACTTAGAATTATCATGTTTAAACATGTAAATAAAGAATATTCCAAAGATCCCAGCCCATGTTACTAAACAAGGACGCGTGCGTATGAGTCTATATGTACTTTTTACATACATTAATGCTAACACAAAGACATAAAGGAAATAATACAAAAGTTCCATAGCATGTGCCTGCAAAATAAACCATATTAACACAAAGACTTGCACAATAAAAAACAGTTGTATTCTTCTAGATGGCTTTTCGAGCGTTAAAACCAGAGTCA
The DNA here is from genome assembly GCA_902727855.1 of uncultured Sulfurovum sp. Classification (GTDB taxonomy): domain Bacteria; phylum Campylobacterota; class Campylobacteria; order Campylobacterales; family Sulfurovaceae; genus Sulfurovum. Next base: position 284,809 of record CACVAS010000058.1, read on the forward strand.
AGCCTGTAATGTAAAAGAAAAGGGGTAACGTAATTTGGTAATTAATAGAGTACCACATCACCCATACTTGATGGTAATATATGGAAAAAGTGGCAAATATAGTCACCCAAATAATTACCGACCATAAAGATAAATACTTCACCATCACCGAATCAATATCTTTAAATACATTGCGTATCACAACATGTGAAAAATAATAAACACTAAAAAGAGCAATAAGTGTTTGAGTAATATGTATAATTTTTGTACGCAGTAGAAACTCTACACTTTCTATATGAAATATTTGAAAAATCGTTGCCCATAATCCGTGCCAAATAAGCCTTTTTGGAGGGATGCTGGTTGAGCTAACAGCCACATCATGATAACGTTCATCAATAGCCATAAGATGTGCGATTGCATCATAGGGAAGTCGAACAAAAGGATACGAGAAAAAAACAGACGCTATACCTATAATAACAAGTATATAAAAAAAATAAAATGCCATAGTATTTAGATATTCTTTTGACACACCTTTCCCTTTTATCCAATATTGTGCATGAATTGTATCACAAAACCTTGATTTTAGAGACAAGATGCTACCATTCTAACATATAAATAAAACTTTGTTCAAGGGTTCTACTTTGCTTGTTTCTATTATCACACCCTCTTACAATGCGCAAGACTATCTTAAGCCCTGCATTGAATCAGTTTTATCTCAAACATATACAGATTGGGAAATGCTTATCGTGGATGATTGTTCATCGGATAACTCCCGTGAAATTATAGAAGCATATGCAAAAAAAGATTCACGTATTAAGCCAACTTTTCTTCAAAAAAATGTTGGTGCTGCTATGGCAAGGAACGATGCTATCGCGACTTCAGAAGGTCACTACATTGCATTTTTAGACTCAGATGATACTTGGATACCTCATAAATTAGAAAAACAGCTCAAGTTTATGCAAAAAAATGATATAGCATTTTCGTACTCTTCTTACTACACTATGTCCGAGACGGGAGAAAATACAGGGGAGTTTATTGTCCCAGCGCGTATCAGTTATGAAAGTATATTAAAGACATGTAGTATAGGGTGTCTTACCGCGATTTATGATGTAAAAAAATTAGGTAAGACCTATATGATAAATGCTTCAAAAGGCGAAGACCTTGCGTTATGGCTCAATATTATGAAACAAATTAAGGTAACAAAAGGGATAGTAGAACCCTTAGCACACTACAGAATCCAAAGCAATTCCCTCTCTAGTAACAAGCTCAACGCCGCCAAAGCACAATGGCATGTCTATAGAGAAGCAGAAGGCTTAAGCATTTTAAAGAGTAGCTACTACATGCTTCACTATGCCTACCATGGTTTTATGAAATACCGTTAGCCTTCTTCTTTTTTTCTGGCAGGAAAGAGATAAACAGTGCGAGTAAGGTTGATAAAATGAAAAAACCAACTATCCCCAATACCATAATCATAAATTTACTTAGTGTAACCGGTTTATCTTCTACCTTTACATTATCTATCATCTGTGTTTCATAAGTATACTTCTTTAAAATTTGTCTTTTAGCTGTATTAATCTCTCTTATATACACATCACGACGATTATAAGCTCTTTCTAATATGCCATCACCTCTTATCATTTGTAATAAATTCATATTAATTAATGCCTGCTGATTATTATCTAATGTAGACAATGCTTTATCATGTGACTTATGAGATAGCTTTATCTCTCTAATTTCATCATCAACTTTTTGCAGCATATCATTAGATAAATCAATTTTTTCATTTTTTGTTTTAATAAAATTATCTAATTGGGTATTATGCTCTGTAACAATCTCTGAAACTTTCTCTTCTAAGAATGCTGACAACTCTTCTTTATCATACCCCTTTGCTTGCAAACGAATAATACCATTTTTTTTGTCACGAATCTTAATTTTATATACTCTTGGTAATGCTTTATTTGTCGCATTTACATTGTACTTATTAATTAGTTTTAACTCCAATGGTTTAATAGGCTCTATTAAAGACCTATTCTCTTTACCCACTTGTATCAATACTAATGCAGAGTAAATAGGTTTATGGACAACGCTTGCATATATTATTGATAATATAGTACCCATTATCGTTAATATAATGACCAATGTCTTATATGTTTTTATTAAAGTAAACAATTTATCTATCTCATTACGCTCTATTACATTATTATTCATTCATACTCCTAAATTTTTTTATTCCCGTTAGCATTTTTTTTGTAAAAACTCCTATAGAAAAAGGAGATCTATGATGTTTTTTATATGCATAAAGCAGTGTAGCCATATACCCCAATCTACCAAAAATTCTATAGAACATCGCACCCTTTGCTTCTAAAAGTCTTTCATTACCGTAGTTACTGCCAGAACTCTCTTTTGGATGTGTCACTATTTTCTCAGGTATATATAAAACTTTCAAACCTTTATCTAATGCATCAGATAAAAATATAATCTCTTCACCTGTAGGAAAATTGGAGGCAAGTCCAAAACGCTCATCAAAATACAGTTTGTTCGCTAAAAGTGACTCTCTTCTAAAAGCGATTTCAACAGAACACACACTCATGATTGTTCTTTTTGTGTGCCAAAATTTATTTTTTTTATAATTATTAAATGGCTCTCCTTCTGGAGAAACCACTTGAAAAGTAATTATATCTGCTTCTGGATTTTCAGAAAAGGCATTTTCAATCACTAAATCAAAATTTTTAATATACTCTAAATCATCATCACTTATATGACATATCTCTGCACTAGCCTTAGCAATAGCATAGTTTCTACTTTTTGCCAACCCTCTTCCCTTCATATTAAAAAGGTTCTCTTTATTTAAAAGCCTTAGTGACTTATCACCATATTGGTTAATCACAATAAAGTTACTCGAAGGCAATATATTTCTTTCAAAAAAATAATTATCCATAGTCGATATTAAAGTTTGAAACTTCATATCTTGGCCTTTATATCTTGATACATTTTTAAGAGCCCATAGCTTGCGACAGGTAGCATAATCATTACTAAAGGCATACGATGTCTAGCAGCTCCAGTTATATGGAATTCCCATATGGAAAAAATTGAGGCGGCTAAAATAAATATAAATACATATACTTTAGAAACTCGTATACCAGCATATATTACAGCTATGTAAACTATTATTAAGAAAATAGCATCCATAAATACAGCCAAATAATGTATAGGATTCATATCATGTAGTAAGGGTAAGGGGGAAAGTAAAAACTGCATGAGTAAACTTGGCATGTCTTTAAGTATATCCACATACGTATTCCATTCAACCTCGCCGTAACTCATAGGATAATATTTATTAAAACTACCATTTCTAATATATTCAAAAAAGTCAGGTGTAAACTTAAAAGATAATATCGTAGTAAATAGTACTGGAATTACAAATATGCTTCCTACTACTAATGTATATTTAATCCACTTAGTCTTTTGAAAAAGTGCAAAAAATATGATAACAATGACTATAAGTTGTGGTCTTCCAAACAACAACAATATTGAGCCCAAAACTATGTACATCAGTCCATTATTGTTATAATATTTGTCAATAAGTCCATAAACCATAACTGAAAACCCAAAAAGTATAAAAAATTCTCTTAGAGGTATAGGCATATAGAGTAAAAATGCTGGGTAGACTGCTGTTAATGTTAAAAAGACATGTACACCTAAACTTTTACTGTAATTATTTTTTTCCAATACAATTTGCCAAGATTTCCATAAAACCATCAATGAAATAATAAAAATAAATAGTTGAAATAAAATGAATAACTCTATCTTAAACAATGATATTATCCTAAAAGGATAAGTAATATAGTAAAATAACCGTACTCCTAAAGATTGGTCTGGGGGAAAATAATTTTCTGATATTATTAGGGAAAATAATCTAGTATCTGGAAAATCTGGGATTAATGGATTTAATGTTCCCACTAAAAAAAATAGATAATAATAAAGAAATAAACTTGCTATTACCCTTGAAGAAAACCCAGCCTTCATACTATTGTTAATTTTAATTAAAACACTTGTTAAAATGATTATATAAATAGGTGCCAGTACAACTCCCCAAACATCCATCATAGGTATATATGATTTATCCATCTAATTTTTTACCCACAATGTTTTTATACGGAACTTGATGTAACGTATTGTTTCAATAAACTTTAACCCTATATAAAACTTTTTTTTATTAAAATCAACATCTCTATCTACAATAATATTATCTACACTAGTAACATTATTCCTATGCAATAGACTATACGGGGAAATCGTCTTAATCGGAAAATACTTTATTTGAGATTCTATAAGTACTTCTTCTCCTACAAATAAATCATTTGAGGATACTTCAACATTTAGTTTTACTCTTGAAATCGGATCATTCCATCTAAAATATCCATAAAGACATTCTTCTACTATTTGGAAAGGATATTCACTCAGTCCGTTTGTCACAAACCTATAGGTGTGTTCTGTATGTCCAAAGCGTTTATATTGTGCAAAATCTGTGTGAAAGCCTCCTACAATTTCTAAGCCTTTTTTAGTAAAAAAGTTAAATTGTGCTGACCCATACATAGATTGAATGATATTATGTTTCCCATGAGACAAAGAATCTTTTCTACCTCTTATTCTTCTCTCTTCAAACAATGAGAAATGTTGAATATTTAGTTCTTTAGAAAGTTGTAAATGTAAATCGAAAACATCTGCATTTAACAATTCAACGTCATCTTCAATAAAAAAGTAATTATCATATTCACAAAACTCTTTTAAAACCCTATTTTTTGAAATACCAACGCCTTCGTTAGTTTCTGAATACAAAAGTGGGATATTATACTTATTACAATAGGCAATACTCTCCTTATCCATACCATCAAGACTTACAATAAAATCATATGCCTCATGATGCTTAGCAAATTCTATATAATCCCATATAAACGTTTTTAGAAGGCTGGGACTTTTGTAGGTATTGATACAGATGAGGTTTTTCATTAAATTACAGATTCCTAAAAAATAATGCCATAATGATACCATAGTCGCCCTTTTAGGCTATCATTTTTAGCATAACTTAGATAAAATCCTCTATCTTACCAATTAAAAAGTGAATATTATGAAAATCCTTATGTACGCAGATGGTTTTGGTGTAAAGACACAAACCTTTATTACACAAGATGTTACATACCTTACTAAAAAAAATGAACTTACTTTTGTATGTATTGAACAAAATAATACAGTCAATATTCCTCATGTAAATGTCCAAAAAATAGACTATAAAACAACTATTTTTAAAAAAATACAATCAAAGTTTATCCCCTATACTAATTTTAAAAATAAACACTTTAAAACAACTATTAATTCAATCATTAATAAAATAAAACCTGATGTCATACACTGTCAGTTTGGTATAGAAGCACTTAGACTTATAGATAACCTTGATCAAAATACTTCTATTCCTCTTGTTATTCAGTTTAGAGGCTATGATGCAAGTAGACTACTCAATCACCCTGCTTATGTAAAACGGCTACAAGAAGTACTTAGTAAACCACACAACTATGCCATTTTTGTATCTGAGTCCTTAAGAAAAAACCTCAATAAATACCATATAAATACCCAAAATAGTATGATTTTACATAGTGGCATAGATGTAAACAAGTTTGTACCTAACCCATCCATAGCAAAATCAGACATATTTACATTTTTACAAATATCTTCCCTGAAAAGTAAAAAAGGTCATACCTATACCATCAAAGCTTTTGCACAATTTCTTAAAAAACAATCTTCCAAAAAATATAAACTGCAACTCACGGGAGATGGAGATGAAAAAAAGGCTCTTAAAAAACTGGTTACATCTCTAGGTATAGATAATTTTGTTGAGTTTGTGGGCTTTGTTGACCACCAAAAAGCAAAAGAGCTTTTAGAAAAAGCCCATGTTTTTGTACACCACAGTATTACCCCTAAAGATGGTGACGAGGAAGGTATACCCAATGCCCTTATGGAAGCTATGGCAATGGAATTACCCGTTATCAGTACCTATCATGCCGGTATACCTGAACTCATAACAAATGAAATAAATGGTTACCTTGTTAAGGAGAAAGATATAAATTCCTATGCTCAAAGGATGGAAGACATCCTTTCATGGGGAAGAACGCCAAAAAATAGAGTACGTATCAAAGAAAAGTTTGAGATAAACTATCATATTGAAAAACTTGAAAGTTTTTATCGTTCTATATCTTTACCTAAGTATTGAGATTGTGATTAAATTCTGGCACAATTTTTTTAAGTGATACAAGCTTTACTTGACTCTTTAAAAGATTTTCGATATCTTTATTTAAATACTCTAAACTATATTGAGTAGGTGCAGCAACAGTAATTGACTCGTATTCCGTATGCATATCACTCTCATCTATAAGGAGTTCTTCGTAAAGCTTTTCTCCTGGGCGTAAACCTGTAATCTCTATTTTGACATCTTCTTTCTCACTAAGTTTTATCATTTTTTTGGCAAGGTCAACTATCTTAATAGGTTCACCCATATCTAATATAAAAATTTCACCGCCCTTTCCTATAGCCCCTGCTTGTAGTACAAGTTCACATGCTTCATGCACAAGCATAAAATATCTACTTACCTCAGGATGTGTAACAGTTACATTTTGTCCATTTTCTATTTGAGACTTAAACTTTGGTATTACAGATCCACTAGACCCCAACACATTACCAAATCGGACCGCAACAATATCTGTGCTTTGTCCATTTGAGTTTTGTGCGTAAAGTTCACATATACGCTTTGTTGCGCCCATCACATTTGTAGGTCGTACTGCTTTATCGGTACTTATTAATACAAATTTTTCAACACCATGAGCTACAGCAATATCTATACAATTCTTTGTCCCTACCACATTGTTTAAAATAGCTTCTTCTATGTTTACTTCTACCATAGGAACATGCTTGTAAGCTGCAGCATGTATAACAATCTGAGGTCTATGTCGTTTAAAAGTCTTTTCTAGTTGCAGTTTATTTACCACAGATTGCATCACCGGTACAATTTCAACATTGGCTTTACCTATTGCCTGTTCTACTGCATATAGATTATATTCACTATGATCTAAGAGTATTAACTTCTTAGCACCATACTTTACACACTGACGAACTATCTCAGAGCCTATACTTCCACCTGCACCTGTAACAAGAATAGCTTTATGTTTTATAAATGTTTCTATCTTTTCATTATCTAAGTCTTTTGAATTACGTGCAAGTAAATCGACGAGGGAAATACTTTTTAATTGCGTTACAAAAGACCTGTCACTTAATATGTCATGCAATGATGGTAAAATCTTAATCTGTTTAAAACAGTTATGTAACTCTGTATAAATTTCTTTTGTTCTTTTACTATCTACAGAAGGCATTGCAATAACCAAAAGATCCATTTTTTTATTGTTTAGCCGTTTTCTTAATATATCTTTAGAAATAATATTTATAGTATCCACACTTCTTTTCTGTAGAGAACGTGCATCATCAACAAAGTATTTCACTTTATACTCTGTTGTTGTAAACTCCTCCCCCAATTTAAGTCCTGCTTTTCCTGCACCATAAATTACAACTGTTTTTGTTTTTTTTATGCTCCCTCTATTCACATAACTATAATAGCTATACATTAAAAAATTTATCCCAAAAAGATAAGCAAATAACTCAGAAATGAAAAAATAAATATGTATCTGACTATAGAAAATAGGCATATATATAGCAAATGCAGCTATATATACAGCACTTTTAAGTAAAAAAGTTTTTTGTGAAGCCTTACTCCAAGATAGAGAGTAGTCTTTATAGATTACAAGAGAAGCAACAATTCTTACTATACTTACAACAATAATGACATCCCAAAGAATCTCTCTATGAAATATCCAAAAAGTCCAGGAGAATGTAAGTATAGTTAAAAGTACAATCACTGCTATATTTAAAAATCTTTTATCTATACTCATTATATTTTCACTTCCTAATTATTGAAGTATTATATAATATTTGTTATCTTTTTACGATTTATCGTTAGGAAAACTTTTAAGGTTACATTGAATATCAATATATTTTAAAATAGTAAACATTAAAAACATAGAAATAAAAAATACAAGATATATATTCGGAATAAAATATACTAATCCACACAACAATATATTAATCATAATAGAAAATTTTACTATTTTATTAGGCTTCCATCCTTGTTGATTTAATCTTTGATAGGCATGTTTCTTATGTGCCTGGCTTAGTTTCTCACCATTTTTATAACGCCTAAAAAGTGTTACCGTTGCATCAAACCAAAATAGACTAAATAATACAAGCCATATCCACATGTTAGTAGCTTCCACATTACTATAATAGATTGTAAATATTGCAACAGTGTATCCAAGGAAAGTACTTCCAACGTCTCCCATGAATATTTTAGCTTTATGCCAATTCCACAGTAAAAAGCCTAACACAGTTACTATTAAAACTAAAAAATGGGTACCTCCAAACAGTGTATATCCTGCAAAGCCAAGAAAAACCGCTTCGCTTCCCGCATACCCATCAATACCATCTATAAAATTATAGAGATTAATAGACCATATAATTCCAATAATGGCAACAAGATTTACAATATATTGATTTTCTAACCTAAAGAAACCAAAGTCTAAATAGTGCAACCCTCCAAGTAAATACAGTCCCCATAATGCGACAAAAAGTTGCACAAAGAATCTTATTCTTGATCCTAAATCGACAATATCATCCACGTAACCAAGTATCGCAATGATTGCCCCACACATTAAAGCATAATAGAGAGAGCTTTCAATTTCATTGAAATAAAACAAATAACTAAGCCCTAAAAACCATGTAATTGCTATCGCTACACCTCCACCATGAGGGGTAGGAATTGTATGACTACTTCGCTCATTGACCTCAGCAATAAGTGTATGTTTTATGGCATAATTTTTAATGACATAGGTCAAAATAAAAGATAAAAGGAATAGGACAATATAGATCATACCTTCATACCCATAGTTGTAGCCTTTAGTCCTTCTTCAACACTATATCTATTTTTATATTCCAATATCTTTTGTGAATATTTATTGCATACTTCAAAGTTTCCATACAGCTGTTGATACAATGATGGTTTTACTTTTTTTAAAATCATTTTGAAAAATGGCACTCTAATCATATATACTCTACTTTCAAGACCTTGTGACAATAACTTTATAAGTTTAGATGTAGAGATACTCTTATCATCAGATGCTAAAAACAAACCTTCTTTTTGTTTTTCTACTACCATCTCGATCATCGCTGTGAGGTTACGAATATAGACAAAACTTCTTTTATTTTGTGTATTATAAAAAGGTAATATTGGCATTATTTTAATTATTTTTATAAGAGATACTATATTTCCTGGAGCACTTGCTCCATAGACCATAGGAGGTCGTATAACTGACACTTTAAACTCTTTATCGGACAGTTTATTCAACTTCTGTTCAGCTTCAAATTTACTTTTTGCATAAGGTGTCCTTGGGGTACATTCACTCTCTTCATCTACCTTGTCCATACTATCTCCATATACAGCAATAGTACTTATAAAAATAAAATGTTTAACCCCATTAAGTTTAGCTTTTTTTGCAAGGTTTACCGTATATTCTGTATTTATTTTATAGTACTTAACATAGTCAGTTTCATGTTTCTTATGTACCAGAGCAGCACAGTGCAATACAGTATCAATACCTTTTATGGACAATGATTCAAGAGAACTGTTTTGTAAAGAAAATACCGAAAATGTATATTTTTCTTTAAATGTTTCAATAAAGCTCTTACCTATGTAGCCACTACTACCTGTAACCAGTATATTCATCTTGGGTATCCTATCTTAACCTATTGTCTCATAGTTTTTTGTATTTTGTGAAACTATAAACAACATAGTGAACAAAGTAAAAAAATGATTTCAATACCGATAATTTTTCTTTATTTCTATAGATATTCCACACCCATTGTAAAGCTTGTATTTTATTACTTGAAAGACTATTATCATGTACTCTATATGCTGCCAAAGGTTCAAGTATCCCAACCGCTATTCCAATTCTTTTTAATATTTTTAACTTCAAGACATAATCTTCATGACCAATATTTTCAAAAAAATATTTACCTATCTTTTGTGTGTCATAGACTAATGTTAAAGTACCTATTATACTAGGGTATTTTAACAAATCGATATACCCTACTTCTCCTTTTACAGGATGAAGAGCAAGTTTCTTATCTTGATCATCCATCGTATAGTATGCAGTATAACTTAACGCACTATTCTTTTCATTCATAAGACTTATTTGCCTTTCTAGTTTATTCTTATACCAAGTATCATCACTGTCTAAAAAAGCTATATACCGCCCTAAAGAACGTTGCGTCGCAATATTTCTACTTTGTGCAGCTCCCATATTGTTTTGATTCCTAATAAAAATTATTCTATTATCAAAATTGCTATATTTTTTTATTATCTCTAGACTATTATCATTTGAGAAGTCATCAACAATAATCATCTCCCAATGTATAAACGTTTGGGCTAAAACAGATTCAATACACTTATTTATAAATATCTCAGCATTATAACATGGTGTGACGATAGAGACAATGGGTATATTATTCAAAAATAATTCCTCATTATATTAAAATTCAAAACTTGCTTTTTGCTTGAATTTCTCTTTAAGAGATTGCTCCAACATAGCAACAACCTCTTGAAATTCACTATCACTAATATCATTCATTTGATCATTAAAACAAACAAAACTAAATGTGTCTCCATATTTTATTTCTTCTAATATATCCTTCATTTGTTGAAAACAATTCATCCTCACTACATACCCATCATCATAATTATGTGGTTCGAAGTCACCAGTCATTAAATGCCAATATCTATACAAATACTGTGTAATATCTGTATTAAGTTTAAACCTGTGCCTAGATGTCTCTTTCATCTCTTTACTAAAAATACTACTTACATATTTCAAATTCTGTTTTACATATGGCTGAGGATGGTGCCAATGATTAATCCAAAAGACTTTTTTGTATAAAAATCTATATAAAAAATTACTTATCTTTTGCTTTAACCCATAAGAATGATGAAAATATTGGGAGTAACTCATCTTACCTAGAGAAACTTCATTATTAATAAGATGAATATTATTTAAAATTGCATCCACCCAAACATCACTACTTCTCACAAGTTTATAGACTCTTCCTCGAGGAAGCCATCCATGATAAAAAAAGTCAACTGGCTTGTTATTCTTAAAAAACCTATCTATTTCTAAATATTTCCATATGATAGTATCATCATTCAAATAAACAAATTTTTCTGACAACCCTTTAATATTTACTAGATTCATCTCTATAGCATTTACATTAAATACTGGTAAGTCATTGTTATCCGGAAATATATCATCATGTGTAATAAGTTCTATTTTAGGATGATGTATATCAAGCCAACGTGGATAATGTCCAGTAGTAATAAGATAAATTTTATGATACCAAGGACAATTTTTCTCAATACTTCTTAGTACATACCTCAAGGTATTCGCATCTCGATATCTTGTGTTATTTTCTGTATCATGACTAGTGCTATTTAATGCATATTTTCCTTTTTCTTCTTGCCAGCTTAAATCGCTACTATCAACCCATGGAAGCACAAAATCAATTTTATCTTCTTCATTCATAGTTGCAAACTTTCGATGAGCCTATTACTAAAGCCTCTCTCATGTAAATGAAACTCTTTTTTCACTTTATCTCGTTTATCAATGTAACAATCATTGCCCCTGACAATCAAATCGTCTAGCACATTAATTAACTCTGTATAATTCTCGACTATTGCCCCTGGCATAAAACCTTTAGGCTCTGAAAATACGAAATTTCTTGTTTTCTTATACACGTCAAAATCATCTATAGCAAAAATAATGGGTTTATTCAGTAATAAAAAATCGATATATATCGATGAAAAATCTGTTAGTAAAATATCTACTTCAGATAGAAGGGAATAGAGTTGACAGCTATTTTCTAATAAATCCATCTTTTTGATAATTGTGATATTTGAATACTTTTCAAAATCATGTTTATTCAATGCATCCATAGGATGCAACTTTATAAGCATATAGGACTTAATAGATAACAGATACTCATTTAACTTGCTTAGTTCCCCATTGTTTAATAAGGGTAAATGATTTTGAAAGTCTCCATCTTGCATTTTACCATCCTCTGTATTTCTATATGTTGGTGCCCAAAAAATGATTTTTTTATATTGTTCTTTTTTAATGCCCAGTGTAGTTAGACAACCACTCTGATTAAACAAGAAGTCACATCTCGGTTGTCCTGTAGTTAGTACACTATTGGATTTTAATAAAAATGCATCTGACATAATTTTTTGAAACCGTTTAGAAGTAGCAATTGTATAAGTACATTTTTGGATATCCATAGACTGATTAGCAGTATCCAAATAACCAATCGTTTTCAATGGCATCCCATGCCATAAATTAATACGAACTTGACTTTTAGGGAGACTCATCCCCGCATAAAACCCATGTGTAAAAAATATATATCTTGAATTTATATAATTAAGCAATCCACAAAAAGACTTTTTATCAATTATTTTAATTTTGCAAAGTTCATTATCTTCTATATCAATATTATTTTTTATCATGTTAAAATATAAATTTTTATTTTCAATCTCATCTACAAGCCATATATACTTATACCCTATCGTTGCATTTTCAATTAAGTATTTAAACGTTGCAAAGCTATTATCAGAAAAGTCTGGGGAGCTAAGAAAAATAATTTGATTTAACTTTTTAGGATATGTAAGATTTAAAAATTTAAAAAAATTTAAAATTATATTTTTCATCTAAAACTACTTTTGGCATAAAACAAAAGATAGCGAATATACTTTTTTAATTTCACCCATTTATTTTTTGTATTATTTTCTTTAGAAATATTTAAAAACTCTTCTAAAATAAGTTCTTTATCATGAATCTCTTCTAAAATAATTTTATCCACAAAATATTGCTTCTTATCAATTAGAGAGTCATATTTTATAAGAAAATTTTTATAAATTGTATATAATTCAGCCCTCTCTTCTAAACTATATATATGTATTTTGTTAATATACACTTTAAAGTCATGCTTGATAATATTCTGACATAATACTTTTAATAATAACTGATCATTTATGTATTCCATGCATTGATAATTAACTTTCATTCTTTCTTTTAAATTATTAATTGATAGTGAGTTTGTAATACTAGCACTATTATAATGTATATGCCAATGATAAACGACATCTTTAATATAGATAAACTTTTGACTATTTTCGAAAACCTTCAATGTAAATAGTTTATCTTCATAGAGTCCTACTAAAAAGTTAATATTATTTTGTACTAAAAAAATTTTCCTATACAGTTTATTCGTTGCAATAGTATCTATAATCAAATTATATTTATTATGCTTTTTATAAAAAATATTTTTCTTCCATATAACTTCATGATAAATATTTTGATGCCTATCATAATACACTCGTTTGCATCTACCTATTGCAAAATCATTTCCATCAATAATTTCTCTTAAAGTTTGGATAGCGCCAACTGGCAACGTATCATCTGCATCTAGAAAAAATATGTATTCCCCTTTAGCTAAACTCATACCTAAATTCCGTGTTCTACCTAAACCCTCATTTTGTTTACTAAAAAACTTAATTGTAGTGTGGAAAGCATGTATATATGATACATCTAATCCATCAGTTGAGCCATCATCAATAACAATTATTTCTATATTTTTATAACTTTGATTTAAACAGCTTTCTATAGCATGTTTTATATATTTTTTTCCATTAAAAACGGGGATAATAATTGAAACCATAACTTACTTAAACACTTATCCTCTGTATATTATATACGACTTTCATCACTAAGTCTCTTCAAGTATCGTTCAAGATTTACAAAATCATTAATAGATAGCATATTTTTATCTGTAAAAATATTTTTATTATTTTGTGTCCGACGTAGCAGAAAATGTATATTATTTTCTTTTGCTGCTGTATAGTCTGACATGGCATCACCAATAAAAAGTGTTTCACTCTTATTTAATTTATTTGTCAGTAATATTTCTTTAACCCAATCAATTTTTGATTTAGGTGACCCAAAAATAGCATTAAAATAACTATCAATACTTTTTTCTTTACAAATTTTTTTCATCTCTTCCATAGGTGTTGCTGACACTATAAAACAATTATAATTTTCTGCATAACTCTTCAAAAAATTATTTACTCCTTCAACCAGTGGTGCCTCAATCACTTTAGTTAAAACTAAATTTGAAAAAACTTCTGAAAGTTTATCTATTTTAGATTGTGTAATTTCTTTTTTTAATAATTCTTGTTCATAAAAATTAAATTTATCAAACCTAGACATGCCTCCATTTTGTAAATGATGTAATCTCACTTTACTTGCAATATCATCCCCATAAGATAAATACATTTCATAAAAAGCCTCTGTTTTTATATCAACAGACTCACAGAGAACACCATCAAAGTCAAAAATAATATTTTTAATTTTCATACTGTTCTATCTCTGCAATAATAGTACAAGGTAAACCATCACACTTAGATATTCTAAGTGGTACAATATTCAGTTTTTGTATTGTAGAATTTTTATCTAGCAAAGTTAAATCCATATCTTCAAGTAAAAGAATAGGTTTTGAAGGGTCTAAAAATGCTTTATGTGCTTCCCTTCCTAATAATCTATTTGAAAAACTTGAAACAGACACACTATCAAAACCCAATACCCTTACATTGCTAAAGTTTTCTCTCAAATAATTAGCAAGAATTGGATCGAACCCATAATTTTTTTCCCAAAACTCTTCTGTATTTCGTCTTTCACATATACCTGTTTTTATCACGATTAGTTCATAACTATTTTTATTTTTCACCTTCTCTAAATAGCTTATTAAATCATCTTTTATGATGATGTCATCAGGTATAATATCAATAAATAAAATAGTGCCAAACCTAAAATAATCTATATCAAAATCTTCTATCGTTTGTCCATTATCAAAAAAATGGTATGGCATATCTATATGTGTACCGATATGTACAGTAGTGCTAATGGAAGTATCATTCGCAACATCACCTTTTGAGATATCTGATTTTTTTTCACATATAAATTTATTTCTATTCCCATATGTGGGGGTGTTTTCATCCAATATATATGAAAGATATTTATATTTACTCTGATTCATGATTATCCTCAATATCTTTCAGACAGTCCAACAGTCCTTGCCCCATATCAATATATGGGTTTGCTACCAATTTTTTACTCCTTGTCGGATGAAAGGAATAAGGCGTTGTTTTATAGTGATTACTATACCCATCATCTTGAAGAATAATTTTCAACTTTCCTCCCAATACTTCATTTATCATAGCGAAGAGTTCTTTTCTTTGCATACGTTCAACACCCGTTAATATAATATGCTCATTTATAAAGTCATCTGATTCTATTAAATCTACTGCCAATTTTGCAACATCTGCAGCATGTATATATTCTCTTATCTCTTCCCCATCACCACTATGACTTATTTCATTTGTACTTAATGACTTTTTTAAAAGATTGTAAATATAATTATTGTGATAGTCTCGTTCTCCATAGACTGAACCATAACGCACTATAGTAAATTCTAAGCCAAACTTTTTATAATACTCTTCTGTAAGCTTCTCCGAAGTTAATTTGCTTATACCATAGAACGAACCCTTATCACTCATGGCATAGGCACTACTAGCATAGACAAATCGTTTAACATGGTACATTCTACATGCTTCTAAAATATTTAAATTGCCCATTACATTTAACTCTAAGGCCTTGATAGGGTTAGCTATAGCATCATCTAAATTTGCAAAGCCTGCAAAATTATATACAATATCTGCACCTTCCACTAGTCTATTTACATCACTTTTATCTAAAATATCACATGTTTTAAAATATTTATTGTCTACATATTTTGAGCTTTGTAAATCTGCAGATATAACCTCAAACCCTTTAGATAAAAGTTCTTCAATCACATAACTACCTATAAACCCATTACCTCCAAAAACCACAACTTTTTTACGCATTGTTGTATACCTCATTTTTCAAAGGTAATTCATTTTTATACCGTATCACTTCTTCGATAGCTTGTACTTCCATATCTGTTCTACTATCAATAGTACTAGCTCCCATATGGCAAGTTAACAAGCAGTTATCTAATTCTTTTAAATTTCCTTTGTACGGTTCAATTTCAAAAACATCAATCGCAGCAGAAGTGATCAAACCATTCTTTAATGCAAAGTATAAATCTTTTTCATTGACTATTCCCCCACGTGCACTATTAATGAGTATGGCATGATTTTGCATAAGTTCCAATTCAGGTAATGCAATATAATCTTTGGTCTTAACATTTAAAGGCACATTGATGGATACAATATCGCTGGATGTTAAAAGTTCTTCTTTGGAGATAAACTCTACATTATAAAGTCTACCAAAAGCCAAGTCAGGTTCAATGTCATATACTTTAAACTTCATATTAAAAGTAGAAAGTAAGTGAATTAAACTTTTGCCTATCCGCCCCATCCCCAAAATACCTATGGTTTTTCCATAAAGTAAGGTACCCATATATCTGTGCCAAATGTCATTTTTAATATTGATATTTGTATCTGTTATTTTTCTAGCTACATCCAGTATCATCCCCACGCAAAGTTCAGCAACTGCCATAGTAGGAGCATCAGGGGTATAGGCTACACGTACACCATATTTTTTACATAAATCAAAGTCTATACCATCTAATCCTATGCCAACTCTAGAAATTAATTTTAAATGAGGTGCATTTTTAAAAACATCTTCCGTAATCTTTTCTGTACCAGCTACTAATACCTCTGCATCTTTTATATCTAGTGCTAACTCTTCTGAGGTATTTTTTCGTCCATGTTCATTGACTGAGAGTTCAATACCATTGTCTTTTACAAGCTGCATTGGCAACGGTGATGTAGAGGAGAATGGATGAGTAGAGACAAATACTTTCATCTTAAAACCTTTTCACTTTTTGCATGCCATCTATAGCCGCATCTCGCATAAAGAAGTAGTCAATTCCATACGCAAGGAAAGTACAACCTTGTGCTATTTTTTGATTTAAATTTTCGGGATTTGTGTCAACCACATGAAAACCAGATGGTATATTATGCGCTTTACAGTTATCTAAAACTTTTTGCACGGCTTCTTTAACATCTGCTCTTTCAAATTCTCCAGGGTAACCCATAGAACCCGATAAATCATAGGGTCCTATAATAGTTCCATCTATCCCCTCGACCTGTAGAATATCATCAATGTTGTTGACCGCATCAATATGTTCAATTTGTGCAATAATGACCAACTCTTCATCTACCCACTTCTTATACTCTTCAAATTTTGTACCAAATTTAGTCGATCGATATAAGCCTACCCCTCTTTTACCTACAGGAGGGTATTTAGCATAATTGACAGCTTGCTCAGCATCTTCTTTAGAAGAAACCATAGGAACGATGATACCATCTGCTCCCATATCTAATACTTTTTTAATAACCACTTCTTCATTTTTACTCACCCGTACCAAAGCTTTTATGTCATTGGCTTGAATTGCTATAATCAATGTTTGCACAGTTTCCATGTCTATAGGAGTATGTTCTATATCTACTACCAACCATTCAAAGCCAGCTAACGCCATGACCTCTACACTCATTGAATTCCCCATCATAATCCATGAACCTATGGTTAATTGATTATTATTTAACTTTTGTTTTAAAGTCATTTTATTCCTTAAATAGTATCTTTATGTATGTGTAATAGTTCTGCCAATTTAAAATCTTCTGGTTCGTCTATATCTATAGCCTCTAGTTTATTGACTTCAAAGATCTGTGGTTTTAAACCTATACGTTTTTTACCAACATTATCAAAAGAACTTTTAGAGAATATGTAAAAGTTAGAGTTCTCTTCGTAGAGTGGTTCTAGATCTTGAGTTCTTAAAAGTTCTTCGGGGTTATGGTTCACAGGGGTTGCATCTTTATCATAAAAACGTGTTTGTATCTTAGTCACACCAAATAAAGAATCGTTTGTTTTCAATTGTCTAAAGTAAGCTTCTATAGCTCTATCTATTGTTTCACTTCGTACAAGTGGGTTGGTACTATGTGTTTGTAAAAAATGTTCACCCTCAAGTTTATTTAAATCATAATCTATGATGATGTTCATAGAAACATCACCACCCTGTATAGATTCAGGCCTATCAATAATAATTACTTTATCCCCAAAGTGTTTTGTTGCATCTTCAGCGATGATAGGGCTATCGGTATTGATAACTACACTCTCAACATATTGAGATGCCAAAAGTGCCTTCATGACAGCATGATAAAGCGGTGCACCATCAAAATAACGCATATTTTTATTGGGTACGCGTTCAGAGTTCCCTTTCATGGGCAAAAGAGCCGTTATTTTCATGCATAAATCCTTAATACTATATGTTAGAAGGATTATACAATAAACTTTATAATGTTGTAGTACCACAAAACTTTCAACGAGTGAGCTTTGTGGTAAAGAGGTTTATTTTAAGTTCACAGAAACTTTGTCTGCCTTAATGGTAGAGGTATCTAATGCCAAATTCGTAAGTAATGACTCTACTTTTACCAATCTTTTTTGCATAGCCTCAAGCTTGCTTATTTTCTCTTCCATTAGTTTCATCTGTACTGTTTTGGAAACAAGAGCCTCTTCTTGCTGAAGGGTATAAAGTGTTAATTCTTCTACTTTTTCAAGTAAGGTCATTTGAAGACCAGAAAGATTTATTACACCTGCTTTTCCTACTTCATCCGCAGAGACTACACCAGGTAAATGGTTGTTTTTGCTAATGTAGGTTTTTAACTCATGTAACGGCATAAGCTTATAATCTTCTTCAAAAACGTAATCAGGTACATTCATTTGTGTACCATTTACATAGAGATTACCATTTGGTATGATAACATCACCATGATTTTTTATCTCAATACCTACTACAGCAGTTGTAGAGTTATAAGGGGTTGTTGCAATTTCAATTTTTGTTCCAGTATTGGTACCTGACCAGTCACCCACCGCACGCACCATCATGTAGGCTTTTGCCCCAGTCCAGTCAGTACCATCATGTCCTCTCCATGCGAAAGAACCCAAAACATTTTTATTTTTTGTATTTGCCACATTTCCACTACCATCAGACCCCCCGTGCCTACTGGTAAACTGTGGTGCATCATACTCACCTGCTCCAACTGTAGTCAAAACAAGTCTCGCACCATCTTCTTCTTGGTATACATCAAGTTTTTCTACAGGTGCATTATTCCCTATCCCAATACCCTTTTCACCAACTACCAAACTATCGGTTTGAGCATTATTTAGTATCTTCATTGGTTCAGTGGAAGGGGAAGAAGTACGATTGATAATCTCTAAGGTATTATAGACAGAATGGGCATTTATTGCCCACTCAGAAGAGCCATCTTTTAAATCTATGCGACCATCAGATGCATCAAGTTTAATATAATCTAAATCATCCACTACATCTAAATCTGTTGTTGGGGTTGTTGTCCCAACTCCTAATCTATCTAAAGACCTATCGATAAATACTGAACCATTTGCAAACGCAACATCACCGGATGAGTCAACCATAATACTATTTTCATTATTTAGTGAATGCATTATGCGAAAAACTGTCTTGGCATTATGGTTTACATCATCAATATCATCTTGGAGATAAAAACTAGCCGTCCCCCCATATAAATACCATTCTGCTCCTGAACCAGAGTCTGTTTCATCAAACCACAGTGAAGGACTACCAGTTGAAACAATAGTTGCAGGAGATGCAATATCTTCTGCTTTACTCATAGAAATAGTCAATGTCGATACTAACAGCACTGATGCCAACATAGATAATTTTATGTTTTGCATAACTTACTCCTCTTCTTTTGTAATCATTTGACCATCTGTAACTTCAACTGAACCACCAGCATAATCACTTTTTATACTTGTATCTACTTCTGATATTTCTTCCTCTCCCTCAACAGGGACTATATCTGTAGCTTTTGGAATGACTCTTACATCATATCTGTATGCACCATCTGCACCTGAAGGAGTCCAGCTAAATGTGTTACCCTCATACTTTTCATTGACGATTACTTTATCATCCGGTCCGACTATCTTGGCTACCACTGTTCCGTCTATAGTAGAAGTTAGAGTTAGCATTTCTACTGACTTCTCTACTGTCATATCTGCAAGTGCACCCACACTTGATACTACTCCAACGAGTAGACATTTTATTAAAATATTATTTTTCATATGTTCCCCTTTAATATTGAGATAATATAACTATAACATATATTTGTGACAAAGTGTGACAAAATATTTATTCATTTATATGATATGTATATGTATTTTTAAGTATTTGTGACTTTATATTACTGTGAGTGTTTATGTTGCCAAATACTTTTTGTGTAAACTTCAAAGCTCCACTATGAGCTAAGTGAGTATCGTCCTTAAAGTCTTCATAGCTTAAGTTAAAATCTTCAGGCCAAAGGCTGCCAATTACCTTACTTTTTCCCAAATGCTTATTAAGCATTTCTATAAGCATATTATCATAAGCTTTTGCTTCATTAGCATAAATTTTTTGCCATGTATATGTTGGAGTGAATACAAAAATAAAATCTGTACCTTGTCTTTCAAGTTCTTCTTTAAGTTCTTTTAAATATTTAATGCCATGTTCTGAAACAGGGAATAGTTCTAAGGGTTCATAAACTTGTTTTGAAACTTTCCTTTTAGAATATGTATTAAATTTTTTATGTTTTAATGCAGAATATCCATTGGTCCTAGAACGATTAGAGTTTTTAAACTCTAAAGACTTTACAAAAGTTTGGAAAGAAAAAAAGTAATTATTATGTTTATTATGATTTTTTTCTAAATATTTCCACTGTTCATAGCTTAAAAAAATCTCCTCGTATGTATTGTACGGATAATACTTTTCACCCAACATATGAGGTTCTAGCGTATAGTAAACCGTCTTTAATTTTGAAAACTTATCTCTATTTTTCATAAATGTTGTGTACATTCTAAAAGGACTTGCGGCATTTTCACCTATATTTACAATATCTTTAAATTCATAGCCCTTATTTAACTTAGCTATCTCTGATGGTATGATGTGATATCTTGCATGTGAACTCCCCATGATAGCTATTTTGGGTTTTCCTTTTACCCATGAGGCGTCATTATATAACTCAGTATATAAATTGAGGTTGTATATAGGAGTAAACTTAAAAAGTACAAATTGTCCAATAGGGCCAAACACAATAACAATGAGTAATATATTTAAAGTAAACTTTTTATTCATTATTCTTTCACCTAGAAATTAAAATATAAAAATTCTGTTGGTCTATGCATAAAGTACATTGAAAACAATAGAGTTACTGCAGTTACAACCATATAGCGTGTTGTACCCTTAAAACTAACTCTCCACTGCATCGAATTAGGTATAAAGAGACTTATAATAAGAGCTAAACTTAAAAAGATATATAATTTTTCACTTGGTTCTTTGGAAGATAAGACAGATAGTTTGGTCGCTAGTTCTGGTGTTGTCAAGAACATACCTTTTAAAACCTTAGTAGCATCACTCCATTCTTTAGCTCTAAAAAACACCCAAGCTATATTAATAAAATTAAAAGTTATAAACCATGCCAAAAACTTAGGCATTGTAAAACCTAAACTTTCCCATAGTCTGTGTATGACTAATGCAAGTCCATGTAAAAATCCCCAAAAGACAAATGTCCATCCTGCGCCATGCCAAATGCCACCAAGAATGAATGTAGCCATAAGGTTTACATATGTTCTCAATGAACCTTTCCTATTGCCACCTAAGGGAATATAAATATAATCTCTTAGAAATCTACTTAAAGTAATATGCCACCTTCTCCAAAAGTCTTGTATGTCTAAAGCTTTATATGGACTATTAAAGTTAATTGGGAGCTTTATATTAAATAGTAGTGCTGTACCTATAGCCATATCTGTATATCCACTAAAATCAAAATAGAGTTGAAAAGTATAAGATAGTGATGTCACCCAGGCTTCAACGAATGTCAATATCTCTAGTGTATCAAAACCTTTAGTTGCCCAAACAGCAAAGGTGTCAGCGATTACAACCTTTTTGAACAACCCCATAGAAAAAATAAAAATACCCAAAGCTATATTTTTATATTTTTTAACTAAATTCCACTTAGACGCAAACTGTGGCATCATTTCGGAGTGATGTACTATTGGACCAGCAATCAATTGAGGGAAAAAAGTAACAAAAAGTGCATAGTTTAAAAAATCATATTCTGCTGTTTCTCTTCTATATGAATCTACTAAATAGGCAATTTGTTGAAATGTAAAGAAAGAGATAGCAAGAGGTAAAGCAAGATGCAGTAAAGGAACTGAACCATCAAAAGCAAAGTTGAAATTTTCAATTAAAAAATCAGTATACTTGAAATAGCCCAAAAGTGAGATATTTCCAATGATACCAAAAATCAATAATGATTTTTTATGTATCTTTACCTTTTTAAAGTTCTCATTTAAAGAGTTGCCAACCATATAATTAAAAAGCATTGAACTTAAAATTAATGGTAAATAGGCAATATCCCACCAACTATAAAAGAATAGAGATCCAAAAATGAGAAGACCTTTTGCACCTACTATCAATCTTTTTTCTAATAAAAAAAAATATAGAAAAAAGGTTAGTGGTAAAAATGTAAATATAAATAAATAGGAATTAAAGAGCAATATTTACCTACTAAAATAATTTATCATAATCTTTTCTCTCGAAAAGTTCAAGCTTCCCGCCAACAGTTGCATTATAAATTTTACGTCCATCTTCTTCAAACGCTTCTTTACATTTTTCATAGTTCATAAGCACTCTGTCAAGTTTTGGATCATGCCACTTTTTACCTTTTCCAAAGTAGTCTGGATGAAAGTGATTTGGATCATCTTCATTACTTTCGTATGTATTTCCAGTAATTTCTGTACTTGTAGGTACATCATAAGAAAAGTCCATTCCTATAAGATAAACTTCAGTGAAACCTAAATAATAGGCTAATTGTAGTTGCATCATAGTAACAGATTGACCAGCATAAGCCTTCTCTGAAAAATCAGTAGAAAACTGTGCTATAGGGTTTTTGCTATTATAGAAAGATAAATCCGCATTAAAAAAATGTGTTTTTTTAGTCTTTCTAATTTTATTTTTATATATATAAGGAAAAAATCTATGTTCACAATCAAATTTATTTATTTCTTTGATATTATCATTTACTACATGACCATCTTCTACCATATAAAAGTTTGGTCTATATCCCATTTCTCTAGTTTTATAAAAAATTCCATTCACAGCGAAACTATATTCATCTTTTAGTAATGATAAGTCACATTTATTTAAAGATGGGCCATTTCCAATTACAAAACATCTTTCTCCTTGAAACATATTATGATATTGTTTCAATTCTATTTTATCTTTATTTGTAAAAGTTGGTTTTTTTAATTTAGGCATAATAGTATTTCCTAAAATTGTTTTAACAACTTGTCTCTTATTTGATTTTTTTGGTAAAATCTTATCGATTATCTTTTTCATATCTTTTTTAGATCCTTTGTATTTTTTCAACTCTTCTACTTGTTTCTCTAATTCTAAAATTCTATTTTTATAATTGATAATATCTAAGCTATCAATTTGTAAATTTTTATCAAATTTTTCATTATAATATTTAGCACATTTCTTACTAAGATCATTATCATATTCCAATAACATTTTAATGTTACTTTCTGTCAATATATTATCTTCTAGTAAGTTTTTTCTAACAATTGATTCTAAATAAGTTTTTTCTTTATCTAAAAGTGTTGAGTGTTCTATTCGACTAAAAAGCCCCATTGTAAAATGAAAATATCTTCGTAAATAATATAAGTAGTTTTTATCTAAAATATTATTTTGTAACAAATATCTTTTTGTATCTCTAACTATAAAGAAAATGTCATCAATGTGCTTTTGAGTAATACTTTTACTAATAGAATCTTTACGTTGTAGCCAATTATAAAAATTTTCAGAAACTGAACCTATTTTTTGACTCTTTATAAAAAGTTTGTATGTTATTGCCACATCCTCATGATATAAATCTTTGGGGTATAACAATTTATTTTTAATAAAAAGATCTTTTTTAAATATTTTATTACAAGCCATAGATGTAATCTTTGATGATAACATTCGAGAACAAATATAATCATTATCAAAAATTTCATTTTTCATTACCGTCTGATATAAAATATTGCCTTTAGTATCAACTTGGCTAAAACCACAAATAACAATGTCTAATTTATCATTTTTAGCCTTGTTGTACATAGTTTCAAGCATAATACTATCTATATAATCATCTGAATCTAAAAATGCTAAATACTCTCCTTCACTATTCACTATACCACTATTTCTTGCTTCACTAAGTCCTTTATTTCCCTGATCGATAATTTTAATTCGAGAATCTTTTTTTGCATACTGTTCCAATATCTTAATACTATTATCATTGGATCCATCGTTAATGGTTATGATTTCAATATTTTTAAGCGTTTGTATGACTACAGAGTCTAAACACTTTTCAAGATATTGTTCAACGTTATATACAGGGATAATTAAACTAATG
Source organism: uncultured Sulfurovum sp. (assembly GCA_902727855.1). Taxonomy (GTDB): domain Bacteria; phylum Campylobacterota; class Campylobacteria; order Campylobacterales; family Sulfurovaceae; genus Sulfurovum. Next base: position 309,551 of record CACVAS010000058.1, read on the forward strand.
TATGGTTTCATGTATTACCTTTACTATGTTTATACACATTTTATATTTTTTTATAAGCCGCAAGGATAATCTACTATTATTAACATTACTTGCCATTTCTTTTAAACTCTTTATGAAATTATCTTTTTCGAAAATTTCTTTATCTCTAGTCTCTATTCTTTCTTTCTGTTTTTCTATTTCTTTATCTCTAGTCTCTATTCTTTCTTTCTGTTTTTCTATTTCTTTATCTCTAGTCTCTATTCTTTCTTTCTGTTTTTCTATTTCTTTATCTCTAGTCTCTATTCTTTCTTTCTGTTTTTCTATTATTTCTTTTTGCTTCATTGCATACATTTGATTATCTTCCAAAAACTTTAAATAATGTTGTATACGATGGTAATCATTAGATACGAGATTATTTCGAATATTTTTAATTTGAAAAACGGCTTCTACTTCTTCATTACCCTCTAGCAATGAAAAACTATTCTTTCCTAAGATATTGGTAAGTGTTATCAACGAAAAGTTGTACATGTGTGCATGCACAGCATAACCTAAAAATGAGAAATTATAGTAGGGTTTATTATGATTTTTTAATATACCTGGTACTTCTATATACAATAATCCATCATTATTAAGTAGCTTTACTAAAGTATTTAACTCATCTTCCAAATCAATAAAATGTTCAAATACATGGCTTAAGATAATAATATCGAATTTTTTATTTAATTTTAAGACAGAGGAAGCGTTACCTTCAATCATATTTAGGTTGCGCTTTTGACATTGTCTAATGCAATCATGTGAATATTCAGTTCCATATAACTCAATATCCATGAGTTTTTCAATAGATTTTTGTCTAAATTCATCTAGTACATTTCCTACTCCCGCTCCAATCTCAAGAATATCAAGGTGTTTTTTATCTTTTACATACGGATAAAGTGTATTAAATATCTTCTTTCCTTGTCCTGACTTAAAGAGTGCAACTTGATTATCAAGATTTTCTTTACCATAATTAAGAGGGTGATAGTATTTTTCATAATAATACGGTAGAGAATCTTGTGTCATACGTGGACTTGTCATAATTAGCCCACAGTTTGTACATACATAACTACCAAAAGGTAAATCAAATCTATCAACTTCAAGTAGTTTTTCTAAATTATCATTATTGCAACAGATACAATAATTAACCTTTTCAAGCTTGATTTTATAGCTTTGTATATCTTGAATTAAAAGCTCTTTATATTTTTTTGTAACATCACTTAATGTACGTAATCCTATTTGCATTATACAATCCCTTTAGGATAAACCATAAGGTCACACCAACCTCTATCATTTTGGTTATGTCCAATTATATATGATATAAACATATCTACTTCTTCTAGCTGAATTGTATTTCTCAAGATATCATTTAGACTATCGTTTTTAAATTTGTTTCTCATAGGTAATTCAACAACATTATACTTACTTATTAATTCTTTTAAAAACTCATGAGGGTTAGTGCCTTGTGATCTTAACCAGTATGGAGCAAATTCAGTTTTTATTAACCAGTTATTATTTTTTACTAAATAATTTTCTCCTCCATGAAATACATTTTCTTCATAACCTTGTGTGTCAATTTTTATAAAATAAAAATCACTATGATACATTTCAAATAATTTATCAAGACTTATTGTGGGTATAACTTCTTGTCCCCATCTATCATTTTCAGCAACAACCCTATTATCTTGACTTCCAGAGGGATTTAATGAAAACTTTCTCTTTTCATCGAAATTTTCAGCACATATGGCATTATGAAGTGTGTAGGTATTGTTAATATTACATGATAGATTCTTATTTATGTAATTACAAAGATCACTACTTGCCTCAACCAATACTATTTCAGCTTTTGGAAATGCTTTTGCAAAAACAATACTTGTAAACCCATAATTGGCACCAATATCAAATATTACAGAGGGATTAAAATATTTCTGTATATCTGAATATAATTCTGAATTAAGTTCTTCGTACGAGGTTTTTCCTCCATACGTAAGAGCACTTTTATCTAAACTATTTACTGTCAATGATACATCGTTAATAAGAATGTCTTTATTAATGTTTTTTTTAGGTAACCATGTATGTTCCACTGTAACAAAACCAAAGTATCTAGTATCGGTATTGATGCTTATAAGATCATTATTTAAAGTCCTTGTTAAACATTCTGAACCATCATATATACTGATAATACTAATATATCTACCTGGATTAAAAATATTATTGAATGTACAAATTATTTCACATATTCCATTTTTAATGATGGGTTTATATTTTTGCATTTCATTTGAAATGCCTGTAATACATTCTCCATTTTCTGTCCAAAATGGTATACCGACGATAAGATTTTTAGGTTCATATAATAGATTAAACATAATGATTAAAGATACTTTTTGGTTGGTTTTGACTTTTTCTAGAGTATTGCCACTACTATCTACCCATGAAAAGGTTATAGTTTGAATTTTATTTGCATTATGAAAAAGATCTCCATAAAAGGGTTTAGTAGAGATAGATTTTTCTTTCATTTTAGTTTTTTTATTTTCTTCTTGCTCTAAATAATATTTAATCGCATCATCTGGCTTACCATTAAAGGTCAAATTCCCTTTTTCTAGAACAATAACTCTATCACAAAAAAGACGTACACTATTCATAGAATGAGAAACAAATATCATAGATATATTTTCTCTCATGCCGTTTATCTTAGCTAGGCATTTTTGTTGGAAATTAAAATCACCAACTGCTAAAACTTCATCGAGTATAAGTATATCGGGTTCTACAGAAGTTGCTATGCCAAAACCTAGCCTAGACTTCATCCCAGAACTATACACTTTAACAGGTTGGTCTATGAACTCACCTATCTCTGCAAAGTCTTCTATCTCTTTGGTTTTATCTAATATCTCTTTTTTAGATGTGAAACCTTGTACTTTTAGGTTGTAGACTATATTTTCCCGCCCAGTCATTTCAGGCTTTAAATTAGAAGTTAGTTCTAAGATAGCCGAGACCTTACCATATGTTTTTACCTTACCACTACTAGGGCTAATTACCTTTGCTATAATTTTAAGAAGTGTAGATTTACCATTACCATTACGACCTATAACCCCTAGTGCTTCCCCTCTTCTTAACTCTAGAGAGACATTATTAAGCGCATAAAACTTTTTATGGTATATTTTCTGAGAAAAACCCAATGACTCTTTTACTCTATCAAATGGTTTTTTATAAAGTCTATATGTTTTTGAAACTTTTTCAGCATATACTACCACTTCTCTCAAACTCATATTACATCTCCAAAATGTGGTCTTAGCTTTTTATAAACAAAGATACCTAAAAACATAAAAACAAGGGTAAAGCTAAGAAATGAGAATAAAAATGTACCATCTTCCCAAAACCAAACGTTATTAAGAAATGTATTTCTATAGCCATTGACTATGTAAACCATAGGATTAAAATTCAATATCCACAGGTATTGTTCTGGTACACGAGAAAAAGACCAAAATATAGGGGTAACCCAAAACCCAACTTGTAGTAATGCTCCTACAAACTGTGCAACGTCTTTAGTAAAGACACTCAAACTTGCCAATAGTAATCCAAAACCGAAGAGTAATAGAGAAAGCATCAAAATATAAAAAGGTAACTGAAACCAATAAATACTAGGATAAAAACCCATGATTAACATCATTACTACAACAATACTTAAAAAAATAAGATGCAATAAAAAAGATGAAAGTATTTTAACTACGGGCAATAATATTATCTTAAAGGACGGTCTCTTTACTAAGCTTTTGTTACCTGTGAATGCATTCATAGTACTGCTTAGTGAGGTAGAAAAAAACATCCATGAAGTATAACCAGTAAGTAGATAGAGTATAAAGGGTGCTTTGCTATCTATCAGATCATCTTTAAGTCCTACAGAGAATATAAGCCAAATAACAAAGATAAAGATAAGAGGCCTAATAATTGCCCAAACAATACCTAGGTATGAACCCATAAACTGTTCGTTAAAGTCTAGTAATGCAAGAGAAATAAGAAGCTTGTAGTTCTTTAAAAGAGCATATATATGGTTCAATAAACTCCCCCTTAAATAATATAGTCATCATAGGGTATATGATAATTAAAAGTATTTTATCATATTGTAGATAATATCTTACAAAAAGAGTGAGAGTCTTTAGCCGATATATTTGATATATACAGAAACTTATAAAAAGTTTCTGTCAATTATTCAACCATACTTACCCCGTAAGCTTTTGGAACAGTTTCTGTAGCACTCCAATTTGCACAGTTTTTATATCCGAAACGTACCTTTTTCCCTGAGACATATGCAGAAAGTATTGCCGAATAAAGTCTATTTCCTCCAGCTGTATCTGTACTAAGAAGTAAATATTCTTTAGCTTTAGGGTGCGTACATATATCTGGATTAGTATGTTGATTTGCCAATTTAATTACAACTGATGTTTCATATACATAAATATCTTTTATTGTTGTGATAGGTGTTGCAGTTGCCATAGCAATTTGTGTTGTCGCAAGCACAGAAAGTGCAATAAGTATTTTTTTCATTTCTAAATCCTTTAGTTTTTATTTGCTTAAATTTACCTAGCTAGTTCACTGGGGTCATATCCAAGATTTTCTGTTGACGCAGAAAAATCATCTTCTTGACTAATTTCTCCTGATGCGATCATATGTTTTTCAATAGCATCTAATTCTTTGTCACTTAATGGTTCATCAGATGTTCTATTGACATTAGGATGATATTCTTGATCTATTTCCAACTCAGTAGTATCTATTTCTTTAGAATCCTCTACCGAAGGAATAAGCTCTTTGACAGGAGCTTCTTTATTCGTAGAAGTATCTTGCTTTAGCTGAGTTACCTGTTGAGAAACTTCTTTTTTTACTTCTACTAAAGGTTCTTCAATGGGAGGAGTTGATACTTCTTTTTTTACTACAGTCTTAATGGTGGATTTATCCTTATCTATGTTTACATAGTAAGCAAGTCCAACAAAAACAATTGTAATGACGATGAGTATAAACTTTACCATTTTAGCCCTTTATTTGGTCACGCAATATTACAAATATTATATAATCAATATATAATATTTAATAACATAGCAACAGTATACAACTTAAATGTTAGTCAAATGTTAGCTATACATTTGAAATATTGACAAAAAGTATGATGGACAAGAGTATATGCTTTGGGAGAAAGTGTGCCGTACTTTTTTGCTATGGCATTTTTGGAAACAACAAACGTTTTTCGCAACATAAGTTTTGAGTCTTTAGGAATACTACCTGTTTGAAAACTTTTGAAAGATAGTAACAATTCATCGTTATGCATTTTAGAAATTTGACTACTGATGGGGATAGCAATAAAGTCATTATGTGGCAAGTTGTCTTTGAAAACAAGAACTGGTCTTTTTTTAGATCGTTTTAAATCTGAAAAATAAAATTCACACAATACAATGTCACCTACAGTTAGGTCCATATATCATCCTCTCTCTCATCTTTCCATTCTTCAATGAGGTTGGCAGAATGGTCTGAAAATGCATTGGTTTCCTCTTGTTCTTTAGCCTGCTTGCTAGGAAGCTTAATATCAAAAGGCATACCTCCTTCAAGACGTACCTTATTTAAAAAGATATTGATAGCATCAGAGAGAGTTAAGTTATACTCTTTAAAAATATCTCTTGCCGCTTCCCATGCTTGAGGATCGACTTTAATTGAAGTCTGTTTTCGAACAATCATAATTTACTCCTTCTTTTCTATTTATTGGGAGTATACTTCAAAAGAATTATTTTGTCAAGTTTAATCCAAATAATGATACCATCATACTTATCAACAAAAATATGGAGTCCTATTTGATTAAGATACTCTTACTGGAAGATGATCCAAACTTAGCAAAGTCACTTGTTAAATACTTACAGAGACACGACTATATAGTAGACTGGGCTAAACATGGAGAAGAAGCTATAGATTTAAGCTATGATCATAACTATGACCTTTACCTGTTTGATGTTAACGTGCCACTCATGAATGGTATAGATGTACTCACTGCTTTACGTCAGGCAGAAGATAGAACGCCTACCATTATCATCTCTGCTCAAATTGATCTTGACTCTATGAGTAAGGGGTTTGATGCTGGGGCAGATGACTATGTTAAAAAACCATTTGATCCTGAAGAGTTACTTTTACGTATAAAATCTAAAACTATGTTACTTCAAAAAAGCCTAACCGTACACGGGTATAGTGTAGATACGCATAACAATGACATCTACCATAATAATACACTCTGTGGGATGGGAGAGGTACAAAAAAATATTTTTATCCAACTTTTAACTGCCTATCCTAACCCTGTAGCCAAAGAACTATTGATGGAATCATTGGTTACGCAAAATGATGGTGCCTTGCGTGTGAATATAGTGAAGCTAAAAAAAGAAACAGCCTTAGATATACAGGCTGTACGAGGAGTTGGTTATAAAATTCTCTGAAAAAGAATCATTTATAAAAAGTTTTTTACTTTTTTTTAGTGTCATTATCCTTTTTCTATTGTATATCTTTTATGATAATGTACGTGATGAAACTGCACATATTCGAAATAATATTTTTTTAGAAATGAAAAGTTACAGCCTTGGCTTTAAAGATGCCCGCTTTAAAACAAGCAAAATAAAGAAAAGAAATACCCAAGTATTTTATACACTTTATGAAGACAAAGAAAGTCTTTATCTCTTAACACCTTTACCTGATAGTAATAAAAAAGAGATAATGATGATAGCCAGTCCTTTGGGTACTATTATGGTTCCCTATTCAAGTACAAATAGAGAAGTATTTAAAGTATCCTATCCTCAAGTAGACTATTCACAAAAAGTAACCCAAATGCAACGCCATCTACTTTGGCAGTTACTTTTCTTTGGTATAGGCGGAATCATTCTCTCTTTACTTGCTGCATGGTATACACTGAATCCTCTTCGGTCCTCATTGCGTCTATTGGAAGATTTTATAAAAGATATTATTCATGATCTTAATACGCCACTCACTTCTATGATGTTAAATTTAAAAATGATTGACAGCAAAGAGGAAGAGATAGAAAGCATACGTACAGCCACCCAAACCATCGAAATGCTACATCATAACCTAGATGCTTACCTTAGAGAACAAAAACAAACAGAAGAGATGTTTTCCCTTGATGAAATTGTCAATAGATATGTTTCATTTTTCACACCCTTATATGACTATCTAGACTGGGATGTACAAATCAAAAACCTTACCTTATATACAGATAAACAAGCTTTTGAACGTGTCATATATAATCTTTTGAGCAATGCATGCAAATACAACACCAATAAAGGGAAGATAGAAATAAGTGTAAAGGGAACAATATTATCTATACGTAATAGCAGTTACGGGGTAAGTAATCCTCATAGGGTTTTTGAACGTTTTTATAAAGAGAATGAAAGAGGTTTGGGCATCGGATTGCATATAGTAGACAAACTCTGTTTATCTATGGAGGTAGAAAAAAAGTTTAGTTTAGAAGGTACCGATGTCATTGTAGCATTGGAATGTAAAAATATTATTTCAAATACACATAATTCAGAGTAACTATAACCATACTCACGTAAAGATACTACAAAAAACATCTATTCAAGATTTTTCATCCTTCTTCTAATTGTATTCATTCTATATTTACAGCTTTATGTTATAATTTTTTCTATTACACCGTGAGGAGTGTCTATGAAAAAAATGATGTTACTTTTGCTAACAGCTTTACTGTCTTTTAGCACACACAGTTATGCAAAGATGATAGACGGTATTGCCATTATTGTTGAAGGTGAGGCAATCACCACCGCAGAGATAAGCGCTGTAAGAAAACAACTTTCTCTCTCTAAAGACAAAGCAATTGATGTATTGATACAGGACAGGCTCCAAAAGTCTGCGATGAAAGACATTGTCATTGAAGAGAACCTCATTGACAAGAAAATTGAAAATATCGCTGCACAAAATGCTGTAACAATTTCTAAAATGCAAAAAATCCTCAAACAGCAAGGTACATCATGGACACAATACAGAGAAAGTATTAATGAATCTTTGAAAAAAGAAAAGTTTTATCAAGAAAAAGTTATTGCATCTATCCCTGTACCTACAGAAGATGAGATAAAGCTTTTTTACAAGAAACATAAAAAATCGTTTCATATACCTAGCAAAATAACAGCAACAGAGTATAGTGCTCCTAATGAAAAAAAAATAACTACTTTTATAAAGACAAAAAAACATGCAGGTATAGAGTCTCGTAAAATTGTAAAATCGACTAAAGAGATGGATCAAACATTGCTCGGAATGTTTTTAGAAACACCTATAGGAAAATATACTAAAGTCATCAATGCTGGAGATAAGTTTATCACTTACAAACTACGATCAAAGACAGGAAAAGTAATCATGCCTTTTGACGTGGCACGCCCTGCGATTATCTCTGCATGGAAACAGCAGCAACAAGGTAAAGCACTAGAGGACTATTTTAAAAAACTCCGTACACGTGCAAATATTCAAATACTACGATAAAGAAGGACTCAAAAAATATGGGATTAAAATCTGATGCGTGGATACGCGACAAAGCACTCAAAGAAAAAATGATCACACCATTTTGTGAAGGACTTGTAGGAGAAGGGGTTGTCTCCTATGGACTTAGCTCATATGGGTACGATATTCGTGTCACAGATGAGTTTAAAATTTTTACAAACATTAATGCTGAAGTGGTTGATCCCAAAGACTTCAATGACAATAATGTCGTTGACTTTCAAGGAGATGTATGTATTGTCCCTCCAAATTCCTTTGCTCTTGCACGTACCGTAGAGTATTTTAAGATGCCTAAAGATACCCTAGCTATATGTTTAGGTAAAAGTACCTATGCACGTTGTGGTATTATTGTCAATGTTACACCCTTTGAACCTGGGTTTGAAGGTCACATTACCATAGAGATATCTAATACAACCCCACTTCCTGCTAAAATTTACGCCAATGAAGGCATCGCACAAGTACTTTTTTTACAAGGTGATGAGCCATGTGAGGTAAGCTACTCAGATAGAAAAGGTAAATACCAAAATCAAACAGGTATTACACTTCCACGTATACTCAAAGAAACATAATTTAAAAAACATAATAAAAATAGTGTATACTATAGGTGTAACAAATAACTATATAGAAGGAAAACAAATGGCATTTTTTGATTTTTTAGGTTCAGCAGGAAAAAATATATTGGGTACAACACAAGATGATGCAGCAGCAATTAAAACTGAAATAGAAGGTGCTTTTTCTGAACTCCCTGTGCAAGGTCTTGTCGTAGAAGTTGAAGGTGAGACTGTAAACCTTGGTGGCGTAGCAACAGATGTTGCAACCAAAGAAAAAGCAATACTTATCGCAGGTAATATTGAAGGTATTTCACAAGTAAATGCAGAGCAACTTGTAACTATGGTGCAAATAGCAAACGAAAATACTAGAGAAGAAGAGGTATTTGAACCTGTATTTTATACCATTGAAAAGGGTGACACACTATGGGGAATATCAACAGAGTTCTATAAAGATGGTAGTAAATATCCACTCATCGTAGATGCAAATATTGAAGTCATTAAAGATGCTGATCTGATTTACCCAGGTCAAGCCATTAGAATTCCAGAGCTTATTGTATAAAACCAAATATTACCTCTTAATGAGGTAATATTTTAACTATCGCTATTAAAAATATCTCTTGTATAAATCTTCTCTTCTACATCTTGTAGTTCCTCTGAGAGTCTATTGGCAACAATGACATCTGATATCTCTTTAAATGCATTTAACTCTTTAATCACTCTAGAATTGAAAAATTCATCTTCTTCTAGTACTGGTTCATAGACAACCACTTCTATACCTTTTGCCTTAATACGTTTCATAATGCCTTGTATAGCTGAAGCCCTAAAATTGTCTGACCCAGATTTCATGACAAGTCTATACATCCCAACTACTTTAGGGTTTCTAGAAAGTATACTATTGGCAATAAAATCTTTTCTTGTCGAATTTGCATCTACAATGGCTGAAATTAAATTATTTGGGACATCTTTATAGTTTGCTTTGAGCTGCTTTGTATCTTTAGGTAAACAGTATCCACCATAACCAAAACTAGGATTATTATAATGCTTTCCAATGCGAGGGTCAAGTCCTACACCTTCAATAATATCTTTAGTATTTAAGTCCAATGCCTCCGCATAAGAGTCAAGCTCATTAAAGTATGACACCCTCATAGCAAGGTATGTGTTTGAAAACAATTTGACAGCTTCAGCCTCCGTAGATTCGGTCAGTAATACATCTACATCTTCTTTAATTGCTCCCTCTACAAGTAAGTTTGCGAAGGTTTGCGCTCTGTCTGACTTCTCACCCACAATGACTCTTGAAGGGTAAAGGTTGTCATACAGTGCAGAACCCTCTCGTAAAAACTCTGGAGAAAAAATAATGTTATTCGTATTAAATTTTTGATTAATCCCTTTTGTATAACCCACGGGTACAGTAGATTTAATAATCATTGTTGCCTTTGGATTAATAGACAAAACATCTTGAATCACTACCTCTACCAATGAAGTATTAAAATAGTTAGTCTCAGGGTCATAATCTGTAGGCGTAGAGATAATCACATAACTCGCATCTTTATATGCCTCTTCTTTATTTAAAGTGGCTTTAAAGTTTAATGACTTCTCTTTAAGGTATTCACTGATTTCTTTGTCTTCAATGGGTGAAATTTTATTGTTAAGCATATCTACCTTTTCAGGCACAATATCCAGTGCCACCACTTCATTATGCTGCGCTAAAAGTAGTGCATTAGACAACCCTACATATCCTGTACCTGCTATTGCAATCTTAAAACCCATATTCTCTCTTCCTTATTGGTGCTTTTATATTTGAAACAAATTATACCTCTCTTTCAATTTAATCTTACTTTTACTATTTTTTGTGCTACAATGCCAAAAATCCCTCATTATAAAAGTAAGGTATTAATGAAAAATTTAATTATTGTGGAATCACCGGCAAAAGCACGCACTATCACTAACTTTTTAAGTAAAGAATATAAAGTTATTGCTTCAAAAGGACATATTCGTGATCTTCCTAAAAGTACCTTTGGCATTACCCTAGATGATGATACTGGTGATTTAATACCTAAATACTCTATACCTAGAGATGTGAATCCAACAGTAAAAGAGTTAAAGAAACTTGCAAAGTCTGCCCAAACTGTTTTTATTGCTACAGATGAGGACCGTGAAGGTGAAGCGATAGGCTACCATATTGCAAAAGCTATTGGGAAAGAACCTACTGAGTTACCACGAATTGTCTTTCATGAGATTACAAAAAATGCTATTGTACATGCTGTTGAAAATCCAAGAAAAATAGACATGGATTCAGTTGATGCACAACAGACAAGACGTATGTTAGACCGTATAGTAGGATATAAGCTTTCACCCTTACTAGCAAGTAAAATTCAAAGGGGTCTAAGTGCCGGTAGAGTACAAAGTTCTACACTTAAACTTGTTGTCGAACGAGAACGTGAGATTAAAGCCTTCATTCCTGAAGAATTTTGGACTATTGACGCACTCTTTGAGAAAAACATAGAGGCAAGTATTTATGACTATAATGGTCTTAAGATTGACAAACTTACCATTAAAACAGAAGCGGATGCCACAGAGATAGTTACATCTGCAAAAGATGAATCGTTTAGTGTAGAGTCTATTTCAAAAACCAAACGTAAAACGAAAACGCCTCCACCATTTATGACTTCTACGCTACAACAAGCAGCCTCCACACAACTTGGTTTTTCTCCAAAGAAAACCATGATGGTTGCACAGAAGCTTTATGAAGGTGTAAAAACAGACCAAGGGACTATGGGTGTAATTACCTATATGAGAACTGACTCCATGAACCTTGCTAAAGAAGCAGTTGAATCTGCTCGTGATTATATTGAAAAAAATTATGGTAAAAAATATTTACCTAGCAAAGCAAAAAGTTATGTCACAAAATCTAAAGGGGCACAAGAAGCCCATGAAGCTATACGCCCCACAATGGTTAACTTTGATAGTAAAATGGCAGCAGACTATCTTTCTGTAGATGAATTAAAACTCTATAGACTCATCTATAACCGTTTTCTAGCCTGTCAAATGACAGAAGCAGAGATGGAGTCTCAAACTATTCTCTTTAAAGGTGATAAATGTACCTTTAAAGCAAGTGGAAGAAAACTTCTATTTGATGGTTTTTACAAAGTCACTGGGCATGGAGATAAAGATAAACTTCTACCTGACCTCACAAAAGGTCAAGCAGTAAGTTTAGATGACATTAAGCAAGAGCAACACTTTACAGAGCCTCCTCCACGCTATAATGAAGCAAGTCTCATTAAAAAACTAGAGTCTTTAGGTATTGGTCGTCCAAGTACCTATGCGCCCACTGTTACCACACTGCAAACCCGTAAGTACATAGAACTTGAGAAAAAACGTATCCATCCTACAGAAGTGGCGTTCACTGTAACAGAGATGTTAGAAAAGCACTTCCCCGAAATAGTCGATAGCGGATTTACTGCTTCCATGGAAGAAGAGCTTGATGAAGTTGCAGAGGGCAAAACATCTTGGCAGACTATCCTTAAAGCATTTTATACCCCATTCTTGCAAAAAATTGAAGAAGGAAAAAAGGGGATTAAAAGCTTAAAAGTAGCTATTCCTACAGGAGAAAACTGTCCTAAATGTGATTCAGAACTACTCCTTCGAAAAGGACGTTATGGTGAATTTATAGCCTGTTCAAATTTCCCTAAATGTAAATACACTAAAAATACTGATGGCACAGAGATAGAAGGTCCAGAAGAGACTGACCAAAAATGTGAAAAATGTGGTTCCATGATGGTCATAAAGAACTCCAAGCGTGGGAAGTTCCTCGCTTGTTCTGCCTACCCTAAATGTAAAAATGCCAAATCACTTGAACCTACAGTCGAATTAAAAGTACCTTGTCCTGAGTGTGGAGGGAAATTACAAGAGAGAGAAGGTAGACGTGGTAAATTCTTTGGTTGTGTGAACTATCCTAAGTGTAAATTTATTGCCAATTTCGAACCTACAGACAAAAAATGTCCTAAGTGTGATTATATTATGGGTAAAAAAACACTTAAAGCAGGTGAAGTCTATGAGTGCTTTAAATGTAAACATAAAGAAGATGCAAAATAATGACTAAAAAACTATCAAGAAAAAAAGAGATTTTTTTATGTGCTATTAATAATATACTCTCAGGTACTTGTGCGGAAGACTGCAAGTTTTGTACACAATCTGTACGGTACAATGCAGATATTGAACGGTATAAATTTAAAGAGATATCACAAATTGTAGAAGAAGCAAAAATTGCAAAATCAAATGGTGCCCTTGGGTATTGTCTAGTTACAGCCAACAAAGGTCTAGATGATAAAAAAACAGACTTTGTAGCACGCGCCGCACAAGCGGTTAAGGCTAAGGTACATGACCTAAACCTCATTGCATGTAATGGTACTGCATCAAAAGAACAACTAAGCTATCTTAAAAAGCATGGTATAGACAGCTATAACCATAACCTAGAAACTTCAGAACGTTACTATGCAGATATCTGTTCCACTCACCCATGGAGTGAACGTTATGAGACCTGTGAAAATGTCAAGTCTGCTGGATTGGCGCTTTGTTCAGGTGGTATTTTTGGTATGGGAGAAACCCATGAAGATAGAGAGAGCCTCTTATCTTCTATAGCCTCTCTTTCTCCAGAGTCAACACCACTTAATTTTTATCACCCCAATCCCGCGTTACCTATTAAAACAGCAAATATTACCTTTGATGAAGCCGTTCAAATTATACAAAAAGCTAGAACACTTCTAGGAGAAGGACGACTTCTTATGGTTGCTGGAGGACGAGAACTTCTTTTTAACGGAAAAGAGAAGGAGATGTTTGATGCGGGTGCAAATTCAATGGTCATTGGAAATTACCTCACTACGGAAGGATTATTACCACATAAAGATAAGAGTATGTTAGCCAAGTTAGGCTATGAAATAGCGACGTCTTGTGATACACTCTAATATTACACTCATCTTAACACTCTCCTTACTTATTATAGGAAGTCCTTTTGTTGCAAAAATTTTACGACTCCCTATTCCCCCTGTGGAGATTATCCTAGGGTCAATTTTTACCTACCTTGGATTTATTGGACATAACGAATACTTTTATCTCGTAGCAGAAGTAGGATTTTTATATCTTATGTTTTTAGCAGGTATGGAAGTAGACTTAAAACAAATTACAAATAGTCCTAAAGAGATTATACGAAAGTCTCTACTTTTTCTCTTTTTTATTGTTTTCTTCTCCATTGTAAGTGGTCTAATTTTTAACTTAAATACTATCATTATTATCTCTATGCCTCTCATCTCCATCGGACTCTTAGCCGCGCTCTCAAAGACATACGGAAAAACACAACCTTGGATACGTCTCGCACTCATTGCAGGTGTTTTAGGAGAGATAGCAAGTATCGCTGCATTAACCATTTTAGATGCCGCTGTTGTATCTGCAGGTGGGAGTTTTGAACTTATCCTAAAAATTGGCTACTTACTTCTATTTATTGTTGTCATATATGTGCTTTATAGAGCAATACTTTTATTATTTTGGTGGTTTCCAGAATTTAAAAAAGTGCTTATGCCCAAACTAGATACCTCAGATCAAAAAATCCGACTCTCTATTGCACTCTTTTTTATTATGATTGCAATCATGCTCTCACTAGAATTAGAACTTGCATTGGGTGCCTTTATTGCGGGGGTGGCAATTTCTGCATTTTTCCATCATGAAAAAGAACTTGAAGAAAAAATGTCCAGTTTAGGTTTTGGTTTTTTAGTGCCACTTTTTTTCATTCACGTAGGGTCATCTTTTGATTTAAGGGCATTGCCTTTAGAAGGTGTCGTATCTGGTGCTTTACTCATCACATTTTTAATGCTTCTTAGCAGAGTTTTAGCAGCGATTGTACTTAAAAATATTAGTGGATCTAGAGATGCCTTACTTATAGCACTTTCACTCTCTATGCCTCTAACATTACTCGTTGCTGTTGCGACCATTGGCTATGAAACAAAATTATTGGATTTACTCAACTATTACCAACTCATACTTGCAAGTATCTTTGAAATTTTACTCTCTATGACTATCATAAAGATATTACACAAAACGAGATAAACCAACCATTTAAAATGGTTGGTACACTAAGTATCAATCCATCATCCTCACAGCTTCTCTATACTCTCTCTCTGCATCTTCGTTTGCTAACCTTTTCTCTTTAGCAATATCTATATCTACAATACTAGATTTTTCTTTCATTCTTTTTTGGGCTAATGCTTTTTTCTTAAGTGCTAACTCTTTTTTCTTTTGTTCAAATGCCTTTTTTTTCTCTTCTTCAGCCTTTTTTTGGGCTTCTTTTATTTTTCTCTTCTTCTCTTCATTTTTCTTTTTAACCTGAAGTGCTTTAATTCTTTGTTGTTCTTTCTTCGCTGCTGCTTCTTTTTTCTTTATAGCATTTTCTTGTTTTATTTTTTCAGCTTTGCGTTTTGCTTCTTCAATCTTTTTTAATCTTTCTTGCTCTTTTTTTGCTTTTGCTTTCTTTTTCGCCAAAGCTATTCCTTTTGCCTTTTTAGCTTCACGCTTTTCTCTTTCAATCTTTTTCTTCTCTAGGGCAATTTTTTTTGCTTTTGCTCTCTCTTCTTCACGCTTCTGCTTTAGCTCTTGGGCTTGTCTTTTTTTCTCTTTTAGCGCTTCTTCTCTCTTTTTTCGTTCCAAAGCTAGTTTTTGTTCTCTTTTAAGTTTAGCTTTTTGTCTTAATTCATTTTTAATTCTAAGTGCTTCTCTCTGTTTTTGCTTACGTGATTTTACAACATTTTGTTCTGGTTCAGACTGCAAAATAACATTGTTTTTGTCTAACTGTAAAGCTTCTTTTGCTCTTTTCTTCTCTAAAGCAATTCTCTCTAGTCTTTTCTGTCTATTACGTGCTTGCTGTGACTCTTTTTGTGCTTCTAATCTACGTGCCTTTTCTTTTATCAGTTTTGAACGATTTTCTTTTTCTGTACGTACTGAGTCCTCTTTTAGGTCACTTAAGAAACTCTCTTGACTCTTTTCAATTCTCTGCATATTATCTTGTAGAGCAAATGGATTTTCAGATGCAACGAGCGCAACTGTAAGTAACACAAACCATAAATACTTTTTCATTTCTATTCCTTTGGTGTTAATTGCTTCAATTCAAAATACTCTTTTTGGAGCCTTTGATTTACAGTTTTTAATCTTATCCCTTCATTGCGAAGAGACTCTTTTTTCTCTTTTAAGTGGCTAAGCACGGTAAGAGAGTTTTCACCATAAATCAAAACCCCCACATAAATACCAAAAAGTAGTATGCCTATGGTTGCGATTAAAAGTGTTTTAACCGACAACCCAGCAAGTGCACCTACTTCTTGACCTCTATGCATCTTTACATTACTTTGTAAAAATAGAAGCGCCTAAGTATTCGAACTGTCCTAGTTCTGCTTCTATCTCAAGGAGTCTATTGTATTTAGCGATTCTATCTGAACGTGCCGTTGAACCTGTCTTAATCTCTCCTGTATTGAGTGCCACAGCAAAATCTGCAATGAATGTATCTTCACTCTCGCCAGAACGGTGAGACATGACACAAGTATAGCCACTTCTTTGTGCTAGTCTTACTGTTTGCATCGTCTCTGAGACTGTACCTATTTGATTTGGTTTAATCAAAATAGAGTTTGCTATATCTTTTTCAATGCCCTCTGCCAATATAGAGACATTGGTTACAAACAAATCATCACCTACAAGCTGTACCTTGTCTCCAAGTACTTCAGTCAACTCTTTCCATCCAGCCCAATCATCTTCACCTAAGCCATCTTCAATAGATACAATGGGATACTTCCCACACATATCAGCATAGTATGCTGTAAGCTCTGAAGAAGTGAGTTCTCTGTTTTCAGACTTAAGTACATACTTACCTTCATCATTGAGTAGTTCAGATGCGGCAACATCTAAGGCAATCGCTATTTGTTCTCCAGCCTTATAACCAGCTGCTTCTATTGCTTGCATAATGACTTGAAGTGGTTCTTCGTTTGACTTTAGATTTGGTGCAAATCCACCTTCATCACCCACAGCAGTACTCTCGCCCATTCCATCAATAATTTTCTTAAGATTATGGTAAACCTCAGCACATGCTCTAAGACCTTCCGAAAATCTATCAAAGCCCAATGGCATGACCATATACTCTTGAAAATCTACAGAGTTGTTTGCATGCTCCCCACCGTTGATAATGTTTAGCATTGGTACTGGCATAACCACAGCATTTGCTCCACCAAGGTAACGGTAAAGTGGCATTTTCATACTAGCAGCTGCTGCACGTGCCACAGCCATAGAAACACCAAGTACTGCATTTGCCCCTAAGTTTCCATAATTGTTTGTACCATCAACTTCTTTCATGGTTAAATCAATTTCTGCTTGGTTAAATGGGCTAAGTCCTACAATAGTATCATAGATAGTTGTGTTCACATTTTCAACAGCTTGAAGCACACCTTTACCCATGTAACGATCTCCACCATCACGAAGCTCAAGTGCCTCACGTTTTCCTGTACTCGCACCACTAGGGACTATGGCATTTTCTACTGTACCGTCACTTAGACTCACTGTTACTTTAACCGTAGGGTTTCCTCTACTGTCCATGACCTCTGTGGCTACAACTTCATCGATAAAAATCATCTATATACCTTTATTTATAATTAATAGACTTATTTTATCGAAATGTTGCTGATAGCTCTTTTTAAAAATATATGAACAATTGTTCTTTTTCTTTCAAGTGCCTATTCATAGGCTACTTTAGAGGTTTATCCTTTTTAAATATTTATTAATATTATTTTAGTCGTGTTTAGCTATTTTATGCCAAGAAAAGCTCTTTTTTCGCTCCATTTATAACACTACATTGTTCTACTTTTCCGAATATTCTGTAGCGATATTTAGCGATAATATCGTAAACAAAATCTCGTATAAACGGCGGAATAATATATAATATTTGCAGTAAACTCCAAAGACCACCAAGTTCTTTCACTATCTTTAGAATGGCTGTAGACTTATAAAACACCTGATCATTCCTATAATAAATAAGACTATCAATGGACTCATTAATCTCTAAACTTTTCACATATTCACCCTGTAAAGATGTGTACTTAAATAGATTTTTTTTGTCTAACTTTATCAGTAATGCTATGGAACTATTACATAATCCACATACTCCATCAAAGATGATGACATTTTGTTTTTTTATTTTTTGCATATTTTACCTCATACAGAACTACTTATAATTTTATGCCTATCTTTCTCCGTGTTGGCTATCCTAAATACATACAACAATTTTTGTATCTCATCCTTTGAGTAAAACCCCATATAGGCAATTTGAAATATATTTTGTTCTTTTAAATAAAATGCTTCATCATACACACAAATAGCATACTTACCTAGCACTTGTTTTATTACCTTCCATCTATGTTTATCTGGATAATAGAAGGATAATATGTTTGAAGCATTGCAATTTTCTAAAATATCGATATTCATCTTTTTCATTTCCAAAATAATCATTTCCCGAAAAATTATATATTGTTGATAATGCTTTGATAACCCTACTGTATGTATAAGTTCATTTAAAGATATATAGAGTGATTGAACTAAAAAATAAGATAATGTATTTTTAACCAGCCCTAAACTACTCTTACTCTCTAATAAATAAGCCATATCGATAGCAGTAGGAAGGTTACTGTTTTTTTTAGTCATGATACTATTTCGAACAAATATAATTGCTATACCAGAAATTGAAGCTAAATTCTTTCCACTACTTGTTGTTATATAAGAGATTTGTTTTGAAGTAAAATCAACTTGTTCTGCTCCCATAGCACTTATAGCATCTATACCAATTTTAATATCTAGCTTTTTACATATCATACAAATCTCTTTTACAGAATTCATCATCCCTGTGCTTGTCTCTAAGGCAACAAAAAATAGTGTATCAACGTTTTTTAATTTTTTCTGTAATGTGTCAAAATTTATACAATTTGCAAATCCAAAATCAATTGCAACTGTGTTCGCATTATACTTTAACGCTTGGTTAAATAATCTCTGACCAAATTCACCATTTACAATGACAGCAGGGTTTTTACTTAACAACATGAGATTTGCAACCATAATTTCATTAGCTAAAGTACCATTGCCTGATAATAGAATAGGTGTAAATCTTTCATTACCTAGTATTTTCAAAAGTAAAGCATCTACTTTCTTCATTGTCTCTAAATATACTTCTGTTCTATGTGGGACTAATGATTGTAAATCTATTTCATTTATTTTTTGGCTTAATCGTGGTAACGAGGGGTTAAAATACAAATCGTCAATAGCTGAGTTTAGTTGTTCATGCATTGGTTAACTCCTTCTTACATTTTTGAATAAATCTATTTTGAATAATATGATTGAAACTTGCAAACATTGGATAAAAGATAGCCTTCCCCTCCTGTTTACCTTCAGCAAAAATACTAAAACCTAATTTTTGGTACAAACTAACTTGTTTTTCAATAGCAGATACAACAATATAGTCTATTTCTTTTTTCAATAAGTAATCTATAGCTTGCGCTACAAGTCGCCATGATAAGAATGACTTTCTATATTCCTTCGAAACACTAAATAATCTTATCTCAACAATATTTGAGTCCTTTTTTATAGTCCCATAGAAATCTTCACACTTCTCTTCAACAGAATAAGGACTTTGACAATGTATCGCCAAAAGACCAATCACTTTTAAATCTTTTACGGCTATGAAATAGTGATTTTTATCATGAAACTTATCAATTTTCATACCTTCTCTGTTCTTAGCGTATTGTCCTATCTCTTCTGTAAATATTTGATAATTAAATTTAAAAATCTCTTCAAAATCTTTGGGTGTTGCTTTTTTTATTATAATATTCTTCATACCAGTAAATTCCTATTCTAATTACTAAGCTCCATAGCCATCTTCTTAGCCCCTTTAAAGTCAGCTTTTCCAGTACCTAACTTAGGCAGATCCTCTACTTTAAAATACTCAGATGGTACAAAAAGAGGATTCATTTCTATGGCTTTTATTTTCTCTTTTAAACTATCTATTTGCATTTCGCCCTCTAGTAAAAGCACCAGCTTCTCACCCTTTTTTTCATCAGGTAAAGCAGAAATAGAAATTTGGTCATTCTCGCCTAAGACATTAGCTATTTCACGTTCTACGAGTCCTAGACTTACCATCTCTCCTGCGACTTTTGCAAAACGACTGTAACGGTCTACAATAGTAAGAAATCCATCTTTGTCTACACGCCCTTTGTCTCCGGTAACATACCAGCGTATACCATCTATCTCTTTGATGACCGACGCCGTTTTTTCTGGGTCAGCTATATACCCTTTCATAATTTGTGTGCCCCCTATGAGTATCATACCCTCATCTCCAACTGCTAGTTCCTCAAAACTATCTGGATCTACTATCTTGAAACTTGACCCTGGTAGAGGTAGTCCCACTGTGCCTATTCGCTGTCCTTCTTGTACTTTCCATGAGTCCTGCATGAGTACATCCTGCATGTTTCCTGAGGCTACTGGTGTGGTCTCTGTAGCTCCATACCCCTCGTATACCTCTAGTCCAAACTTCTCTTTAAATGCATCTCGTATGCTATTTGGCAACTTTTCTGCTCCAGCAATGACCATACGTATATGAGAAAACATCTGAGGAAGTACCTTTTTATTTCGTGTGTAAAGTCTTAAGAAGGTAGCTGTACCTAGTAAAAAAGTAGCTTCATATTTAGCAGAAAGCTTCCCTATGCCTACACCGTCAGTTGGGTCAGGGTGGGCTGCTACAGGAATGCCTTCTATTAGCGGTAAAAGTGTAGTAACCGTGAGTCCAAAAGAGTGAAATATAGGTAAGGTTCCCAGTATCAGGTCTTGTTCTGTTGGGTTAAGTAGCGTCACTGTTTGTTTAATGTTACCCATCATATTTTTATGGCTTAATTCTATGCCTTTAGGTGTACCCTCAGAACCTGAGGAAAAGAGTATCGCAGCAGTGTCATAACTCTTTGCATTTTTCACAAATAGCATAGAGAGTATCTTTGCAGGTAGCAACTTTACACTCATAAGCATCAGTAGACTTTTTACCTTAGAGAGTTTGGCTTTGACATCTTCTAAATAAATAACTTCAACATTTTTGAGTACCTCACTCATATCAAAACCTTTTGCTTTAAGTTTAGATAAAAATTGGCGTGAGGCAACGACTTTTGTGACGTTTGCTATGTTTATTGCATGATTAATGCTAGCATCACCTGCAGAGTAGTTTAAGTTGACAATCGTCTTACCCAAACTTAATATCGCCATATTTCCCAAAGAACCCCCTACAGAAGTGGGTAATAATACGCCAATATTTTGACTACTTTTAAGCTTAGGTTTTAAAGCACTTGCCATCATCAATGTACCTGTGATAAAACGATGCCCATTGACCTCTACCCCCGTAGAGTCTGCCATACAAAGTTTAGAACCTACACCTTTAGCTGACTTTATCCATGCTTTTTGTAATGAAGGTAGGGTATCTGCATAGGTATCCCAACTAGATACAGAGAGGTTAAATACTGACTTTTTCACCTCTGTTGCATTACTGTGTATATCTATAGGTTTTCCAAAATGTACAGAAATCTCTTTATTCCGTCTATTTTTCATCTTTTGTGAAGCGTAAGAGAAATTATCTTCCCATAAACCATGTAAGTAAAAAGGTACAATCACGCCCTCATCTAACTCTTTTGTCGCCATTTCAAACCCACGTTGAAACTCACCTAGCTGCCCATTTCGAGAGAGATGACCTTCTGGAAAAAGCGCTACAGTCTCACCTTTTTTAAGTGCCCCTGTAACCAAAGAGAGTGCGGTTTTACTGCCCCTACTTGAGATAGGGATGACCTTAAAAAAGTTTAAAAATGGCTTCATGTACCACTTCTCATAATACGAACGCTCCATCACAAAGCGTATTTGCTTAGGGTATGCCATTTGCAATATAGCCCAATCCAAATAAGAAACGTGATTTCCCAAAAGTAGTATGCCCTTATCTGACTCTACATTTTGCAATCCATCAACATGTAATTTATATCTAAACCGTAAGATAATACGAACAAAATAACGCACCAATGATTGAGGTAATACATAGAGTGTATACCCCATACCCACAAAAGCTACTGTGGCTATAAAGTACAATAATAGCGTTGAAGACCAACCTAAATAACCAAAAAGGGCTGTAATAATTAAAAACCCAAACATACTGACATTTTGTACAAAGTTATTACCAGCTAGTACTTTGCCTAGTATTTTCCCAGGAGCTAGAAATTGTATCATTGCATTGAGTGGTACTAAAAATAGTCCTGCTGAAAAACCAAATACAAACAATGCGACACCCAAAGAAGATAAGGTATTTAAGTTTGGTATAAAATAGAGTGATATTGCAACACCTAGCGCACCAATGGGTATAGTCCCCGTCTCAATATAATTCCTACTCATCCGTCCTGCAAACAATGACCCTACAATCATACCCAAACCTGCCAGTGTCAACAAACCTTGGACTATAACTGTATCGGTTATATCCATTGTACGTTTAAGATAGTCTCCAAAGACTGCCATAAGCACTTGCGAAACACCCCATAATATAGCCAAACCAATAATACTCAACCATACCGTTCTATGCTCTTGGAGTACGCCCAAATTTCGCTTAAGATAGTTTAGATTTTGATACTCCTTCACTTTAAAGACCATCTTCTCATCAATCTCTTGTTTTTTAAACTTTTTCACAAGCCTACGTGCAAGTATGTATTCAACTATACTGGCACCTATTAGAAGATATCCTACAGGTGCAATGTAGCGGAGTATTTCAGAAGGTACCAAAGAACGATTGTCTAAAAAATACTCAAAAAATATAGAGTAGACTACTGCCCCTGCCAAAATAGAAACAATAGTCACCGCCTGCACCAATGCGTTTGCCAAAGCCAAATTTTGCGTGCCAGTCATCTCTTTAATAAGCCCATACTTTGCAGGTGAATAGATAGCAGACTGTGCAGCAAGTACAAAAGTAAGTCCAAAAGCTACCCAAAACCATCCCAAATAATAACTCAGTAAAATAAGCGTGGTAATCCCCACTGCTGCTAAAGAAGCGTACTCAACTACTTTTACTTTAGGGTATTTATCCGAAATGTGCCCAGCAGGAGAGAAGAGAAATATAAAAGGCAAAAGTATCAAAGCATTGACAATGGCTGTAAGCACTATCAGTTCAGAACCATCATAGGCTTTAAAAATAGTATTTTGCAAAATAATCTTGTGTCCTAAGTCGGTCATGGCATTAAGTAAAATAATCAATATATACGGGGTAAATCCAGATATTTTAAATAAACTTCTCATTAGACATCCTTTTTCATTTTTGCATGATGCGATTGAACCGTATGCATGTTGAAAATGTAAGGCTTAAGCTTGAGAATAAGATCAAAAATAAGTTCATACCTTGCATTATGAGAGCTTGTATCTTCATCTAAAAGGTCTGAGCCTACTTCATTTTCTCTGTCTGCTAAAACCTTGGCATCTTCTACATAGTCATCTAGAAGGGTAAAATCAAGTCCTAACGCTTTTGCTCTAGTAAGTATTTCAGCAATCTCAATTTCTTGACTAGAAAAACCTTTTGCACGCTCAAACAAATATCCTCTGGCTTGATAAGCCATTAATGTTTCTTCATCCATCTCAACAATTTCTAAAAAGTCACCCCTACTGTACCACACATTGTCACGCCCTCCAGAGATAAGCTCTAAGGACTGCACCATCGTTTCAAAAGAACCATCAAAATCAAAATGGTTGTCTTGAAAAATACTTTGTATCTGTGCAATGGAGTAAGAGAAGTTATGCTGTAGGTATTTTATAAACTTAAGTATCTGTACACAAGACTCATCATAGAGGTGTACATTGGGTTTAGGTTTAGAAGGTTCAGGAAGTAACCCCTCTTTTATATAGTAGAGTATGGTAGATTTACTCTCTGAAGTTTGGAGCATTAAGTCTTTCATTTTAAGTGCCATCGCTAATCCTTTTAGGTTATTGATGACAGTATAAACTATTTTAACTTAAAGTGTAAAGTGATGCTTTACACTTTTTATATTTACCTACTCTCCACTATCACTGGTGTCAACTTCAAGTCCTTCTCCCCAACCAAGCGCTTCTTTAATCTTGCCTTCTATCTCTGCCATCATTTCAGGGTTCTCTTTGATGGTTACTTTGGCATTCTCTTTACCTTGCCCTAACTTTTCTGTCCCATAGCTAAACCATGCACCAGATTTATCGACGATGTCCATTTTAACACCATAGTCAATAAGCTCACCGACAAACGAAATACCCTCACCAAACATAATATCAAACTCTGCTTGTCTAAATGGAGGGGCAACTTTATTTTTAACTACTTTTGCTTTAACACGGTTACCTATACTCGATTCTCCTTGCTTCAGTGTTGCAATACGTCTTACATCAATTCTTACAGAACAGTAAAACTTTAAAGCATTACCACCTGTGGTAGTCTCTGGAGAGCCATATCCCATGGTGCCTATTTTCATACGAATTTGGTTAATAAATATTACGGTTGTATTGGTTTTATGTAAAATAGCTGTTAACTTACGAAGTGCCTGAGACATAAGTCTAGCTTGAAGTCCTACATGCGTATCACCCATGTCTCCTTCTATCTCAGTTTTAGGTGTAAGTGCTGCAACAGAATCTACAATAATCAAATCAACCGCGCCGGAACGTGCCAATGTTTCAAGTACATCCAAGGCTTGTTCCCCAAAATCTGGCTGAGATACTAGTAAATTATCTGTATCTACGCCTAAATTTTTAGCATAGACTACATCAAGCGCATGTTCTGCATCTATAAATGCACAAACCATCTCTTTTTTCTGAGCAGAAGCAATGGTCTGTAAGGCAAGCGTTGTCTTACCAGAAGACTCAGGCCCATAAATTTCAATAATACGCCCTTGAGGGATTCCTCCAATGCCTAACGCCATATCTAGTCCAAGTGAGCCCGTAGAGATAGACTCAATAGGTTCAAACTCTTTATCTCCCAATCTCATGAGCGTACCTTTACCAAACGACTTATCTATCTGCTTGATTGCCATGTCTAGTGCTTTTTGTTTGTTTGCGTCCATTGCCATTGTCATATCCTTAACCTTAATATTGAAGTAATTTTATCTAAATAATGCGGGTTTATTTAGTCATAGGAGTAGTTTAATAGAATTTTGAGAAAAAGATAGAAAAGATGTCAAATTGTCATGTTTTTGAAGTGATTTGTTTTATTTAAGAGAAAATAGACGTGTCTATTTCTCTTCTGTAGGCTCTTTTTTAGGGATAATAGTATGTGTAGTATCTCCTTGATCTTTTCTAAATTTTTGCTCACTAGGATCTGCTCTCATGACATTTAACATTAAAAACATATATCCACCCACAAAAAAGACCATAAAACAAAACGTGATAAACAATATCCAACCTAAACCCATAAAAACCCCTTCTAATACACTTTATATGTGCCTCATTATACTCTTTGTAGCCTTATGTTAAAATACTTCTACTAAAAACCAAATTTATATCGTTCAGCGTCACTAATTTGGGATATAATGAAAGAGAAACTATGTCTAAAACAATCCAGCTAGCCCACTCTCCAGATGCCGATGATATCTTTATGTACTTTGCTATTAAATTTGGCTGGGTTGATACTAAAGAGTATGATTTTACCAATATTGGGCTAGACATAGAAACCCTCAATGTCGAGGCGCTTAAAGGTACCTATGATGTCTCTGCAATCAGTTTTGGTATGTACCCACTCATAAAAGATGAGTACGCCATGCTCCGTACCGCTGTGAGTTTTGGTGAGGGGTATGGCCCTAAACTCATACGGCGTAAAGAGAAAAAGCTAAAACGAAACTTTAAAGTAGCCCTTTCTGGCAAATACACAACCAATGCTATGCTCTTTCGTATCTATTACCCAGATGCACGCCCCATATACATGGATTTTTTAGAGATAGAAGAAGCTGTAGTCTCTGGTAAGGTAGATGCAGGGGTGCTCATACATGAATCTATCCTAGATTTTGATGAAAGTCTAGAAGTAGAAAAAGAGCTATGGGATATTTGGGTCGAACTTGCAGGAGAGGGATTACCTCTTCCACTTGGTGGCATGGCAATTCGTCGTTCACTTCCTCTCAACCGTGCCATAGAGATAGAAAATATTCTTATAGAAGGTGTCAAAGTAGCCAATGAGAAAAAAGAGGAACTCTGTACCAAACTTGAAGCAGACAATCTTGTACGAATCTCTGATGAGATGCTAACAAAATACCTAGACATGTACGCCTCAGATGAATCCGTAGAGCTCTCATCGCTACAACTGGAAGCACTAGACAAACTCTATGAACTAGGATTCAAACATGGCTTATGGGATACTGCTATAAAAACAGTGGATTATCTTATTCCTAAAGAGTATGCAGATTTACGGAATTCCTAGATGAGTAATAAGCAACAAATAGAAGACGCTTTAAAAAGCTTAATCCTTAATGATGATAGAGAATTTGTTGCTATGCTTTCTGGGGAATGGGGTATAGGGAAGACTTATTTTTGGAATAAATTTAAAAATAATTTTTTGCAACCCGAACATGATTTTATGAGAGGAGATAAACCAAAAAATAAAGATGTTGTTTATATTTCTTTATTTGGTAAAAATTCTTTAGCAGATATAGAAACTGCAATTGTAGCGAAGCTATATAAATATAATAAAGGTTTAAAAAAATATACTAAACACTTAGACACTGTTAGCAATATGGCGTCAAAAGCAATCGGCTTGCCTATAAACGTTTCTTCTGGCTCACTTTTATCACTGTTTTGCCCTAGCAATTTTAAAAATATCATTATTTGTTTTGATGATTTTGAGAGATTGTCAGACAAAGTACCTTTAAAAGATGTCATGGGACTCATCTCTCAATTTAAAGAACAAAAAGAGTCTAAAGTTATTATGATACTCAATGAAAAAGAGCTCGATAAACTTTCAGATATTGATGGTAAAAAACATGATGAGATATTTTCCCTTTATAAAGAAAAGATTGTCGATTATAGTTTTCACTATATCCCTAGCCAAGACGAATTATTTGAGGCTATCAAAGAGGGTATAAAGGAAATAAGTTTTTGTGAACATGAAGTTATATATGCTTTTTTCAAGAAAATAGAGTTAAAAAATATTCGCATTATGAAGCAGGCACTTTATCAATTAGAATATTTTAACTTTATCAAGGATAATCATTTTGATGCAAAAGTAATTAATGAGTTTATTGAGATAGCTTTGAATCTTTTTGTATTTAAGACTAAGAGTAATTATACTTATTCAGAATTTTACGATTTCAAAGCGTATACACCAAGTGGAATACTAGAATCTGCAGCTAAAATTATGAATTCCCCTATAGATAAAGAAGATTATACAATAAATGAAAAGCATGAAATAAACTTTAAAAATTATTATATTCTCTCCACTGGCTACCATACTGAATTATATTATTCAATAAATAAAGATGTAATTGAAGAAATTGTATATGGATTTATAGATAATCATAGTTTAAGGAAGCAAGACCTACAAAAACAACTAGAAAAAAACAACAAAAGTCTTGATTCGTATGATATTAGAAATGAAATATCGGAACTGAATACAAGATTTTACACAGATTTCTCTGTTTCAAACAATGAAATAGCAAAACAATTATTTAACTTACTCAATACACATAAAGATGTTATGCATCGCCTATTTCATTATAGCGACTATAAGGCATTCATAGTAAATATCAATACATTTTCACAAGAAACAACAAACGAGGCATTTGAACAAGAAATTGCAAAAAAGTATATAGTTTTCTATAGTGATAACCCCGATGAGGATAGATGGGGTTCATTAGACATAGAAGGTGGCCAATTAAATTTACTAATTTCAGATTATTCTTTGGCACATACGTATATAAGTGAATATAAAAAAAAGACTCTAAAAATTACTCCCGAAGAACTTCTTTCAGTTATAGCAAATACATTAAATCAGAAATATCTTTCAGAAGACAATGCCTTCAAGTTTAATCAAATTTCTAGTAAGGACTATGAGAAACAAATAAAAGAAAATCCTGACTTTATTCAACCACTAGTTAGATTTTTAAAAATGCCTGATTCAAGGGAGGTGAGAAAAAACATTATTAACGCACTAAAATCTTTACAGAAAGAAAATGATGACTATGCATGGAAGGTAGACAAAATATTTAAAAGTTCTGAAATTAAAATTGAGGATGAAGACTAATGAAGTTCAATACCCAACGGCTACACCTCAAAGGATGCAGACTTACAAAGGGAATTTCATCTATATTATATACAAACGTAAATCATAAGTCAAGGTGTCTATAATGAACGAAATACTTATCAATACATTTATTTCACCCTCAAGGTTCTCAAAATATAAAACGCTTGCAAACTATGAAGAAAACCTTATTTCTTCTAAACAATATTATATACCCCTATCTATACTAGAAGTTTCACTTAGAAATGCCATCAATAACCACTTTGAAAAAATGTATGGACGAGGATGGCTATTACATCAAGCAAGTTTCCTCCGAAATGATTTGGTACGCAAGATAGATGAAGCCAAATTAAAACTAAACGCACGCAATGAAAACATCAATAAAGAAAAACTTGTTGCTGAATTATCCTTTGGTTTTTGGACTTCACTTTTTAAAGTGCCCTATGCTAAACAAATGAGAACCTATGACCTAAAAAGAATTTTTCCAAATCTTCCACCTAAACATAAAGAGTTAATCGATAGAGCTAAACTTTCGACTAGGCTAAATCATATCCGTGCTTTTAGAAATAGGATTTCTCATCATGAGAAAATTACAGATAAGTCTGAATTCAAAAATATAGGAATAGAGATAAACTCCATATTATTTTACTTTGATGAAGATATTTTGGCATTTTCCAAAAGGCTTAATCATGTTCACTAAAACCATAGACTTCTCCAAATATTCCAGTATCAAAGTAGGACAACCTACAGAAGTACTGATGATAGAAAAAGGAGACACTATTCCTGATGATAGATATCTCATTGGTGGTGCGAACAATCTTTTAGTCTCACCTAACCCCCCACCGCTGATGATGCTAAGTAAAGACTTTGCCTACATTACAGAAGAAAAAAACATGTTAGAGATAGGTGCAGCCATGCCTACTGGGCGTATAGTCTCTTATGCTAAAAAGCACAATATAGCTGGCTTTGAGTTTTGTTCTAAACTTCCAGGTACACTGGGAGGTATGCTTGCTATGAATGCTGGGGTAAAAGAGTATGAAATCTTTAATATCTTACATAGTATAGAGATAAATGGAAAATGGGTTTTAAAAGAAAATATCCCACATGGGTACCGTTTTGCACAACTCTCAGGTGTTGCTACGGCTGCTAAATTTAAAGTGAAAGAAGGCTTTAGTCAGAGTTTACTTGATAGCTTATTAAACCTACGTTCCAATCAACCCCATGACCCTTCAGCAGGTTCTGCGTTTAAAAACCCAGAGGGCGACGCAGCAGGAAGACTCATAGAAGCTGTGGGACTTAAAGGGTTTCAAAAAGGAAACATGGCATGGAGTGACGTACATGCTAATTTTCTGGTAAATCTAGGTGGAGGGACCTATGGTGATGCTTCCTATCTTATGGAACTGGCAAAAACCAATGTCTATAAAGAATTTGGTATTGTACTGAAAGAAGAGGTAAAGATTTTATAGATTATTTTTATAATCTATCTTCTCTCTTCTCCTGACATTTCTTTGAAAATACTAAATAGCGTCGCATCTTTATGTATATCCTCTTCTGGAACACATCGTACACATCGTACATAGTTAGATTGCTTCATTTTTCTTTTGTAGCGCTGAGCATCTGTAGGGTATACGACATAATATCTGTTGTCTGTTGCAGGGGTTGATGACCAAAAATCATCACCTCTACCATACGTAAACAACTCTCCATCTTTTCCATACACGTGAGTCAGTTCATCTGAGGTAGGCAATCTCCAATCTGAGTACCCTAGATATGACAGTTGACGACAATAGTTTACTGCATGGTTCCAATTCCCAGCTTTACCCACAGAATGATTTCGCTTATATGCACCATCTTCAGCATCTACATAACTTTGATCTTGCCACATCAATTTAGTATCTTTTTCAAAAAAGTATTTATCTACTTTACATGAAGCCGCTGTGTTAGATATATCTGCCACTTCTGATACCATTGTATTTACATTGCTTCCCCCAAAAAGAAAAGAGACTGAAACAGTCAATGCTAGATATAGGTTTTTCATGATGCATCCTTAAAGGTTATATTATTCAATATGATAATATAACCTTTATCATAATAAGCTAAATTATGCTTTTATTTCTATCTTCACACCATTTTTAACAGCAACCCACAATCTATCCATGGCTTTGTTTGGTACGGCTAAGCAGCCCTCAGTCCAATCATTTGCTAAAGTATATCTGTCTCCACGACCATCTGCATTCCACTTAGGTTGTCCATGTATGGTAATGTAGCCACCAGGGTTTACTCCACGTTTACGTGCTCTTTTTCTATCAGAATGGTTAGGATAAGAGATCATCAAAGACTTGTAGAGTCTATTGTCACACTTCTTACGTACTATCTTGTAATTTCCTTCTGGTGTCCTGTAGTCTCCCACTTGTACCTTATCGCCTTTGTCACCATTTTTACCTAAGGAAAAAGGAAATTCTCCTACAAGTTTACCCTGAGCATAGGCATAAAGACGTCTTTTTTTCTTAAATGCCACAAGCTTGTCTACAGGCTTACCACGAAGCTCAGCCCCCTTGGATAATTCCTTAATACACTCTTTCGTTGCATACGGTGTGTTGTCAGGCTTTCCATAATAGACAGGTTCTTTTTTACATCCACTTAACATCAGTGTCACTGCTATAATCATATATATTAATTTAATTTTCATTCTTTCCTCTATTTTAACCCCAGTCTTCATTCTGGCTTTTTGTTTTATGTTTATCTTTTTTGTAACTTGTACCATTTTTGAGTTTTTGCAAGCGATTTAGGTTGCTCATCTCGGCATCTCTTATATCTGAAAACTCTTTTTCACTAAATGCTTCGTTGTTACATGTTTGTTGATGTAGCCTTATAATATATGCTTTAAGTTGCTGGTGATACTCTGAATCCAGATGTATCTCTATACGCTCATCAAACTTTTTCTTTAAAGCATCGAATTTTAACGTAAAAGATTCTACGGTGACCTTATCATCTCTAAGCATTCTAAAAAGATTTTTAGAAACTTTTTCCAATTCGCTAATATACTTTTGTCTGTTAAATTTATCTATCTGTTTTTGTGTATATGCCACTGTATCACCTTATCATCACAGGTACACCCTCTCTTACGGCATACCATAATTGACTCATTGTTTTATTGGTCACTGCCACACACCCCTCAGTCCAATTACGAGAGAGCATGTAGTTATCTTTATGCCCATCTGCATTCCATTTAGGTTGTGCATGGATGGTAATATTCCCACCAGGGTTCAGTCCTTTTGCCTGTGCTTTGACAATATCTTGTGGGCGCGGATAAGAGATGCACAAAGACCTATAATACTTAGAGGAACAAAGCTTTCTACTGATCCAAAACATCCCTTCTGGTGTTTTATTATCACCCTCTTTCTCTTTGGTTCCTATAGGGTTTTTCCCTAGAGAAATAGGTACAGAACTCTGTACTTTATTATGTTTATACAAGTACATCCGACGCTTTTTTTATTCACTACTATATAGTCAACACTTTTTTCTTGACTATAGTCTTCAGCTTCAAGCAACTCTTGCTTACACTCCTCTAAACTATACATCTCATTTTGAGGTTGAACATTTTTTGTACATGCAGTTAAAAATAGTAGTAAAAATAGGTTTAAAAATAATAATATTATAGAATTTAATTTCATGCTGTGATTGTAGCAAAAGTTGGGTAAAGAAAGAGGAGAGACTAATAAATAAAAAGGGTGCAAAACCCAAAAGGGTTTTACATAGTTACGCAAAAAAACTTAACATGCTGCCTTAGCTGCTGTAAGTGCTTCTTCATAGTTTGGCTCTTCTGTAATTTCAGGTACTGTTTGCTTGTAAGCAATCTTACCATCTTTTCCTACTACAAAAATAACTCTAGCTGTCACACCTGCTAAAGGACCATCTGCAAGAAGTACACCATACGCATTAGCAAAGTCTTTATTTCTAAAGTCAGAACATACTTTAATGTTTTCAACACCAGCAGCTCCACACCATCTTGCTGCTGCAAATGGTAAATCCATAGAAACAGTAAGTACCTCTACACCATCAAGTGATGTTGCTTCTTTGTTAAATCTTCTAGTCTCAGCGTCACATACCCCTGTGTCAAGTGAAGGAACTGCTACGACTAGTTGTACTTTACCTTCTCCACCTACTTGCTCATCTTGAAGCATTGGGTCACAGTTTACTACTGTCACTACTGGTGCCGTATCTCCTACGTTTACTTCTGTTCCACCAAGTGTACATACGATGTCATTTTTAAATGTTACTGTTGCCATTTATTATCCTTAAAATTAATTTGTGAGAGATTATGACTTAAATAGGATAAATTTTATCTTAATTAAAAAAATTTACCAATCTGAATTGACTTTTTACCTAAATCTATCAAAGATAGCAGAAAAGTTAAAGTTCACTTCACATTTTGTATCATCAAATTTCAAGACTTCAGCATCAAATTCACCTATTTTCTTGAAGTTGAAATCATCATTTTTATATACTTTTGCTACCAAGTCATTTGGATAGACCAATATATAATACTTTACACCCTCATTTGCATAGATATGAAACTTTAACCCTTCATCCTTACTCGCAGTAGATGGACTAATCACTTCAAATATTATTTCCGGCGTTTTAGAGATGTACTTTTCATTTTTATCATTACAGACTACAGCAACATCTGGTTTGAGTATGTTTTCTGAGTTTACTTTCCAATCAGAGTCCATAAGCACTTCGCACTCTTTACACATATCTGTCTGTTGCAAAAGTTCACTGCCTATACTTAAGACTAATTTTTGATGCTTCTTTACAGGTGCAGGAGCCATAGCATAAGCTATACCATCCAAGAGTTCCCACTCACCTTCCCACTGCACGTAGTCTTCATAAGTATAATGAGGTAAATAATCATATTTTTTTAAAGCTTCCATTTTGTCGCCTTTTTGTTTATTATAACACAATTGGACAGGGTGGTTTTTTAGCCCACCACACAATACCACACAGCAAAATATAAAAAAATAAAACTCTCTCCGTAAGAACCAATCAGTTTAATCCCTCAACGGCACCATGATAACCATATCATTCATCATGATAGGCACAAATCTCTTAGGTTTCTTCGTATCATCAGGGTCAAGTGGATCAGAACCTGCTTCTATTTCATCTGCATTAGAGACACCATCACCATCTGCATCATCATCTCCACCATCACTGGCATCGAGTGGGTCTAATCCCCATCTATTTTCATCTACATCACTTATGCCATCATTATCATCATCTCTGTCTGCATTGTTACCTGTGCCATCACCATCAGTGTCAACAGATTCATTAGGATTTAGAGGGAAGTCATCTAGACTATCTACAACTCCATCATTATCATTGTCATCATCTTCACTATCTGGTATGCCATCATTATCTATATCCATGTCACTGTTAATAGCTATAGTCATCATCCCAACATATGAGATACCATAATCATCTAATATTCTAAATTCTACAGTTTTATAGCCTGCAATATCAAATCGTCCATTATATATCCATGAAATCTGATTTGAACTAAGCATATCAAACCAATTGTTTTCTAATTTTATTTGTACTCTATAACTATTATCCAAAAGATCTGTCTCTACAGCAAATTGAACATTTTCACCTACTGTCATAAATCTACTAGAAATATTTATATGAAACTTTGGATTTGTTACTTTAAGTGCTAATGTTTTGTCAGATATTCCATCATTATCTATGTCAACATAACATGTAGTATTACCTTTTATACCTACACTTCTAGTATAGGTCCATGTTTTTCCTCCATTACTTGCTGTAGCTTTATGCCATGAACCACTACCAAACCTGAACGTAACACTATTCCTTGCAATACTTGTTGTAGCACGCAATGTAATAGCTTGGAGTTTTCTAGGCACAGATGGGCTAGAGACAAAAGAATTCACTACACCTATCTCAGGTTTTGTTACACTCATAGTTATAGATTCTGAACCAGTAATGGCAACCCCCCCTGCTATTTCTTTTAGATAAAACCTTTGTGTATCTCCCACAACATCTGCTCTACAATTAATGGTAACACTACTACCTCCACCAGAAATATATTGACAGTGTCCTATTGAGCCTTCTATGTTACCTACTATTGTTCTAGGTAAATTTGTCCCTACGATAGTATAGTTTTTATACTCTCCTTGTATAGCTGTTAGTGGAGTAACTCTAGTGATGGTAACCTCTGTATTTTGCTCTTCTCCTCTTGGGTCTGTTCCTGCTTTAATTTCATCTATATTACTAATACCATCATTATCTGCATCTTTCAATGCATCAGAGCTATCTAAAGGGTTTAATCCATAGCGTATTTCATCTATATCACTTATGCCATCATTATCATCATCTGTATCTGTACTGTCCGGTGTTCCATCCTTATCTGTATCTACATCATTTACTGTCACATCTGCTTTTCCTACTACGAGTTGTGCTGCATAGTCATATCTTCCATTAGGATTACCTAGTATTAGATCTCCATTTTGTGAGATATCTGCTATTTCATATATGTCTTCCGTACTACCAGCTTTATTGCCTATGATTATAGATTCTATTTCATTTGTTATTCTATTGTAAACCACAGTTTTAAATTTATTGGTGTCATCAATATATATTGTAATCACTTTACCACCATATATAGATATAGTAAATTTATAGTCATTATTTGATGCATCTAAGACATCAAAAAGGTTTTCTTTTGTTCCATCTTGCTTTAAAAGTATAAGTTTTTTACTAGCATCCAATAGGATTTCTTTTACATTATGATCATAGATATTAACATCACCGGATACATAATTCTGTACTTCTATCTCTTCTTTACTTGATGGTATCACCTTCATATCGTCAGATAAAGTATAAAATACACCTTCTTGATAAAAATAAATATTATCATCATGAATTCTATGATAGTTACCTAAGTACTCCTCTAAAATATTTTCATCACTTCCACTAAAAGTTGGATAAACTTCTTTTCGTTTAAATCGTCTATTCTCTTGCACTGCATCCCTTGTTTTGTATGCAATGTATGTTTTACTCTTATAATTTATCAGATCCCCATATCCATAGATATCAGTTATAAAAGGAGAGGATGTTTGTAGACTATTACTCTTTAACGTATATAGTTTTGCTTTATTCGTTTCAGAATTTCGTGTTAAAACCATCGCTATATTTCCATTCATTATAAAGTCTCTATATTGTTCATCTGGAAGATTACCCGTATCTAAGCTTTGATTTTCGAACATTAAGATTGGGGTCGACTTTTGTTTTGTTTTAGGATTGTATGTTAAATAATAATAATTAAAGGCTCTACTCTGCTGTGTTGAAGCCTTACTGTCTTTTTTCCACCAAGCTATCTGTTCAACTATAATATGGCTTATCCCATTCGTATCAACTTTAATCTTTTTAATATAATTTTCAGTTTTCTGATTTGTAGAGCCTGATGGAAAATTATTATACTGCTGTGTAAATATGTCTTCCTCATTACCAAGTGTAAGTATCTCTCCATTTCCTGTATCTTCAACTTTTGTTGTAACACTTACCACATTTGTAGCACATTCTTTACTGATACCTTTAACTGCACACAACTCAAAACTATATGTCTCTCCTGCTTCTAGCCCAACTATAGTTTTACTTGTGGAGTTTTTAAACATCTCATAATTGTCTGATGTGTACCCTATTTGGGTCAACTCATAACTATCTTCATTATTACTATCGTCCCACGTCAATACAACACCATTTTGTGTAATAGAGTTAGTATATACTTTAAAGTTTACTGGTGCATCTAAGCTGGCTGTTTCATCTAAGTTTGGATTTGTTCCTCCATTTATCTCATCTATGTTACTTACACCATCTCCATCAGAATCATACGCTGCATCATTAGGATTAAGCGGGTCTAATTTATATTTTATTTCATCTATATCTGAAATACCATCATTATCATCATCAGGGTCTCTACTGTCAGGAATACCATCACCATCTGTATCTACTTCAGTTGTGCTTTTAGCAGGTACTATCACTGTAAATGCTCTAGTGTCAACAGCATCACCTTTTCTTAGGGTAGCAGTGAGAATTACTGTTCTTTCCGTACTCTGTTGTGTTACTTTACCTGTAGTGCTTATAGTGGAACTATCACTACTACTCCATGTGATGTCTACCTCGAATAAACTTTGTACAAGGTAAATATCTTCGCTAGTATAGTTTGGAAAATTCAATGCATTTTTCGCACTCTCTATAGGGTCTGTATCATTCAGGTTTCTATCAACTACTATAGTACTACTTGTTACCCCTGCGTAGATATTGTCTGATTCTACACTCATGTAACTATGTACTATAGTATCTGTATTGACTGTGGTACAAGTAATACTTACCTCCTTCGTCCCCAATCCACTTGGAGTATTACAAGCACTTCCTTCCAACGCTATCGTTGTATCTGATGGTATATCTATACTTGAGGTTAATGTAAATGATACAGACTCATTACTAGGTACATGTATAGGTAAAACTTGAAGATTGAGAGATGGTCGTGCATCTTCACCTAAAAGCACCACGTATTTACTTGGTGACTGATAGGTTAATTCTACATCTACAGGCTCAAAACTATTTTTGACACTATTTTGGCTGGTTCGCACAGTTATAGTGTTGGTTGCTCCCGTGCTCTCCAACACATAAAAGAACTCTCCTTCATCATTGAGGTTTACTGTCTCCGAACCTATGACTATAGAAGTGACCTGAGTACCCTCTTCTTCATTATAGACTTTTCCTCTAAGCGTAAATTGCGGTACGTACCTAACATTAAATATCTTTGGACTACCTAGTTTCACTTTGTGACTATAGAGTTCCACTTCTATATCGACATACTCAGCATAGAGCTCAGGGTAGTCTCCCATTACAAATCTTGCTTGTTTATCGAATACTGAATTATTAAAGAGTTGGTGCCTTTTACCACTGTTATCTACCATCGTGATAGTAACATGGTCTACACCAAGTTCTATATTTGACTTTTTAACACTTACATCACTTAAGTCTAGGGTAATCAGCTTACCACTTACTATGGCATTTCCTGCCAATGAACCACTAGTGAAATCTACTCCTACTATGTCAGCATCGATGCTATCTACATTATCATCTATCTCATCATAATCAAAACTTGATGCGTCTAACGTAAGAGTATAGCTATCTACATGCCCTAAGTTATCTCCCCCAAATACTGTGATAGTATAATCACTGTCTGGCTCTACACTCATAGGGTAAAAGTGTACTGTTTTATAATCACTACTACTGCTTACTTCTTTAAAGTAACCTTTATCTGTACTCCACCAGTAGTATGCTACAGCCCCATTGGCTGTGTCAAGTGTACTTGTATTGACTGTAAGATCTACATACTTTCGACCAATATAATCTGTCGATACACTACCTATCTCTATAGGGTCAGCATTAGGATTATATGTTGCTGGTGTGAGTTCAAAACCAATAGTTTTAGAGAAAAGGGCATCTAAATCTAAACTCTCAGGTGTTTCATAGCGGCTAGTAGTACATGGATAATTTGGTGCAAATTTATCTTTGATTCTTCTTAGAATTTTCAGTGCATCTTTGACAAGAAGGTACTCTTTTGGCTTAAGTTCATTATTCTCATTCCCAAAAAGTAATTCGTTGGCTACTGCTGTCTCTAAATATTTTTTTGCCCAATCTGACATATTTGTCTTGCCATCTATATAGTCATCAAATACAGAAAGGTCGTAAGATTGTATTGGTATATCAAAAGCATTCATAGTGATCTTTATAAACTCTTCACGACTTACTTTTCGCATAGGTTTAAACAGTGTGTCCTTTTCGATGACAGTTTGTCCAAAATTACTTTTATAATACGACAGTCTCATCAACGATGGCAAATACTCAGCATCATCTGCTACATCTACAAAAGGATTATAGTATTCATCTAAATCTAGGCTTTTCATGCTGCTATTGCCCAAATTACGCATAGTATCTGATAAAATAATGGCATCTGAACGGGACAACTCTTCTTCTAGGTTGTTTGATAGTTGCATTTTTTGTATGAGAGAATCAACTTTTAAATAGTTTATGATGGCACTAAAATCTTCGTTTAAAGTGACTTTAGTAAATTCATATCTTATTTCTGCTGCCTTTCCATTACTTAAGTCTCCATCTGTTGCAAAAAAGATTACTTCATACTTACCATCATTGAAACTAGAAACATCTAACGTAAATGTATGCGTTTCAGTAGGATCTTCACTCTCGTTATTGTATGCATAGAGTAATTGTGTCCCACCAGTATCACCATCATTATATACCTTTACAGAAAATTTACTAATTCCTAATTGGCTATACCCGCTTAAAGAAACATCAAAACTATCTGTGCTTATCTGGTTTGAAGAGGGTTGGTTTGTGATTCTTATCGTCTCTTGTGGGACTTGTGGTGTGACTTTAGTAAATTCATATCTTATTTCTGCTGCCTTTCCATTACTTAAGTCTCCATCTGTTGCAAAAAAGATTACTTCATACTTACCATCATTGAAACTAGAAACATCTAACGTAAATGTATGCG
>CACVAS010000058.1:348666-377578 GCA_902727855.1 uncultured Sulfurovum sp.
CATTATATACCTTTACAGAAAATTTACTAATTCCTAATTGGCTATACCCGCTTAAAGAAACATCAAAACTATCTGTGCTTATCTGGTTTGAAGAGGGTTGGTTTGTGATTCTTATCGTCTCTTGTGGAATTTGTGCGGGTACTTCATAATCAAACCTTAACTTGACATACTCAATCTGACCTATATCTGTTCCACTACTATCAACAGCCTTTAAATTCCATCTCCCATTTATTTTTTCTCCATCAAATGCATCTCTAATCTTTCCTGATATATAAATATCGTCATCATCTTCTGTATCAGAATCAAAACCTCCATCAGTTTGAGCTCCCTTTTTATCCCATAATATAAATGGTGTGCCTTCTGGACTAATGAGTATAACTTTTAAATCAGAAATCCACTGATGCCATACTGTAAATTCAATATCAACATTGGTAATCTTAGCATCATCGTCTACCCCTGATACATAAACACTACTTGTTGCTCCAGATGATGAGTTATCAGGGATACTAACTTCATTTAGATTTTGAAATATACTCGTAGTTCCCGCATACCCACTCACCGACATAAGAAAAAATAAAAGTATTCCTATTAGTTTATTTGTTTTCATTTTAAACCTTTTTTATGTCTACACAAATTATTTCCAACTAATACCTTTTGCATTTTGGACACCATTCCTACAAATTCTGCTCTTGTAATATTTTCATCAGGTCTAAAATCATAATTCGTTATATTTGGAATGATACATTTTGATTTTAAAAAAAATTCACATTCCGTTATTGTAGCACCTGAAGGAATATCACAATTAACAAATTGTGCTTGATTCTTCTCGCTTAATATAATATTTGAGATTACCTTCGCAGTGTATAATCTTGATATATTGATTGTGTCAAAGCCTATCAGACTAGTTTCATAAACAGGATAAGGTTCTCCTTTTTCATCAAATCCTGTTTCCGTTGTAACTTCTGTAATGGGTTCATAATCCTTACAAGGGTAAGATAGATTATTTTTTTTCACAGGAGAGTCAGTTTCTCCTTTTCGTCCTGAAATAAAATCAATATTAATTTTTTTATTTTCTTTAAGAAAGTTGGAGTATTTACATGCTTTTGAGCTATATACTTCTCCTTCAGTTGCTTTTGTTATAGCTTCCATGAAAGTAGTGGGCTTCAGAAGCTTATTAGGATAAAATTTTTCTCTATCTAATAGCCCAATATATTTTTTTCTTACAAATTCTTTTATTTGTGCTTCTTGCAAATGTCTATTAATATCATTAGCCCTTGCATCGGTTTCAGAAAAGTTCATATAACTTTTTAGAATTAAATCTTTTGAACTATGCCCAGTATTAGTCTTTATTACAACACGTGTTCCATAGAATAATTTTGTCAATTTAATTTGCGTATTAATATTAAAAGCTTTTTTTATATAAAGGACAAATTTAGAATAGTCTTTCGCAATTAAATATGACAACGCGAGATAATAATGACTTTTTGCATTCATATATTCAAGATCTTCCATTGTAAGGGGTTTACTGAACCCTAATATTTTAATAAATCTGTTTTTAAGTGTATCTTTAACCGTATCATTAAATGTTTTCTGAGAAAAATTTGCCAATGCTCCAGCTAGTGTTTGAATTAGTTTATCCTTAGCTTCTGTAATACTAAAATCAATATCCACATATATATGTTTTTTAACAAGATCATCTAGTATATTTGATGCAATTGTTACTTGAACAGGAATTTTTGTAATCAATTCACCTACATGTGAGCTCATGCCAGAGCTCTCTTTTTCAAGGTTTTCTATGTATATAAGAGTAGCTGTTAATTCGTCTTGGTCAGTCATTATATTTACAACATCAATATCTTGATCTAATATTGCATTGGTATTGAATGCAATATTCCCATAAATAGGATAAGGAGCCGTATTAAAGGTAACCCCTTTTATTCCAGTGTGTTTACTAACATATTGAACTAATGCACCACCTAGAGAGTGTCCAACAAGTGTGATATTAGATTTTTTTATACCAAAATCTTTAATAATTTCGTTTGTTTTATCTAAAGCTTGTTTAGCTTGCAAAATCGAAAGTTCTCTATTGTTTAAAAAATTAAGATCAGTCAAAATATCTTGAATTAAATCAAGTCCTGAACTGACTGAATAATCCTTTATAATAATTGATTCAGTTTTGATGTTTGCAGCCCCTGTACCACCAAAAGCTATTATATACTTGGGAGTGGAAGAGGAAGATCCATTTTCTTCAGTATCAATATAAAATCCCATATTAAGTCCTGTATTGAGGTCATTGTAATATTTTTGGAGATAAAGAAATTTAGTATCAGTATAAAATTCAGATGACCCTTCTACTCCAGTATATACTCTATTAGCAACAAAAGATTCTGCTCTATACTTGTCCATAATAGGGATAATGGCTTCTCCTAAAAAATAATTTGTAGCGTTAATATCTAGAGTAAATAAGAATATTATCAAATATTTCATGAAAATATTATTTTTCATTTTAGCTCCTCTAAGAAGCAAGCTTTTTTCACATTTGAACATATCCATTTTTGTTTCACTTTACTGTTATACTTAATTATCATATTAAACCTTTCAAAATAATGTTTTTCCTACTGGTCTCTGCAGTAATAGTTGTCTTAATCTCCCACAATAAATTAAACACAAGCAAGTTAAGAGTTAAGAGTTAAGAGTTAAGAGTTAAGAGTTAAGAGTTAAGAGTTAAGAGTTAAGAGTTAAGAACGATGGAATACCTTCTATAAAAACAACCTTAGTAACATCAATAAATCCATCCAATATTATCTTTTTCCTTCACACAAACAAGCAAACTCACCGAAACCAATTAACAGCACTTTAATTACCCTAGCTAATTAGTTTAGCCAATTTAAAGAAAACTTCAATAAACCTAAAATTACATCAGTAGTCTACAATAAGTCCGTCACGTTTAGCGTCACGTTTTATATTTTATAGCTTTTACCTTATAATACCTATAATAACAAAGGGAAAAGTGATGCATATTTTGAAATACCTCTGTCTGCTTTTCTATATTTCAACGCTATCGCTCAACGGCATGGAACTTTCAAAAACAGATGCCCACAAACCCTTACCTTCAGACGCAACACTTTATATAGATAAGACACGTGAAGTTAGCATCGAGAACATAGATACAAAAATATTCAAATTGATAGAAGAAGATCAGATAGGGTTTGGTTATGCTCCAGACTTTGATGTATGGGTAAAAATCGAAATAACCAATCCCTATGATGAAAAAATGAAAAAGATTCTAGAATATACCAACCCTCTTACTACCCAAGTCCTTCTCTATGATGGTCAAACGAAACAACTTCTTTTTACAGGAGGCACTTCTGCATCTTCTGCACTTAGAAGCATTAACCCTGCATTTCCCATTGTCTTAAAACCACATGAACATAAAGTCTATTATCTCAAAGCGTCCTCTTCGGTGACTACACTTATAGTAGGTCTTTCCCTTTGGGATGTTGACACTTT
The DNA here is from genome assembly GCA_902727855.1 of uncultured Sulfurovum sp. Classification (GTDB taxonomy): domain Bacteria; phylum Campylobacterota; class Campylobacteria; order Campylobacterales; family Sulfurovaceae; genus Sulfurovum. The sequence goes on from CACVAS010000058.1 coordinate 352,177, forward strand.
TTACCAAAATGAGAGTAAACACCAGTTTATCCTAGCACTCTTTTTTGGTGCGATGGGCATTATCATACTTTACAATCTCTTTATCTACTTTTCTGTAAGAGAAAAAGTCTATCTGTATTATGTTGTGGCATTTGCAGGCATCATATTTCATCATCTTTTTTATAAAGGTCTTGCAGGGCTTTATTTTTTCACTCCTGAAGAGACTACATCCATAGTAAAGTATGCAGCTTTTATCGTAGCAATACCTGCTCTGTTTTTGGCACTTTTTACCAAACATATGTTAAAGACTGCCCAGTACCCTAAACTAGATAAATTTCTTCATCTTTATCTTCCAATTTTTCTGCTAATGACCCTACTTTCTTATATGTTCAACTTCAATAACCTAAGAAACCTCTTTTCTGTTATTTTACTCATTATCCTCTTTTTTATTACCCTTTATGCTTTCATCAAAAAAAACCGACAAGCAAAGTTTATTATGATTGGGTGGATAGCACTTATGAGTTCAGGGTTTTTGATGTATCTTTCCAGTGTCGGGTATTATGATGTTTTCCATAAAGTTCCTTACTATGTTGAAACTTCACTGCTTATTGAGACCTTGTTGTTTTCACTCATACTTGCAGATAGACTGAAACAGCTACGTATTGATAAAATAGCATCACAAAAACAGCTTATAGCGTACCAAGCAGAAGAAGAAAACAGGCTGACAAAACTAGTAGAAGAAAAGACCTCAAAACTTCAAATTGCCATAAAAGAGAAAGATCTACTACTGCAGGAACTTAACCATAGAGTAAAAAATAGCATTCAGACTATCGTCTCTTTTTTAAGGCTTCAGGTTGATGAGATACACGATACTAAAATGCAACAAACATTGATGCAAATTGAAAACCGTATTATATCTATCTCTCATCTTTATAGTTTATTATATGCTAAAGGAGACATCTCTTACATCAATGCATATGAATACTTTTCCTTACTGATAGAAAACATTCAAAATACTTTACATCAAGAAAATATAAAAATAGAACTTACAACCACTATTACCCTTCACTCAGAAGTTTCCATCTACTGTGGCTTTATCGTCAATGAAGCAGTCACAAATGCACTGCAACATGCTTTTGAACCTACTCAGAAAGGTCTCATCTCTGTAGATTTAGTGAAAAAAGAAAAACATTATCTACTCACAATAAAAGACAATGGGAAAGGCTTTGATACATCAAGGGGTTATGATAGTTTAGGATTGGTCATCATTGAATCATTGGCATCTTATCAACTCAAAGGCACACTAGAGATAGATGCAACAGATGGGACAGATATAACTATTACATGGAAGGATAGAGATGAATAAACGTATTTATATCGTTGAAGATGAGGCTATAGTAGCCTTAGAGATTAAACGTACCATTATCAAACTTGGCTACATTTTTGTTGGAATGGCTTCAAATTATGATGATGCACTCAAAGGTATCAAAGTGTCATTTCCCGATTTAATCATTATGGATATCACACTAAAGTACAGCAAAAGTGGTATAGAGATTGCAAAAGAACTTCAAAAAACAAATGCTATACCTATCATCTTTCTCACCTCTATTACTGATGAATCTGTAATGCATGCTGCGGTTGCTACTGAGCCTGTTGGCTATCTAGTCAAACCTTTTAAACGGGAAGAATTGCAGTCAACTATTTTATTGGGTCTATACAAGTCATCACAAAAGATACAGACACATACAGACATGTTCCCTCTAGGATATGATTATTTTTACAATATAGATGAAAAATTGCTCTTTTATGGAGAAGAGTATATACATCTTGGTAAAAAAGAGACAGCACTACTTCATACTCTGGTTGAAGCAAAAGGAGCAGTTGTCACATTTAACATACTTGAAAAACTAATCTGGGAAGGCTCTGTCATCTCCGAGAGTGCTTTTAGGACTTTACTCTATAGGCTTAATTTGAAGTTGGACTGTAAGCTCATTGAGTCAGTACCCTTTTATGGGTGTCGACTCGTGCTCCCTCAAACCTAAAAATAGTTTTTTAAAAAATGTACTTACTTTTGGTAAATGCCCGTGGTGCAATGACTTTTGCTAGTTCAGAGCTTTCTCTTGCATATTTTAGGATTATTTACCAGCAATCCCCTCAACCCACTTTACCATCGCTGCATTAGCATCAGTATTGGGTGCTTCCATGAAGCTTAGAACAAAGCAATCACTCATCTCCACTACCCCTATAGACCTTGGTCTTACTGCAAGGACTTCTGGTTTAGTCAATACTTTTCCAAAACAACAGATAATATTTTTAGCATCTATAATATCATCTGAAATCTCTCCTACTTCTAAGGCATCTGTATGACCATAGTGGTCAAAAATACCTATATATGTACAAATAGGATGAGTGTCTATCTTCGTTTTTAAAAATGCCAGTACCTCATCTACGCTTCTGTAAGTTGTATTTTCTTTTACTATTTCTAATGTAAATACTGGGTATTTTTCCATCACTGTGATTTGTTTCATGATTACATCCCAGGAATACGGGGGATTCTTCCTAGTTTTGAGTGACGGCAGTACCAGCCCCATGCTTTTTTCATCCAGTGTCCTACAAGAGGCATAGGTATCATTTTGCCCCCTTTGTTGTCTCTGTAAACAAATGCTGCACCGTTTCCTGTGTCCATGACACATAAGATGTTGAGGTGTGACATGTAGCTTTGTTTGGAGTCAATATTTTGCCTATGACTGTTGATATTGTAGGCGACATTTTTAGCCATAACCTCAGCGACATGTCCCTGTTTTGCACGCCACTCAGGTCCCATGAGAGAGGCAGAATCACCAATGGCGTAGATGCCTTCAAAACCTTCTATTTCATTATGTTCATTGGTTATTACAAAGCCTGCTTCACTAAGGGGTAAACCAGAGTCTCTTATGACACTGTGCCCTGTCCCTGCAGAGATGAACATTGTCAAATCAGAGACTAATTTTGTACCATCTTCAAACTCTACACCATCTTCTACAAAAGCGGTGATTTTAGAACCAACCTTTTTGTTGATGTTTGTCATTTTAAACATCTTGTCCATCATCACGAGTGCTTTTTCACCCATCTTCTGACCTGGCTTTTCCATTGGTGCAAAGAAGGTAAGTTCAAAATTGTCACGAACCCCTCTTTTTTTCAAATAGGTATCGACATTAAACAGTACCTCAAAAGCCGGTCCCCCACGAACTGCTGAGGTGTCCTTTGGGTTACCACCAAAGCCCATGGCAATCTTTCCCTCTTTCTTCTCTATTAAAATATCAAGCTTTTCATACAATGCTGTAGCCTCTTGGGGCTTACCGCAAATAGAGAGTGTATGCTCTAATCCAGTATGTGTCAGTTTATCTTGTCCTAGAGCCACAACCATATAGGCATACCCATCTAAGATACGCCCACTCTCAAGCGTTACACGTTTTTGTGCAGCTTCTAGTTCCACAACAGGGTCAACAATAAGCTCAAAACCATGCTTCATTGCCAATTTATCTAAGGGTACAGACACATCTTCTCTTGTCACTTCTCCCGTAGGTATCCATATGGAGGTAGGATAGATATAAAAATAGTCTCTATCACTAACCAATGTCACCTCTAACTCTTGTTTTCTTAAATAGATAGCAGCTTCAACCCCTGCGAAACCCCCACCTAATACCAATACCTTTGTCATAGTTACCTTTTCCATTATGCTATTTACTCTTAAAACTTTACTATACCTGTTTTGTCTTCTTCTATCAAAAGATCAGAAACTGTTGAGTTGGAAGCAATAATTCCATATATTGCTCCTATGAGTAACCCAGAAAGTATCACAATCCAAATTGTAAGGCGTTTTTCTGTACTCTCATTGTTATTATAATCGTCTAGTTGTTCTAGTGTTGGCTCATTTCTATACATTTTACTCATCCTATTTTTTCAATAAATCTTTACGTGGGTAAATGAATACCACCTCTCTGTCAATAATAATCTTTTCTTTATTGTCAATTGCATACGCTTTTATTTTGACTGGGATAGGTGTATCTTTGTGCGTGTCATTTATAAGTACTTCACTCGCTTCCAAAATAACCACTTTTTTCTTCTTTTTACCCGCACCTATTTTAAATGGTTCAGTGGGTCTTTTTATTTTAATTTTATCATTGTCAACAATTTCAAAATAATAGGTATGACTCTCTCTATCTGTATTTGCGAACATAAAAATATAATCATTTTGTACAACGCCTGCATCTAAAAGTTTATAGAGTCTTGGTGACTTGTTAATATCTAAAAGCATATTCTCTTTTTTGGAACCCATCACAAAGAGTGTCACTAAAACAATAGCCAATACTGTAAAGTATGCTATGACCTTACCTCTGAAATAGTTTGTTTTTCCTTCATGTTTGACTGTCTCTTTTTCAGACGACCATTGTACCAACGATGGTTTACCTTGCCCCGCCATGACAGAAGTACAAGCATCTACACACTCAAGACAATTGATACACTCAAGCTGAAGTCCTTTTCTAATATCTATATGCGTAGGACATACTGTGACACATGATTCACAGGTATTACATTCTGCAGAGCTATCTACCTTTAACAGATCCTTATGGTTGTTAAACTTTTTTTCTCTTTCATATCCATGTCCTTCATAAATATCACCACCACGCTTGGTGTCATAGACTGCCATAATGGTATCATCATCATAAAGTACTGACTGTACACGGCTATAAGGACAGACATAGACACAAAAATTCTCTTTTATAAACACAACATCCAAAATAATAAACAATGCTATACCTAACCACATTCCTACCAGTGTCATATGTTCAGTTGGGTTTGCCAAGTAAGCAAAGAAATCTTCAGGAGGTACAAAGAACCACAGAAAGTTTGCTGCTGCTACAAATGCAAGAACAGACCAAAGTAGTATTGCAATGACATACTTTAATTTATTTTCCATTTTAGACATATCTGGGTCTTTTTGCTTATTTTTTATTTTCTTACGAAGACCTAAAAGTTTTGTCTCGATACCATCTCTAAAAATGACTCTAAAGATTGTCTGAGGACAAGCCCATCCACACCATGCTCTACCTCCTACAGCAGTCACAGCAAAAATACCTAAAAAAAGTAACATCAGTAAAAACGGCATGAGGTAAAGCTCTTGCATGTCAAATGCAATACCCGCTAAATGAAGTTTTTTCTGATCAAAAGAGAGCAAAAATAGATGGTTTCCATTGATGGTAATCCAAGGCAGACTTAATGCCACCACAGTTGCAGCTACATAGGCCCAATATCTTCTAATTCTATAAGGTACCCATCCGTTTAAATACTCTTTTGCTTTATTTCTTTTCTTTCCCTTTTCAGGGAGACATTGTTCTTGTTCTATTGTAGCTTCCATTTATGATGCCCTCTTTTCATTTAATCTATTTTCTTCTTCAAATGGACAAATAAGCACTATATTATCCATACCTCTTTGTGTATCATCTTTGGTTACATGCGCGCCAATACCTTCTACCAAATCCTTAATATTACGAGATTCGATATAGTCTTTCAAAGAGCTCCGGCTCACTTCTAGCTCTCTTGCAATCGCTGAGACCGACATGCCTTCAGCTAAAAAACGGACTATTTCAGCATGATAAATATCAAATTTAGAGTTAGATTTTGACCCTTTCGGTCTACCTATTTGTGTACTCTTCTCTTTATTCTCTTCCCTTAAGGAATTAAGCAATGGGAAAATATTTACCATACTTGTATCTCTATTAATAAGCATACTTTCTGAAGCGACCCAAAGGTCTACACGATGTGTGAGTATACAATTTATGACCTTTAGCAACTCCTCTGCTTTGTCACTTAACACAGATAGAGTAGAAACAATCACTGTATTACCATCAACCATCGAACGCAAAAAATCTTCAAACTCTTTACGCTCATCTATTGGAAGATTTTTAGTGGCGTACTCTACCACTTCTTTGTCTATCTTCATCCCTTGTCCCATAGCAAAAGAGAGTATCTCGTGTTGCTGTACTGCTAAAGAGGGAAACCCAGGGATTTGCCGCCTGTATGAATACGAATAAACCATAATAATCCTTTAGTTTAATCGCCATATTATCCTATTTGATGTTAAAAGTCAAGTATAATTATAATTATTTCGTCAAAAATACCTTTTTATCCCAAATTATGTTAAAATACAAAAAAAGCAACAGGCATATATAGTGAACTTAACACACCTAGATGAACAAAATAAACCTAAGATGGTAGATGTAGGCAACAAACCTGCCACAACAAGAAAAGCAACAGCTTCGGGCATTATAGTCGTAGGACGAGAGGCTTTCGATGCAGTCATGGACAATACAGCCAAAAAAGGACCCGTACTGCAAACGGCTGTCATAGCAGCCATACAAGGAGCAAAACAGACCTCCAACCTCATCCCTATGTGTCATCCACTCATGCTTACTTCTGTCAAAACCGATATAGAAGAACTACCAGAGTTACCTGGATTCAAACTTACAGTCACAGCTAAAGTCAATGGACAAACAGGTGTAGAGATGGAAGCACTGACTGGCGTAAGTACAGGACTACTCACTATCTACGATATGCTCAAAGCCATAGATAAAGGCATGGTGATTAAAAACGTACAATTAGAACACAAGTCAGGTGGGAACTCTGGCGACTTCAATAGATAGAAAGGAGAAAATATGATACTGGACAACAACGCAAAAACACGACCAGATATTGACTACCCAACCAAGTGGGGGTTCAAACTTATAGGTAAAAATAAAGAAGCTCTTTTAGCATGTATTAAAGAAACAATGGAAGGAAAAGAACACCTATGCTCTTTCGGAAATACATCTAAAACAGGTAAATTCCACTCCTATAATGCCTCTTGTACCGTAGAGACAGAAGAGGAGAGAAACAGAATTTTCAAATATTTTGAAAATCATGATGCTGTGGAGATGGTAGTCTAATCAATTAGCACCTACCCTCCAACATATGCTTTGAAACTTAAACTATTTTAACCCACTAAGATAAGTTGCAATAGCAGAAATCTGTTGATCAGAAATTGAATACGTTGCTTCACTCATTACCACATTATCTTCAAAAATAGCATAAGCTCCATGTCTTTGATCTTGATCTCGATATGCTTTTATTTTTCGTGCTAATTTACCAGCATCCATACCAGCTAGTGGTTTCATACCTCTCAGCGGTGTTTTCTCACCCTTTTCGCCATGACATACAGAACAACGTTTTTCATAAAATTTTTTACCATCAACACCTGCCAATGAAGATGAGTTTGTCTTATTTGTATCCACGCTTTCTGCTGCCACTAAACTACTACCCGCCAATAATAGAACCATAATAATATTTTTCATTTTGAATCTCCTAAATTAAAATCTTTAATACCTTTATTATACATCTCTTACACTTAATCCGTAGAAATATATAGGCGTTTAATGCAACAGGTACCTCTTCCTAATATTTAACCTTAAAGTAGAGTAACAACGTTTTTTGAAACACGTTGTTATTATCATCACTGATGATAAGATATCTATCTTTACCTACCTTAGCCAATCCCTCAAAATTATCGATGTTCCAACCTCGGTGACTATTCATCTTTGCAAGTACTTTACTTTGGCATATTTTAAATTTACACCCTTGAATCATCACTTTTTTCAAAGTAATAACAAGTGGTTCAAACATACCCGTATAAGATCTTTCCATCACCAATATGTTTTCATCATCCATGACTTCCATCGCCACAACGGCTGACTTGCTTTCAGGTTCAGCATTAAAATGCCACTTTGGTCCATTGAGTGCATAAATAGTTTGCAATTTTTTGTCATCTTTTTTGAGTGGCCACTCGGTTGCTGTCAACACACCATATTTCTTATGCCAACTCAAGGCTTCTAAAGATTTATTTTTACTTCTATAATTGTCAGCATCTCTTAATATCTTTGGTAAACGATATTGACGTATCAAGTTTCCATAAGACACACTATTTTTATGAAAATAACCAATTTTAGGGGTACTCCCCTCAAAAGAGATAAGCAATCGTCCTTTACCATCTAAGGTAACACCTTCACTATCTCTCTTCCAAAACCTCAAGGTTTTACCTTGTCTATCTTTCAGTAGTGTCCCAGATAGCGGTTCAAGTACGTCTATCTTGTCTGAAAAAACAGCACGAAAAGAAAATAAAGCTCCTTGATCACTGGCCATATGCAACGTCTGTTGTGTACCATGATATGCTAACCCTGAAAGTTCAGAAAACTGTATATTGTCTATGTAGTCAAAACAAAGTATTTTTTGATCTAAAACTTCAATCTCCATAAAAGAGTTGTTTTTCAACTGTGGTGCAATACGTATAGAAGCAACGTCTGCTGTCATAGCAAAAGTAGACAAAAATACAAGAAAGATAAAATGTGCAAAAGCTATCTTCATTTCTCCTCAGTCTTCTCCGGAAAGAAATAGATCATCACTACAATAATCACAAACGCAATATCTATAGCCACATCTGCAAAGTTAAAAACAGGAAAGTTAAACCCACAATGCCACGCCACATAGTCAACCACACCTTCATGTATAAATCTATCGTACACATTACCCAAGGCTCCACCAACTAAGAGCCCTGCAGGTATTGCATAGCGAGATAAGTAACCCTCTTTAAATATAATATAAAGTATTAAAACAATCAGGGCACTTTGTATCCACTTTAAGTAAGGACCTAGAGAAGCAAACATCGAAAATGCCACACCCTTATTATAATGTAGTTCTAAATCAATACACTCACCCGCGCGATAATACCCCTCAACAAATAGGTTTTTTATATTTTGATCAATGATAAAAACACCCAAAAGGATTAAAAAGAATACGACAAAATTTCGCATTAAACTAAAGCCCCTTTAAAAAAAGTTTTACACTCTTCCATCATCTCTTCTAATTTTTTTTCATCTTTTCCTTCAAGAAGAAGGCGTATTTTCTTTTCTGTACCAGAGTATCGAAACAGATGTCTCATCCCTAGTTTTTCTACTTTTTCTTTTAAGGTGTCTAGTCCCTTAATCGTATTAAAATCTCTCTTCTCTTCAACCAGCAAGTTTACAAGTATTTGAGGGTATGACTCATAAGGGTCAAAAGCTTCGCTCGCCTTTTGATCTGTACCGACTAAATACGCTAAAGCTTGAAGTGCTGAAGATAGCCCATCCCCTGTTTTTGCATAATCAGAAAAAATAATATGTCCACTTTGTTCCCCACCAAAATTGATGCCATTTTTCTGCATCATTTCAACAACGTTTTTATCTCCTACGGCTGCACGGTGAAGAGTAAGTCCTTGCTTTTGCATATACTCATCAAGTCCTTGGTTACTCATGACTGTTGCGACCATACCCTCGCCATTTAATGCACCGACATTTTTTAAGTGTACAGCAAGAACAGCCATAAGCTTATCGCCATCAACGACCTCACCTTTTTCATCTACCATCACAAGTCTATCTGCATCACCATCTAGAGCTATCCCAACATCTGCTCTGGACTTTAGAACTTCTTTAGCTAAAGTTGTCGGATGCATAGCACCACAATCTTCATTGATATTAAATCCATCAGGATTTACTCCTACCTCAATGACATCTGCACCCAACTCTCTTAAAATAGTAGGGCCTACAATATAACCAGCACCATTCGCACAGTCAATGACCACACGCTTTCCTGCCAAGGTTAATGGCTTAGGAAATGAGTTTTTAATATGCACAATATATCGACCTATGACATCGTCAATACGTTTAGACTTTCCAATATACTTATCAGTAGCTTGTGCATCCTCAATCATCGTATGATTTTTAAAAATAGCTTCAATTTTTTCTTCTTTGTCACGGTTGAGTTTATTTCCATTACAATCAAAAAACTTGATACCATTGTCATAAAAAGGATTGTGTGATGCAGAAATCATTATCCCCGCATCACATCGCATATTTTCAGTCAAAAAGGCAATAGCAGGTGTAGGCATTGGACCAATTTGTATGACATCAAAGCCCACAGCAGTTAACCCTGAGACAATAGCATTTTCTATCATGTATCCACTACGTCTTGTATCTTTCCCTACCAATATTTTGTTGGTTTTAGCAAATTGCTTAAAATAAATCCCTGTAGCCATTGCCAAATACATTGCATTCATCGCAGAGACTTTTTTCCCTGCTTTTCCTCGTACCCCATCTGTTCCAAAAAGTTCCAAAATATTTCCTAATCTTGTATATGAACTTAAAGTTTAACGCAATATTGCTAATAAGTATATTATGAGTCCTTTAGGTATAATGCATTCTTAATCTTGTTTTCGATATAATTCGCCAAATATTTTCACTCTGCACAGAGCGATAACAACACTAACCAAAAGAAGGACACACAATGGCAAATAATAAGTCAGCAAAGAAACGTATCTTAGTTACTGCTAAAAAAACAGAAAGAAACAGATACTACAGAACAAGAATCAAAAATATTGTAAAAGCAGTACATGAAGCAGTTGAAGCGTCAGACAAATCTGCAGCAACATCTGCATTTACAGTTGCAAATAAGCAAATCCACTCATTAGTCAGTAAAGGTTTTATCAAAAAAACTACTGCTGCTAGAAAAGTAAGCCGTCTTCATAAAATGGTAAATACCCTCGAAGCATAGTTAAAGTCTTAGCTATCTTTCATTAAACTAGCCTACAAGGCTAGTTACCCTATAATACCCCAAATAATCCAACATAAAGTTCTTACAATGTTCAAAGAAAAATTACAACCTTTTATAGACAGACATGAAGAAATTAATACCCTTTTATCTTCACCAGATATAGCTTCAGATATTTCACGTATGACAGAACTCAGTAAAGAGCAATCTGGACTAAATGAACTCGTTGAGAAAGCAAAACTTTATATTGAAACAGCCGATGCTATAGAAGAGAACAAAGAGTTACTTAGTGACTCTGAATTAGGTGATTTAGCCAAAGAGGAACTCTCAGAGCTAGAGCCTATGCTTCCACAACTAGAGAGTGAAATTAAAATTCTTATGCTTCCAAAAGATAAAAATGATGATAAAAATATTATTTTAGAACTTCGTGCTGGTGCAGGTGGTGATGAAGCAGCACTCTTTGTTGCCGATGTCTTCAAAATGTATACCCGCTATGCAGAACAAGTTGGATGGAAAATGGAAATTATGTCTTCTAGTGATGGTACAGCTGGTGGATACAAAGAAGTCATAGCTCAGATTAATGGAGAAAATGTCTATGCCACCCTCAAGTATGATGCAGGTATCCACCGTGTACAGCGTGTACCAGATACGGAAACACAAGGTCGTGTACACACGTCTGCTATTACTGTAGCGATCATTCCAGAGGTTGATGATGTTGAAGTAGATCTAAAACCAAATGAAATTAAGATGGATACCTATCGTTCTAGTGGTTGTGGTGGTCAGTCGGTTAACACAACAGATTCAGCAGTACGTTTAACACACCTTCCTACAGGTATCGTTGCAGCCATACAAGATGAAAAGTCACAACATAAGAACAAAGCAAAAGCAATGAAAGTCCTTAAAGCAAGAGTCTATGAAGCAGAACTTCAAAAACAACTAGATGAATCATCAAGCCAAAGAAAACTGCAAGTAGGTTCAGGTTCACGTTCAGAGAAAATTCGTACCTACAACTATCCTCAAAATAGGCTCACTGACCACCGTATTGGTTTAACACTTTATGCCCTAGATGATATAATGAATAATGGTAACCTAAAAATTGTATTTGAACCGCTCATGGCACATGCACGGACAGAGGCTATCAAGGAAGCTGGACTATGATAACCTTTCTACCACTCCAAGAAGAGACAAATGTACAGGAGCTTATTCACTCCACCTTTGATGTAGACCTTCCTCTGTCTGGTAGCTGGGGCTACAGCCAGGAAAAAGCAACCATCATCAATGTCTTGCGTGATAATACGCCCTTAGCACAACTGCAATACATGGTAACAAGTATACGAGCAAACCTGGAGATGAACATTACCCAAGAGCAACAAAATCGATACAGTGGTATCAATGCCAATGAGAAGCAAAGAGAAACCATAAAATATAATGATAAGGTTTACGAAAAAGTTACCTATGAAATCACTGGTATTAAAGAAGATATCTACAATGCTTTTATCAAAGAGTATAAAGAAGGTTATGATGACCAGTCACTTGATTTAGATGATCATTTTAAAAGAAGAAAAGAGGCTACGCTTACTCGCGAAGTGATACATTATTTTGATATCAGCAACATACAACAGCCTTAACATTCTAAAAAGAAAGAACAATATTCTTTCTTTTCTTTCTTCCCTCTCTTGCTTAACTACTCTTCAGTCACTTCATCAGCAGCGGCATTCATAGCCTTTTGTGCGCCGATAAGTACATCTTGTGAAGCTTGATCTGCTACATCAATAGAACTAAACCAATTATAAATAGATGGGTAAGCAAAATGCACTACTTTTTCACCTTTTTTCTTAAACATATAAAGTGAACATGGTGCAAATGCTCCTGCTTCCGGATGTGTCTTAGAGACTTCGAAAATAACTGATACTTTACAAATAGAATAGGTATCAAAAAAGTCATAACTCTCATTACCAATACTGTTAAAACCTGCCATTACAAAACCTGCAGTTTCAAGTCCTGCTTCTAGCTCTTCTTGAATGCCTTCTACTTCATCTTCTATCTCTTCATCTTTAACATCCATAGTCATACTAAACCTATTGATAAGCTCACCTTGTGGCTTTTCTATCTTATAGTTGACCTCTTCAAACTTACCATTTGGCATTGCTTTTGCAAGTGTCTCTTCAACACTCTTCATGTAGGCAACCAAATCTGCATTATCCGAAGGTATACCCGTAACTTTAGCAATACCCGATGCAGTCATAGAAGATAAAGAAACTGTTTTTTCACCTTTTTTTGTATATATTGACATACTTAACGGTGTAAACAGTGCAACTTGAGGATATGCTTTGATCAATTTTGCTACATATTCTTTACTATGTACTATCATTAAATTGTAAGCATCATGTGTGTGGGTTTTAAATTTTGCATCAAATGCTTTATTCATATTATTATTTGCAGTTACATAAAAACCTGCATCTTTAAACACTTGCTCTATACTTGTAGCGTTAATTTTACCGCTTTGATTATCTGCTGTATAGATACGTATATCCTGTGCAGCATATGCACTGATTCCAAATGTCAATAACATTGTTGCTACGACTCTTTTCAAATTTATGTTCATTTATGTCCTTTAAGGGGTTTTTGAATAAAATAATATCTTAAAAAATATAATATATTACTTTATATATTTTAGATAAAATTATCTATATAATAACTAAATTTTATAAACTAAATTATACATTTAAGTCAAAACACTATATTATATACCCATACAAATTTCTACTTCAGAGGATCTTCATAAATGACCAAAGACACTTTAGTATCAAAATTCTTACGAGAACCACTTTTTCACTTTTTACTTATCGGTGCAGGCTTATTTTTTCTCTTTTCACAACTCAATAGTGACAGTGAATCCATAGATAAACCACAAATTACTATTAATAAGTCGACTTTATTACTTTTGACAGATAAGTTCACAGAAGAGAATGGAAAGGCTCCTACTGAAAAGGAACTAAAAAAACTTCTAGAAGAAAAAATAGAAGAACAAGTACTTTATCATGAGGCACTCACCATGGGACTAGATAAAAATGATGTTGTCATCCAGCATCGCTTGGCACAAAAAATGAAATACCTTTTTGAAGATATCACACTTGATGATGATTTTGAAAAAGACAACGAAGCGTTCTATACAAATTTAAAAAACAATTATCACATTGTCATAGATGAAGAAATACGTAATGAGTTCAACATAAGTGCTCCAAAACAATGAAAATACTTATCTCCTTACTCTTTGTACTACTTTGGAACGTTTCTACATTAGCTGATGAACTGAAACTCTCATATCTTGAGATTAAAGAATTTAAATCACAACACTATTCACTCCTTCTAAAAGTTGCGATAAAGGAGAAAGAAAGACTACCCATTAGCGTCATTCTACCAAAGGAATGTAGCCTTACCACACCTCAAACAAATCAGAGTATTAATGATATTCATTTACAAATCTGGAATATGAAATGTGACAATGGTATAGTAGAAAAACCCGTTCAACTTAAAGGTTTAAAAGCTACCAAAACTGAAGCACTTTTACGTATAGAATTACTTTCAGGGACATCGCACTCTATATTGCTCAATTCAGCTGAACCTTCTTATATCATTCCTAAGGAAGCATCTTCATTACAAATCATACAAACCTACTCATGGTTAGGCATTACACACATACTATTAGGCTTTGACCATCTACTTTTTGTTTTTGCTCTGTTGCTTATAGTCAAAAATATGCGTCGCCTGCTTTTGACAGTAACTGCTTTTACTTTGGCACACTCTATTACCATGATTATAGCTACACTTGGTATTGTCCAGGTACCACAAGCGCCAGTTGAGGCAGTTATTGCATTAAGTATACTTTTTTTAGCTATGGAAATCATGCATCAAAGAGGTGAAGAAAAAAAAGTGCAGTCACTTAGTTTAACAGCACGTTACCCATGGCTTATAGCTTTCATCTTTGGACTACTGCATGGTTTTGGTTTTGCGGGAGCACTCGCTGAAATTGGGCTACCACAACATGCCATAACGTTGGCTCTCATATTCTTCAACATTGGGGTAGAATTAGGACAACTTATGTTTATAGCCACTTTTGTTATCACTGTAGTGCTCATGCAACGTTTAAACTACCCTAGCTTAGTTAATAAGCTACAAATAACTCTTGTCTATGTTATGGGTAGCCTATCATCTTTTTGGCTTATAGAAAGGACTTTATCATTTTAATATAGACTATAAAAATTTACTTTTTATATATTTGATGTTTTTTTCCGTTTTTTTTGTAAATGAATGGTTCTCTCCAAATACAAATTTTCTTATCTTTAAAGCTTTATTCAATTGAGATAATGCATCTTCATGTCTACCTTGTTTAAAGTAGATTAAACCTATATTGCTATGAGCTAATGCGATTGAATAATCATTTTTATCTAAGTTTTTTACTCTAATGTCCAAAGACTGCATATAATATTCTAGGGCTTCATCATATTTTTTTTCTTTACGATATACTTTTGCAATGTTATTACTGGTAATTGCAATAGTTCTATGTTCTTCGCCAAAAAGAGTATTTTGCATTTTTAATGACATAAAATAATACTTAAGTGCCTCATCATATTTTTTCATTTTGCTAAAAACACCACCCATATTATTATATGTTGTAGCGGTAATAGCATTCTCTTTATCTAAAAGTTTTTTTTGTATTCTTAATGCAATAATATTATATTGTAATGCACTCTCATACTCACCAACTTTTTCAGAAAAAACACCAAGTCTACCATAAGTGTCCATTGTCTCTTTAGAGTACTCACCATACAATTTTAGGTCTTCAGTTAGTTGCAGTAAACTATATTTTACTGCTTCTTCATAATCACCTCTATTTTTAGCTTCATCTGCTTTAGTATGGTTAGGACCATGTGCAAAAAGTATACTCATTCCTAATATTAACAAGCTATAAAGTAACTTTTTCATAACAACCCTTAATAGTAATTCTACATTAATCTAAAAGATAAATCTCATCATCTTTATATATTGTACCAGGTTCAATCACTTTAACAAATATCCCTCTATCTTCTTTAAGAAGTTTTGGTAACTTGCTATCTATAGAGGAAAGACCTTTACACAATGTACATAACTGAACTATCTCCATAACTACATTTCCTATCTTAACCCTAACACCAGCATGATGTTGATAGATATTGTAATCTATAAGTATATTCTCTCCCAGTGTTCCATAAGGCTCATTAATATTATTTTTTTTCATAAGTTCATAACTAGATAAAGACGTAATTAAAACTGCTCTATCAGCATTCTTATTATAATGCTTGTCATTAATAATACCTTTTGTATCTACACTAAATAACTCCACGTTGGTTTGCCCTTCAGCAAGAGAAGAAAACAAAGAGATAACATGACCAACTTTTTTCATAGCTTCTACCTCTACTCTACATCATAAGATTTACTACTTACGCTATTTAATATCTTAAGTAATTTATTTTCATCTTTATAGCCTACTGCATCATATACAAGCTCTCCATTTTTGTCAAAAAATAGACAGGTTGGATACATGGGGTAACCACTCTCTTTAGCAAACTGTAATTTACTCATCTTTGTATTATCATATTTTACCACACCTTTATCCTTAACATTAATATCCACAAAAATAAAATCTTTTTTTATAGCAGAGATTATATCATCATCATCAAAAGCAAACTCTTCCATACGCATACAAAAGTCACATCCTGTTATGTGTAAATAGACAAATATATGTTTATTAGATTTTTTAGCTTGAAGGGTGAGGGTATCTAAATCAATGTCGTTAGCAAAAGTAATGCTAACGACAATCAATAAGCCAAGTAGATAATTTTTCATAAAAAAATAACTATACTACCTAGTGTGAAGTTTCCAATGCATTTACTGCTGGAACAGCAGGAACTACAGGAACAGTTACACTGTTTACTACAGTATCAGCCTCTAGCACAGCTTGAACACTAGCAGCTTCTTCTGCAGCTTTAGCAGCAGCCTCTTCGGCTACTTTTGCTTCTTCTTCAGCTTTGGCAGCAGCTTCTGCTGCAGCTTCTTCTTTTAGTGCTTCATAGTCTATTAAGTCATCTTCATCAAACATCTCTAGCTCTTCATAAGATCTAAAAACATTTTGTGGACTCAAAATATAGTAGAGATCCTTATTTCTAAACTCATTTAGTGTCACTTCTTTAGTAATAAAATCAGCGATAACACCATCTTCCATTTTTTCTATAATTCTCTCTTTAAGTAGATCAAAATACAATACAGTTTCATCAGCAGCTGTTTTATCTGTAATAAAACCATGCCCAGGAACTAAATAATCCCAATCTCTAGACTTAATAGAGTTCAATGCATTAATTTGACCAACAACAAGACCATCTCTGTTTGACGTAACCCTACCATTCATTACAGTATCCGCGGCAAGAACAACTTTATCATCTGGTAAATACAAATACCAATCTTCTTCTGAATGAACATAACCTACTTTAACGTACTCAAGCTTTACACCGGAAATTTCAAGTTCAATCGTATCATCAAAAGCCTCATCTGTCAATGCAAGTACTGTTTTTCTAGTTGCATTTTGGTAAAGTGCCTTAATCATTCTTGTTTGCATACCTGGGTATTCTTTACCTTCAACATTTCTTGGGCCAAAATAATTTTCATTAACAGATTCAGGGCCAATTATTTTTGCACCATGTACTTCTTTATAATAATTATTTCCCAACCAATGATCGTCATGCTCATGACTAATTATGACAGTCTTGACAGGCATATCAGCAATTTCTTTCATTTTTGCATAGGCTTGTTCTGCAAAAACATATGATGGACCAGTATCCCAAGATATCCACTCTGTATCACCTTTGATATAACAAGAGTTAGACATATCACCGGCATTTTCTTTCGTTGGCATTTCCATGGCACCAAAGAAACACCATACTCTTTCACTTACCTGTACTGGCTTTAAATTATAGTCCCAATCTGGGCCTTCACCAGTACGAGGTTCGTCTTTAAAGGTCTTATAGTGCCAATCATACATGATAAAGTTACCATCTATGTCAAGCTTATGTGGTTCTTTTACGTCTATAGATTTATTTCCTATAAATGGCATTGCTAAAACAAATGCCACTATCAATAAAATACCTACTATACTTTTCATAAGTATCCTTATTTAATTTTTTTACTACCTGTTTCTGTTTTACCATGGTGGTCCGTAAGTGTAAACTCTAAAGTATCACCTTTTTTAGCACCAGTAAATGAAAATTTAATAAGTGGGTTTTCGGACATAAAACCACTTGTAGTAGCTTCAAACACTACTTTATCATTTGCTTTTGCCATAATATGAGAAATATACTCAACTTCAATTTTCTTTTTTTCAGCTTCTTCTTTATCTGCCATTAAGTTAGTAAACATCGCTTTTACTTTAACAACACCATCTTTTTCTTTTGCTTTGATTTTCATCTTAGTAGCCATTTTATATCCTTTGTTATTTTATTTTATTTTATTTTAAATTCCGAAATGTATAAGGGAAGGTTGAATCAACCTCCACAACCACCAATTGATACATCAATTTCTTTATTTAATGTAAGAAGTTTTCCATCTTTTGTTTTAGCTACAACAGTCACATAAGCAGTTTGTCTCATTTTTACTCTAAATGAATAATTTACTTTTTGACCTTCTGGAACTGAAAATACTACTGTTGCAGATCTTGGGTTAGCATCTTGGAAAAATGCAATCGTTTCTATATCTAAATCACTTTTAAGTGTAATAGGAATTGATCCACCATTTTCAGCCAACTTAGGAGCAATCATTTTAATTTCATCTGTTGGTGTTAATCCACCATCTCCAAACATTGCTTTAATTGCATCAGCAGACTTTTCTGCTTCCCATGCAGCTGCTTTAGTTGATCTAAAGTTTACAGCACTTAAAGTTGTAGCAGGTACAATTGATGCAGCAACTGCAACAAGTCCCATATTCAAAAATTTTCTTCTTTCCATTTTTATTCCTTTATGTTAAATTGGATCTATAAAGACCAACTGGTCTTCATAGGATTATTGTATAGACTCTTTGTGTAAAAAAAGTGAGTAACTAAATTACTTACTTGCCTCTATCATATAGTCAACTATCTCTTTAATCTTATCATCTGGTAATGAAGTTCCACCTTTAGGAGGCATACCACCTATACCATTGATAGTATTTTCATAGACTTTATCTATTCCTTTTTTAAGTGTATCTTCCCAAGCTGACTTATTACCTACAGCTGGTGCACCCATTGTGTCCGTTTTATGACAGACTTTACAATTCGATTCATACGCTTCTTTACCTGGATGTGCAAGACCTGTATCTTTCTTTGGTGGTAAATCTTTAGCATATGCATATGGAGGCACAACATCCTTCATCTCATACTTAATCTCTACAACACCTGCTGGTGTTTTTCCATCTTGACCACCTGGATCCTTACAGTCAGTCATACATCTTGTACCCGCACCAATATTTTTAGCACGGTCTGCAAAAAATGCTCTAATGTCTTCTGCTGCATTTGGTCCATCAATATTAGGATAAAAACCATCTCTGTTTGGAAGAACAACTTTTGCAAGTTTCTCTTTGTTTAGTACATTATCATCATCGTTTTCTATAATTTCATCTTGCGCAAGAAGATATGCAGTAATTGCGTACACTTCATCATTGGTCAAAGATTTTGGATGTGCATATGGCATTGCATCTCTAATGTATGTAAAGAGTGTCGTAGCCACTGGCCAATATGTACCAATACTTCTTTTAGGTGCATCTGTGTTACCATATACTCTTTGGTTTTTAAGTGTAATGATTACACCGTTTTCATCTTTTTCTTGGTTTCCACCTGTGAGCTGAGGATAGCCTTGACCACCAGCTCCGAAATCACCATGACATACTGCACATTGTGCTTCATAGAGTTCATCACCAAGTCCAACCGAACCTTCACCCTCAGGTAATCCACTTCCATCTGGAAGTGCATCAATATCCCATGCTTTTATTTCATTAGGAGTAGCAGGTCTAGCAAAATTAACACCTTTTGTGCTCTGCGTATTATATTTATAAGCTGTGTAACTACCATTTTCTCTTGGATAAGTAACACCACCGTCTATTGCACCAGCTTTAGACTTATAAAGACTTTCTGTCGCAGCATTTTCACTAGTAGCTGCAACAGCTGAACTTAAAGATAATGCTACACCTGCTATGACAATACCTGTCATAGATACTAATTTACGATCTAACTTGAACATTACTTACCTCCCCCATATCTGTCACTTTCCATGTACTAATGGCATTTCTATGATAAACACCTTCAACACCAACAACAGCTTTTTCTTGGTTTACAGTCGGCTGTACATTTTTAGAATCATCATATGCTCTACTTTGAAGCAATAAAGGTTTCCCTTCATATTTATACATATATGAGAATCTTGTCCACGCTTTTGGTAAAACGAGCCCTTTAAGATGAGCTTCTGTCCAATTCTTACCACCATCAAAACTAATATCAACACCTTCAATTGTTCCATGACCAGTCCATGCAAGACCTTCAATCTCAACCAATTGACCTACTTCAAGATCTTTCCAATCTTTCTCAGGACATGGTGACGTAATGATAGAGTTAACTTCATTCGCATAGAAATGCTGAATAGCTCTTCCACTAGCAGTCAGTGCAGTATATTTAGAAGTTTCTTCTTTTGCATACCAAGGCTTCTCACCAAACTCTAGTCTTTTAAGCCACTTAATAGCCAAGTTTGCTTCCCAACCTGGAGCAATAAGGCGTACAGGGTACCCCTGCTCATCACGAAGTGCTTCACCATTTTGACCCCATGCAATCATAACATCATCTAGTACTTTCTCGACTGGTAGAGTTCTACTCATTTCAGAGCCATCAGACCCCTCTGCAAGCATCCATTTAGCCTCTGGTTTAAGACCTAATTCATCAAGAATTGTTTTCAGACGAACACCGGTCCACTCAGCACATGACATCATACCTTTAACAAATTGTAAAGTACCAAACTGTGGTCCTTTCCATTCAGCTGCAGAGTTTGATGGACATTCTAGAAAAAGTATTCTACTTTCACTTGGATATCGCTTTAACTGATCTAAAGTAAGAACAATTGGCTTTTCTACCAAACCATGGATCATCAATCTCCACTTATTTGGATCAATCTGTGCTACACCGTTGTGCGTACGCGTAAAATGTAAACCATTAGGTGTGATGATACCGCTTAAGTCAGCCAATGGTGTCATAGAAATTGCCGCATGCATATCTCCAGCTGAAGACATAAGAGCCGAAGTTCTTCTTACTACGTTATGCTCATAAAGTGAAGGAACACCATACGGGTTTTTATTCACTTCATGTCCTAAAGTAGTTCCCCATTTAGTATGATGTATGATATTTTCATCATCTGCAAGTACTGCAGCTGGCGCCAACATACTTGTTGCAGCAACAGCACTCACCGATGCTGTTTTTTTAAAGAAATCTCTTCTGCTAACAGAGTCTGATTCTTCTATTTTGAATGTTTTATTCACATCTTTACCTTTTTGTAGATTTTATAATTTTTAGAAGTTATTCTAATAACTTCCTTAATATACTTAAATTAATTGTAAATCAATCAAGATTACAAATAACATAAATTATAATTATAATTATAACGTAAGGTTTTAAAAAGAAGTTAATGGAATTCTGTATAACTTCTAGTTTTCATCTACTATGTTACCAGTAGAAACAAATTATATATATCATAAATACTTATGATATATATAATTTGTATTCCTATATTTGCTAGATTTATACACTTTTCTATAAAATAGAATTGACTGTGTCTAGCTTAGTCTATTTTTTTTCAAACAGCCCAATGATAAAGCCAACAAATTTTCTAATGATAAATAAAATAAAATATAATACAAAGGAATATACAAACGGATGCGAATAGTTTTCTTTAGCCGTCATCATATCAATTCTTGATAGTGGATTCGTTAATATATCACTATGCATTATCAAAGTAAAAACAAAAAATATCAAAAAATAAATAAATAATTCTTTTTTGATTTCTGTTTTAAAACTTTTCATTAATCTTCATTTTCATTTTCAGCTATGTATAGACTTAAATCAATTAAAAGTTCTTGTCTCTTTACAGCTAAGTGTTCTAAGATTTCTTCACCAATCACTTCTCTATCTTGCCAATCAGATTCTTCATAAATATTGAAAAGTTTTTTAAAATATTCATAGAATCTATCTGCACTTGTGACTTTAAAGAAATAAAATTTTCTATAATCAATGCCATTGATACCACTAATAGCTATCTTCATATCTTTGTTATCAGGATAGACTTTTTCACAAATGTGACTTATGAAAAAATCTGATTCTCTTAACCAGTTATATAGACTAAGATCAGAAGATTTTAAAAGTTCATAGGTTTGAGCATCTTCTTCACTTATATCTATCTGATACATTGTCTCATCTAAATCAAATTTATCTAACGCTTCATCATATGTGACAAGTTCAAACTCTAATTTCATCCATCTATCCTATCGGTAGTTATTATGCTCTACCTGACATCATTCCATACATTGTCATAGGCTTTAATGCGTATACTTTCATTAACCAAAATATCCATCTTTCGACAGTTGGATCAAGTGGGAATGAAGGAGTAGGCTTAACTGTCCAGTCAAATTCAGCAAGCATTACAGTACCAATATCTGTGATTAATGGACAAACTGTATATCCAGCATACTTGCCTTCAAGTTTTGTACCATTCATATGAGCAATAAGATTATCAACTAAAACCTTATACTGTTTTCTTACAGAACCACCAGTTTTAGCCATTGGAAGTTGTGCCACATCACCTATAGAGAATACATTCATATATCTTATGTGTTGAAGTGTCTCTTTATTAACAGGAACCCAACCTTGAGCAGAACCTAAGTCAGATTCACCAATTTCTCTTGGTGCAATTTGAGCAGGTGCAATATGTAAAAAGTCATAAGGTACTCTTATTTTTTCACGCTTAGGAATAACTTCAAAATCTTTCATTACAGGATCCCATGGACCTTTTTCTTGCCATTTTGAATCAAATACTGCAATTTTATTCTCTTTTTCTACTTCAACAAGATTACATCTATATTTATACTTAATGTCTTCTCTTTCAAACTGACCTACTATTGCATCATGGTACTCAGGTACACCAAACATTGCTCCACCATTTGGATAAAAAGTAAGTTCGGCATTTTCTCTAGCACCAGCTTCTTTAAGTCTCGCATTCGTTAAATAAATAATTTTTTTAGGTGCACCACCACATTTTATTGGTGTATCAGGATGTGTATATACAAACTTTGTTTTCTTACCTGATTTAGCTTGAGCAATATATTTTTGCATAATTTCCCAAGTCTTTACAGACCCTTGACTTGTGTAAATTGAACAAATGCTATCACCTAGTGCATGAAGAAGTTTATCATTATTACCAGCAGATAAAGCTCTTCCAGCTTCTTCTAAACCTTTTATTCTCTCAAAATCAAGTTGAACACCAGTAGCTAGAATAAGATAATCGTATGATACAACTTGACCTTTTTCCGTAGTCAGTTGGTTCTCCTGAGGGTTAAAAAATACTGCTCTATCCTCAATAACCTTTACACCGTCGGGAACAAAGTCATCTCTGTCATAAAGAATATCTTTTTCTTCCCAAATACCAGCACCAATCAATGTGTATCCTGGTTGGTATGACGCAGAAGTTTTTTCAGGTTCAATAATTGTAATATCTGGATCGGTAAGATTAAGCGTTAATCTTGCCGCAGTACTTATACCTGCTAAACCACCACCAACTATAACAATTTTTGCTTTAGCATCGCTTTTAACAATTTTTTCTTCTTCTGCATTCGCACTTGTTGTACCCATAAACACACCTGCACTTGACAAACCAGCCATTTTCATAGCTTGTCTTCTACTTATTCCATGTGCAGATAAGTCTTTATCCATCTTAGATAACATATTTTCAATATATTTATTGTCCATTTTTGCCCCTTACTTTAAACCACTGATATATTTTGCAACAGCATCGATTTCATCCCAAGATAAATCTCTTGTTGGAGCCTTCATTGCTGCACCATAGCCATATTTATTAAGTGGTCTATAATCTTTACTTGCAACGCCACCTCTATACTCTTTAATTGTCTTAGCTAATTCGGCTTCATCTAAACCTGCAATTTTACCGTATTGTATAACACTAGGGAAACCAGAAAAACTAGTTTGCTTTCCATCTTTACCATGACAACTTGCACACTCTTGTGCATAGATTTTAGCCGGTTGAGGCTTCAGTTTCAACCCTATTTCATATCTCAATTCAGCTTCTGAGGCAACAAGACCAACAGTAACAAATAGTATAAAAAGAACTATTTTTTTCATTTTAAACCTTATTTTTAAAATTTTATTTCCATTTAATTACAGAAATTTGTATCGTAGATTATAATATTATTTTGATTATATTATGAAGTTTTTTCATAAATTGTCTTCATTAATATAAAAAAATTGCATTTAGTAACCATATTATGAGCTAAACTAAATGATAATACTAAATATATAGAGAATCACCTTAAGGATACTCACTACCATACCAGACTTAATAATTCCTAAGTCATTATAATATGAGTCTATTTGAACTTTATTTAAATAGACTCATGACTTAAATTTTTACTTATGCCTCTTCAGGTTCATAATCACCATCAGTTGCTGCAGCGTCCATCATGCCGTACATTAGGTTTCTTACTCTTAATGCCATTTCCATCATTTCTGGAGGAAGAGGTTTACCACCATACAACATTAATTCCATAGCCATCGTGTGCAACCACCTATTACCTTCATCATCTTCAACAATGAGTATTCTACAAGGCATAAATGCACCAAATCCTTCATTGTACCCAATAAATTGTTCAGCTATTGAAGGTGCACAAAAAGATAATATTCTAATGTATCTTTTACCATCTTGATCTTTGATACTACTGTTAATAGACATTTTAGCATCACCAACAACTAAGAAATTATTATCACCAGCGATACCTCTCATATTGTCAATAACATCTTCAGTAGAGACATCATCGTCAATTTTGACTCTTCTAATCATAGCTTCTGCACTACTACCAGTTTCTAAAACCTTTTTAAACATAGTCATGTAATGACCCATTGCATCAGGATGAAGTGTAGAAACTTTACTTGCCATACCTCCAAAGTTTATAGCTAAATAAGCTACAGCTATTAAGGCTATACCACCTACGATACTCAATATATTTTTAAGCATTTTTGCTCCTTTTGTTATTTTATTAATAATTCTTAATTATAACTTATTTTTTATTATTTTAGATTTAAATCTATTATTAAGTAAATATTTTGATTATAATCCACTATTTTAGTCTAATTTTACACATGAATATGCTATATAAAAAACTTATCATATGCCTAAATATTATAATAAGTACATAAAAAGGATAAATAGTAAAGTACGATAAAGAAAAATAACTAGAAATATAAAGAGTGTCATGATAAAAGAGAATAAGATAAAAAAGGATTAAAGATAGGTGGAAAAAAGGAATCAATAAAAAAGGGGGGGGGATAAGTTAGATAAACTCAAAGTGGCAGCGACCTACATTTCCACAGACGTAGCCTGCAGTATTATCGGCGATGGGAGGCTTGACTTCCAGGTTCGGAATGGAGCTGGGTATGACCCTCCCT
>CACVAS010000059.1 GCA_902727855.1 uncultured Sulfurovum sp.
TCATGTTTTCCGTGGGTGTCGCTTATGATTTCTAGTTTCATTTTTTGCCTATGTAAGTTCAGAGGTTTTATAATATATAATTTAGGAGTGTTTACTCAAATGGATTTAAGACGCTGTCTGTCAAAGATAAAAAATCTTTGATATTTCTAGTCACAATATCAAGTCCAAATATTTATTTAGAGTCAAGAAGGTACTTCACTTTTTAAAGCTTTCATAAATATCTCTATCACTCTCTTCACGTATCTCTCTTTGCCACGCTACTGGATCTTTAATTCTACCCTTTAGAAGTCCAAAAGCTTTTGTTGATGGTTCTTTTGAAATGGGCGTTTTATTTTGGGTTTCAATATCTATTAAATTTTTAGGTAAACTTTGTAAAAAAAACATGATGTGTTCATAAACAGAGGGGTTTATTTTTATGGTTATCTCTTGCATATTTTTTCTCCTTTATTGCTTTTATTTGTATTATATCATAAATGAAAATCGT
Source organism: uncultured Sulfurovum sp. (assembly GCA_902727855.1). Taxonomy (GTDB): domain Bacteria; phylum Campylobacterota; class Campylobacteria; order Campylobacterales; family Sulfurovaceae; genus Sulfurovum. The sequence goes on from CACVAS010000059.1 coordinate 485, forward strand.
AGATTCCGTGTTAAATATACCGAATCTTACAAGGAGAAATTTTAATCTTTTTATTATCCATTACTGCCATTGCATTTTCAATTCACGATTTGAATTTACACAATCTTTTAAATACATATTAATCAGACTTTGATAAGGCATACCTATGCCCTCAGCCATTTTTTTAAAGTAGTCAATCACATCTGTCTCCAATCTAATGGTAACTTGTTTTTTTAATTGTTTAGCATAAGGATTTGGTCGTGATTTCATTGTTGATAAATCGTATTCTTCTTTCATCTATCATCCTTTAATTATAATGTTTTGCTTCATTTTTAGTTGCTTTTCTAGCTGAGATAATGCGTATAACTCCATTAGCTTCACGATAACAATGACAAACCATCAGAAGGTTTAGATTATTACTCAATCCTAAAAGTAAAAACCTATCTTCCCATTCTGAATGCTTATCATCATAAAACTCTATCGCATGTTCATCCAAAAATACACTTGAAGCTTCTAAAAAAGATACATTATGTTTCTTTTCATTTGTTTGAGCTTTAACCTCATCCCATTCAAACCGTATCTTTTTCATAACTACATTATACTTACAACATATTTTTTTGTCAAGTTCATAATTAGCCGCTCAAATAGTTTTCATAATCTTAACATTAAAAAATATTTTTGGTTAAATATATGTCAAATTGTCATATTAATTCTAATAAAAAGACCCTTCTGTAGGTGTGACCATGTCACACAATAAATTT
>CACVAS010000060.1 GCA_902727855.1 uncultured Sulfurovum sp.
TTGCTTCACTTTTTTTAGATGAAAATCGAAAAGTTGAATTACAAGCACGTTATAAAAGTGGTGAAGAAGGTTATGGTCACTTTAAAAAATACCTTAAAGAACTTATTTGGGAAGAATTTTCTGAGGCCAGAGAGAAACGTGAAGCTTACCTCAATAATCCAGATTTAGTCAAAGATATTTTAAATGATGGTGCTAAAAAAATGAAAATCATTGCTAACAATAAAATGGCTCAAGTTCGTGATGCTGTAGGAATTCTATAACCAGTTGTCAGCTATTTTTCGTAGTCCAGCTACATTATCGGAAGCAAATATTTTTAAACTTGCTTCCTCTTCTTTAACCACTAAATGATATCTTCTTTCCAAGTACTCAACAATTGCCTCACCAGAATGAATTAAAATCGGTTCATCCTTAAAATAACTTTTTAATTTCTCTCCAATTAATGGAAAATGAGTACAACCTAATATAATTGCTTTTGGCTGTTCAATCTCTGAGAAATAATGTTCCATTGTAGCATCTAAGAGTTTTCCTTCAAATATACCCTCTTCTACTAAAGGAACAAAAAGTCCAGTTTGTAAAGAAGTAATATTAGTATGCCCAAGTTTTTCGAGTGCTAATTCATAACGCCTCGAAGTAATGGTTGCACGTGTTGCCATAATTAATATATTATCATTTTTAGCTAAGTCACTATTTTCAAGTGCCAATACCCCTGGTTCAATAACTCCGACTACAGGGTAAGAACTCTGAGCATTCATTTCAGGCAATGCATAGGCCGATACTGTATTACAAGCTGTAATCAATAAATCTATCTCAAAATTATTAAAAAATTCTAATGCTTCAAGGGAATAACGAATAATAGTATTTTGATCTTTAGGACCATAGGGAACACGAGCTGTGTCACCATAATAAATAATCTCATCAAAAAGATTATCAGCAAGAAGAGATTTAACAACGCTTAGACCCCCTGCCCCTGAGTCAAAAACGCCAATTTTCATAATGTTGAATTCGTATAGTTAAAAACTATACATTACTCGTTCATCATGGCTAAAAATTCTGCATTATTTTTAGTCTTATTCATTTTAGAAAAAAGGAACTTTAACCCTTCAACATCTTCCATATTTTGCATGGCATTTCTAATCGCCCATACTTTTTGAAGATCTTCTGCACTTACCATAAGTTCTTCTTTTCTTGTTCCTGACTTTGTTACATCAATAGCAGGGTAAATTC
>CACVAS010000061.1 GCA_902727855.1 uncultured Sulfurovum sp.
ATATCACCCTCTTCTTTCATAACATCAGCATGAAAAGCTTTTAAATATTGTCCCATCTTTTTGATATCACCAACCCCACCATTAATGACATCAAAAATCTCATTATAAATCTGTTCTAATCGCCATGTTCTACAAGCATAATTATTGACAAAGTCAATCTTTTTTTGCTCTTTGAGAGTATCTATGGGCTGTTGTACTTTCAGCTTTTTAACTCTTTTTGCATGTTTTTCACCCTTAACTTTAAAACGGTAAAGATTCCCTTGAAACATAAAGGTCACCACAATACCTTCGCCAATATTCCCTTCAACACCAAACTTTCTACCCACAGGTGAACTGGGTTCTATTTCATTTTCGACCAATGCTATCATCTTATTTTGTGACAAAAGAGGCTCTTCAAAATTAATCTCTATTTCATAAGTAGGAAAATTCATAATATTAAATATATCTGCCTCTACATCAGAAACCCACTCATCAGTTATTCTAGTCTCTAACCAATAAGCACTTGTTTCATCCTCCAAACTAGGTTCAAGAGGAGAGACTTTAAAGTGTTGAAATAGCATCGCTCTTTTAGCTAAACCAGTTAGTGCTGTTTTCTTCTGAATATTGCCACCACTCCACTCATAATAAAGTGAAACAATCTGTTTGTTCAAATCAATCTTATAAAACTCAGCCAAATTTCTAATCAGCTTCATCCATGCTTCTTGATGCTCATAAGCTTTCAAAGCACAATCTGCATTATCCTCTTCTACATTAATAATATTTTTACGACTCTGAACCCAAAAACCATCACGCTCACCATAACAAACAGAAGCATTAGTACCATGAATTTTTTCTGAAATATTGGCTATCACTTTAGGTAAAACAAGTTTTTCATCAAATATAGGCTCTCCATTCTCATCTTGCCCACTATACCTTGCTGTTGTTTCAATATTTTTAACAATATTTCTAAACTGTTCTATGCTCCCAAATGATATGAATCTTTTCATGTATGCTCCTTAAATACCTCTAAAGCTTTTTTCAATTCAACTTTCAATTACTGAGGTGATAATAATTGAACAAAAGATAATAACACTCTATTACTTAAATAGTAAAAATAAGAATATTCATAATAATTAAGTAATTCTAATGAATATACCCTTTTTTAATATAATTTATTTATTTAATTCATAAATTATATTTATTACTAAGGTTTTTTTAACTAGAATTTGTAAAGGAAATAGT
>CACVAS010000062.1 GCA_902727855.1 uncultured Sulfurovum sp.
CATCAGAAGCCGATACAAAGGACTTTTCAACAATGGCTTTTAAAAGTACACTCCCATTCCTTTCATCCATCGCCAATGTTTCAATAATGCTTCTAGCCTCTTTATACACAGCCTTTTCTTCATGGTAGAGGAAAGTAACCAGCATCTCATGGGCAGTCATTAGTTCACTTTCTTCTAACTGTCCAAGTAGGTATATGGTAGTCGCTAACATTTCAGGGTGTTCATACTGGGCTATTTTTTCTTTAAGGGCTAAAGGTAGTTCCAAGTGAACCAATGCTTTGAGCCGAATAATCCTTACAGCAAAAAGATGACGTTCATTAAGTTCATCTTCTTCCATAAGCTTTGTAATGTCTTCGACCTTTATGGCGTCTGTTGAATAACGTAAAAGCTTGTACATTCTCTTTACTTCTATAGGTTTAAATGGGAATACATCTCTAAGAATCTTGGAAATAATATCATCAACTATGACTCTTTTATTTTCTAACTTCGGTACTAAAGTAAAAATCTGATTCATGGTTTTTTCATCACATTTTTCAATAATCTCAACCATCATCTTCTCTTCTAATAAAAAGTCTAAATTACTACCAATCTTCTCAATCGCAAAAGCGTTAATCTCTTCATCTTCACTAAAAAGACAAGCTTTAATAATTCGCGTATCTTCTGTTTTGGTATATTCTTCTTTAAGCACTTCAAAGAAGAGTTTTCTAGCTTCATCATGTGCTAAGTTCATCATCTGTAAAAGCATCTCTAACCCAATGTTTTTTAACGCTTTGGGATTGTCTTTTAAAATATTAAAAGCAAAAGTTTGAACCAAGAGAACTTTACTCTTTACTAAAACTTCTACTACGGTTTCTACATTTTTGTCCCAAAGCTCTTTATACAACTCTGGACGTATTTCATCTTTTATATTTTTGTTCGCTGTTTCCCATACTTTTTTAGAAGTTGCTAACATATAACGCTGACCTGCTCCAAACAAAATCTTCATAAAGGTTAAGTGTGAAGCATAAGCATCGTATTTTTTAGTTTTCATATTCCAGTTATCGTCATAGTACTCAGTAGTAAAGGCTTCAAACTCTTTGTCATAAGGGTTAACCGAGAGTAAAACTTGTTTAGCAAATTCTATGTAGGCATCTTCATCATAGGCTGACAAATGGTCTAAATGACGTAAACTTCTCTTTTTAAAGTATTGACGTGAACAACCTAAGCTTCTTCTGTTGTCTC
>CACVAS010000063.1 GCA_902727855.1 uncultured Sulfurovum sp.
CACAGATCTTAGCTGACACATGGACAGCTGGTAAAGACATCTCACTTGAAGAGCTTATAGGTGCTGTTATATCTCCTTCTTTTGATAAGATTGGTGTTTTACCACTAGAGAGTTTTTACCCTCAAGATAAACGTTTTACATTGGCGACTAAATTTAATGCCATTATTGCCTCTCCTACTTTCTCAGCATGGTTACAGGGTGACGATTTAGACATTCAAAAACTCCTTTATGATGAAAATGGAAAAGCTAAAATAGCCATTCTTTCCATTGCCCATCTTTCGGATGAAGAACGTATGTTCTTTGTGACCATCCTCCTTAACAAATACATCGCTTGGATGCGTAGACAGTCGGGAACGTCAGCCCTTAAGGCCATACTTTACATGGATGAGATTTATGGCTATTTTCCTCCTTCTAAAAACCCACCATCTAAAGAGCCAATGATGCTGCTTTTAAAACAAGCCCGAGCATTTGGAACCGGTGTGGTTTTAAGTACGCAAAACCCTGTAGACTTAGACTACAAAGGGCTTTCAAACATTGGAACATGGTTTATTGGACGTTTACAAACCAGCCAAGACATTGAACGTGTCATTGATGGTTTAGGAGGTAAAGTAGGTGCTTCGTATTCCAAGTCTGAGATTAAAGACCTGTTAGCCAATCTTCAAAAACGTACTTTCTTTTTAAAGTCGGCACACTTAGAAGACATAAGAGTTTTCTCAACACGCTGGGTAATGTCCTATTTAAAAGGCCCTCTAAAAGCAGCTGAGATTTCAAAACTCATGGCAAAGAAAAAAGAGTCAACGCCTCAAACCCTTCTCAGTAAAACAGCACATGATGAAACGAAGCAAGAGTTTGTTCACATTGACAAATCTATTGAACAGTATTATGCCATTGATGTAACGGGTCAAAATAACTTTAGAGCAACCCTCCAAACCAAAGTAGAACTGCACTACTTTAACCAAAGTAAAAACATTGACCAAAATGAAGCCTTATGTCTGAACATTGAGCTCTATGAAGATGACAAAGTAGACTGGGAAAATGCTGAGACCTTAGAGGCTTGTCCTAATTATTCAGAAAACAAACCTAGTACAGCAAGCTATAGCCCTTTACCTTCAGAAGTGAGCGAAGACAAGGGACTTAAAAAAACAAAAAAAGAACTTGTCAATTGGCTCTATAAAAACAAGCGTTTAACCCTATACAAAACGACTTCCCCAAGACTAACTTCGAACCCAAGTGAAAGCCTAGGCGACTTTAAAGTACGACTTAAAGACATCTTGGATGACAAAAAAGAAGTTGATATTGAAAAACTGCAAGTGCGTTATGAGAAAAAAGAAAAAACACTCATGAAACGTCTTCAACGTGCTCAAGACAAAGTCCAAAAAGAAGAAGCAGATGCCAGTAAATCCATGATAGACACAGGAATAGCTGTTCTAGGTGCACTCTTTGGACGTAGTTCATCGGCCAAACTCGGTCGTGCATTTACCAAAGGGAGCCGTGCCTACAAAGAACGTGGTGATATCGGAAGAGCCGAAGAAGCCTTAGCTGAAGTGCATGAAGATTTAGAGTTATTAGCTGAAGAATTAGAAGATAATATTGATGCATTAAGTGATAAATATGATGTGGATAATGTCGAAATCTCAGATGCATCCATGAAGCCTAAAAAATCTGACATCTCGGTTAAAGAACTTTCAATTGTTTGGATTGTCTAATCCACATACTAGTCATATAAATATTAGGATTCATTGTTGAAAAAATATAAATTACCATTTAGTAAATTAATTGAAGAGTATTTAACTGCTTTTGTTATAATGTGGGTATTAAGCTTTTTAATCGGTAGGAATATTCTTGGCTACATAGATACTTTCCTACCCTTTATAATTTTAACTATTCTACCATACCTTATACATATCATTTTTTATAATTTCTTTTCTTACAAAAGAAGTTTTAATTTGAAAAATATACTACTATACCAATTACCTTTTATAATTATAAGTTCAACCTACATTTTAACTTTAGGAAAAGCAGAGTCTAGGTACGAAAGCTTTAAAATTATAAAAACATCAAAATATACTTGTAACGACTCCAATAAAACCGTCAAGAAGTACTTTAATAATTTTTTGAGTGGTAAAAACACCTCTTATTTTAAAGTAGTAAGAAATGGTTATACTCTTTCTTACTATCCTAGTGAAAATGACTATTATGAATATAACAAAGGTGACCTTATTAAACTTAAGGTTAAAAAAAACCTTTTTAATATGGATGTTATTCTCCAACAACATAAAAGTATATAATATTACTGTTTATACACATTCGAATTTTTTAGATAACTAACTTATTAGTTTAAAATAAAATTTATTTTTATAAGATATAGTTAATTTTTTTAAAAAATTAATATTAAACATTAGAAGATAAATTTAGACATGAAAATAATCAAAGTAAAGAGTACCAAGCAATTAATACTATACAGACGTTCATAAAAATAGAATAGAAAACATCTAACCTTTATACTAAAAAACTACTTTATTGCTCATAGTTTATTATCGTTCAGTATGTTTCTTTTTTTAAGAAAATATTACAAGAAGTAAAACACAACAACCGTTATGCTATAATCTCATTAAATACGTGAATAACTCACAACCTCAAGAAAAGATTAATCAATGAGACTCAACAAATACATATCACACAACTCTAAATACTCACGACGTGAAGCTGATGCTCTCATTGAAGCTGGTGAAGTAACGGTAAATAAAACTAAAATAGAAAACTTTAGTTATGACGTTAAAGATGATGACCAAGTCTCTATTCGAGGTTTACATGTTAAACCTAAAACGGAACTTACCATGATTGTCTACAACAAACCAAAGGGGACGCTGGTTACGCAAAAAGATGACCGTGGACGAACGACCATTTTTCATAAACTCCCGGGTAAGTTTAGACACTTCATTCCTGTCGGACGACTTGACTTTGCTTCTGAAGGACTTTTACTCTTAACGGACTCTCCTCGTGTCGCTGAGGTAATGATGCAGAGTGGACTGGACAGAACCTATAACATTAAAATAGACAAACCTTTTTCACCTGAGATGGAAGAAGCCATGAGAGAAGGACTTTACCTAGATGATGCCCGTGCTGGTGGTCATGAAAAGTCTAAAATTTACTCCATGGAATTTTCTCCTTTTGTGCATTATGAAGTACGTGGCGTATCAGAGAACTTTACAAAACTCCGTGTCACCATTGCCGAAGGTCAAAACCGAGAGCTTCGTCGTTTCTTTGGACATTTTGAAGCCAATGTTCTTGACCTTAAACGTGTTGCCTTTGGAGGGATTGAGCTTAACAACTTACCGACCAATAAAACACGTTATTTTACCCGTCGTGAATACGATGATACGCACAAGTACTTAAAAATGGTAAAACAAATAGAAGCACAAGAAGCCAAAGAGGAAGAAGACCGAATCAAAGCTGAACGTCTTCGAGAGAAAAAGAAAAACCAAACAGAAGATCAAGCACGTCGTGCTAAATCAGCTGAAGAGAAACGGCTAAAAGAAGCCAAACAAAAAAACTCTAACCGAAATAATCCTAACAAGAAAAAAAGAGACTAGTCTTGTCTTTAGCGTTAAAATATCGACCAAAAACGCTTGATGATATTCTTGGACAAGAACACCTTTTAGCCAAAGGAGCTGTTCTTCGGACTCTCATAGAAAAAGATGCTTTAATGCACTCCTTTTTTTATGGCACTCCGGGTTGTGGTAAAACCACTTTAGCCAGAGTCATTGCTAATGCACTCAAACGCCCTTTCTTTGAACTCAATGCCACAACCCTTAAAGTAGAAGATTTACGAAAGATTTTCAAAGAGTATGCCAATGCCCTTGAAAAACCTCTTATTTTCATTGATGAAGTCCATCGACTTTCAAAAAACCAGCAAGAAGTACTTTTACCGTTTATGGAAAACCATACAGCACTTATTATTGGTGCTTCTACGCAAAACCCTTACTATTCACTTACTTCAGCCATGCGTTCACGTTCTCACCTTTTTGAACTGAAACAGATTCATGATGATGCACTGAGAAAACTCTTAGAAGGCATCGTTGAAAAAGAAGTTATTCACATGCCCCAAGAGGCTAAAAATTTTATTATTAGTTCTTCGTCTGGTGATGCGCGTGCCATGCTTAATCTACTGGAGTCAGCAAAAGCCTTAGGCGACACTGTTAACTTAAAACAATTAAAATCCATACGCCCTCACGCCTTACAAGCAGGCTCATCAGAAGAGGATTCTCACTACGACCTAGCCTCTGCCATGATCAAGTCCATACGTGGCTCCGATGTGGATGCAAGTATCTATTATTTAGCACGATTAGTGAATGGTGGAGAACCTGCTGAATTTATCGCACGACGTTTGGCGATACTGGCGTCTGAAGACATAGGTAATGCAAACCCTCATGCTTTAAACTTGGCATCCTCTACGCTCAATATTGTCAAAATGATAGGTTATCCTGAAGCACGTATTTCACTTTCACAATTGGTAATCTATTTGGCTTCTTCACCCAAGTCAAATTCTGCGTACATGGCAATTAATAATGCCTTATCTGCCATACAAGCTGGCGAGATACATTCCATTCCTAACAACATAAAGCAAGACCATAAAGGCTATCTTTATCCTCACAACCATGGTGGCTGGATTAAACAACATTACCTGACAAAAGAGATGAAGTTTTATGAAAGTTCTAAAATGGGGTTTGAAAAGACGTTAGATGAATGGTTAGGGAAAATTAAAAGTATTTAAACTTTTGAAGGGTGGGCTTCAGCCCACCTTTAAACTACTTAGAGTTTTTCTTGTCTCTAGCAAGACGTTTACGTACTACTGGATCAAGAGACTTTTTACGAATTCTTACCGAAATTGGTGTAATTTCAATAAGCTCATCATCTTCAATCCACTCCATTGCAGATTCAAGTGTAATTACTCTTGGAACAACCAATTTAATAGCATCATCAGCACCTGAAGTTCTCATGTTTGTTAATGCCTTACCTTTAAGTGGGTTAACATCAAGGTCACCAGGTCTTGCCGACTCACCAATAACCATTCCGGAATAAACTTTATCTTGTGGGTTAATGAACATAATTCCTCTGGCTTGTAAGTTAAAGATTGAGAAGGCAACTGCTTCACCATCATCCATAGAAACTAAAGCACCTGGTGTTCTACTCTCAACTTTACCAGAATATGCTCTGTACTCTAAGTATGAATGGTTCATAATACCTTCACCTTTAGTGTCTGTTAAGAATTCATTTCTGAACCCAATAAGACCACGTGCAGGAATTTCAAACTCTAATCTTACAGTACCATCAGGCATTGGTGTCAATTGCGTCATGTTCGCTTTTCTTTTTCCAAGCTTCTCAATAGCAACCCCTTGGAACTCTTCTGGAACGTCAACAACTAAATGCTCAAATGGCTCCATTTTGATACCATTTTCTTCTTTAGTTACAACTTCTGGACGTGCTAGCATAAACTCAAAACCTTCACGTCTCATGTTCTCAGCTAAAATACCAATTTGAAGTTCACCCCTACCAGAAACTTTAAATGAAGCATCTCCCATTGGTTCCATTCTCATGGCAATGTTTGTCTCCATCTCTTTTTCAAGACGCTCTTTGATCTTGTTTGATGTTACGTGTTTACCTTCTTGTCCAGCCAATGGTCCATTGTTAACCGACATGATAACTGAAAGCGTAGGCTCTTCAACGTGCATTGGGTCAAGTGCGACAGGGTTAACTGGATCACAAACTGAATCACCAACATCAATCGTGTTAAAACCAGCAATCGCTACAATATCACCAGCTTCTGCTTCATCAATGTCAATTCTCTCAAGACCTTTGAACCCGATAAGCTTAGAAACTCTTGATTTTGTTTTTGAACCATCAGCTTTAACAAGTAAATATTCATCACCTTTTTTAACGGTACCATTAAAAATACGTGTAATACCAATACGACCAACAAAATTGTCAGAGTCAAGGGTAAATACCTGTGCTTGTGTATCATTGTCTGCTGAACCTTGTGGATAAGGAACTTTGTCAATAATTGCTTCAAACAATGGTGTCATGTCTTTGTTTTCATCTTCCATGTCCCATTTAGCATAACCATCTCTTGCTGCTGCATAAAGTACAGGGAATTCAAGTTGCTCTTCGTTTGCATCAAGTGCTACTAAAAGGTCAAAAACTTCATCCATTACTCTGTCTGGATCTGAACCATCTTTGTCAATCTTGTTAATAACAACCACAGGAATAAGACCAAAACCAATCGCTTTTTTCAAAACGAATTTAGTCTGAGGCATAACACCCTCTTGTGCATCAACCAATAAAAGTACACCATCAACCATTTTAAGAACACGCTCAACCTCACCACCAAAATCGGCGTGACCAGGAGTATCAATAATATTTACTTTATGATCACCATAAGTAATGGCTGTGTTTTTAGAAAGAATGGTAATACCTCTTTCCATCTCAATGGCATCAGAATCCATCGCTCTCTCTTGAACTTCAGCATGAGCTTCGAATGTTCCAGACTGTTGAAGAAGTTGATCAACAAGGGTTGTTTTACCGTGGTCAACGTGTGCAATAACGGCAATATTTTTGATTTTTTGCATGTAAATGAGTCCTATACTATAATAAATTACGCGAATTA
>CACVAS010000064.1 GCA_902727855.1 uncultured Sulfurovum sp.
TAAATTATGCTTCGTTTTTTAGCTTACTTAGAGCCGACTCCTCAAAGCTTTTCCTACCCGAAGGCTCACGAAGTAATCCATCTTTTTTTTCATGCTAAACTGTTTTTGTTCTAAATTTAAACTTTTTATTTAAATTCATTGACACAGTTTAATGAACAGTCTCATCGTTTCGCTTCGTTCGGATTTTCAACGGAGTAATGTGTTGTGTAAGTAAAAAAAGCCATCTTTATTTAAAAGATGGCTTTTTTTATTTTATGTCAAAAGTACGAATGCTTTTACTACATGATCGTCTTGCTACTTGCTTGACTACCTAAGCCTTACCTGTACTAATAATGCTTTGATTGTGATGCAATAATATTTCCTGGTTTTATATGATGCGTCGTTCTCAGACCGTTTGGAATTTTTGGATCTCGCTCAATTAAGGTTCCTTTTGGTAACGTGAAACTGATCACTTGCCAATTGGTTCCTTTCTCTATAAAACCACCATAAATTTCTGATGTTTTATCTTTTCCAAAATAATTAAATCCTTTAGAATCATACTCTGCTGATCCTTCTGGCTGCTCTTCATTTTTATAATTCGGATCAATACCATTTTGTTTAATAGTATCCATTTCAGTATCCCTAACAGCCGTATAAAAAACCGTACTAGGGTCCATTACCTTATACTGCATCATTTTTTTAATATCGTATTGAATTTCAAGCGTAGATTCCTCAAACCATAAAAAGCCCGAAGAATCTTTCTTTTGTCCAGCAAAAACATTTCTATCTTTTGTTTCTTCTGTACTTTCTACCCCTTCAGGCAATTGAGATTCTGTTAAACTGATCTCCTCTACATCACCAGTATGAACTTCAGACCATTTTAATCTTTGGACAGTCTTTCCGCCTTTTTTTCCTTTAGAAAGTTCTTTTTTTTCTTCTTCTTCTGTTTCTTCCGTTTCTTCTGCTCCTTTACCGTTTAATTGACTAGCCTTTTTCCCCATCACATCCGCCTCTTTCTCTAAGCCTTTATCATCATTAACAGGCACCTCTCCTTTCAATTGAATCGTAGGCTTCACTTTTCCGCCCATTTGCTGTACGACATGCCAAACTTCATGCGCCAAGTGTTCCTCTTGTCCTGGACCAACATAAATATCCGTTCCTTCAGCATAAGCAAGCGCTTCTAGTTCGGCAGGTTTTTTTGAATTATAATGCACCTTTACGTCATCTAATGACAA
>CACVAS010000065.1 GCA_902727855.1 uncultured Sulfurovum sp.
TTTATAATTATTCCTTAAAATATTAATAGCTTTTCTTCTAACCTCTAATTGACTTTTAGCTTTTGCAATTGGTTCTTTTTGAATACTAGGTACTATCAAGATATAAAAAGTACCCTCTTGGTATATAAATGATTTTACAACTATTTCATTTTGCATTTTAACTCCTGTATTTTTATTTTTGATAATCAAAAATTATGATTATTAATATAATTAATAAAAGATATTTTCAAAATGTCAAATTATAAAAGATGTAATGAGATTAAAAATTAATTTATGGTGTTAATTATTCATTAACTTTATTAGAATATAATTCAAAGTTTGAGAATATAAACATTGATATTTTAAGAAAATTTTTGAGAAGTTGAAGAAGATTTATAATGAATCAACTTTAGTATAAGTCATAAGGCAGACCTATCCTAAAGCTAATCAAGAAAGACTATTATATATTATTTTAAATTTTGACTATCATATTTTTGGATATATTCCAAACTTGCCTGAGTAAAGAAGTCACTCTTTTTTATCTTTTTATTTTTTGTGAAATTCTCTATCTCATCTAAAATACTTTCATCCATTGATGAAGTAAACCTTTTAAATACTTTTTTTCTTTTACCCACTTTAATTGGCAATGGATACAAAATAGAATGTTTGGGTATGCCTCTTTTTTCCTTGTAGTCTTCTGTAAAAATATCTATAGGACTAGGCTTTAAATTAACTATTGTCTCTTTATACCTTTCTCTTAAACTCCTGATAGCTTTTCTAATAACTTCAGATTGAGTTTTAGCTCTTACCATCATTTCATTCCCCATGTCAGGTACTACCAGTACAAAATTGTAGCCCTCTTCATAGACAAATGAAACTACTATTTTTTCACTTGACATTTCTATGTACTCCTTTTATTTAATACTAAAGATACCCATGGAAGTTGCTTAAAATATATCATAGAGGGAGAACCCTCCATTCAATATTTTTAACAAGGTAATTTAAGGAAGATTTTTCTTTAGTATTTTTAATGATTTCTACAACATTTATTTTATCTATATTAAATTTTGTAGTTTTATGGTCAGACTTAATGGATACAGAAATAAAAGAACCTTTATCTTTCAATTTGATTTTTTTAATACTTTCTCCATGATTTTTCAACTGTTCTTTTAGAAGTTGTTTAAAGAACTTTAAACTTTGACTTACTGGCATTGGACAGTCCTTCTTTTATAAT
>CACVAS010000066.1:0-98485 GCA_902727855.1 uncultured Sulfurovum sp.
AATGAGACAATGACATGTATCCTCACAGGTACGGTTGTGGCAGGACCATATGCAAATACCGCTACGGTAACAGCAGAGGGGAATGTTTCAGGAGAGTCCGTACGTGATGAAGATCCATCACACTACACCACACCAGTCGTAAGCATTGGTTCGATTGTATGGCATGATGTGAACAATAATGGACAGCAAGATGGCGGTGAAGTTGGGATTGATGGAGCAGTGGTACAACTACTCCATGGAGATAATAGTGTCGTTGATGGTATATCGATACAAACCACAGATGCAGATGGTCTGTACTACTTTGGTAACCTTCCAGAAGGTGACTATAAAGTACAAGTAACGATACCAGATAGATATATTCCAAGTACGACACAAACGGCAGCAAATAATGATGATTCTCAAAATGATTCAAATATTGCAGAGAGTTTAGGCAATGTACATACTTCAGGACTCTTTACCCTAAGTGATAATGGTGAGCCTGATGATGTGAATTCAAATATTGCGAACTCAGATGAAGCGGATGATGCAGATGACGACAATGGAAACATGACGGTTGACTTCGGATTCTTTGCACCAAGAGTGAGTATTGGTTCGCTTATATGGAATGATGTGAATGATAATGGACAACAAGAAGGTGGTGAAGTGGGAATTGCTGGTGTGGTAGTACAATTATTACACAGTGATAATACACCAGTAAACGGTGTAGCCACACAAACTACAGGAGCAGATGGTCTTTATTACTTTGATGATCTTTTCGAGGGTGATTATAAAGTACAAGTGACTATGCCAGCAGGATATAAACCAAGTACACTTCAAACAGTGATTGATAATGATGATTCAGTGAATGATTCAAACATCGCAGAGAGTTTAGGAAATGTACATATATCAGGAACGTTTACCCTTAGTGATAATGGTGAACCTGATGATGTAAACTCAAATATAGCAAATTCTGATGTTGCAGATAATGAAGATGATAACAATGGAAATATGACCGTTGACTTTGGATTTTTCTCTCCAAAGGTTAGTATTGGTTCAATTGTATGGCATGATGTGAATAATAATGGACAACAAGAAGGTGGAGAAGTTGGAATTCCTGGTGCAGTGGTACAACTATTACATGGTGATAATACCGTTGTAAATGGGGTAGCAACACAAACCACAGATGAAGATGGACTGTATTATTTTGATAACCTTGAAGAAGGTGACTATAAAGTACAAGTAACAATGCCAGCAGGATATACACCAAGTACAGCACAAACTATAGCTGATAATGATGATTCTCAAAATGATTCAAATATTGCAGAGAGCATTGGTGATGTGCATACTTCAGGTCTGTTTACGTTAACTGCAAATGGTGAACCAGATGCAAGTAATTCAAATATAGCAAACTCTGATATTGCAGATAATGCAGATGATAACAATGGAAATATGACCGTTGACTTCGGATTCTTTGCACCAAGAGTGAGTATCGGTTCGATGATATGGAATGATGAGAATGATAATGGAGAACAAGATGGATCAGAAGTGGGAATTGCTGGAGCGGTAGTACAACTGTTACATGGTGATAATACCGTTGTAGATGGTGTAGCGACACAAACCACAGATGCGGATGGACTCTATTACTTTGGAGATTTGGTAGAAGGTGACTATAAAGTACAAGTGACAATGCCAGCAGTATATACACCAAGTACCATACAAACCACAGCAGATAATGATGATTCTGAAAATGATTCAAATATTGCAGAGGTTTTAGGAAATGTGTATACCTCAGGATTGTTTACCCTTACTGACAATGGCGAGCCAGATGATGTAAACTCTAGAATTGCTGATTCAGATGAAGCGGATGATGCAGATGACAATAATGGAAATATGACAGTAGACTTTGGTTTCTTTGCACCAGTCCCAGTGATTGATGTTGAGAAGACTACAAATGGAATAGATGCAGATGTAACAGGTGCCCTAGATGTGCCAGTATTACATATTGGTGATGTTGTAAGATGGGAATACAATGTGAGTAATCAATCTAATGATGTACTTATTAATATTGAGTTAGATGATAATAAAGAAGGAAACATCCAATGTCCTCAAGATACATTAGCGATAGGTGAATCTATGGTGTGTGTACTAGAAGGTATTGTTGAGGAAGGGCCATATACGAACATGGCAAGAGTCAGTGCAGATGGAAATATTTCAGGAGATAGAACAGTAGACGAAGATCCATCAAACTATACTACCCCAGTTGTAAGTATTGGGTCTATTGTATGGAATGATGAGAATGACAATGGATTACAAGATGGTGGAGAAGTAGGTATTGAAGGTGCCGTAGTACAACTATTAGATGGAAATGCTGTACCTATTATTGGGGTGGCAAGACAGACAACTGGTGCAGATGGACTTTACTACTTTGATAATTTACTTGAGGGTGACTATAGAGTTAAGGTAACGCCACCAGCAGGGTATTCACCAAGTACGACACAAACGACAATGGACAACAATGACAGTGAACATGACTCTAATATTATTGCCTCTACTATTTTGAATGAACACTATTCTGCACTCTTTACACTCACACACAATGGTGAGCCAGATGGTGTCTTCTCAAATATTGCAGGAAGTGATCGTGCAGATGATGCAGATGATGATAATGGAAATATGACCGTAGACTTCGGGTTCTTTATTCCTACACCAATCATCGATATAGAAAAATCAACCAATGGGGTAGATGCTGATACCTTTGCAGATGCACCATATTTACGAGCGGGAGATGTGGTAACATGGGAATATAATGTTACAAACATTGGTACGGAAAACCTTGTACATGTTTCCTTATATGATGATAAAGAAGGGATGATTACATGTCCTAAGATAACCCTTGAAATTGGAGAATCTATGGTATGTATTCTCAAAGGTGTTGCACAAGCTGGAGAATATGAAAATAATGCAACAGTGATAGGATATGGCCGTGTAAGTGGAGAACTTACTTATAGTTATGATCCATCACACTATGTAGTACCAGTTGTCTCTATAGGTTCAATCGTATGGGATGATGTGAATGATAATGGTATACAGGAAGCAGGAGAGAGTGGTATAGACGGTGCAGTCGTGCAGTTGTTAGATGCGAATAATACACCAATAGATGGTGTGGCAATACAAACAACAGATGAAGATGGTCTGTACTACTTTGATGGTCTTCCAGAGGGAGACTATAAAGTACAAGTGACAATACCACAAGGGTATACACCAAGTACTATGCAAACGACAACAGACAATGACGATAATGTAAATGATTCGAATATTGCAGAGAGTATAGAAAATGTACATACCTCAGGCGTGTTTAGCTTAAGCCATAATGGTGAGCCAAATGCAACAGATTCAGATATTGTAGACAGTGATGCAGCAGATAATGCAGATGATGATAATGGAAACATGACCGTAGACTTCGGATTCTATGTACCAGTGCCATCAATCGATGTAGAAAAGTCAACCAATGGGGTAGATGCAGATACCTTTGCAGACGCACCAACATTACATGTAGGAGATATGGTTACTTGGGATTATAATGTTACAAATACAGGAAATGAGGTTCTTACCTACATAGTTGTAGGCGATGATATAGAAGGTACAGTTGCTTGTCCAAAAACAACACTAGATATCAATGAGTCTATGATGTGTCAATTGACAGGTATTGTAGAGTTTAAAGATTATAAAAACATAGTCTATGTACAAGCAGAAGGTAACATTACAGGTGTGCCAGTGATTGATGAAGATCCATCACACTATACGGTGCCAAGGGTAAGCCTAGGTTCAATCGTATGGGATGATGTGAATGATAATGGTATACAGGAAGCAGGAGAGAGTGGTATAGACGGTGCAGTCGTGCAGTTGTTAGATGCGAATAATACACCAATAGATGGTGTGGCAATACAAACAACAGATGAAGATGGTCTGTACTACTTTGATGGTCTTCCAGAGGGAGACTATAAAGTACAAGTGACAATACCACAAGGGTATACACCAAGTACTATGCAAACGACAACAGACAATGACGATAATGTAAATGATTCGAATATTGCAGAGAGTATAGAAAATGTACATACCTCAGGCGTGTTTAGCTTAAGCCATAATGGTGAGCCAAATGCAACAGATTCAGATATTGTAGACAGTGATGCAGCAGATAATGCAGATGATGATAATGGAAACATGACCGTAGACTTCGGATTCTATGTACCAGTGCCATCAATCGATGTAGAAAAGTCAACCAATGGGGTAGATGCAGATACCTTTGCAGACGCACCAACATTACATGTAGGAGATATGGTTACTTGGGATTATAATGTTACAAATACAGGAAATGAGGTTCTTACCTACATAGTTGTAGGCGATGATATAGAAGGTACAGTTGCTTGTCCAAAAACAACACTAGATATCAATGAGTCTATGATGTGTCAATTGACAGGTATTGTAGAGTTTAAAGATTATAAAAACATAGTCTATGTACAAGCAGAAGGTAACATTACAGGTGTGCCAGTGATTGATGAAGATCCATCACACTACACGGTACCAAGGGTAAGCCTAGGTTCAATCGTATGGAATGATGTAAATGATAATGGTATACAAGAAAGTACAGAGCAAGGTGTTCCAGGAGCGATTGTTCAACTGCTTGATGGTAATAACACACCAGTGATAGGTGTACCAATACAAGTAACAGATGAAGATGGTCTGTACTACTTTGATGGTCTTCAAGAAGGAGACTATAAAGTACAAGTGATTGCACCAGATACATATTTTGCAGGAACTACACAAACGACAGCAGATAATGATGACAGTGAAAATGATTCAAATATTGCAGAAACAATTGAACGTGTACATACCTCAGGACTCTTTACCCTCAGTGGTGATGGAGAACCAAATGGCATAGACTCTCCTATCGCTAATTCTGATGATGCAGATGATGGTGATGATAACAATGGAAATATGACTGTTGACTTTGGACTTTTTGTACCAGTACCAGTCATAGAGGTAGAGAAAACAACCAATGGTGTAGATGCAGATGACGCAGTAGACGCAGTAGTACTAGAGATAAATGACACCGTCACTTGGGAGTACACTATTACCAATAATGGTAATGAAGTACTTGTGAATATAGCGCTTGATGATGACAAAGAAGGCAATGTGAATTGTCCTAAAGAGTCACTTCAGGTTGCGGAAAGTATGGTATGTTCTTTAACGGGTATTGCCAGCAAAGGGCTCTATGAAAATACTGCAACAGTGGTGGCAGATGGAAATATATCAGGCGAACCAATCAGTGATGAAGATATGTCACACTACAGGGTACCAGTAGTATCACTTGGTTCAATTGTATGGCATGATGAAAATCATAATGGTATTCAAGATATCAATGAGAGTGGTATCATTCATGCAGTGGTAACACTTTTAGATGGCACGGGCGAACCTGTAAGCGGTGTATTGCCACAGACAACTGATGCGAATGGGATCTATCTATTTGACAATCTTTTAGAAGGTGAATATAAAGTACAAGTAAGTATGGAGTATGCGGAACAAGGATTTATTCCTACTACGCGTCAAACACCTGATGCTAATACAGATATTGATGGTGATTCAAATATTGCTGAAAGATTTGTGGAAGAGGGTATATATATTTCTGGAGTGATTAAACTTGAAGAGAATCAAGAACCAGAAAATGAAACATCACAGATGGTTGAAAATGGAAATAATGCTGATGATGCAGATGATAACAATGGGAACATGACAGTAGACTTTGGTTTCCATAAGGTATTTGACCTTGCTGTGATTCATACGATTAATCAAACAGCAACACCTGGTCCATACAACCCAGGAGATGATATCAGGTTCTTGATAGCTGTCACGAATCAAGGTAGTGTTGATGCAAGTCAAGTGGCATTGGAGAACTTTATTCCAGAGGGTCTTATATTAAACGATCCAGATTGGAGACTTGAAAGTGCTAATACGGCTGTCTTGAGAGATCCAATAGCATTTATTGGTGCTGGAGAGACTCAATTGGTAGACATTGACTTTATCATTGATCCGAACTATGATGGTTCAGTGATTATAAACAATATAGAGATTAATTCAGCAAGAGGTGGTGAAGATATAGATTCTATACCTGGAAGTGAAACAATCAATTCACCACATGATGAAGAGGACAATGATGTTAGTAACAAAGAAGGATGGGATGATTATGATCCAGTTGTGATAGTACTTGGAACGCCTACACCAACACCGACGGCAACAAATACACCAACGCCAACAGCAACACCACCAAGTACAACACCGACTATTGAAGCAGAAAATATGGAGCTTACTGCTGTAAGTAGTCATGGCTTTACATTCTCTTGGGACAACCCTTTTACAAATGATATAGAAGGGTTTGCGATCTATCAAGATGGTGTACGTATTGCCATAGTAGGACCAAATACAAGAGAATATACGGTTTCAAACCTAGAAGAAAATACAGTCTACCAATATAGAGTAGATGCCTATAGTAAATATGATATTTATGAACTAGGAAATATTACGATAAGAACAGAGGAGAAAAACTTTGGTTGGTTACCTGCGGTGTATCATATGCTATTTAATTAAAACGGGTCATTGAGTTGACCTTAGAAGCTTCATATAGATATCTCTATATGAAGTGAGTTACATAAGTGCATAGATTTTTCTAAGTACTTATAGTTATTTTTCAGAAAATGTCGGTATAATACCGACCAATTTTGTTCATTTTAAATGAGTGAAATAATTCTATCGAGGAGAAGCATATGCCTAAAATGAAAAGCGTAAAAGGCGCAGTGAAGCGTTTTAAAGTAAAAAAAAGCGGCAAAATCAAAAGAGGAACAGCGTACAGAAGTCACATTCTTACTAAAGTTGATGGTAAACACCATAGACAAATGAGAAGTCCTAAGCACGTAGACGCAGCTGATGAAAAAAGAGTAAAAGAGATGATTAACTAATTTCAACTTTGTTGAGTTGAATCATCTTGAAAAGCAATTAACCCCCGATTAGGGGCAAGCTTAAGCAGAGAAAATGCTTAACACCGATTCTTATAGAGATAAGGTAAAGGATAACCATGAGAGTAAAAACAGGTGTTGTAAGAACACGAAGACATAAAAGACTATTAAAACAAGCTAGAGGGTTCTATAGTGGTAGAAGAAAACACTTCAGAAAAGCGAAGGAACAACTCGAGCGTTCATTAGTATATGCTTACAGAGATAGAAGGCAAAAGAAAAGAGATTTCAGAAGATTATGGATTGTACGTATTAATGCGGCTACAAGACTTAATGGTATGAATTACTCTACATTTATGCATGGTTTAAAACTTGCAAACATTGAACTTGACAGAAAAATTCTTGCTGATATGGCAATGAATGCTCCTGAATCGTTCACAAAAGTAGCAGACGCATCTAAAGCTGCACTTGCTAAATAGGACGCCTCTAAAGCAAAGCTTCAGAGACTACGTTGTCACTGGGACTACTTCAGCAGTAGGCTCACACAACTAGTTGCATTTTACCCCTTGAGACATTTATATTCTCATCTTCTAAAAAACATTTTAAATATACCATAAATTAACTCTCTCATAAACATGCACATAACAATTTTTGTAGTAGTTTGTCTTGTCTCTTCAATAATTTGATAAAAAATGGTATGTAGGATAGGTGAAGGAAAAATAGAGTAAATTTGAAAAAGTATATGGTATTTGTTGTTAAGTAAAGTGTAGGGTGCGTTTGCTAACGCACCGAAAGAAAATAAGTACTACCCTCTTTGAGTCTCACCCGAAAAACCAATGATCCCTGGTCTTAAATTACAAACATGTTCATACCCCATACCTTTCATAGCATGCTGTACTTGAAAACTTCTACTTCCAGAGTGGCAATAGAGTATAATTGGCTCAGATTTTTTACCTGAGAGTTCTTCTACTTTAGCGTAAAATTGTGAGGTGGGTATCAGCGTGTCAGTACCTACAATGTGGCCCATTTGGAATTCCATGTGTTCTCTCGTATCGACAAGTGTAAAGTCTATCATACCTAGGTTTTTTGCTTCTATAAGTGCTTCAAGCTCATCACCATCTAATTGTTCTACTTTGAGTAGGGCTTCTGCTTCTTCTGTGGTAAGTCCACGTGAATGCTGGTGTACAACTTCTTCTATAGTGTCATGTTGTGCCTGTTCTTTGGCATATTCCGGTGTACAGAAGATACCACAATGACAAAGTCCATCTTCTGGTATCTCTTTCTCTATGGCAGGCTTACAAGGGCAAATACGGTTGTCTGCAGCTTTTTGCTCCTCTTTCGTCTCTCCGATGACCATAAAACAAGGACAAAACTGTTTACCGTAGATAAGCTTATTTCTAGCAAGCCCCATGGCTACACCTTCATTGACCTCTTCATTAGGGTTTTGCACCCATCCAAATTGTTTGTTTACTTTGTCTACAAATGACCATGTCTTTTCTAGTTGTGCTTGAAATTCATCTGAATTCATATCTATTTGTTGCATCTATATCCTTTATTATTTAGTTTGATCTTCAAATCGTTTAGCGATATCATCAATATCATTGACAAATATTTGCATAGACTTTCCCCATGTTTCTAAAAAGTTTTTTGTTTTATTGAGGTCAATATTAATATTATCTTTATCAATTTTAATACCTGGACCTTTTTCATCAACCAGACCTCTTTGAACGTCACGTGTTAATTTTTGAAGTTTGTTTTCAATATTTTTTCCAAGATTTTTAAAAAAGTCTTTTGTTTTGTTGGTATCTATAGTAATTCTATTTTCATCTACAGCAATACCTACTTTTGAAAGTTTTTCATTTTGTTTGATGGTGTGTGAAATTTTTTCTTGGCGAGATCTTTGTTGTTCAAGGGCTTTTTGATACTCTTTTTGTTGCAATTGAAGGGCAACTTTAGCTTTTTTAGCCTCTTCTATTGCCTTTTGAAGTTGAGTTTCTTTTAAATCTAGTTCTTGTTGGAGTTTTGCCTGTTCGACTTTTGCAACTTTAGCTTCTTGTAAAGCTTTTTCTTCATTATCGTTACAAGCGGAAAGAGAAAATAATAAAATAAATGATAGAAGCGTATATCGCATAAAAGTCCTTTAGTTTCTTTTACGCAATTATACTATGATTTATCAATCAAAAGTTAATCTCTTAGTGAAGTTTATATTCATAGCTCAATAAAAGAGTCTGTGAGTAACTTACCCACATTTTCCTTGACCACATTTCCCCTTTTCAGGTACTTTTTTAGTATCTTTTTGTTCACCACCACATTTTCCAGCAGCACATTTCATCTCTTTTGTGGCATTTGAACATTTCCCACTTGGAGATTTCATCTCTTTTTTATCTGTACCGCATTTGCCTTCACCACATTTTCCCTCTGCTGTTGCTAAGGTAACCGATAATGCCAATGCACCAAAAAGAAGTGCAGTAAGTTGAAGCGTTTTTTTCATTGTATATCCTTTATTTATTCTTGACCAAAGAGTAGGTGGTCAAAACTTAATTTTCCAGCTCCAAACGAAGCAAATAGTCCTAAAAACAACATATAGTAAAGAGGTATCTCAAATCCATTGTCCCCTGCAGAAAAACCATGTGTAAGGTGTACTGTAGTAATAGCTACAATCATCACAATCATGAGTGGAAGTGAGATAAGTCTTGTAAAGAGTCCAAGTGTTAAAAGTACAACCCCAAGTAACTCAGTACTTGCAGCAAGATAGGCATTGACAGTGGGGAAAGGGATACCTATAGATCCAAACCATTGTGAAACTGAATCAATATCTGACCATTTTTGCATAGCAGGCTCATAAAATCCATAGGCAACTGCAAGCCTAGCAAGTAAGAGAGAGAGGCTTTGCCCATGACTTAAGATATTTCTTGTGATAGGATAAATACTTTTTAACATCATAAACTCCTTTCATGCGTTTTAATGTTCGTACGAGGTAAGTATAATCTATGTATTGTGTAATGTGTGTGCAACTTTTAATGCAAAAGACATATTTATAGTCTAGGCAATACTGGTCTACTTTTTGAGATCAATATACTTATACAGTAATGAGTAGAAGAGTAGATGAATGATAAAGTAAGAAAATGTAGTTTAAAAAAGTTGTGTAGGGTGTTTCATAGGTAAAATACCTATGAAATATTTAGGGAGGATTTATTTAGAAGTACCACATTTTCCAGCAGCACACTTACCACTTGCAGCACATTTTTTAGTAGCATCTTCAAGTTTTTTTGCAGCACATTTACTCGCAGCACATTTTTTAGTTGTAGCACATTTGCTTGCAGCACATTTTTTACTTGTGGAACATTTTGCACCAGCTTCTGCATCGTTACCTGTTGTACAGCCTGTGAAGGCAATCATTCCTAGACCTAGTAGCGCAGAAAAAATTAACTTTTTCATTTTTACTCTCCTGAAATTTATATTGGGAACCCAATTATAATAGAGGTAGTGTGTAAAGCATGTGTACTAAAAAGCATGATTTGAGTACACTTAGAATACACATAAGTTGATTACGATGCGAATATATATTAAAAAATGAAAGTTATATCATGTTAACAAGAAGAAAAATATTAGTATTTGGTTCCCTTATGGGATTGTCTTCTTGGCTTCAGGCAAAGTCAAGGGCATCTATAGATAGAAAAGTAAACACGAAGGTTAAAAGAACCATTGCTGCTGTGCAAGAGCATTTATTTCCATCTAACAGTAAGATTCCCTCTGCGAAGATGATGCATGCAAATACCTTTTTATTGGAAACCATTAGTCATAAGAGTTACGATAAAGACATACGTAGATTTGTGCTTGAAGGGGCAAAGGAATTAGAAGTTCGAGAAAAAGGTCTTTTTACAACATTATCAAAAGAAGATAAAGAGAGAGCATTACGTGAATATGAAGAGACAAATTACGGAAGTTCATGGTTATCACGTATTATGACACTGACTATGGAAGGTATCTTTTCTGACCCTATTTATGGATCAAATAAGAATGAAAAAGGGTGGCAGGCTATTAAGAGCTTTGGAGGACAACCAAGACCAAATACGAGGTATTTAGATGTATGATGTTGCAGTGATAGGCTCTGGTGCTAGTGGAGGTGCTGTAGCATATACTTTATGTAAGGCTGGATATAATGTTGTGATGTTTGAAAAAGGTAGGCTCATTGGACGTGACGAGTTTAGCAAAGATGAATTGGCATACAGTAGACGCGATTTGATTACACCCAATTTGTTTGACGAGTATCATACTATCGAAGAGAAAATAGACGGCGAATGGAAAGCTACCCCTACGTATGAATCTGGGTGGAGTTTTTGGAATGGTAGTATTGTTGGAGGATCATCTAACCTTATGTCAGGGATGGTACATCGTTTGCATCCAGATGACTTTAGACTTAAAAGTAAATATGGTGATATTGAAGGGTCAAATATCGTTGATTGGCCTATTGGCTATGAGGACTTAGAACCCTACTACGATAGAGTAGAAGAGCTTGTGGGTATATCTGGAGACCATAAAGACCATCCCTATGAACCTTGGAGAAGTAGAGTAAACTTTACACAACCTGCAACACAAGAGAATGCGGTTGTAAAGTTATTTGACAAAAGTTGCCATGCGCTTAATATTGTGCCTCTTGTCACACCAAGGGCAGTACTTTCTAAAGACAAAGAAGACAGAAAAGCTTGTTACTACTCAAACTTTTGTGGAAGTTATGGTTGTTCTTCTGGAGCGAAAGGTTCCTCCCGTGAAGCACTGATAAAGCCAGCATTGGCAACAGGTAAACTTAAACTCATGACGAATACACACGTGAAGTCTCTAAAGAGTAATAAGGAAGGGAAAGTTACGTTTGCTAGAGTGGTAAATACAATTACGGGTAAAGAAAAAGAGATAAGCGCAACAATCTTTGTGGTGGCAGCACAAGCACATGAAAGTGCACGGTTACTGTTAAATTCTGCTAACAAGTATTATCCTAATGGTTTAGCAAATAGTTCAGGTGAACTAGGTAAAAACCTTCTTTTCTCAGGAGGAGGGTCTGGACAAGGAGAACTGCACAAGGATAGTCTCAAAGAAATAAAGTTTAATGAGTTGATGACAACAGGACTGTTTGTTAACCGTTCCATACTGGATTGGTACTTTATTGATCATTGGTGGTATGGGAAGTTTAAAGGGGGCTCTGTTGAATTTATGTTTGAACATCAAAACATTATTTCACGCGCACGTAAGAATGGTTATAGTGAGGGGAAACTTGTTTGGGGAGAAGCGTTAGGTGAGCGTATTGTGAAGCGTTTTACTGAACAAAAGAGTATACGCTTTGAAATTTTTAATGATTGGCTTCCCAATGATAATTGTTTTGTCGCATTAGATGAAACCCATAAAGATAAATATGGCATGCCTGTTGGAAAACTTCGTCTTGAAGGACACCCTCAAGATGTTAAGGTAGGAAAATATATTGCTAAAAAGTGTGAAAAACTTTTAGAAGAGATGGGTGCTAAAAATATATACTCTTCTATCTCTTCTTCGGCAGCACAAAATCTTGTTGCTGGTGGATGCCGTTTTGGAAATGACCCTAAAACATCTGTACTTAACAAGTATTGCCAGGCACATGATGTAGAAAACCTTTATGTCGCAGATGCTAGTTTTATGCCTACAGGAGGTTCTGTAGCCTATACATGGACCATATATGCCAATGCCTTTAGGGTAGCAGACCATATAGTGAAGGTGTTAGACAAGGGGTAAAAATACCCCTAGAATATTCATTATGCTATATAAGCTATTTACTTGACTTCATAAATAACCGTAGAACCACTCACCTCAAAAGAAACTAAAAGTAAATTTTTTCCATCTGGTGATTCATCCGCAGAGATAAACTTCATTCCTTCTGGTGATATATCTCCTGTTGTACCATCACTACTTGTCATGATATAGTCTGAAAAAATGGGTGCATTAGGATTTGTAATATCATAAATCATGATTGTATCTTGTCTTTCCAATCCGATAAATGCCAAAGTCTTATATCCAATAGTACCGACAGTTAAAGCTTCAGGTTCTGCACCTTTGTTCCCACTTCTTTTATCTATCTCATCCTCATCTTTATTAAATAAGGTTGGCTGTAACTCTGCAACTTTTTTAGAAATTTCATCGCCACTATCCCATACTAAATTACCATTTTCATCCCATATAGAAAAACTTCTGGCACCATAAGTATATAGTTTATCATAGTCACCATCATTATCTGTATCACCTAGGTCAACCATAACTTTTAAGTCATTTTCATCTACATATTCAGAAGCAATAGAAGTATCTAAATCTAATTTTGATATTTTCTTTTCATCTTCAAAGTTACCATATCCTCTCCCATCTCCTTCATTCGCAGTTACCAAGTACGTTGCAGTGTTTATCTTATAAGAAGCAATTGAATCTGGTTGATAAAGACCAAATAAACCAGCATAAGATTTCATATTAATCACACCTTCTTCTTCTATATCTATGGTATTTCCAGAAGAAATTTCCCAACTTTTTGCCCCATAAGATTTTACATATTCCAAACTATTTGTAGTCAAGTTTACTTTAGCCATGGCATTATTTTCTTGTAATGTTACATAGGCATAATTCCCACTTACAGTGATATACTCAGGTTCAAGATCTTGTGCTTTATTGTTACTTGGCGTATCTCCTAGTCTTACTGTAGTCCCATCTGTTGCATTTGTAAGGGAAATGCTGGAGAAATTAATGTCTATATAGGCACCTGTAGCAATAGTTGCTATACCAATAGAACCTATCGGGTCTATACTATAGTCATTATTTGGTTCACCTTCATTTGCTACAATAAGTTTAGTTCCATCTTCATTAAATGTAACCATGTCAGGTAAATATCCGGCGAC
The DNA here is from genome assembly GCA_902727855.1 of uncultured Sulfurovum sp. Taxonomy (GTDB): domain Bacteria; phylum Campylobacterota; class Campylobacteria; order Campylobacterales; family Sulfurovaceae; genus Sulfurovum. The sequence continues at coordinate 13,889 of CACVAS010000066.1, forward strand.
TATAGTTTGTTGATAAACCCCATCTATGTTAAACAGGACAATAGAGCCTTTTAGCTGTTTGTTCCCCACTGTAGCATTTCCATCTTGAACAGCAACGGCTACAATACCATTTTGAACAGCAACAGAATTGACGCCTGTACCATATGGGGTTAAATCAATTGAAGATACTTTTGTAGGATTTACAGTATTAGCAATATCTATAATGTCTATGGCATTGTCTGCACCATTTGTTGTAAACATTCTTTTTGATGTTTTGTCATAGGCAACGATTTCACTGCCTCCTTCCACAGATGTCTCATAGGCACTTAATTTTGTAAGTTCTCCATAAACTGGTAGAACATTTGGATCTAGTGGGTCAGAACCTACTGCTATTTCATCTGTATCTAGAAAACCATCATTATCATCATCTGTATCAGCATTATTTCCTAGCCCATCTCCGTCAGTATCTATACTCTCTGTACTGTCTAAAGGAAATGTATCTGTAGTATTGTCTACACCATCCCCATCTATGTCTGTATCAATAGCATCTAAAATAGTATCGCAGTCCATATCTGGACCAGTAATATTTACATCATAAATAGGGACAGTGGCGTTTACCCCACCTTCTATAGGCATAATAAGCCATTTTGGACAAGAGTTTGCTTGTGCAAAGATAGTAGAGGAGAGTAGTAGAACCGCGAGTGTTTTAAATGAATACATGACAGATTTCCTTTGTAGCGTTTTATCTACAACGATAATAATAAAAATTAGTAACTCAGATGGAACAAAATAGATATAGTTTGATTACATTTAAAAGTAGGTAGTCAATAGGGGATAGAATACAATCGTATTATATGGTTGAACATTCTCTTAAGTTAAAGTTAAAGTTTTTTTTATAATTAATTAATATTAAATAGATATAATCCAAAATTATTAATACTATAATATAAAATTATGGTATGTTTTGGAGGATTTTTTGAAAAAACTTTTATTATTGATAGTTTTGTTTATTATTACAGGTGTTACTTCAAATAAAATAGAACTACATACAGTGACTTCTGGAGATACACTTTATGATATAGCACGTGCGAACCATACCACAATCGAAAAAATTTGTACGATGAATAATGTAAAAAAAGAAGATGTATTGCGAATAGGTACTGTTTTAAAAATACCAATGCAAACTATAAGTAGACAAGAAGAAGCAAAAACAACACAAGTGTTAGCGCAAAGAGCAGCACAAAGATTGGAGATACCTACTGAACATATCTTGTTGCATACAAATACAAAAACAACACTAAAGAAGAAAGAGATATTAAATACTCTACCAAAAGTTGTGCAGGTTCCCAAAGTACCTCAAGTGATACAATTGACTCAATCAAAAGATACCTCTAAAAAACCTGTAAAAAAGATAGTAAAGCATACTAAAATACGTAAAAGCATTATACGTGTAGCGAAGAAAAAACTAGGAAGCAGATATGTATGGGGTGCTACAGGTAAAAAAAATACATTTGATTGTTCCGGGTTTACCTCTTATGTATATAAAAAACATGGTATACACATTCCAAGAACATCGCGTAATCAAGCTAAATACGGGAAATATGTGAAACGAGATAAGTTAAAGAAAGGGGATCTTGTTTTCTTTGATACTTCTAAAAAGCGTAAGGGTTATGTGAATCATGTAGGAATTTATCTGGGAGATAACCGATTTATCCATGCATCTTCAGCCAAAAAGAGAGTGATTGTGAGTAAACTTAATAAGTTTTACGCACAACGCTATAAAGGTGCAAGACGACCTTCATAGCAGTATTTTATTCTGCTTCTAAAATGGCACCAGCACTTGCGTTGGTAACTAGTGCTCTATATTGACGTAGCCATTTACTTTTGAGTGGCTTTATAATAGGTTTGAAGTTTTCTCTTCTTGAAGCAATGACCTCTTCACTAAGATTTGCTTGTAATATATATTGATCAACATCAATGTGTATTTCATCTCCATCTTCAAGTAGTCCTATAAGACCACCTTCTGCCGCCTCAGGACTTACGTGCCCAATACTTGCACCTCTAGTAGCACCTGAGAACCTACCATCGGTAATAAGTGCCACACTGGCACCAAGACCCATACCCATAATAAGACTTGTAGGGCTAAGCATCTCTTGCATTCCAGGACCACCACGTGGACCCTCATAACGAATAACAACGACATTACCTGCTTTGACTTTACCATCTAGGATTCCTTCAATGGCATCATCTTGAGAGTTAAAACATACAGCTGTACCCGTGAAGACTCTGTCCCCTGTAATACCAGCAGTTTTAATCACGGCACCTTGTTCAGCGAGGTTCCCATAAAGGATAGCAAGACCACCCACTTCAGAGTAGGGGTTGTCAATCGTATGAATAATATTGGTATCTAATATTCTTGCATCTTTTACTTTTTCGTATAGTGTTTCCCCCGTGACAGAAAGGTTATCAAGAAGTATATCTTCTCCTCTTTTCATCATTTCATGCATGACCGCATTGACACCACCTGCTTTGTTAATGTCCTCCATGTGTACTGTTGAGAGTGAAGGTGAAATTTTTGCAAGGTGTGAGACACGCTTAGAGATGGCATTGATGTCACTTAAGTTAAAATCAACTTCTGCTTCTTTAGCAATAGCCAACATATGAAGTACGGTATTGGATGAGCCACCCATAGCCATATCAACTGCAAAAGCATTACGCACAGCATTTTCATTGAGTATGTTTCTCATACGGTACTTTTCACGCTCTGCAGCGTCTGATTTTGCTATCTCACAGATACGCTTTGCAGCTTGTTTATAGAGTGCAGTTCTCTCGGGGGTCAGTGCCAATATAGTCCCATTCCCTGGTAAAGCGATACCCATAGCTTCCATCAGTGTATTCATGGAGTTTGCAGTGAACATACCAGAACATGAGCCTCCACTTGGGCAGGCATTACACTCGATGTCTAGAAGCTCTTCATCTGTCATTTCACCTGCTTCATGTTTACCTACCGCTTCAAAAGCAGTTGCGAGGTCTATAGGTGTACCATCTTTGGTATATCCTTTTTCCATCGGCCCACCAGAGACAAATACCGTAGGTACATCAACACGTAAAGCACCCATAAGCATACCTGGGACAATTTTGTCACAGTTTGGTATGGCTATCATCGCATCTAGTTTATGTGCATTCATCACAGTCTCAACTGAGTTTGCAATAATCTCACGACTTGGAAGAGAGTAAAGCATACCATCATGTCCCATGGCAATACCATCATCTACACCTATTGTATTAAATTCAAAGGGCACACATCCATTTGCACGTATCTCTTCTTTAATAATTTCTGCCACTTTATTTAAAAAAAAGTGCCCTGGAATTATCTCTATGAATGAGTTGGCCACACCAATAAATGGTTTAGAAAAATCATCATCTTTTACCCCAGTTGCTCTTAAAAGTGAGCGGTGAGGTGCTCTGTCAAAACCTTCTTTTATCTCATTACTTCTCATAAAAAACCTTTATGTCATTTCTAATCTATATTTTTGGATTATAGCAGACAAAAAGCAAATAAGTCGAATATATAATAGACTTTTTTAAAAAACCATTCATTTGCTCTTTACATTAAGATATTTTTAGGCTATAATCGCACTCCAATTTTAAGCAAACACTTAAATGCGGTAATGGATGTGCGGGCGTAGCTCAGCGGTAGAGCATAACCTTGCCAAGGTTGGGGTCGACGGTTCGAACCCGTTCGCCCGCTCCATTATAAAACATATGGTGCCAATATGCCCGAGTGGTGGAATTGGTAGACACAGGGGACTTAAAATCCCCCGGTCATTGCGACCGTGCCGGTTCAAGTCCGGCCTCGGGCACCATTTGATGAAACATCAAATGGTGTACTATTAATTCTTCAGCAGAAGGCTCAAGCGACTAGTCGCTTATTTAGTAGTGCACTTTATTTGATGTTTCATCAATATTTTATAATGTTATGGAGCCATCGCCAAGTTGGTAAGGCCGTAGATTGCAAATCTGCTATTCACCAGTTCGAGTCTGGTTGGCTCCTCCATATATAAACTAGAATTTATCTACCTTTAGATAGAATTCTATTCTTCAAAAACGTCGGGAGATGTCAGAGTGGTCGAATGTGCCGGTCTTGAAAACCGGTGAGGGTAATACCTCCGGGGGTTCGAATCCCCCTCTCCCGGCCATACTTTTTAATCTTACAAATTTTCAATTTACAAAACAAAGACATTTTACGAATATTTGCTATAATCTCATCATTCATTTATTTTTCAAAAGGGCAGATGGTTGTATAGAGTATTGTGGGTTACGTTATTCATTTTAAGTGTTTCTAATGCGGGAACTATACGTATTGCCGTTGCTGCAAATGTCAGTTATGCAATTACTCCTTTGATAGAAGCCTTTAATATAGTACATCCTAAAACAAAAGTTGAAGTGATTTTGGGTAGTTCTGGGAAGCTTACCGCACAAATAACCCATGGGGCACCTTATGATTTACTGCTCTCCGCAAATATGAAATACCCTGAGGCATTATATGCTGGAAAACAGGCTATTAGCAAACCGGTTATTTATGCGCAAGGGGCATTGGCTCTGTTTTCACGTAAAAAGCGTGACTATTGTGCAGAGATATTTGTGCTTAAAGACACAGACATAAGGAAAATAGCCATAGCAAACCCTAAAACTGCACCTTACGGAGAAGCTGCTAAAGAAGCACTGATAAATGCGAAACTCTATGAGATGCTTAAGCCTAAGTTTGTCTATGGTGAGTCCATTTCGCAAACAGTAAGTTATGCTAAAGCGGCTACAGACATTGGGATTATTGCTAAATCTTCTCTGTTTTCTCCTCAAATGCAACACTATAAAGAAGCGATACATTGGGCAGAGGTTGACGAGACGCTTTATACGCCTATAGATCAAGGTATGGTTATTTTACATAGAGCAAAAGAAAATGTTGAGGTGAGGGCATTTTATGATTTTATGTTAGGTGCTAGGGCAAAAGAGATTTTAAAAACATTTGGGTACAAAACACGATGATAGAGTGGGCACCTTTTATACTTTCTTTTAAACTTGCTGGTGTGACGACAGCAATTTTGTTTTTTATAGCACTGCCTCTTGCTTGGTGGTTGTCTCAAACAACTTCAAAAACGAAACCTTTTTTTGAAGCACTGACTGCCTTGCCTATAGTGCTTCCTCCTTCAGTATTGGGCTTTTATCTTTTGGTGGTACTCTCTCCAAACACCGCTTTTGGAAGTTTTGTAAGTGATGTCTTAGGCATAGAGTTGGTTTTCTCTTTTGCAGGTTTGGTTGTTGCTTCTTGTTTTTACTCATTGCCTTTTATGGTACAGCCTTTACAAAGTGGTTTTGAAGCACTTAATAAGCATATGATAGAAGCCTCCTATTTGGCGGGTAAGTCTAAAGTGCAAACAGTTCTTCGTGTTGCATTGCCGAACATTAAACCTTCATTACTAACAGCACTTGTGATTACTTTTGCACATACTGTTGGTGAGTTTGGTGTGGTACTCATGGTAGGAGGTAGTATACCTGGAGAGACAAAAGTCGCCTCTGTAGCTATTTATGAGATGGTTGAGGTATTGGAGTATGGTAAAGCACATATCTATGCGGCTATTATGCTTATGATGAGTTTTGTTATTTTGTTACTGGTCTACATGTTTAACCAAAAACAAAAGTTAGGTGTGGTCTAGTGGTCAATATAGCCATACAAAAGCCGTTGTTTGGTGCCAAAGGGCAGATGGCATTGTCTGTAGACATCGAGGTTGAGCGTGGTGAGTTCGTGGCTATTATGGGGGAAAGTGGTTCAGGGAAAACAACACTTCTTAGAGTAGTAGCAGGACTAGAAACTTCTAGTGGAGATATTATTGTTGAAGGGAATACTTGGAAAGGTGTACCTCCTCAACAAAGAGAGATAGGGTTCATTTTTCAGGACTATGCCCTTTTTGACAATATGACAGTTGAAGAAAACCTACTGTTTGTAAAGTCAGACAAATCCTTGGCGAATGAACTTTTAGAAATGACGCATATTGTGGCATTAAAATCACGTAATGTGAAATCATTGAGTGGTGGACAAAAACAAAGGGTGGCTCTTTGTAGAGCGATGATGAGACAACCCAAAATCTTACTCATGGATGAACCACTCTCTGCTATAGACAAAGAGATGAGACATAAACTTAGAGCAGATATAAAAGCCTTGCATACGCGGTTTGGCATGACCACAATTATGGTAAGTCATGATATAGGAGATGTCTTTGCATTGGCGACAAGAGTGATTCGTCTAGATCAGGGGAAGGTGATTTCAGATGCTTCTGTAAGAGAGACTTTCCTTCACACGAACAAAGAGTCACACTTAAAGCTTCAAGGTAGTATTATTGACATCATGCCACAAGAGCGTACTGCTATTGTCTCTGTGGGTGAGCAACTTATAGAAGTTTTATTGAGCAAAGAAGAGAGCCAAAAATTAAATGTTGGAGATTCATTCTTTGTGCATGTAACATCGTAGTTTTAGTCTCTGGTATTAATCATCCATTGGGAAAATACATTCACATAATTCCAGAAACTTTGTATATTTTCAGTACTACTTTGTTTTTGCTCTATGATAGGTTGTAGTGCTTCTTCTAATGAAACTAGCCAGTGTAAGCGCGCATTAGGCCCTATGGGAAAGGGCGCATGTCTCTTTCTCATTTGAGGTGGACCTCTATGTTTGTTAAAATAGTGAGGTCCTCCACAAATTTGTATGAAAAAATCAGCAGAGTGTCCAGAGGCTATTTGCATCTCTTCTTCATTTAAAGGAAAAATATCTTTAATGGGACTTGTAAAAAGTAAGGCGTAAAAACGTGAAAACAGTGCACGCATGCCTTCTTCTCCAATATCGGTTAAAAATGCAGGGTTAGGTTTAGTTACAGGAGGGTTGACTCCTTCTTCGTATGGGAGTATAGAAAAGTCTAAAGCGGAAGTACCAAAAGTCATGAGTATCCTTTTTTGTCAAAGTTATAGCATGTTAACTATAGTCTGTCAACCGTGTTTATTTACTTACAACTATTTGGACCACAACAAGAATTTGGGTCTTGTACGGCAAAACTATTGGTGTAGCCACAAGCTGTACACTCAAACATCATGATTTGAGGGCCAGAACAGCCACCTGAACGTTGGTCTGTCAATTCAATGTTGTTTTGTTTACACTGTGGACAAAACCCTCTCTTAATACTGTCAAGCTGCTCTTTTTTATCTTTAAGATAATAGACATAGACCATTACTGAACCTACAAGTAACAGTAGCATGAGCCCTAGCATATAATAATCCATGGTATTCCTTAGGTTGTATAGTTTTTTAACTCTTGTATGCATTGCTTATATGTTGGCAAATATTGTTCTACAAGTGCCCAAAACGCTTTTTGGTGGTGCTTATGTTGAATATGTGCCAACTCATGAATAATGATATATTTTATCACATCTAGAGGAAGTTTCATAGTCATGGTGTTAAAACTTAGTGCATTTTTACTTGAACAGCTACCCCATTGGCGTTTTGTTTTTCTAAATGAGATTTTACTAGGGGTCAACTGCATTGTCTCTGCCCATTGCTGTACAATAGTGGGGATATAGGCTTGCGCTTCATTTTTGTAAAATGTGTCAATATGTTTTTGAAATACATTTACATCATATTGGCTATAGTACAATCTAAAGGTATCTCCATCAAAGAGAAGTTTGGTTCTTTTTTTATCATAGGCTATGAGTTCAAGGGGATGACTTTCTCCTAAAAAGTAAAGCTGGGAGTCTTGTGTAAAAGTTAATGCTTTTCCTTTTTTTTGAGCCAGTTTTTTACGTGAAGCATTAATCCAAGAGGCTTTTTGTAAGAGAAGTTTTTCTATACGTGCTAAAGAAATTTTAGGTGACTTTACGACAAGGTGACCTTCATCATTAAAACTAAGGTAGATGTGTTTTAGTTTAGGCTTTACAATATGTATATAGGTAGGTAAAAGAGACATCGCATATTAGTTTGTTAGACTACCATAAGGTACGTCAGGTAGAGGAGCAAGACCCTCTGTTGGTTGGGTTTGCTCACTATGCTGGTAAGTGGTGTCAATATTTCCATTTCTAAACATGACACGCTCATTGACACTCCCATCAGCATTGTATTTTACCGCTAGTCCATGTTTGATGTCGTGAACGTAGGTTACTTCCATCATAGTCTTTCCATCTGGGTAGAAGAGTTTTGCAACACCATCTTTTTTACCTTGTGTGTAAGGCGTCTTTCTTAAAATACGACCATTTTTGTCATAGAGCCCTTCAAGACCATCTTTCATACCATCATGTATTTGTGCCATAGAGGTGACTCTTCCATCGTAGCCATATTTTTTTATGAGTCCATTACGTCCACTTTTATCAGTCATTATGAATTCTTGACGTATCTTACCACCAGTAAAGTACTCTTTCTTTGTTTTACGGTAGCCACTCTCTTTTCTTTTTTCTTTTTTTGGTTTTTCAACCTCTTGTTTTTTAGGTTCTGTCTCTTCTAAAACTGTTTCTGTTTGCGTAAAGGTTTCTTCTTGTTCCATAGGACTCTGCATGACATTGAGACTCTGTGATGTATTTGACTCTTGTATCACAACTTCGCTAGTGGGTTTTTCATCTAAAGTAAAAATTTCAGTACGGTTGTCTTCTGTATTTTGAGCATCAGTATAGGCTTCTTTATCGACAACGTCCATTTTTATAGTAGGTAGTTTGGAAGACTTTTTCATAAGCGTTGGGTCAGAAGGAAGATTACATCCCACTAAGAGAAAGCTGACACATAAAAATAATAATTTTTGCATAATGTAAGATACCTTTTAAAATATAGCCATTAGTATACTATAAATAACTTTGGGGTGATACAAAGATCTTTTCCTTCATAGTTTTTAAAAGATTTAAAAACTATATTTTGCTTCAAGACGTACCGTACGTGGCTCAATAGGGTGGTAGTGTATATCTTCAATTTCAGCAGATTGGCTAGAGAAACGTGAAGGGTAATAGTAAGCGATGTCTTGGTCATTGCTATCAAAGAGATTGAGGATATCTAAGTTAAATTTCCAGTTGTCAAAAGTATAGGCTAGACCAAAGTTGACCACGTTAAATGCATCAGACTCTTGCTCACCAAAACTATCAAGTACTCTGTTTGCAAAGTGACGTAACCTAATATTGCTTTCCCAACGCTCAGAAGGTTTCCAACCTATTCCGGCACTTAAAACAAATGGAAGAGAACCTTCTACTTTATTACCTTCACCTTCTACATCATCTTTAAAACGTGCTCTTGTCCAGGCTGCTTCGAAATCTGCAGTGAGGTATTTGTTGAGCCAATAGTATGCCGTAAGCTCTACACCGTAACGTCTTGAGGCACGACTGGCTTCTGTGTTACCTGCATCACCCACAAAAAGAAGTTCTGAGTCTAAATCTAACATCCAAAGAGAAGAGGATATGTGTAATCTTTGGTCATCAAAGAAACGTAGCCCTATCTCGGCACCTTGTCCACGTACGAGTAAGTCTACAGGTTCAACAGATTCACCAGAGACGGGGTCTATACCTATGACTGCACCACGTGCATCATTGGAGTGAAAAGATTGTCCCGCATTGATGTACGTTTCCCAGCTGTCATTAAAGGTATAGCGTAATCCACTTTTGAGACTAAAGAGTCCATCATCGGCAGTTCCACTGTTTTGAGCTATGTTACTTTCTACATCTACATGCATGTAGTCATAACGCGCGCCCAAGTTGAAGCTTAACGCATCACTTAGTGCCAATTCCCCTTCCCAAAAGAGCCCAAAAGATGTAACGTCTGCACTGTCTTTTCTCACAGTGCTGAGGTATTGTCTTTGTTTTGTTTTATTGAGTGCGACTTCATCTATTTTGTCATGACGTACTTGTAGTCCTATGTCTTGGTGCCATGCATGATTACCAAAGTCACCATGAAATTGTCTTTTTATTTGGGTACCATAAATCATACGTTCATCTACTTGGTTAAACTGGTCACCATTGACTGGATCATCTAGATAATAGGTAAAGTTAGAGTAAAGATTAAGATCAGACTTAATCATATAGGCATTGATATCCCAATGCTCATTTTGCCATTGTGTAGAGAGGCTATAACGGCTTGACTTACCTCCTACACTTTTGTCAAGTGAACCTAGCTCATCAATGATGCCTTGTTTCACGGCATAGGCAGGTATCTGGTCTGCGGAGTCCCAACTATTTTCATAGCCCATGAAAGTCATAGTCAACTCTCCACCCATTAAAGGTCTACTAAGTCGTGTCAAGACATTGAGCTTTTCAACATTTTCACTGATGTCACTCCAAGGTCCATCATAACTCTGTGCTTCTAAACCAAAGAGAAGTTGGTTGTCACCTACCTTGGTGTCTGTACCAAGAACGGTTCGGTAGTAACCATTTTCACCCACACCTACTGTGACAAAAGAACTATCTAGTGTATGCATCAGTGAAAAGTTTGCAGAACCTGCAGCAGAAAAGTCACCATCTTCTGCATGGTAAGGCCCTTTTTGGTAGTCAATGCGTTCAATGAACTCTGGTATGATAAAACTAAGGTCTGTATAGCCCTGCCCATGACCATGTGTACGCATGTTGATAGGCATGCCATCTATGTTTGTACTAAAGTCTGTACCATGGTCTAGGTTGAAGCCACGCAAAAAGTATTGGTTGGCTTTTCCTGACCCACTGTGTTGCGTCACTACCATACCTGGGACAAATTCGAGTATTTCCCCTGTTCTAAGCACTGGACGACTCTCTATCTCACTTTGTGTCACGAGTCCTTCTGAAGAACTTATAGCTTCACCAACAAGAGAGGTCTGATGCCCCTCTTCAACAGTGATGTCATCAAGGTTTATGATATCTGCATACGAGAGTGATCCAAATAATACAGGAAGCATTAAAGCATGACTTAAAGATTTTGATAGAGATGTTTTCATAGACAATGTCCTTAATATTTAATGGACAGCATTATAGTATTTTAGTGGTTAAAAATTTATTCATTTAATACTACATATCTAGGTTTTATGATAAAAGTAATTGATTATGTTTAAAAAGGAAACGGACTAAATTAACTCCACAGTTGATACCATTCAAAAACTTATGAACCATAAAGATATACAGCAAATGATGCGTTATGTAAAGTTGGCTCCAGATAGTGATAAGGTTGAGATTTTATATAAGTATATTATATAATACTTAATAGGTATTTAATGTTATTAAGGTATATTTATATATATTTAAAGGATGCATATGACTGAATTACAAACACCCAAGAGTATTATAGAAGAGTTGGTAGAACTAATTGAAAATGAAAGAAAATTCCAAGGTGTTCAGCAAAAGGAACTGGCATTAAAAGCCTCAATGCCTCTTCCTACCTATAAATCATTTATCTATAAAAAAATGATTTCTTTAGAAAATTTATTGAAAGTATTGTTTGCTTTAAAGATGTTTGATAACATCAGCGGTTTACTTAAAAAAAGAACATTTGCTTCTATCGAAGAGATAGAAAATAAACATAAACTTCCTAAAAGGATAAGAAAATGAGTTTTAAAGTTTATCCCTATATTTGGGACAAGAAGATAGGTACTATTATTTATGATGAAGGAAATATATATTTTGAATATGACGACACTTTCAGAGGTTTAGGACTTGAAATTTCTCCTCTAAAATTACCTCTTGACTTTAAGGGTGTCTATACCAATAATGATGAACGATATTTTTCTGGTTTAGCAGGAGTATTTCATGATTCTTTACCCGATAAATTTGGAACAAAAGTAATAGAAAGATATTTTGAATCAAAAGGCTTGGAAGCTTACGAACTTAATGTGATACAAAAATTAATGTTTGTAGGCGACAGAGGTATGGGTGCTATTAGTTATAGACCAGCAGAAGATATAGGTGAAGATACAAATGCGGCTGAAATTATTGATATTCAAAAGTTTTATGAAAACTCGAAAAAAATAGTCACAGGAGAAGCGATAGATGTCATAGAAGAAATGTTTGAGTTTATGGAGAGTTCTGCTTCAGCAGGTGGAGCCAGAGCAAAAGCCATCATAGGGTTTAGTCCAGTGACTAACGAAATGACAAATGGTACTAAGGATACACTACCTGATGGGTTTGAACATTGGCTTATTAAATTTGATGAAGAAAAAGATGGTAAGAGTCTTGATTATACAAAATTAGAATATCTCTATATGTCTATGGCAAAAGAGTGTGGTATTAATGTTCCAGAAATAAAACTCTTTGAACATGGTAACCTTAGTCATTTTCTCATTAAACGATTTGATAGAATAAACAACACCAGAATGCACACACATACCCTTGCAGGGCTAACCCATACAGATTTTAATGTACCCAAACATTATTCATACGATATGCTTTTAAAACTCACACTAAACTTGACTGGAGAACAAGCAGCAGTTGAGGAACAGTTCAAGAGGATGGTCTTTAATGTCATCGCCAGAAACCAAGATGACCATGCTAAAAACTTTTCATTCATGATGGATCAAAAGGGTAGCTGGAGCATTACCCCTGCATATGATATTACCTATGCTAACGGTGCAGAGTATACTAAAAACCATCAATTATCCATAAGAGGAAAAGTAAATAACTTTACGATGGAAGACTTGCTTTATATTGCCAAGGAAAGCTCTATAAAAGAATCATGGGCAAAAGAAATCATACAGCAGACTATAGAAGTAGTATCTAACTTTGAGAAGAGAGCAGAGGAGCTCAAAATAAATCATAACCTTGCAAAGCGTGTTTTGAAAGCATTGAGGTTAAGTATTTAAGAAGCTTATGAGCTATTAAAGATATTCAGCAAACAATGCGTTATGTAAAGTTGGCACCTTTTAAGAGTTGTATAGCATCATTATTGCGGATATTAATACGGGTTTTTTGCAGGTTTATTTCTTATATTATTTAGTGCTCCTTCATGCATTAATAGACGATAATTTACACTTTACAAAACACAAACATTGTGTTATACTTAATAAAAAGGATATATAAATGGTAGTTGAAAAATCACGTACAAATGTTTATCTTGATACAAAACTCAAAGAACAAGCCAAAGAGATATATAAACATTATGGCTTAAGTCTTAGTGAAGCAGTCAATATATTTTTAGCTCAATCTGTATTTAACAGAGGGCTACCCTTTGAAGTAAAAATACCAAACGATGAAACCTTAGAAGCGATGAAAGATGTTGAGAGTGGTGCTAACTATGAAGAGCTTACTTTTTTGCCTACACCGCGTTGCTAGATGCTACCTCAGGACTTTATCCCGAACCCTACTCTTCGCCAGAGTGGCAGAGGGAGAGAAGTGAATATCTGTAGTGGATTGCGGTGGAATGAAAATGATTAGCTACATCATTTTTTAGAAGGAACCTTTTTTCTTTTGATTCTTAATAGCTATTAAAAACTAATGTACCTCAAATTAAAGTTTTATATTTGATGGCACATTTATAAATCATCTTCCTTCTTTTCCCACTCAAGCGATATCTTTGATAAAAAAACTCCGTACATTTCTTCACTTATATCATATTGCAGAATATTTACTTCATCCGTGATATATCCAAGAAGATCATCTTGTAAATCACTAACATCTGTATATTCTTCTGAAATATATTCACTTGTACAAGCATCAGAAACATCAAGTAAGTCACCAATAAAAAATGAATTTTCAAAAAGTTCTTCAATAGTAGACATACCAAGTTCCATTATAGTGACATTTGATAATTCATCTTTTTCTTTTTCCCAAAATTCGTGTATGATAGATTTTAAGCCTTTATCTCCCATCGGAGTATCTTCAGTGGCTTTGATAAAATTATCCTCTACAGTATCAGATAAGTTTCTAATATGCATAATCGTATTTCTCATTTTCTCAAGAGGTTTTATTTTTGTTTTAATAGATGCAAGAAAATCTAAATGTCTCTCCTCTTGTAACCCTCTTTGTTGTAATTTACTCTTAAATCTTTCAAAACTATCTACACTAGGATCTTGCAAAAAGTCTAGCATTTCATTGGCTTTTAGCTTTTCTGGTGTTGTAAACTCGGTGTAGTGGTTGAAATAGATATAAAATAGCCCATTTTCATATTTATCTTGTAATATACCATGCTCAATTTTCTCAGATTTATTTATACCAAAATCTTTTAAAAGCTGCTCGCTGATAGACTTGTTATCATAGGTAATTATGTATGTGAGTACATTTCTTAAATCCATCTCAATATCTACAATTTGTTGATAATATTTAAAGGCTCGTTGTTTTAAAATGGAGTCATTTAGTTTGACTACAGAGATAACATTATCTAGGTTCTTCACACTACTCAAAAATGAAAATACGATATCTTTTAGTTCAATATCTCTAAGTTCAAATTTGGGTAACTGAAAAGTGACAATTGAGATAAAACTGTCATTGGGAAGTGCACAAACATATTCAAAATCAAAATACCCTTTTATTGTGTCTAGTTCTATATTATACTCTTCACCTATCTCATCGTAGAGTAAAGGGGACAATACACTAATTGTTATAGGAGTGGTATGATTTATTTGTATTTTTATTTTTTCCATCATTCCCCCAATATCATTTCTTCTACATATCTCTTAGCGCTTTCAAGTACCTTTTTAGCTTCTTCTTGTAGTTGTTTAGCTTGCTTTCTCATCTCTTCAATATGTTGGGCTATCTCATTTTGCTTTTCAATAGGAGGAGAAGGAATTTTAATGTTTTTAATATCTCTTCCATAGATATGTGAAGTTTGCCCCGTTTTCTCTCTATTAAGTAAACTTTTATATATTTCTAAATTCAAGAGACTAAAAAGATACATAGGATTACAAGACTCAGGAATAGTACGAATACAAATTAACTCTCCTACATAACTTGTGTGTGTATCAGGTATTTCATTTAAAAACTTTATTTGTCTTCCTACATATTGAGACTGATGAGCTGCCGACAAGATAAAAATATCATTTTTTTCTACTTCATTACCATTATATTCTTTTGTATATCCTACTTTTTTTAGATTAATAAAATCTTTTGTATAGCTACCTGCTTTAATTAAAGGAAACTCTGTTCCACGTTTACTGTAATCATTTTTTGCAGGAGTTTTTCCCCCTTTGATAATACTAACAACAGATGAAATTTCATCAATATCAAAATATGAGTCCTCAATACTTTTATTAAGCATTGTATAGTGAGTTGAATAATAGTCAGGATCAAATCTTTTATTTGTGATTTCATTCAATCCAACCGAAAACATCCGACTCTCTAAATTATTATTATATTTAGGTAAATTTATTCCCAACTCATTCAACAAATAATCATCAATACTCCCAAGAAGCGCTTCAGCTTTCGCCTCTTTTTCCTGTTTTAGCTTGTAGACCTTATCCATATTAAAGACAATCTCTTCTTGAACTTCAACAGGCGGAACAATCAAGGGGATTTGAGCCAGTTGTTGATTGTTAAGGTTTTTTTGTGCAGAATAGGGAGCTAATGCTTCAATATAGGGTTTAATATGCTTTAAATATATGTTGAGATACTCTAAAGATAAATTATCATTATGAGGAATCAATGCTACTATACTATCAGGGAAACAACTTGGGTAATCTAATATAGCTGTATCTCCTATATTCGCGGCGATTGTAAAAAGTAGCTTTGGAGGGTGAAAGAGTTTACTTGTTCCTAACCCCAATTCATTTAATGTCTGTGTATATTGAATTGAATCATTGTTTTCCGATGCTTTAACGATATCTCCGGTTTGAACAAAAGGGTACTCTCCACCATAAAACCTTGGATCATTCCTTGGTCTATGTCCGAAACGACCACGATTGATTGAGCACGCTTTTATTAAATCTATACACTCATATTTTGATCTATTGACCACCTCTTTTTGCATCTTTTTAATGGCAACATAAAAAAGAGGATCAAGTCTATTTTCTAGTTCAGAAAGATTGATATAAAATAGCATATTATTTATTTCACTCATATCTGTTCCGTTGTAATTATGTCATTAATAAATCCTGATAGCTTTAAAGAAATAGTTTCAAGCTCATTGTTCCCTGTTGGTCTACCTGTAGCATCAAACCCTATATCCTCTGCAATAGCCATAAATATAGGGTAATCTCTCATATTTTCTTTCTTGGCATGTAGGTACTGCGCATCTAGCTCCTCTTTGAAGTTTTTAACTTTCTCTGTAAAGACTTCATTAATAGATTTTTTCCATGCTATAAATTCAGGGGTCTTTTCTACTTTTCTCTTTTCAGTTTCACCTGTTTGATTATCGAAACCATCATGTGTTTTCAGAATGCTCTTTCTTTCTTTATCCCATGTCTTAATTGTTTCCTCATAGCTGTTTTGAGCCTTGATAGTATGTTGAAGCTCTTTCTCTTTTATGTCTATCCCTTCATGAATTGTATCACTCCATTTTCGTAGAACCAAGACCGAACTTTTAACTCCTGCACCTGTATGTGCAAAAGCTGTTTGAGGCATCGACACCACGGCTACTATCCTAAACCATTTTTCTATGTTGTCACGAACATATTGCATTGAACTATTGGTTAAGACTCCATCAGGGAGAACGATTGCCAAAAATCCACCTTCTTTTAAGAAGTTGTAGTCTTGCTCTATAAACAGTACCTCTGTACTTTGCGTTGTTCTTCCTGTCACAGCACTATTCGCTGTATCTAGCCAATTCACATCTTTGTTTCCTAAGCTGTACTGATGTAGATAGGCTTTCTCATTTTGCTTAACGCTTGAACCAAAAGGGGGATTGGTAATGATATAGTCAAAACTGCCATAGGTAAATCCTTCATTACCGCTCTTGGCTATCATCGCGTCGCTTGTCAGTAATCCATCACTAGAGATTACATTCGTATGACCATCATCATGGATTATCATATTCATTTTAGCTGTTCGTGCTATTTGCTCATTTATCTCTATTCCAAAGAGCTGTCTTTCTGCGAAATCATGCCAGTGTGTCCAATGCTGTCGACTACCTTCATCATAATATTCACTTGCCTCTTTTCGTACTTTATCTAGTGCATAGAGTAAAAATCCACCACTACCACAAGAGCTATCCAGTACTTTAGACTCATGAGTTATAGGAAGGACACTTACAATAAATTTAACAATATTTCTTGGGGTAAAGAACTGCCCAAAGTCTCCACGGAAATATGACCCCATAAATGTCTCAAATGCTTTACCTTTACTATCTAAATCTGTTTCACTAAGGTTTACAGACTCCAAATAGCCTACGACTGTTTTAACTTTACTAGCATTAAGTCTTATGCCATCTTTAAAAACTTCTGGATCTTTGGATTTGCCCTCAGCATAAAGTGCTAAAATCCTTTTATAAAGTTCATTCTCTATCTTTTTTTCTATCTCTTTTTTTTCATCTTCAGTTGCATTTTTAGGAATGGTTTCACTAAAGATTTGAAAGTCATAAGGC
Source organism: uncultured Sulfurovum sp. (assembly GCA_902727855.1). Taxonomy (GTDB): domain Bacteria; phylum Campylobacterota; class Campylobacteria; order Campylobacterales; family Sulfurovaceae; genus Sulfurovum. The sequence continues at coordinate 31,346 of CACVAS010000066.1, forward strand.
TGTCCTTTTCTTCTAGCTTTACGTTCATCCCATATTTTACAAAAGATAAGTTTATCAAGTTCATCAAATGCTTCACTAGGATTAAGTTCACCCCCTGCCCAAAGTGCGTTATGTGCTTGTTTAAATCGTCTTGTAAGTTCATCTTCATCTATCATTTCTAGTTCAAAAAATGATTGCTTTACTTCATCTGCTCCAGCTTCTTCACCTGGACGCAAACCGCCTTTAACATATTTGTACTTTTGTATTTTTTCTACACCATATCTAGGTATATCAGGGATAGTTTGCTTGACACTACTATCTTTGTCTATTAAAAAACTTTCATCTCTTGTATCCGAGGTTACCCAGAGGAATTTGATTGTGCCTGATAAGGCATAGGCATAACTAGCTGCTTGAGATATGGCTTGATTAAACTCTTGTTCTGAAACATCTTTATGTTTACACTCCACGACTATATGAGGTTGGGTGTGCTCTGCATCATTGTAGACTATAATATCAGCTTCTTTTTTTGAAGCCCCCATTGTAATAGAGACAAATTGAACAATGTTTTCAACAGGGTATCCATAGGTTAAAACAAGTTTTAAAAATGCATCTGCCTGCACTTTTTCTTCAGGGTTTGTATAGTTTCTTTTTTTGTTTTGATGTAGGTAGGTGATATATTTCTCTTCTACATCAAGTGTAATTAACCCTTTGTTTATACCACGTTCAATTAATTCAGTCATTCATAACCCCTTATATCACATCATTGTATTTGGAATATTTTAGCGTAAAGAATGTATGTATTGATTGAGTATTTCATAATAGAAAGTTAACATAATATTTAGTAGAATGGTTGCCAATAGGTTGCCAAAGTGATTTTAGAAAGAGTAGAAAATCTCTGAAAGTCCCTGTCTATAGGTCTTTGTGAGTAGTGGGTAAATGTATGGCTGAGAGGAAGGGATTCGAACCCTCGGTGAGTTACCCCACACAGACGTTCCAGGTCTGCACCTTCGACCACTCGGACACCTCTCATTATAGGACGCTTTTTGAACAAAGTTCAACAAAGCTACGTTAACACTGGGTTATCTTCAGCAGATAGCTCATGTGACTAGTCACATTTTATTTCAAAAAGAAAATTTTGTTTTGAGTTATTGTTAAAGTATTAAAGTAGTGTATAACACCCCTCCCCAGATTACTGCGGCACACAATAAAGAAAGGTGGGCTGCTATGTTCCCATCCTGACCCGTTGTCTCTCAGTACTGTTGCACAGGTCTGAAAAGAGGCGAGAGAATTATAGTGAAAGAATGCTTAGGCTTCGGCAAGCATAGTCACCGAATGGTTTAAAAATTGGTTCCTAAGCTTGTTAAAGGATCTTCTTCATCATTGATGACTGACCATTCGTTAAAAGGGAGGGCTTCAAAGTGAAGGTAGTCGATGTTGTAGGTGTAGCTATTGGCAACGGTGACTATGGTGACCTTTTGGATGTTGTACTGTTGGTAGAGTGAGAACTTTGTTTGTGACTTGAGCCAGAGGCTCTCTTCACTCTCAAAAGGTGCAGAGATAATGAGTTCATTGGTTTGTGTGACATAGCCATGTATGCCCAACGTTTGTACAGGTATATTGTGTTTTATGAGTGCTAAAGCAACCATGGTGTCAAACTGAATAATAAAGGGTTGTCCGAGAGTCAGGTATTTGGCAAAGGCAAAATCGAAAAGAAACATCTTTTTTCTTGACTTCTCATAACGGTCTTCTATGAAAAGTATGAGCTTTTCTTGTGTTAACGCTTTTATGGTTTTGTAGAGCCAGTCTTTAGAGACTTTAAACTTCTCTTTTGCAAAAGTATAGATTTGGTGTGTCGTGAGATGCTTTGTATGGTGTTGCGCTAGAATGAGCAGGAGCTTCTGTTCATTAGGGTTAAAAGAGGAGAGAAAAAAAGTTTTCATAAGTTGTGTACTATGTTTTGGGTCTTGCGCTATGAGAGGTAAGGTGCCCAAGCGTAGAAAATGGTTAAAGCCTTGGTTTTTGATATGGCTGTTTTCAAAGGCTAAGAATTCTTCATAGTCAAGAGGAAAAAGCTCTATGGGTTTGAACTGTTGCGACTTGAGTTTAATCCGTGAAATGACAATAAGCCTATGTACATTGGGAAACTTTTCCAAATACCCTTCCTCATAGTGGTCAAGGACAAGTAGGTGAATTTGTTCTTTATCTATAAACCGTTGTAATTGTAAAGATGTGAGAGGGTCAAATATAAGTTTGGGGTCTTGCAGGTCAATGTAGAGTACTGGGTTCTCTTCTTCTTGGAGAAGATTAAGTAACATAGAAGTTTTGCCAGAGCCACGTACGCCATAAAGGTTGATATCTTCAGCTAAAGTGAGTATACATTTTCGTTGGGTGTAATCATAGCTGAGTGGTATTTTGTTTTGATAGTATTCAAGTACTTCCATCTGTGAGACCCTTATGTTTCCTTTTTAAAAGGAAACTATTTTACTTATTGTAGCAGTTTAAGACTAAAAAGTATTATACGTTTTAGAAAATTTGGGTACAATACGCGTTCCTAAATTTATGTTAGAGGGCTACATATACTGTATTTGCCCTGTGTTTAGGCACCTTGGCATTGCCTTGCTAACGAGTTCTTTAAAGGGTAAATATGGAAAAAATTAGATTAAAGCTTAAAGCTTACGATCACAGAGTGTTAGACAGATCAGTTGCTGCTATTGTAGATGCAGTTAAACGTACAGGTGCAGAGATTAGAGGGCCAATTCCAATGCCAACTAAAATCAAAAGCTATACTGTTCTTAAATCGCCACACGTAAATAAAAAAGCGCGTGATCAGTTTGAGATTAGAATTCACGGAAGAATGATTGACATCGTTTCAGCGACTTCAGATACTATTGATTCACTTATGAAGTTGGATCTAGCACCTGAGATTGAAGTTGAAATTAGATCAATGGGCAAGTAGGAGTAGAAGATGGAATTTATTATTGAAAAAATTGGTATGAGCAGAACTGTTGACGTACCAGCTGTTCCAGTAACACTTCTAAAGGTTATTGAAACTAAAGTTTGTGAAGTGAAAGAAGACGGTAAAGCGCTTGTAGCGTATAACTCAAGTAAAAAACTTAATAAAAGCATTGAAGGTCAGCAGACTAAATTTGGTGTTTCTAAAGAGTTTAACAAATTTATGACAATTGAAGTAGCTGAAGGTACTGAAGCAGGTGATTTAAGCCTAGAAGCTTTAGCTGAAGCAACACTTGTAAAAACATCTTTAGATACTAAAGGTAGAGGTTTTTCTGGTGGTATGAAGCGTCATAACTTTGGTGGTGGACCAGCATCTCATGGTCATAGATTTGGTAGAAGAATCGGTTCAATCGGTAATGCTGAATGGCCAGGACGTGTACAGCGTGGTAAAAAAATGCCAGGTCAATACGGTAACACAAAAACAACTGTAAAAAATGACATCGTATCATTTGATGCAGAGAATGGTATTTTAGTACTTAAAGGTTCTGTTCCAGGACACAATGGTGCTAGAGGATTAGTAAGGATAGTTAAATAATGAAGACAACAGTAATTAAAACAACAGACCTTCCAGCATCATTTTTAGATGTGCATCCACATAATCTTTACCTTTACTGTAAAGCATATGCATCTGGATTAAGAGCAAATACAGCTCAAACTAAAAATAGATCTGCTGTAAGCGGTGGTGGTAAAAAACCATGGGCTCAAAAAGGTGGCGGACGTGCGAGAGCAGGTTCATTAAGATCTCCAATTTTCGTTGGTGGTGGTGTTGCATTTGGTCCAAGTACAAATAAGAACTATGATCAAAAAGTAAACAAAAAGCAAAAAAGACTTGCACTTATGCATGCATTGGCTGAAATGGCAGCAAATGAAAAGCTTTTGGTTGTTGATACAGTTTCTATTGAGTCTGGTAAAACAAAAGATGCAACAGCATTTGTGAACGGACTTGAGCAAAGAGATGTACTTGTAGTAAAAGAGATGATAGATGATAAGACATTCTTAGCATTTAGAAACCTTCAAAATGCATATCTTATAGAATCTAATGAGCTTAATGCTTACCTCGCTGCAGCATATCACTCTATAGTGATTGAAAAAGCAGTATTTGATAAATTGACAAAAGAGGCTTAATATGGCAGATATTACAGATATTAAAGCAATTATGTATACAGAGAAGAGTTTATCTCTTCAAGAAGATGGTGTGATTGTAGTTCAAACATCTCCAAGAATGACTAAAAATGGTCTAAAAGAGGTGTTTAAAGAATTCTTTGGCATTAACCCACTTAAAGTAAACTCAATGAGAGTGAACGGTAAAGTGAAAAGATTTAAAGGTATCGAAGGAAAAAGAGCTGATTCTAAAAAGTTCTATGTCACACTTCCAGAAGATGCAAAAATCGAAAGCCTAGCGGTATAAGGAGTAAGAGATGGCAATGAAATCATATAGACCGATAACTCCGGGACGTCGTTGGATGACAAACTTAGACAGTAGTGATATTACGTCTAAACCAACTGTAAGAGCACTTCTTAAGAATCTTCCAAGATCTGCGGGTAGAAATTCCAATGGTAGAATCACTTCTCGTCACAGAGAAGCTGGTGCTAAAAAACTTTATAGAATTATCGACTTTAAGAGAAACAAATTTAACGTTGAGGGTACAGTAGCTACTATTGAGTACGACCCGTACAGAAACTGTAGAATTTGTCTTGTTAAATATACTGATGGTGATAGAAGATATATTCTTCAGCCAAAAGGTTTAGAAGTAGGTACTAAAATCATGTCTGCAGATGCAGGACTTGATATTAAAATTGGTAACACAATGAAACTTAAATCAATCCCAGTGGGTACATTGGTACACAATATTGAGATGAGCCCAGGACATGGTGGTCAAATGGCACGTTCTGCTGGTACATATGCTCAAATTATGGGTAGAGATGGTAAATACGTTTCTCTTAGACTTCCATCTGGTGAGATGAGATATATTCTTGGTGAGTGTCTTGCAACAATCGGTACCATTGGTAACGAAGAGATTGCAAACGAAGTTGTTGGTAAAGCAGGTAGATCTAGACATAGAGGTATCAGACCTCAGACTCGTGGTTCAGCGATGAACCCAATTGATCACCCACATGGTGGTGGTGAAGGTAAAACGAACTCTGGGCGTCATCCGGTATCTCCATGGGGTACACCAGCTAAAGGGTTTAAGACACGTAAGAAAAAAGCTAGTGATAAGTTAATTATCTCTAGAAAGAAAAAGAAATAAGGGGCTGAGATATGGCAAGATCGACAAAAAAAGGTCCATTTATCGATGGTCACCTAATGAAAAAAGTACTAGCAGCAAAAGAAGCTGGAGATAAAAAAGCGATTAAAACTTGGTCAAGAAGATCAGTAATTTTCCCTGAGTTTATCGGTTTAACTATCAATGTTCACAATGGTAGACAATTTGTACCTGTATTTGTAACTGAGAACCACGTAGGTTACAAACTGGGTGAATTTGCACCTACAAGAACATTTAAGGGCCACAAGGGTTCTGTTCAGAAGAAGGTAGGTTAATATGAGTAGAGCATTATTAAAATTTGTAAGAGTTTCTCCTACGAAAGCTAGACTTATTGCTAGAGAAGTACAGGGTATGAATGCTGAACTTGCGCTTGCAGCACTAGAGTTTATGCCTAACAAAGCAGCAGGTATTGTTTCAAAAGTAATCGCGTCTGCAGTGGCAAACGGTGACTATGAACCAGAAGAAGTAACGATTACTTCTTGTAGAGTTGATAAAGCAGCTGTGATGAAAAGATGGAGACCAAGAGCTAGAGGTACAGCTTCTAGAATCATTAAACCAACAGCACACATTCTTGTAGAAGTAGGCGTAGCTGAAGAAACTGAAAATACTAAGAAGGGCGCGTAATGGGTCAAAAAGTAAATCCGATAGGTCTAAGACTTGGAATTAACAGAAACTGGGAATCAAGATGGTTTCCTGCTAAAGCAAGAACTGCAGAGTTTATTGCTGAAGATTATAAGATTAGAAAATTTCTTAAAAAAGAACTTTACTATGCAGGTGTATCTAACATCATCATAGAAAGAACTGTGAAGAAGTTAAGAGTAAATATTGTAACTGCTAGACCTGGTATTATTATTGGTAAAAAAGGTGCAGATATTGAAAAGTTAAAAGCAACACTTATCAAAATGCTTGGTAAAGATGTAGCAATTAACATTAAAGAAGAGAAGCGCCCACAAGCTTCAGGACAACTTGCAGCTGAAAATGTTGCAATGCAACTTGAAAGAAGAACAGCCTTTAGACGTGCGATGAAAAAAGTAATTCAAGGAGCACTTAAATCAGGTGCAAAAGGGATTAAAGTTTCTGTATCTGGTAGACTTGGTGGTGCTGAAATGGCAAGAACTGAGTGGTACTTAGAGGGTAGAGTTCCTCTTCATACACTTAGAGCAAAAATCGATTACGGTTTTGCTGAAGCACATACTACTTATGGAATCATTGGAATTAAAGTATGGATCTTTAAAGGTGAGGTACTTGCAAAAGGTATTCAAGATGAGCCAAAAGAAGAGAAAAAAGGTGGTCGTAAACCACGTCAAAAGAGAGGTGAATAACGATGTTAATGCCTAAAAGAACCAAATGGAGAAAGCAGCAAAAAGGCCGTAATCGTGGAAAGTCTTTCAACGGTAATAAAATAGAATTTGGTGATATCGCAATTAAAGCTATAGAAGCGGGTAGAATTGATTCACGTCAAATCGAAGCAGCGCGTATTACAATGACAAGAAAAATAAACAGAACAGGTAAAACTTGGATTAGAGTTTTCCCAGATAAGCCTTTAACTGCCAAGCCACTTGAAACAAGAATGGGTAAAGGTAAAGGTGCTGTTGACAGATGGGTTATGAATATTAAGCCAGGAAGAATTATTTTTGAAATGACAGGCGTAGAAGATGATTTGGCTAGAGAAGCCTTAACATTAGCAATTCATAAAATGCCATTTAAGTGTAAAATTATCGCTTTAAAGGATTCAAATGAAGTATATTGATATTAAAGAATTAAGCGAAGCAGAATTGACAGCTATGCTTAAAGAGAAAAAACTAGAGTTGTTTACATTAAATGCAAAGCAGAAGACGATGCAATTAACAAACACTACTGAGTTAAGAGTAGCGAAAAAAGATATCGCTAGAATTCAGACAGCATTAACTGCTGCTACGAAGTAAGGGATAGACATGCCAAAAAGACAAATACAAGGTACTGTGATTAAAAAGGCTGGGGACAAAACTGCAACTGTTTTAGTTGAGAGAAGAGTACTTCACCCAAGATATCACAAGACTGTAAAAAGATTTAAAAAATATCTTATTCATGATGAGAACAACACAATCAATGTTGGAGATACTGTATCTGCAGTTGAGTGTAGACCTCTTTCTAAGACAAAAAGTTTTAGACTCCTTGAAGTACTTAAAGAAGTTCAAAAAGGAGAGGTAGAATGATACAAGGTTTTACAAGATTAACTGTAGCAGACAACTCTGGTGCAAAAGAGATTATGTGTATTAAAGTTCTTGGTGGATCTAAGAGAAGATATGCATCTGTAGGTGACGTGATTGTTGCTTCTGTAAAGAAAGCACTACCAACAGGTAAAGTGAAAAAAGGTAAGGTTATAAAAGCAGTTGTTGTAAGAACACATAAAGAGATCCAAAGAGAAAATGGTTCACTTATTCGTTTTGATGACAATGCCGCTGTAATTATTGACGAGAAAAAAGAACCAATTGGTACACGTATCTTTGGTCCTGTTGCTCGTGAAACAAGATATGCAGGTTTTATGAAAATTGTATCACTTGCACCGGAGGTATGGTAATGGCTAAGACATTTAAAATCAAAAAAGGTGACCAAGTAATGGTTATCGCTGGAGATGATAAAGGTACAACTGGAGAGGTTCTTCAAGTACTGACTAAAAAAGATGCAGTAATTGTAGCTGGTTGTAAAATGGCTAAAAAAGCTGTAAAACCAACTGAAGAGAATAAAGATGGTGGATTTGCCAATGTTGAAATGCCAATCCATATCTCAAATGTAAAAAAAGTAGAGGCGTAATTTTATGAGTAGAATGAAGCAAAAGTACAATGACATCATTCCTGCACTACGTGAAGAGTGTGGGATTACAAATCCGATGCAGACACCTAAGCTTGAAAAGATAGTTATCTCTGTAGGTGCTGGTGAAGAGGGGAAAGACTCTAAGCTAATAGCAAACATGCAAGATACTATTTCTCTTATTGCTGGTCAAAAAGCAGTGGTAGTTACAGCTAGAAAATCAGTTGCTGGTTTTAAGGCTAGAGAAGGTGCTCCAACAGGTATTAGAGTAACACTTAGAGGTGACAATATGTATAACTTCTTTGATAAACTAGTCTCTATTGCTCTTCCAAGAGTAAAAGATTTCAGAGGAACGCCTAGAAAAGGTTTTGATGGTCGTGGTAATTACAATTTTGGTCTTCAAGAGCAATTAATGTTCCCAGAAGTTGAATTTGATAATGTAATTAAAACCCATGGTATGAACATTGTTGTCGTGACAAGTACTGAATCTGATAAAGAAGGTTTTGCGCTTTTAGAAAAGCTCGGAATGCCTTTTGCTAAAGGGAGAAACTAATGGCTAAGAAATCAATGATTGCTAAACAGAAAAGAACGCCTAAGTTCTCTTCTAGAGCATATACAAGATGTAATATTTGTGGTAGACCTCACTCAGTATACAGAGACTTTGGACTTTGTCGTGTGTGTTTAAGAAAAATGGCTAACGAGGGATTAATCCCTGGTATGCGTAAAGCAAGCTGGTAAGGAGAATAATAAAATGATGACAGATATAGTTGCAGACTCTCTTACACGTATAAGAAATGCTGCGCAAAGAAAACTAGACGTTACAACACTACTTCACTCTAAAACAATTGAATCAACAGTATCTATCTTAGTAGATAAAGGGTACTTAGAGAGTTTTAAAGTTAAAGAAGATGGAAACAAAAAAACAATTAAAGTGGTTCTTAAGTATGACGAAAATGAAAAAAGCGTGATTAACGAACTTAAAAAGATATCTAAACCTGGTCGTCGTGTACACCAAGGTAAAGATGATATCAAAACATTTAAAAACGGTTACGGTACTTTAGTAGTTTCTACTTCTAAAGGTGTTATTGCCAATGACGAAGCATTCAAGCTTGGTGTTGGTGGTGAAGTAATCTGTAGTATTTGGTAAGGAGAAAAGATGTCAAGAGTAGGAAAAAGACCAGTTACTGTGGCAAGTGGTATTGATGTATCACTAGACGGTACGTGTCTCGTGGCTAAGAAGGGCAATCTTGAAAAAAGACTTGAAACGCATGGTAGAGTAGAAATCAGTATAGATGGCTCTGAGGTTAACTTTGCCAGAGTTGGTGAAGAGAAACAAGATGCTGCATACTGGGGAACTTATAGAGCTTTATTTAACAATATTATTATTGGTTTAGATAAAGGCTATGAAAAGTCTTTAGAAATCAATGGTGTTGGTTACAGAGCTGCTGTTCAAGGTAAAACACTTAATTTACAACTTGGACACTCTCATCCAATTGAATTTACTATTCCAGAAGGTTTAGAAATCACTGTTGAGAAAAACATTGTAAAGATTAAAGGTTCTGATAAACAAGCCGTAGGTCAAGCTGCAGCAGAGATTAGATCATTTAGACCACCAGAGCCGTACAAGGGTAAAGGTGTTAAGTATACTGATGAGCATATCATTAGAAAAGCTGGTAAAGCAGCTGGTAAGTAAGGAGCGGGTAGATGTTAAAAAGTATTCAAAAAAGAAAAAATAAACTTCGCGCGCAAAGAAAAGCTAGAGTAAGAGGTAAGATCTTTGGTACGCAAGAACTTCCAAGACTCTCTGTATATAAGTCTAACAAGCACTTTTATGCACAGGCTATCAATGACACTACTGGTGAAACAATCGTTGCAGTAGATGGTAGAAAGCTTGGTTTAAAAGCAAATCAAGAAGACGTGAAAAAGGTAGCTGCTGAGATGGCTAAAAATCTTGCTTCTAAAAACATTGAAAATGTTGTATTTGACAGAAATGGTTACCTATACCATGGTGTTGTTGCTTCATTTGCCGATGCGCTTAGAGAAGCTGGTATTAAGTTATAAGGAAGCATGATGGAAAACAAGAATAACGAAGAAATCGAAAAAGAATTTGAAGAAGTAATCGTAAATATCGGTCGTGTTACTAAAGTTGTAAAGGGTGGTAGAAGATTTAGATTTACTGCACTTGTTGTTATTGGTGACAAAAAAGGTACAGTTGGATATGGATTTGGTAAAGCCAAAGAAGTACCAGACGCGATTAAAAAAGCGGTTGATGATGCACATAAAAACCTTGTGAAGGTGAATGTTAAAGGAACAACAATAGCGCATGACATTGAACATAAATTCAATGCGAGTAGAATTGTCCTAAGACCAGCATCTGAAGGTACAGGTGTTATCGCTGGTGGTGCTGCTAGACCAGTACTTGAGCTTGCAGGGATTCAAGATATCCTTACAAAATCAATTGGTTCTAACAACCCAAATAACTTAGTAAGAGCAACAGTTCAAGCACTTACTAGAATAAAAGCATAAGGAAGTAATTATGGGTTTACATAATTTACAACCTGCACCAGGTTCAACGAAAAATAGAAAAAGAGTTGGACGCGGTCAGGGATCAGGAACAGGTAAAACAGCTGGACGTGGTCACAAAGGTCAAAAAGCTAGATCTGGTTACAAGGCAAAAAGAGGTTTTGAAGGTGGTCAAATGCCAATTCAAAAAAGACTTCCAAAAATTGGTTTTACTTCAAGAGTTGAAAAACCATATGTCATTAATGTAGAAAAAATTAAAGCTGTTGCAGAACTTTCAGAAATCTCTTTAGAGACAATAAAGTCTGTACATAAGCTTGACAAAGCTGTTAAAAGAGTAAAGTTAATTGGTGCTAGTGCAAAAGATCTTGCGGCTAAAATCAAAGACGATGCTGTAACAACAAGCGGTAAATAATTATGGGTAACGCTTTAACTCAAAAAATTCTTATTACATTAGGATTCTTATTTGCGTACAGAGTGTTAGCCTATGTTCCAACACCAGGTGTTGATTTAGCTGTTATCAAAGAGTTCTTTGATAGCAATGCTAATAATGGTGTTGGTATGATGAATATGTTCTCTGGTGGAGCCGTTGAACGTTTAAGTATAATCTCCTTAGGTATTATGCCTTATATTACAGCATCGATTGTAATGGAACTTCTTTCTGCAACTTTCCCCGCACTTGGTCAAATGAAAAAAGAGCGTGATGGTATGCAGAAATATATGCAAATTATCCGTTATTTTACCATTTTCATTACTGTAGTTCAAGCTATTGGTGTCTCTATGGGACTTCAAGGTATGACAGGACGAGCAGGGCAAAGTGCTGTGATGATTGACCCTACGACATTTACTATATTAACAACATTTTCTATGTTAACAGGTACAATGTTATTGATGTGGATTGGTGAGCAGATCACACAAAAAGGTATTGGTAATGGTATTTCACTTATTATCTTTGCTGGTATTGTTTCTGGTTTACCTTCTGCCATTGGTAGTACTGTAGGTCTTGTAAACTCCGGTGAGATGAATTTCTTAGTAGTACTTGGTATTTTAGCTATTATGCTTATTACTATTTTGTCTATTATTTATGTTGAACTTGGTGAGAGACGTGTGCCAATCTCGTATTCAAGAAAGACCATTATGCAGAATCAAACAAAAAGAGTGATGAACTACATTCCAGTCAAAGTAAACCTTTCTGGTGTGATTCCTCCTATTTTTGCTTCTGCAATACTTATGTTCCCACTCACAATGTTACAGTCAAGCAGTTCAGATATTGCGAAAGCTGTTGCAGATTCTTTAGCTCCTGGTGGATTGACATTTAACGTGGCTACATTTTTACTTGTGATGTTCTTCGCATTCTTTTATGCATCTATCGCATTTAACGCAAAAGATATCTCTGACAATTTAAAAAAACAAGGTGGCTTTATTCCTGGTGTAAGACCGGGAGAACAAACTAGAGAGTTTCTAAATGAAGTGGCGAGTAGATTGACAGGCTCAGGTGCTGTGTACCTAGCCATTGTCTCGACTATACCATTTATGGTTATCTCAGGTATGGGAGCATCTTTCTATTTTGGTGGGGTAGCGGTACTGATTATTGTTCAAGTTGCACTTGATACGATGAGAAAAATCGAAGCACAAAGAACTATGAACCAATATGATACACTAGGTAATGTAGGTCTGTAATGGCTATCGCACTTAGAAAACCTGACGAAATCGCCAAGCTGAAAAAAGCTGGCGAAATAGTTGGGCTCACATTAGAATATCTTCAAAACATTGTCAAACCTGGCATGACCCTCAAAGAAATTGATACCTTAGGTGAAGCATTTGTACGTAAACATGGTGCAGTACCTTCATTTAAAGGACTGTATGGATTTACTGGTTCAGTATGTACTTCACTCAATGAAGTATGTATACATGGGGTACCAGATGACAGTGTGATTCAAGAAGGTGATATATTGGGTCTAGATATTGGTACAAAACTAGATGGATACTTTGGTGATGCAGCTATAACAATGGGTGTAGGTAAAATATCTGAACAAGATGAAGCTTTAATCGCGTGTTCTAAGAATGCACTTTATACAGCGATTGAGGCTATTAAGCCTGGTATGCGTTTTAAAGAACTTACCAAGATATTGGAGAACAGCATTACAGATGCAGGGTTTTTCCCTTTACGTGACTATTGTGGACATGGTATTGGAACTAAACCACATGATGAACCAAACATTCCCAATTATTTAGAAGGCAAAACAAATCAAGGTCCTAAGATAAAGAATGGCATGGTTTTTTGTTTAGAACCAATGGTATGTCAAAAGAGTGGTACACCACTGTTACTTGAAGATAAATGGTCAGTTGTCAGTGATGATAGATTAAAAACTTCGCACTACGAGCATCAAGTTGCAGTAGTAGATGGAAAAGCTATTATACTCACACAAGCACCCGCTTCAGTATAAGTAGATAAGAATTAATTGTAAAGGAAAACAATGGCAAAAGATGACGTAATAGAAATTGATGGTAAAGTTGTTGAAGCATTACCAAATGCAACATTTAGAGTTGAATTAGACAATGGGCATATTGTACTTTGTCATATTGCAGGAAAGATGAGAATGCACTACATTAAAATACTTCCTGGTGATACAGTAAAAGTTGAATTGACTCCGTATAGTCTTGATAAAGGACGTATTACGTTCAGATATAAATAGCATTTCTTACGTTCAGCATTTACTGTTGAACGTTTAGATATCCTCTCTAATAATACTCCATTTAAATCATTTCAAATATTTTTTACCAATACATAAGAAAGCAACAAGATATATTTCGGTATAATCCTCCTCCCTATTACTATAGGTATAGGAAACTGCGCGAAGAATCTTTGATTAATTTCGCACTGATTACTCAAGGGTTGGATAGTGAACATCATCTATCCACGCAAAATAAGGGCAGAAATGTCTAGGTGCAAGAGCATTAAGCTCTACTATAAATAACGTAGGAGTTAACCATGAAGGTTAGACCATCAGTAAAGAAGATGTGTGATGATTGTAAAGTCATTAAACGCAAAGGTATCGTACGCGTGATTTGTAAAAATCCAAAACATAAACAAAGACAAGGATAAGCATGGCTCGTATTGCAGGGGTTGATTTACCACAGAAAAAAAGAATGGAGTATGCACTTACTTACATCTTTGGTATCGGTTTAAAAACATCAAGAGATATTCTTAATAGAACAGGTGTTGATTTCAACATTAGAGTTCATGAGCTTACAGATGCACAAGCAGCACTTATCCGTAATGATATTCAAGAGAATGTTATCGTGGAAGGTGATCTTAGAAAAAAAGTAACTTTAGATATTAAAGCACTAATGGACTTAGGATCATATAGAGGACTTAGACACAGAAGAGGACTACCTTGTCGTGGTCAAAAGACAAAGACAAATGCGCGTACTAGAAAAGGTAAGCGTAAGACTGTCGGCGCGGCATAAGGAGTAGTTAAATATGGCTAAGAAAAAAGCAAAAAAAAGTATAGCAAAAGCGGTTGTTTACGTAGCAGCTACTTTCAATAACACTGTAATTACAGTGACAGATGAAATGGGAAATGTAATTGCATGGAGCTCAGCTGGAGCACTTGGATTTAAAGGTTCTAAAAAATCAACACCATTTGCAGCGACAGAGGCTGTACAAGATGCTATGACAAAAGCAATGGAAAATGGCGTTAAAGAAGTAGGAATTAAAGTACAAGGTCCTGGTTCAGGTAGAGATACTGCTGTTAAAGCAATTGGTGCAACTGAAGGAATTAGAGTAACATTTTTAAAAGATATTACACCACTTCCACATAATGGTTGTAGACCACCTAAGAAGAGAAGGGTATAAGCATGGCAAGATATAGAGGTCCAGTTGAAAGACTAGAAAGAAGACTTGGCGTTGATTTAGGATTAAAAGGTGAGAGAAGACTCAGCGGTAAATCTGCATTAGAAAAAAGACCATATGCACCAGGGCAGCATGGTCAAAGAAGAACAAAGATTTCTGAGTATGGTTTACAGCTTCAAGAGAAGCAAAAAGCTAAATTCATGTATGGTGTTTCAGAAAAACAATTTAGAGCACTTTACAAAGAAGCAAACTCAAAAGAAGGAAACACAGGTTCAATCCTTATCCAACTTCTTGAGCAGAGACTTGACAATGTAGTGTACAGAATGGGTTTTGCAACCACTAGAGCAAGTGCTAGACAATTTGTAAATCATGGACATGTTCTTGTTGATGGTAAGAGAGTTGATATTCCTTCATTCAGAGTAAAAGCAGGTCAAAAAATAGAAATTAAAGAAAAAAGTAAAGCCAATCCTCAAATTGTTAGAGCCATTGAATTGACAAACCAAACTGGTATGGTTGAATGGGTTGATATGGATAAAGAGAAACTTTTTGGGCTATTTACAAGAATTCCTGAAAGAGATGAGATTGCAATCCCAGTTGAAGAGCGTCTAATCGTTGAGCTATACTCTAAATAATACATAAGTAAAGGCTATTGATGAGAAAAATTAAAATTGCACCATTTATGCCATCAGAGGTAGAAGTCAATGAAATCAGTTCAAATAATGCTGAAATTATTGCTTACCCTTTTGAAAGTGGTTATGCTGTAACCCTCGCACATCCACTAAGAAGACTTATTTTAGGTTCTTCTATTGGGTATGCTCCTATATCTGTCAAGATAGAAGGCGCAGCACACGAGTTTGATAACATCAGAGGTATGCATGAAGATGTTGCTGTCTTTATTATTAATCTTAAAAATATTCGTTTTAAAATAAAAGACGAAAGTGATAGAGTTGAAGTTAAGTACTCTTTTACTGGTCATAAAGAAGTTTCTGCACAAGACCTTAATAATGATCAAATTGAGGTTGTAAATGGTGACTTACCATTGGCAACTTTGAATGAAGATGCAGAACTCAATTTTACAGTCGTTATCTCTAAGGGAATTGGTTATGTACCAAGTGAAGACCTTAGAGATGAAGTCTCTCCTGAGGCTATTGCATTGGATGCATTTTTTACACCAGTAAAAAAAGCTAACTATAGAATTGACCCAGTATTAGTTGAAGACAATCCTAATTTTGAAAAAATTGTTTTTGATATTGAAACAGATGGACAACTAGGTCCAGTTGAAGCATTTACCAATGCTTTGGAAGTTATGAATAAGCAACTTTCTGTTTTCAATGGCGTACTTGATGTCAATATATCGACAGCACCATTAAAAAGAAGCAGCGATGATGGTGAACTGAAACCCTTTATGGCTACAGTAGATAGCCTTGGGTTGAGTGCAAGATCATTTAACTCACTTGATAGAGCAGGAATCAAATATCTTGGTGAACTTGTATTAATGAGTGAAAATGAGATTAAAAATATCAAAAACCTTGGTAAAAAATCTCTTGATGAAATTAATGACTGTCTCGTAGAGCACGGATATGGTTCAGACTATGAACTACCAGATCAGACAAGAGTAAATCTTGTTAAAAAGATAGAGCAACAAAAAGTATAATACTTTCTGTTGATTCTCTTATATAGTAAATAAAGGACAAACATGAGACATAAGCATGGTTACCGTAAACTAAGCAGAACTTCTGCACATAGAGCGGCACTTCTTAAAAACCTTTCTATTGCCTTAACAAAAGAGGGTAGAATTGAGACTACATTGCCAAAGGCAAAAGAGCTTAGATCATACTATGAAAAGCTAATTACAAAAGCTTCAAGTGGTGATTTTAATGCACATAGAGCTATTTTTGCAATGTTACAACACAAAGAGATTACTAATACAATAGTGAATGAAATTGCACCAAAGTATGCTGATAGAAATGGTGGATACACACGTATTATTAAAACACGTATGAGAAAAGGTGATGCAGCACCTATGGCAATTATAGAACTTATATAAGTTCTATAATTTAAACTGTATATTGAGGCTATGCCTTGATATTCAAGATTCTTTACTTTACTACTTTTTTAAATCCTATATTTTTCCATTGACCAATTTTCCCATTGACAAAGAAACACTTTTAGTGTATAACACAGTAACATAGATGCATCATATAATACTTTTACTATGCATGCGTTATAATAATATTAATAATGATTAAAAGGATATAGATTGATTCCATTTACAGATGAAGAGTTAGAACCAGCAGTGATGAGTGTAATAGATAAAGTGAGACCTTCAATTCAATTGGATGGTGGTGATATTACACTTATTAGTATTTTAGGTGGTAAGGTTTATGTTCAACTTCAAGGGGCTTGTGTTGGTTGTGGGTCTTCAGGAACGACTATTAAGTTTGGTGTTGAAAGACAAATGCAGACTTTGATTCACCCAGACGTAACAGTTGTCAATGTACCACATGGATTTGAAGATAAGTTGGATCAAATAATATAGTTATGAATAAAATAAACCAAGAAGTACTTTTAGAAAGAGCAGAGATGGAGTTTCTTCAGGGAAACTTTGTGGATGCTTTACGTTCTTACGGATTGATACTCAAAGATTATCCTAGCCTTGATGAAGCTAAGATTGGTGTGTATCTTTCTGACTTGGGTGTCGAGAGTAGAGAAGAAGCACAAGCACTTTTTGACTATTATCAAATGATTAAAGAAGAAAAAACAAATGCAGTAGAGATTATCAATGGACTTTTGGACTCTTTGAATCATTCTAAACTTGATATAAAAAAACTTTTAGCAGACCCTTTTGAAGAGCAACTAGAGTATGAAGATGGTATACGCTATAGCGACTTTATAAAATTGGTTGAGAGTAGAGGATCTTTTAGGACAACGTTTGAAGATATTATGTTTTCTACAAGAGTGATGATTAGTAATAAAGATGAGTTTATAGACTTTGTAACAAAATTATCTGAAGAGGGATTTGATGAGATGGTATTACGATATCTTGATACCACTTCACACCTTTTTGGAAATGACCAAGATGTATTAGCCCTTTACAATGTTGTAAAAGGGCATCGATAGTGGTATTAAACTTTAATGTAAAACATGGTTATACAAAAATAACTGATGATACTTCCAATCTAGATAGTGAGACTTTATTTCTGTTAACTGAACAAAATAAAAACTATTATGAAAGACTTGAACATAGACCAGAAAACATTACACCCTTAGAGCTTATAGCTTTATGGGATATTTATACTATGAAAGTGGTGGGTGTAACTGGTACCAATGGCAAGACTACGGTAACTGCTGCCATATACTCCTTTTTACTTGACCTTGATGAAAAGCCAGCTTTGCAAGGTACACGTGGTTTATTTGCAGAGGAAAAACGTATAGAAGAGAAGAGTATGACCACACCTTCTATACTTGAAACACTGCATAATATGAAACAGACTTTTGATTTGGGCTGTAATTATTTTATAATGGAAGTAAGTTCACATGCGATTGATCAAAAACGTATTGAAGGGCTTACTTTTGCATTGAAAGTCCATACCAATGTAACTTCTGATCATTTAGACTACCATGGTACAGTGGAAGAGTATAGACGTGTTAAGAGTCTATTTTTTGCTGATGAAACACCGAAGCTTTTAAACAAAGATGATATTAAAAATATTACGTATAATCCTGTAGGTGCACAAAGTTATGGCGTAGATGAACCTGCAACATTTAAAGTACAAGCTTTTTCACTACTTCATGGTATTACAGCAGGTATTAGACACTTAAGAGATGAAGATACATTCCATTCTCCTATGGTGGGACTTTTTAATTTGTTTAATCTCATGGCAGCTATTGGTTCTGTACAGATGCTAACAGGTAGACCAATATCCCAGATATGTGAAGTGGTAGAACATTTTGCAGGTGTCTCAGGACGTATGGAGGTTGTGAGTCAAAAGCCTTTAGTGATAGTAGACTTTGCACATACTGATGATGGGATGCATGCGGTCTTAGAGTCTATGAAAGACCGAGATATTTCTGTTGTTTTTGGTGCGGGGGGAAACCGTGATAAAGAGAAACGTCCACGAATGGGTGCAGTGGCGGGACGTTATGCGAATAAAATTTATGTTACATCTGATAACCCACGTGATGAAGTACCTGAGTATATACTTGAAGAGATTTTAATTGGTCTTCATGGTAAAGAGGGTGTTACTGCCTGTCCAGATAGAAAACTTGCCATCAAGTTAGCTTTAGATGCACTTGAGGAGAATGAAGTTTTACTTATTCTTGGTAAAGGAGATGAGGATTATCAAGAGATTAAAGGTGTGAAACATCCTTTTGATGATAGAGCTGTAGTAAGAGAGCTACTTACATGCGACGAACATGGAAAAAAATGAAGCGTATAATTTTAGTCATTATGATGACACTTGGTAGTATTTCACTTCAGGCTTTTAGTTTTGACGACTTAAAGGATAAAGTTGAAAAGCGTATAGAAGATTTTAAAAAGTTTCGTAATCCTTCTGATATGAGTGCAAAAGAGATGGTGGAAACTATGTCGATGGGGGTATTAAGTACTGATCTTATTACCAAAGCCTTTAAGCAAGCCTTAAAAATAGGTGTGGATCAAGCTGTTGATACGCTAGGTAAGAAAGATGGTTTTATGGACAATGCCGCTGTTAGGATTCCTCTTCCGCCACCATTTTCCCAAATGGAAGATATGATGAGAATGGCTGGTGGTGGTGATATGATAGATGAGTTTATTCTTTCTATGAATAGGGCAGCTGCACGTGCTGCACCACAAACTGCGGGGATATTTGTTGCTTCAGTGGATGATATGTCTTTTAATGATGCGGCAGATATGTTGATGATGGATGGAAGTCCTGCAACAGATTATTTCAAGCGACATACAAGAAAAGATCTTAAAAAACTCATCACACCTATTATTGTAAAAGAGATGAAAACAAATAAAGTCTATAAATATTATGATGCCATAAAAAAAGTGGCGAATCCAATGATGAAAACGTTTGCTAAAATGACAAATTTTATGGACATGGCAGAAACATTCCGTCTCAAAAAGTATATTCCTCAAAATGCAGTAAATATTGAAGAGTATATTACAGAACATACCATTGATGCTATCTATTTTATGATAGGACAATCAGAAAAAATGATTCGTACAAATCCGGTACATCAAACTACTTCTGAGCTTAGAAAGGTTTTTGGCAAAATTATGCCATAAAACAAATTATTTAATACTCCAAAGCGAACTTTAACTTCCACTAGAGAGATGGAAAACCTCCATCCCTCAAGTGTGTGAATTATCCACCTATAAAATTATCTTAACTTATCTATCTCATTAACATCACAAATTTTTATTAATTCGCCTTTTAAATATTATAAAAATCTATAAAATGATTAAGAAACCATTATATTGTATAATATTTATACAACAAATTGTATACAAAGCATTGTTCTTGCTGTTATACTTGCATCAAATCATCATAAAAAGGAATTTAGATGGCAAAAAATATAATGAAAAAAGTATTAAGTCTTGGACTGGGACTGAGTATAGTAACAACAGCAGCTATGGCAAAGTTAGAAAAAACAGATCTTAAAATAGGGTTTATCGCACTGACGGACTGTGCACCTATTGTAGTAGCTAAAGAAAAAGGTTTTTTTGAAAAATATGGACTCAACGTACATGTAGCAAAAGAGGGGGGGAGGATGGCCTGGTATCCAGCAAAAAGTGATTTCTGGAGAGTATGACTTTTCACATGCACTTGCAGGAATGCCAATTGCAGCAACCATAGGAATTAATGGAAATGCACACCTTCAAGCACTCTTATCGTTAGACTTTAATGGAAACGCGATTACTTATGGAAACAACATTATTAAAGAGATGGAAAAATATGGTTTAGATAAAACCGAGAGACCCGTTTCTGCAGCAAGTTTGAAAAAATATATTGATGCAAAACATAAAGCTGAAGGTGATGACTACAAACCACTTAGTTTTGGTATGGTTCACCCTGTCTCTACACACAACTATGAGTTACGTTACTGGATGGCAGCATCAGGTATTGTTCCAGATGCCGACTGTACCATTAAACCATTTCCTCCACCAACAATGCCGTCAAACCTTATAGCAGGTAATATAGAAGGGTATTGTGTGGGTGAGCCATGGAACTCAAGAATTGTGCTTAAAGGTAAAGGTTCTGCATTAGTAACTAACTATGACATTTGGAACAACAACCCAGAGAAAGTGCTTCAAGCAAGAGCTGATTTTGTAGAAAAGTATCCAGAAACAACAAAAGCAGTAATGAAAGCCATTATTGAGGCACAAATGTGGCTAGATGCATCATGGGAAAATAGAGAAGAGGCTATAGGTTACTTGGCTAAAAAGAATTATGTGAAGGCACCCAAATCTGTACTAAGAAAGTCAATGAGTGGTACATTCCTTTATAACAAAGGGGTAGACAGTTCTAACCCTATGTTTAATACATTTGCAAACTATTATGCAGCGTACCCGTTTTATTCACACGGTATGTGGTTTATGACACAGATGTATAGATGGGGACAGATTGATAAACCTATTGATATGAAAAAAGTTATAGAGTCTGTCTATAGACCTGATTTGTTTGCAGAAGTAGCAAAAGAAGTAGGGTATACATTGCCTCCAAGTGCCTGGAAAAAAGATGGTGTGGATGAATATAACAAATTTATAGATGGTAAAGTATGGGATCCAAACAAAGCTGTTGAGTATATTTTTGATGCGCAAGTCGTAAACTCAAAGGTTGCCAAAGAAGACTTACTTAAAGCCAATGATTGGAAAGTCGAAACAAAACAACCTGCATATGTATGTCCTTATGGACCAGCAGGGTGTGCAGACCCTAAGTTTGTAACTAAAAAATAATTAAAAATACAAGGCATTTTTCTTTGTATTTATAGGTGCCTGAAGCACATAAATCCTCCTTTTTTAAATGTGAAAATTACTACTGTTTCCAACTTCAGGTACCTATAAATACAAAGACGTAAACTCTTAAAAATCCTTTTTGCTACAAAGTATAGTTTATATTTTAAGCTATTGCTCTGTCAATAGAAATAGAGAACTTTTAAGAGTTTATATGATGAAGGAAAAAAATGAATAATGAGCTTATTAAAAAAATAGTATTACCTCTCATGGTATTTATTGCTATTTTAGGTGTATGGAAAAGTATTGCAGGTGTGGTTGAAGATTTTCCAACACCTGAAAATACATATGTTTCTGCATTTGGTGGCGTGAATGCAGAGGGTGACGAGGTAGAAGGTGTGTTGTCAAATCCTTTTTACATAGAAAACCAAGATGATAAAGGTGTCTTTTGGCAAATCTTAGAGTCATTAAAAAGAGTTTTTGGTGGGTTTGTTTTAGCATTGATTGTTGGTATACCATTAGGTTTATTGATTGGTATGAGTAAGAATGCCCAGTATGCTTTTGATCCATTTATACAGATATTTAAGCCAGTCTCACCATTGGCATGGTTGCCATTGTTACTTTTTATCTTTCAAGATATTAACATGACAGCTATTTCAACCATATTCATCACATCTATATGGCCTATTATTATTAACACTGCTCTTGGCGTACGTTCTGTGAGTGAAGACTATATGAATGTGGCTAAAGTACTACAGTTTACACCTTTAGAAAAAGTTGTACAAATTATTTTACCTGTAGCAGTGCCATTTATTTTTACAGGAATGAGACTATCTCTAGGAATCGCGTGGTTGGTTATTGTTGCTGCTGAGATGCTAACAGGGGGTATTGGTATTGGTTTTTGGATATGGGATGAGTACAATAACCTTGCATACGACAATATTATTATTGGTATTATACTGGTTGGATTAATTGGATTTATCTTAGATCTTATCATGGGTAAAGTAGCCGACTTCTTTGATTATAGAAAAAAAGGTAAAGCATAATGAGTGAATTTTTAAGTTTAAAAAATATAGAGAAGAGATTTCCTATTCCAGGGAAAGAAGATTATATAGCCGTGACTGATGTCAATTTGGAAATTAAAAAAAATGAGATTATTGCTATTATTGGGCATAGTGGATGTGGGAAATCTACCTTACTCAATATGATTTCAGGCCTTGATATGCAAACAGAAGGTGATATATATCTTAAAGAGCATGAAATCAAAGGCCCCGGACCCGACAGAGCAGTTGTATTTCAAAACCACTCCTTACTTCCTTGGTTAAGCGTCTATGACAATATAGAGATGGCAGTAAAAAAGGTCATGCCAGAACTGGATGCGATGGAACTACGTGAACGTGTTGAAAAGTTTATCTCAATGGTAAATTTGGATGCAGCAAAAGACAAGCTTCCTGGCGAAATATCTGGTGGTATGAAGCAGCGTGTGGGGATTGCAAGAGCACTGTCTATAAAACCAGATGTCTTGTTGATGGATGAGCCATTTGGTGCACTTGACTCTTTGACCAGGGCAAACCTCCAAGAACATTTGATGCGTATTCAAAAAAATGTTAAAAATACAGTGATTATTATTACACATGATGTTGATGAAGCTGTACTACTTAGTGATAGAGTCATTATGATGACCAATGGGCCAGAAGCAACGATAGGTGAAATACTAGAAGTAAACTTAGAACGTCCTAGAAATAGAGTAGAGCTTCAGCATGATGAAGAGTATATAAGATGTAGAGAAGCAATTTTGAGTTTTCTTTATGAGAAGTTTGCGAAAGATGATGAATAGGACTAGAGAGAACATAAAGGTATAGCGTGAAAGAGTTTATCAAGGTATATAAAGAGAATCAGGAAGATATTGAAAAGTTTATTCTAACAACATTAAAAAATAATGGTTCGATTTTAACACAAGCATCTAGTAACTATAAAAAGGTGTTTAAAACTTTTCCTTCTATGGAGCTGCTATATATCACCGATTTGGAATATATTCAGTGTGCGCCAAATGTCTATAGAAACAAAATTGAAGTCTCTGCAAAAGGTAAAAGTAGAATCTATCTTAGTACCAAGATGATGCAAAAAGAAGAAGACTTTTTTATATCTGCACCTTATTTGAGTTCTACTACAGGACATACATGCATCACTGTGATGAGAAAAGAAAATGATAGATATATCTTTATAGATTTTAGACTTTCTGCTTTACTAGGAAGACTAGGGTTGGTAGAGTTAAACCCAGCTTTCAATACATTTACAACATTTTTTTACAAAGCAGTAGGTTTTTCTCTCATGGCCTTTGCTTTTTTTGCTATTTTCTATGCCATTTTGGGGTACTTGTCTAGTATTTTTATCCAAGGAGACTTTTCACTAGATGCCATTTTTAAACCTATTGTGGCATTAACCTTAGGGTTGGCAATTTTTGATCTTGCAAAAACTATTTTAGAAAGGGAAGTCTTTTTTAAAAACTATAGTAATGAGTCTGAAGATGCAAATGTACTCACAAAGTTTTCCATAGCCATTATCATTGCACTGTCTATTGAGGCACTTATGGTAGTATTTAAGATTGCACTACATGATTATTCTGCGATGATACATGCCCTTTACCTTATTATGGGGATTGCTTTGATTATTATCTCTTTGGGTATTTATAGTTATTTGTCTAGGAAGAAAAATTGATATTTTTTAGTTGGAATAAGAGAAAAGTGTCATTGCCTTTTTCAAGATAATCTCACATTAAGTAAATAGGAGTAAAATACTCTCAATTAAAATTTAAGGACTTCATATGACACCAGGTATACCACAACCAGCATTTTACATTTTTAAATGTCAACAATCAGCACCTCCAGGGATGCCAAAACCTTCTTGTGTAAAAGCAGATGATCCAGAGTCACAACAGCTTTTTCAGCATTTATCACAGTCACTTATGCAAAAAGGGATTATAGGTACAGTAACACCTATACAGACAGGTTGTCTTAACCGTTGTGCCAATGGTCCAGTGATGTTGGTAGAACCAGGGCATGTTATGTATGTAGGACTTACTAAAGAGAAAATAGATAGAATTATAGATGAGCATATTTTAGGTGGAAACGTTGTTGATGAGTATGTGATTCCAGATATTATGTGGGGTGACCCTATAGACCCAGCGTCTATTGCTACAAAGTAAGTAGATTTACAGTACATCAAGTAAGTTCGTATCTGAACTTACTCCCTCAATTCCCCCACAATTTTCAGTATAATAAAGAGTTAGGTGGGATTTTGCTATAATCCCTAAACTGAAATACTATATTTAAGGAAACAAACTTAATGAACATTACAATGTTATATTCTAAGCTCCATAGAGCGACTGTTACAGATGCAAATTTAAATTATGTAGGTTCTATTACTATAGATGTAGATTTGATTAAAGCTGCAAACATGAGAATAGGTCAAAAAATAGATATCGTGAATGTCAATAATGGTGAACGTTTTTCAACCTATATTATTCCTGGTGAGTCTGGGAAAAAAGAGATGTGTCTCAATGGTGCAGCTGCAAGAAAAGTCCATAAGGGCGATAAAATCATTGTCATTGCGTATGCAACCATGACAGAAGAAGAAGCAGACACTTACAAACCTAAAGTGGTTATTTTAAATGATGACAATAGCATTGCTCAAGAGTTTGAAGGTTTAGAATAATGCAAGGAGTGCTACATGTTTGAAGGTCTTGATATGGGTAAAATGTCTGAGATGATGTCTCAGATGCAAGAGAAAGCCAAAGAGATGCAAGAGCAGTCAAAAAATGTACAGTTTACTGCTAAAGCAGGAGGTGGACTTGTAGAGTTAACCATGAATGGTGCAGGGGAAGTGGTAGATCTTAACATCGATGAGTCGATGCTTACAGATAAGGCATACTTACAAATCTTACTGATATCTGCAATGAATGATGCAAATAAAATGGCTGAAGAGAATAAAAAGTCCCAAGCAATGGGCATGATGGGTGGTATGAACCCTTTTCAGAGCAAGTAGTCAAGTAGTATATTATAGTAATTTGAGTTAAGAGATGAATGCGTATGTGCGTATGATTCTCTACGCTACAGAGAGCTTTACTTGTCTAAGTCAACAAGATAGTTAAATTCTTTAGAATTTTTATATTTAACAATGATATGTGCAGTATGTGAATGTTTGCCTTCTTTCTTCACTACTTTTTTCAGTAACTTTGATACTTTCATTTTTCTTCCTTTCTTTTTTATATTTCTCTTCTTTTTGAGATAAGCACATTGTAAATTACAAGGGTTACAAAGTAGTAACAGCTCTTGTAACCATTCTGTAATCAATTCTTTTTATACTTCCGGCATCAAAACAAACTTAAGGAAGTACACAAATGAAAAAAATTGCATTATCAATGGTCGCTATAGCAACAGTATCAATGGCAGGAGGAGAGATTGCTCCAATGGAACCAGTAGTAGAGACTGCTCATACAACTCCCGCAGTTGAAAGTAGCTTTTTAGACAGATTTCATTTCAAAGGTGATTTAAGATTAAGATATGAGAGTATAGAAAGAGATGATGCTGACAATAAGTACAGAAACAGATATCGTTTAAGACTAGGCTCAAAAATTGATCTAACAGATAGTCTCCAGTTCCAAGTGGGAATGAGATCTGGTTTTGCAAATCCAACTTCAGGGAATCAAACATTTAATGATGATGAACCTTTAAGCGATTACTTTTTGCAATCACTTAGATTTAACATCTTAGGTTTAGCATATAAGACTGAAAATGGTACGCTAAAAGTAGGTAGACAACCATACATGATGTATAGACCTATTAAATCACAACTAGTTTGGGATAACGATGTTTCAATGAATGGGGTGAATTATCAGTATAAAGATGACTCTAGCATTATTACATTAGGTGTAAACCAGCCTACTTTAGAAGAAGCATCTGTTGCGAAAGATGATGTGAATCTATTTTTAGCACAATATGTACATAAAACAAAACTAGACGCTGCAAAATTAAATGTAGGTGCTGGTATCTATTATTATGATGGGTTAAAAGGTAATACAACACTCTTTGGTAGTAGGAAAGGTAACACTTTAGATACTAACGGTTTGTATGCTAATGATTATCATCTTGTAGAAGGATTTGCTGAACTACAATTAAAAGATGTATTTGGTAAGCCACTTAAAGTTGCAGCAGGCGTTGTCTATAACTTTGGTGCAGATGAGAATAACTTTGGTTATGATTTAGGTATTCAACTGGGTAAAGCTAAAAAAGTTGGTGACTGGCAAGTAAAATATTCATACACAGAGCTTGAAGAAGATGCATCATTTGGTGCATACTCTGACTCAGATAACTTCGGTGGTGGTACTTCTGCAAGTGGTCATGCAATTAGAGCAAAATACAAAGCTGGTAAAAACCTATACCTTGCGGGTAACTTCTTTTTCAATGAAATTTACGCAAGCAACACTAAAACAGGTGAAGAGGCGGACTACGAGCGTGTTCAATTAGATATGATTTATAAATTCTAATTTAACATCTTTCTTACACATATACACCTTGAATAGCAGTTCAAGGTGTAGTGTTTTATTCTCTTTTCTCAAACCTTTTCTCATTAAATTATTTGATTACATTTTGGTAACAAAATTGTAATACTTTTTTTCTATACTTTCAAAAATTTACACATAGGAAGAGAAATGAACAATACATTTAAAATGATTATAGGTGCCGGGTTTGCAGTAGCCGTAGCCTTTTATGCAAGTAGTATCTTAGGTAATATATCTCATGGTGGCTTTTTGGTTTTAGCCGCAGTATTTGGTGCATATATGGCTATGAATATTGGTGCTAATGATGTCGCAAATAACGTGGGACCAGCTGTTGGTTCTGGTGCACTTACCATTGGTGGGGCTATTATTATTGCGTCTATTTTTGAAGCATCCGGTGCATTGATAGCCGGTGGTGATGTTGTTGGCACTATTAAAAAAGGTATTATTGATCCCGCTGCATTTGGTGGCGACTCTATGATATTTGTGTATGCAATGTCAGCAGCACTCTTAGCTGCAGCACTTTGGTTAAACCTAGCAACTTGGCTTAAAGCACCTGTATCTACGACCCACTCAATTGTTGGGGGTGTTCTAGGTGGTGGTATTGCTGCTGGTGGTTTTTCTATTGTCTCATGGGGAACCATGGGGAAGATAGCAGCTTCCTGGGTTATCTCTCCTGTACTTGGTGGGGTCATTGCTGCGATATTCTTATATATTATTAAATCTCAAATTGTTTACAAAGAAGATAAACTTGCTTCTGCTAAAAAAATTGTTCCTATATTGGTAGCTATTATGGCAGCAGCATTTGTAACATACCTAACAGTAAAAGGTCTTAAAAAAATATGGCCAGTGATTGTAGAGACATTGACATTTTTACCACAAACTAAAAAGCCTAGTATTGTGATTGCGCTTATGTTTGGTGCTGTAGGTGCGGCAATTACCTATATTACCGTTAAACCTAGAATAGCTAAAAAAGTGATAGGTTTAGAAAACAGCAGAGAATCGATTAACCTTCTTTTTACCATACCACTTATTTTCGCTGCAGCACTTCTCTCTTTTGCACATGGGGCAAATGATGTTGCAAATGCAGTCGGACCCTTAGCTGCAGTGTATGATGCACTTGCAAATACAGGTGTATCAACAAAAGTCTCTATTCCTTTATGGGTCATGATTGTCGGTGGTCTTGGTATCTCTATAGGTTTGGCACTTTTTGGCCCAAGACTTATTAAGACTGTGGGTACAGAGATTACAGAACTTGATCAGATGAGAGCATTTTCTATCATGATGGCTGCGGCTATTACCGTGGTGATTGCTTCTCAGCTTGGTTTACCTGTATCTTCTACACATATTGCAGTGGGTGCTGTCTTTGGTGTTGGTTTTTTACGTGAATGGTTAGACTCTAAACAGACAAATGTAAAACAAGAAAAACTACAACTAGAAATGGACAAACAAGCATCTTTAAAAGCATCATTAGAAGAAGTGAAAGAAGAGGATGACTACAAAAAACAAGTTGAACTCATCGCCGCACACAAAGCACAAAAGAAAAAAGTTAAAAGTCTTAAACGTTCTATTAGAGAGAATTATGTCAAACGTGGTATGGTCAAGAAAATTGTGGCAGCATGGGTCATTACCGTACCAGCAGCGGCTATGCTTTCAGCCATTATCTTCTATGTCATTAAAGGGTTTGCAGTTTAATACTGTAAACATTAGGGTCATTTTTGACCCTTCCTCCTCACTAAAATTATCCCCCACATTACATACATATTGTCTCTATCCTTTTTAATTGTAATTAAAATGTTATCAATTAATATTATCATAGTAGCATGGAAAATAAAAATATAGAAATTGTTATTATTGAAGATGAAGAAGATATTTTAGATCTACTTGAATATCATCTTACTAAAGTAGGTTATGAGGTCACAGGGTTCACTTCAACAGAAAATGTAGAACAGTTTTTAGAAGAAGAGAATCCTGAACTTATGATTGTTGATCGTAATCTTCCTGGGATTGAAGGTGCAGAGTTTGTCTCTCAGATGAGAGAGATGGGATATAATATACCTGTAATCTTTTTAACCGCAAAAGATAAAGAGGATGACCTTGAAGAGGGGTTTAAGTCAGGTGGCGATGATTATATGACTAAGCCTTTTTCTCCTAAAGAGCTTGTTTTGAGAGTGGATGCACTTTTGAGACGAAGTGGTCTGATACAAGAGGATAAAATAAAATATAAAGACCTTGTCTTAGATGTACGTAAACGTGAGCTTAGCATAGAAAATACCTATGTGGAGTTAACCAATTTAGAATTTAAGCTTCTCTATACCTTTGTGAAAAATGCACAACAACCGCTAGATAGAGACTTTCTCCGTGATGAGGTCTGGGGTGATGACTCTGTAAATTTTCATGATAAGACTATTAATGTAGCCATGAATAGACTGAAAAAAAAGATAGATCCTGCTGGAGAAAAAGAGTATTTTGTCCCCATCTGGGGTGTAGGATATAAGTTGGTTTAGTGTTTTTAAGTTATCTGTATATCTTCTTTCTTTTCTTTTTTAGCAAAACCAGCACCTTTTTTTGTTTTAGATTTTAATTCTAAAGCTTCGATAATAGTACGATAATCATCTCCATTTTGATGCATATAGGCAAAGCATGTTGCCGCAACAGCAATGGCATTGGGTACTTCACCTTTTTTCTTATATGCCTGAAGATTTTTTTCACTGACCTTAATAAGTTTACTAAACTTGGGCAGACTTATGTCTGCATCAAGTAATTGTTTTTTAAAGTCTATAAAAGTCATACTATGCCTTTAATCTTTCATTTATATAGAATAATACCATATATTATAGAGAATAGGAATATTTTATATTTTATTAAGAATAAAAACTATACAATCTCTATAATTTATTACTAAAAGTAAGTAATATAATTAATCAAACATAAAAAAGGAGCCATCTTATGGCAAAGATTGTAAAAAAGAAAGTCGTTAAAAAAGTAGCAAAAAAAGCAACTAAAAAAGCAGTAGCAAAAAAAGTTATTGAAAAGAAAAATAGAAAAGCAGTAGCAAAAAAAGTAACTAAAGTTGTGATGAAGAAAAAACCTACCACTAAAAAAGTAGCAAAAAAAGTAGCAAAAAAAGCGCTTAAAAAAGCAAGCTAATCATTGCATTCTCTGTAGAGGTAGAAGAACTTCTATCTCTACATCTCTTTCATAAAAATCATCCTATTATTTAAAGGGTAGATTTAAATATTCCTCTGTATCCATCTTGTTACTAAAAGGTATTATAATTTTTTCAGAAGACTAATGGAGCCATACTGGAACTATCACGTTCCAAAGTTTATAATAATTAAAATATCTAAACTATAGTGCACTACCCTAACCACCAATACATTTTCTCCTATATCCAGATGGTTCCCTTAGTTTTCTACGATAAATTTCAAGGAATGTATATATTTGACAGAGAGTATCAATGAAAGTTTAATAGAAGAATGTGAAATGCATATAGTAGGACATAAAATATTTGTTAGACTTAAAGACATACCTATGTATCTCTCTAAAAAAACGAAAGACAGTATACGAAACAGATATAGTCATTCGGTGGAAGTGGGTTTAGGTACAGAGTATATACTTAACCATGTGAGTAGAGAACTTGGGAATGACGTTAATTTAAACTTTTTTAAAATTGCAAAAGTGATTGGTTTGGTACATGATATTGGACATACCGCATTCAGCCATGATGGAGAGGTGATTTTAAACAAAATGTTGAGAGAAGCATCTGGAACTTTGACAACACCTATTAGGTTTAATGCTAACCTTAATAACTTTAGACGTATCTCGAAATATGGACTTTTTGATTTGCTTCCTGAAGATATTAGACGATATGCATTTGCGTCATTGATTAAACGAAAGAAAGAGATTTCTCAGTATCCTGAGTATGTTTATCTCAAAGATTATTTAACCTATGCAATTGAAGTGGAAGAGAAATATCTTGCATCAAAAGGTATTGTTATCAATAACACAACAGAGAAAACTATACTGTGCCAGGCGATGGATATTGCGGATGAGAATAGGTATAGAGTTACTGATATTATTGATGCATTGAATATCTATTCAAAACAAAAACTCAAAGAGATATTGACGCGTTGTATTGAGAGTGAAGTACGGATAAAAGATATTCGAAAGCTTACTAGCCTTAGGTTTGAGAAAGTTGATACGATGAATCATTCGCACAGTGACACAATGAAGATTAAAGAGCTACTTATTATGCTTTTAAATCAAAAGAGTAATGCTAAAACAGAATTTCAAAATGTAATGAATAGTATATCTATGGCATTTAATAGAAATTTTTTTCTTTCAGAAAATGGTCAATTAATACCTATAAACGCAGAGATAGAACAGTTACGAGAAGACTTTAACAGTGTAGCTAAAACATATTTATGGGGATCAAAGAAGATTAAAGATATTAAAAAGCCATTTAATCATTATTTCACAACGGTTGCAGACTATTTTATTAATCATGACTTTGAGATAGATATGATAGACAGTAGTACGTATAAAAATGTGTTTCTTCATTTAACAAAAGACACATTGACCCCTGAGATGTACAGACGAGAAAGTCTTCTACTTATAAGAAATTTTTTAGGTGGTTTGACAAATCTAAAAATTATTGATTTATATAAAAAGATAAAACTATCTGAACTTGAACTTACACTTGGATATAGACTCGACAAAAGAGAAAATCTTTTCAATAATAATTCTGTACACGAGTTTGAAAAAAAATTAGAAAAATACAGTAAAAGGATCATCGAACAGAAGCGTACTTAAATGTTATAAAAATGTTATCACTCTTACTTATACTGTCTTATAATATTATAGGAGACTTTCAATGAAAGAAGAAATGTTTATTTCTGAAAAAAAACTGGAAAAGCTTGCAAAAAAGCTTGCAAAAACGTTTACTATGTCACAAGAGGAAGCACTAGAGATTATCTATGAAGAGTGGGATTTGGTAGAAAGTCTTTTTTATGCACATAAAAAGGTAAAAGCTGTGCATGAGCACCTTTGTGTGGAGATTAACCATATGTATAGGATTGCCTAATGCAACTCTCTGTAGAAAATTATATGGTACATCATTACCCTTCGATAGAGACATTTCCTAATGTTGCTAAGAAATTGTTATTTTCTACAATGAAAAAGCTTTTTCATGAAAATGAAATCAATACGTTTATGAATGAAAATGCACATAAAGATACATTTTCTTATGTTGAATCGATTGTGGATTATTTTGATATTTCTGTCTCATTAAAAACCAATGAACTTACACGCATACCTGCTTATGGACGTACTGTTATTATCGCAAATCACCCTTTGGGTGCATTGGATGCTATGGCACTTATACACCTACTTAAAGATGTGAGAAAAGATATTAAGATAGTTGCAAACTCTTTTTTATATCAGTTTGATAACCTTAGAGATATAATTATTCCTGTTGATAATGTACATGGGAAAATGGACAAAGAGACGGTGAAGCGTATATATAAATCACTTGAGGCAGAAGAAGCTGTGATTATCTTCCCTTCAGGTGAAGTGAGCCGTGCAAAGGCACATGGTATTAAGGATACGCCTTGGAAAAGTGGATTTTTGAAGATAGCTTCTAAGATGCAGGCACCTATACTCCCCATTTATATTTCTGCTAAAAATTCAAAGAATTTTTACCTTCTTTCTATGATAAATCGTTCTTTAGCAACAGCGACACTCCCCCATGAAATGTTTAAGGCAAAAGGGAAAACAATAGAGTTCAAGATAGGTAAAGCCATTGCCTTTGAGTCATACAGTAGGGTAAGTATCTCTACAAAAGAGACTGTGAAACTACTAAGAAAACACTTCTATAAAGTGGCAAAAAATAATAAGCCTATCTTTGCAACGCAAAATGAGATTTCCATACCAGAAGAGAGCCGTGAACTCAAAGCTGAACTTAAACATGGCATAGAGCTTGGGAGGACGAGTGACGGTAAAAAGATTATTGTCTATGAATCTGAAGTGGAAAATTGTGTCATTAAAGAGATAGGAAGATTGCGAGAGGTTTCGTTTAGACATGTAGGGGAAGGTTCTGGTAAGAAGCGCGACATAGATGTGTATGATTTTTACTATAAACATCTTATTATCTGGGATGACGAAGCACTTGAAATTGCAGGTGCTTACCGGATAGGTAACTGTAGTGATATTATCAATGATTTTGACATAGAAGGATTATATACAAGTACCTTGTTTAAATTTGATACATCATTTGACAGCTATTTTGAACAGGGCTTAGAACTAGGTCGTAGTTTTGTACAACCAAAGTATTGGAACTCTAGAGCATTGGATTATTTGTGGCAAGGTATTGGTGCATATGTAAAGATGTACCCTCATATACGTTATCTTTTTGGTCCAGTGAGTTTAAGTGATAGTTTCTCAACGCAAGCAAAAGCACTCCTTATTTACTTTTATAGCCATTATTTTGGTACCGGTAAACAACTGGTACAGCATAAAGCGAAATATAGAATATCTAAAGAGATGCAAGCGTATTGTGAAGAGATGTTTTGTGGGTATGATTATCGTAAAGATCAGCGGGTACTGAAAGAAGAACTCTCTTATTTAGGACACACCATACCAACGCTATATAAGCAGTATGCCGAGTTATGCAATGAAAATGGGGTACAGTTTTTAGATTTTGGTTATGACAAAGCGTTTAATTATTGTATTGACGGATTTATTTTGGTTGACCTTCATTTAATGAAAGAGAGTAAGAAAAAAAGGTACATGGCATAGTTTGTGTCTGTAACCAAATTGTTTCCAAGTTATTTTATACTTCACCTAATCTGATAGTGTGAAGCATCAGTATATTATTTCTTAAAGGAAACAAACGATGACATTAAAAAAACTTGTAACAACAGCCGTAGTTGCTTCTATAGCATTGACAACCCTCAATGCTGCTGACCTCAAAGGTAGAGGGGCATCTTTCCCAGGACCTGTATACAAAGCATGGACTTCTGAGTATTATGCCGCAACAAAAAATCAAGTCAACTATACACCAACCGGTTCAGGTGATGGTGTTAAGTCCATTAAAAAAAGAATGGTAGACTTCGCTGGTTCAGATAAGCCACTTAAAGCAGATAAACTTGCTGATGCTAAACTTTTCATGTTCCCCTCAGTTGTAGGTGCTATCGTACTTGCCTATAACATTGATGGTGTTAAAGACGGTGAGTTAAAGCTAAGCCGTGAAGCGATTGCAGGAATATTTAGTGGGAAAATAACTAAGTGGAATGATGCTGCAATCACAGCACAAAATGCAGGTCTAAAACTTCCAGATGCACCTATCACAGTGGCAGTAAGAGCAGACAAGTCAGGTACGACATATAACTTTACCTACTTCCTAAACAAAATTGACGAAAACCTCAAAGCGAGTAAAAAACCAACATGGAAAGCAGCTAAACTGGTTGCAGGTAAGTCAAACTCAGGTGTATCAGCGAACATTCAACAAATCAAAAACTCTATTGGGTACATTGAGTATGCATACAAAGAGAAATTAGGACTCACTGCTGCTCAAGTTGAAAACAAAGAGGGTAAATACATTAACCCGACCGTACCATCATTTCAGGATGCAGCAAAATATGCAACATGGACAGCTGATAACAATTTCTATGCAGTCATCGGTGACCCAGCAGGTGCAACATCATATCCTATCGTTGCGGCAACATTTATCTTGCTTCCAACAGAGAAAACAGAGTCAAATAAAAAAGTTACAGCATTTATGGACTGGGCTTACACACATGGTGACAAAGCAGCGTCAGATCTTGGTTATGTACCACTTCCAAAAGAAACGAAAGATGCTATTAGAGCATACTGGGAAGATAAAAAGATCAAATAAACTAGTCAAACACTACACCCCCCCCTCTAAGCTCCCTAGTTTTAAGGGAGCTCTCTTGAGAGACTCTTCTTGCCAAATATATTTATTTTGTAACTCCTTGAATACGTTTATAAAATGTAAGATATATTTGGTAATCAAAATGTTACCATCTTGTAATATACTTCGCAAAATTCATAATGAAGGCACTACATGAGCGGTAATCTTTTTAGGAATCTATCCTTTTTTTCTGCAACACTCTCACTTTTCATCCTTGTTGGGATATTTGCTGTTCTTTTTAGCTATGCGCAGCAATCACTGCACGAATTCGGTTTTGACTTTTTATGGATAGAAGAGTGGGAGTCAGGTGAAGATGATGAAGGTGGTATCTTTGGTGGGTATATACCTATTATCGGTACTTTACTCAGCACACTTATTGCTATGGTTATTGCAACACCTTTGGCTATGGGTATCGCTATCTTTTTAACAGAGATTGCTCACAGTCAAATAGTAAAACCATTTTCAATTGCCATTGAATTATTGGCAGCTATTCCGAGTATCATCTATGGTATGTGGGGACTCTTTTACTTTGCTCCTATCGTTCAGTCTACTGTAGGTGGTAACGGTGTAGGACTTCTCACAGCAGGTATCGTACTTGCGATCATGGTGATCCCTTTTATGGCGGCTATCACACGTGACTCTATGAACACGACACCCGATGTACTCAAAGAGTCAGCGTATGCCATGGGTGCAACAAAATTTGAAGTCATTAAAGATGTGGTCATGCCTTACTCAAAAGGTGGAATTATTGGTTCTATTATTTTATCTTTAGGGCGTGCTTTGGGTGAGACGATGGCTGTAGCATTCCTAATTGGTTCGGTGATGTCCATACCAAAAGGTATTACCGATCCAACCACATCTATACCAGTACTACTTGCAAACAACTTTGCAGAAGCACAAGATCTTGAGATATCAAGTATGTACTACCTTGCATTGATACTCTTTGTTGTGAGCTTCGCCATTATCTCAGTGGCTAAATTCTACTTTCTTGGGAGGAAAAAATAATGAATAGACTTATACTTAACAAAGTAGTCTTGGTACTTTCTACTGTATCTGCACTTATAGGAATAGGATTTCTCTTTTGGATATTGATCACGCTTACTTATAAGGGTGTATCGAGTATACAGCTATCAACATTTACAAATGACCTGGTAGAAGGAGGTATACGAAATCTGTTAGTAGGACAATTTACCATGGCAATTTTGGCGACGATTATCGCTGTACCGCTTGGTGTCCTTGCAGGAATTTACTTACGCGAATATGGTGAAAACAGTAAAATGACCTCTGTTATTAGAAGTCTCTCTGATGTCATGACCTCTGCACCTTCTATTGTTATAGGGGTGTTTGTCTTTGCGCTCATGGTTGAGCCTTTTGGAACGTATAATGGATGGGCTGGAGTCGTCGCCTTAGCCATTATGATGGTTCCTATCATCATAGGAACAACAGATAATATGCTAGCACTTGTACCTAAAGAGCTAAGAGAAGCAGGTATTGCATTGGGGGGCAGTAAAAAACAGGTGATTTTACAAATTGTACTCAAAGCTGCTAAAGTGGGCGTGACTACAGGTATTTTACTCTCATTTGCTCGTATCATTGGTGAGACCGCACCGTTACTTTTTACCTCGGCAAACAATCAGTTCTTCTCAATGGACTTGACAGATCAGTTTCCGTCTTTGACGGTAAGTATTTACAACCTGGCAACCTATCCGGATGAAGCCAGCAGAGAACTGGCATGGGCAGCATCATTTATATTGACAGCAATCGTTCTCTTTATCAACCTGGTAGGTCGATATGTTACAAGACACAAATAATAAGGAAAGAAATAGTATGGCAAAAGAAGATTTAAAAGCAGTAATGGATGTGAAGGACCTTTTCTTTACTTATCCTGGAGCACCAGAGCCTACGCTCAAAAAGAACAACCTTAAAATTTATAAAAACAAAATCACTGCACTTATTGGACCGAGTGGATGTGGGAAATCAACCCTACTTAGAGCTATGAACCGTATACATGATCTCTACCCAGGTGCACAGTATGAAGGGAAGATTAACCTACGTAATCCTGAAACAGATAAAATGGAGAACCTTCTTGATCTTAAAAAAGAGAATGAATTGATTGGACTTAGACAACGTGTAGGGATGATTTTTCAAAAGCCCACACCATTTCCAATGAGCATTTATGACAATGTAGCGTATGGATTGAAGCTTTCTGGGCTTAAAAATAAAAGTGAGTTAGACGGTCGTGTTGAAAAAGCACTGAAAGATGCAGCAATATGGAAAGAAACAAAAGACCGTTTAAAAGATTCTGCGATGGGTTTAAGTGGAGGACAGCAGCAGCGTCTGTGTATTGCACGTTCTGTGGCATTAAAACCGGAGATCTTGCTTTTTGATGAACCGACATCTGCACTTGACCCCATCTCAACAGGTGCGATAGAAGAGTTGATCACTGAACTTAAAAAAGACATCACAGTTGCCATCGTCACACACAACATGCAACAGGCAAGTCGGCTAAGTGATTACACGACGTTTATGTATCTTGGCGATATCATAGAGTTCGACACAACAGAGAAAATATTTGTAAATCCTTCTGTTAAACTTACAGAAGAGTATATCACGGGAAGATTTGGATAAAAGGATGAAAATGTTAAGTAAAAATGCAGAAAGATTAGAAGAAGTAAGAGAAAGAACCATAGAGATATTAGAGGATCTTACAATCTCTCAAAAGCTAGCACTACAAGCGCTTGAAGAGTGTGATTCTAAAAGTTTTGAACAGGTCAAAGTACCACTCAAGACGATCAATAAAAAAGCAAATGAGATCGATAATCTCATTTTAACCGTATGTGCACTTTATAGTCCTGAGGCAGGGGATCTTAGAGAATTGATCGCATTTTTGAAGATCACCTCTGCATTGCAGCGTATCGCCACAAATGAAAAAAACTATATGAAAAATATGGCGATCTGTAACCCTGAGTCAGATGATGAGATAAAACGTGTGATCAAAGAGTCCCTCTCTATTAACCGTTGTACGATCAAGGCATTGGAATATACAATAGAGATGATTCATGAAACAGAAGATGAAGATAAGCTCAATGAGCTTGCTGCAAGGATCAATGTAGAGTACAGTAAGACAGATGATATATACTCCATGATAGAAAAAGATCTTCTGCAGAAGATGCATAAAGATCATCAGGTTAATGAAGACTATATCAATCTAATGAAATATATCAGAAAAAACTTGAAGATCATCGACCGTTTGGAAGATATCGTATCACGACTTATTTTTGCACGTATTGGCGGAAAACTTTAAAGGAGAGCTCTTTAGTCTGTGTGTTATAATGCACGAATGCAAAATAACAATATAGAAATCGTCGTTATAGAAGATGAAGAAGATATATTAGAACTCATAGAGTATCACCTGAGTAAAGAGGGCTACACAGTCACGGGGTTTTTGTCAACTGAAAATGTAGAGCAGTTCCTAGAAGAAGAAACCCCTTCTTTACTGTTGGTTGATAGAAATATACCCGGCACGGAAGGTGCAGAGTTTGTGGCACATTTACGAGGTATGGGCTATGAGATACCTGTTATTTTCTTAACTGCTAAAGACAGAGACTCTGACTTAGAAGAGGGCTTTGATGCAGGTGGAGATGACTACATGTCTAAACCATTTTCTCCTAAAGAGTTGACACTTCGCGTTAGAGCATTGCTTAAGCGTTCTGGTGCACTCCATAAACAAACATGTGTGAAACACAAACAACTTCTTATGAATCTTGAAGAAAAAAGTCTTTCTATAGAAAATCAAAAGATACCCTTGACCAATCTCGAATTTAACCTTTTACATACTTTTATGAAGCATGTTGACAAATCACTCACTAGAGATTTCTTACGTGATGAGGTATGGGGTGTTGAAGGTGAAAATGTCAATGACAATGCTGTGAATGTCGCCATTAACAGGCTTAAAAATAAAATAGACCCAGACAATAGCCAAAACTATTTTCAACCAGTCTGGGGTGTAGGATATAGGTTTAATTAGATGCATTACTTTATTTGGCTCTCTATGGGCATAGGACTTTTTTTTATTGGGTGTGAGTCATCACATGAAACACGAACAGATGTACGCTTACTGGTTAGCAAACTAGACAGTAAAACCATGGCTTCTCAAAACGAATGGTTTAAAGAGGGACAAAAAAGTTTACACCAATCACTTGCAAAGCAGTACAAACAAAAACGTGGTGATGCCAAAAATATTATTTTATTTGTAGGTGATGGCATGGGGCTTTCTACTGTGACTGCTGCACGTATACTTGAAGGGCAAGGTAGAGGGGAGAGTGGTGAAGAGAATATGCTTAGTTTTGACACATTCCCCTTTACAGGATTGTCAAAAACGTACAATACCAACGCCCAAACGCCAGACTCTGCAGGTACGATGACAGCACTCATTACGGGAGTGAAAACCAAAATGGGTATGATTAGTGTCAGTGACAATGCTTCAAGAGGAGACTGTGCTTCAGCTAAGGGTAACTACTTGACAACACTTGTAGAACTTGCAGAAGAGAAAGGTTTGTCAACAGGGGTCGTAACCAATACAAGGTTAACCCATGCAACCCCAGCAGCCACATATGCCCATGTACCTGAGAGAGGATGGGAGAACAACAGTATGTTAAGTAAAAAGGCTGTAAAAGAGGGGTGTCAAGACATTGCTTTACAGTTTGTAAACTTTTCTTATGGTGATGGCATAGAAGTGGCTATGGGTGGAGGAAGAAGAGAGTTTGTACCTAATAACATTGTGGACATTGAGGGTAAAAAAGGTAGACGTAGTGATGGACAAGACTTAAGAGAAGTATGGAAAAAGAGAAATGTACAAGGTCAATACGTAGAAACCTTAGCCGCATTTGATAAAATAGATGCGTCAAAAACGTCTAAAATTTTAGGTCTTTTTAATGCTTCTCATATGCGCTATGAAAAAGACAGGGTGAATGACACACAAGGGGAACCCACCCTTACGCAAATGACACAAAAAGCCATAGAGGTATTACAAAAAAGTGCTAAAGGGTTTGTGCTTGTTGTAGAGTCTGGGCGTATCGATCATGCGCACCATATCAATAATGCTTACAATGCACTACATGATACCGTTGAGTTTTCAAATGCAGTTGCTATGGCTGACAAGATGACAAAAGATGACGATACACTCATTGTTGTCACTGCAGACCATTCACATGTCTTTACGATGGCTGGTTACCCTAAGCGAGGTAATCCTATTTTAGGAAAGGTGCGCAGTGTAGACAAGCATGGAAGAGTTGAAGAGAAAGATACCTTGGCAGAAGATGGTAAGCCATACACAACCTTGGGGTATGCAAATGGACGAGGCACTGCACACTTACATGACAATACCGATGCAGATAAGCGGTATGAAGTTGACGTACACATGCATGGACGCGTTGACCTCTCTGGAGTCGACACTACACAAGCAGGCTTTCATCAAGAAGTGACGGTACCACTAAGCTACGAGACACATGGTGGTGAAGATGTGGGTATTTACGCTAAAGGACCAGGGGCACATTTGCTTTCTGGCGTGTTAGAGCAAAATGTTATTTTTCATGTGATGGAATATATGG
This sequence comes from uncultured Sulfurovum sp., assembly GCA_902727855.1. Taxonomy (GTDB): domain Bacteria; phylum Campylobacterota; class Campylobacteria; order Campylobacterales; family Sulfurovaceae; genus Sulfurovum. The sequence goes on from CACVAS010000066.1 coordinate 71,806, forward strand.
GTGATATAAAAAGTAAATAAAAACATGTCAATTTGTCATATTTTGGAATGTTTAGTGAAATAGTCGCTACACTTGCAGTATGAATAAACTAGAAACCCTTAAACACTATTTCGGACATGATACTTTTAGACCTTTTCAAGAAGAGATTGTTGATGCCATTGTAAACAAAGAAGATGTACTGATGATACTCCCCACTGGTGGAGGAAAGTCACTTTGTTACCAACTACCATCACTTCTTATGGAGGGCATTACGGTAGTGGTCTCTCCTTTGTTAGCACTTATGCATGATCAAGTCGTTGCGTTACAGTCTAACGACATACCTGCGGCGATGCTCTCTTCTATGCAAACCTTAGAAGAAGCACAAGAGATAGAACAAAAATTAAGAAATGGCGAGATAAAATTACTCTATGTAGCCCCCGAACGTTTAACCAATGCTTACTTTTTAAATCTACTCCATCAACTCCCCATCAACTTTTTTGTCATAGATGAAGCACACTGTGTTTCAGAGTGGGGACATGAGTTTAGAGAGAACTATAGACGACTCTCTTTACTTAAAGAGCAGTTTTCTACCACGCCTATAGCAGCATTTACAGCCACGGCAACCAAGGCAGTAGAACAGGACATCGCCACAAACCTTGGTTTACAAAATCCTATGCGTGTACGCGGTTCATTGTTTCGTGAAAATTTGAGTGTCAATGCACGACACCGCATAAAAGATGGTAGGGCGCAACTTGGTGAGTTTTTAAAGCTACATAAAGATGAGTCAGGGATTATCTATACACTTTCACGCAAGTCAACAGAGAATATTGCTTCATTTTTACAAGGTAAAGGCATAGAAGCAAAAGCCTACCATGCAGGGCTTGCTACAGAAGAAAAAAATACTACTTATGCAGACTTTGTGGCTGACCGTGTGCAAATAGTCGTCGCTACCATAGCCTTTGGTATGGGTATAGACAAGTCGAACATACGTTTTGTGGTACACATGACTCTGCCTAAGACCATAGAGAACTTTTACCAAGAGATAGGCCGTGCAGGACGTGATGGCTTAGAGTCTGAGACACTGTTACTCTTTTCTGCGCAAGACATAGTCCAGCAAAAGTCATTTATAGAAGATTTACCAGAGACACCTTACAAAGAACATGCATTTAACAAACTAGAAGCCATGGTACGCTTTGCCAACTCAGAAAACTGTAGGCACCAAAGTGTGGCTGCATACTTTGATGACCGCATAGAAAACTGTGCCACAAAGTGTGACAACTGTACTGCCCCTGAGAGTGAAAAAGTAGATATTACCACTGCTTCACGTATGTTACTCTCAACCATACTAAGAACCGAACAAAACTTTGGGCTACACTATGTTATAGACGTACTCAAAGGGAGTAAAGAACAACGCGTACTGCAAAATGGACATGACACACTCTCAGTGTACGGCATAGGAGAAGAGTACTCCAAAAACCAATGGCTCACCATAGGAGATAAGCTTTTAGAACTAGGTGCTGTTGAGATAGGTGAATTTAAGGTCTATAAACTTACAACATTTGGCGTAGAAGTCATAAAAGGTGCACACAGTATAGAACTTAAAAAAGAGAGACTCACGGTACAAAAAGCAGAAACCAAAAGCAAAGTCACCTATTTTGATGACTATGATGTGGAGATGTATGACAAGCTAAGAGAACTACGTAAAGAGATAGCCTCCCAAAAAGGCATCCCTCCCTACATTGTATTCTCAGACAAAACACTCAAAGACCTAAGCAACAAACAACCGCAAGATAAAGAAGAGATGTTAGAGGTACATGGCATTGGAGAAGTGAAGTTTGAGCGGTATGGGGTGGCATTTTTGGAGCTACTGCAAGATGCCTAAATTTGACAATTAATATAATAAGCAATATAATAAACAATATAAAGGAGTTAAAGATGTATAAAACAGTAAAGCCAACAACATTTACATTGCCTTTGACATTGCTAGATGAGTTAGATGGTTTGGCAAAAGAGTTAGGTAAGAAAAAGACAGCTATAGTCACAGAAGCACTTGAAATGTACATGGACATGAATGACTTAAAACAAGCAGAAAAACGTTTACAAGATAAAAATATACCTGCAGATGATTTCTTTAAAGAACTAGGCGTATAGCAGTTGTATAGACTCTCTTTTAAATCTAGTGTAAAAAAAGATTTTAAACATATATCAAAAGCAGACATTGGGTTTATAAAAGAATCACTCTACACGTTTGTAGAAGCATTTAACAGTGCATACGAACAAGAACTCTTAAAAACAGGGAAGATAAAAAAACTTCAAGGTGAAGTAGAAGTACTCTATAGGCTAAAACTACGTCGCTATAGAGTCATCTATAAAAAAGAGAATGATGTATTGGTGATATTGGTTTTAAGTGTGAAGTCTCGCGAGGGTGCTTATAGGAAGTAATAATATTAAGAGAGATAATAGGGAAAATGAATGTCAAATACTGAAACACTAAAAAAGTATCTTCTTGAAAAAGAAAATGCTTACTTACTTGATGATAACAATAACGGTAAAACAATTATGCTATCTGGTGCATGGGGTTCGGGTAAAACACATTTTTGGCAAAATGAGATAGAACCTACATTAAAAGAGAAGTTAAATGAGCAGGATAAAGTCTGTGTGTATATTAGTCTGTATGGGAAAGAATCTCTCAATGATATAAAATCAGATGTTTATTTATCTGCCAATGGCAATAATCTATTATCCAAAGAAATTGCTACTTTTGGTATGGAAGCTTTGTCTGCCATAAAAGATAGTGACTTAGCTATAGGGAAAGCTGTAAAAGCAGGTAAATCTTTACTTGATAGTAAAAAAATGCAGAAAGGTATTGGTAAACTAAAAAAGGGTGGTATTATTTGTTTTGACGATTTTGAAAGAAAATCTAAAAATATTGATTTAAATGATCTTTTTGGTTTCATATCACAGTTAGCCATTAATCTTGAATGTAAAGTTATTATTGTATTGAACAGCGAAGTATTTAAAGCTAATGATGCTGAAATTTTTAATAGGGTTAAAGAAAAAACTATTAGTAAGTTTTTCTATTTTAAACCAAGTATTGAAGAGTTGTTTAAGCTAATATCTAGTGACTCTAAGTATGACGGCTTAAATAACTATAAACAATATATTCTAAATGCAATACAAGAAACGGAGGAATTAAATGCTCGTATATATATTCAAGTTTTAGATAATTGTTTAGAATGGTTAGAGATAAAGGGAGATATGGATGAAAATATAATACGTGTTTTGGTTTTAGCAACAGTTAACTTCATTCTTCAACATGTTATTCTTGAATATAGTTATATTTCAAATCATAATAAATCCAGTTTTTTAAATTTAGTCTACGTAAATCTTATAAGTAAATATCCTAGTTTAGTGTCAAAATTACTTAGAGGGATTACATTAAGATATGGTGGCCATTTTAAGAGGGGTGAGGAGGTAAGATATCTTGAAGAAATAAGATCTTACTCTGACATGACTCTAATTAATCAACTACGTGATGAGGTTTCTAAACTTGATCAGGATACAAAGCAACCTTTATACACTGAACCAACCCAAAATGCGATAAGGGACTGGATTGATAGTAATATTCAGGAATTAAAAGCTTTATGGAAATACGGGTACAGGCTTTATTATGTAAGTGATGTAGATGAAGTTACCTATAATGAAATTTCAGAATTTATAGAATCTGGTATATTAATATAATGCATAAACTCTTATGCGGCATAGACGAAGCAGGAAGAGGGCCTTTGGCGGGTTCTTTGGTGATGGCTGGGGTTGTGCTTAAAAGTCCCATACCAGGGCTTATGGACTCTAAGAAATTGACAGAGAAGAAGAGGGAAGCTTTATACCCTTTGATTATTGAAAATTCAGAGTATCACATTGTCTCTTTTTCGGCACGAGAGGTCGATGAACTGGGTATCTCTAAGTGTTTACATGATGGTTTACTCGAGATTCAAAAGTATCTTAAAGACTGTGAGTATCTTTTTGATGGTAACTCTACTTTTGGGGTAGAGAACATCACGACCATGGTCAAAGCAGATGACAAAGTGGCAGAGGTGTCCGCTGCGAGTATATTGGCTAAGGTGACAAGAGATAGGCATATGGTTAAGATGGCAGAGGTTTACCCTCAGTATGGTTTTGAGAAGCACAAGGGCTATGGCACCAAAGCACATATGGAAGCTTTGGCTAAGTACGACAGGTGTGAGGTTCACCGTAAGACATTTAGGGTGAAATGCTTAGATGAACCTCCTTTGATTTAGTAGCTATGCCTAAAGAAGTTTTTAGAGCGCTTTTTTACCATTAATAAGCACATTACCATCTTTGACTTTTAGGTCGTAGACTTTGTTGTCACCATCACTTTTAGGTGGCATCATCATTAGTGCAATCATCGCTTGAGGTTTTTGGGCTATGAGTGCAAAGAGTCCACTGTTTACAGAGAGGTTGAGATGCGCATCAAGTGCAGAGAGTGTAGACATTGGGTTGTTATTTGCTTGAGTCACATTTAGTGATTGGTCTAGGCTAACTGTAGCAAAAAACTTGAAACCTCCCAGTTTACTACCTTGTGTTTCAACACTGTTTGCAGAGATATTTTTGATTTCAAAGACAACACCATGACTGATGAGCTCTTGTAGTGTCGCTAGTACAGCTTTTTCATCTTCAGGGTCTATAGTTTGTAATCGTTCAAAGGCTTCGGTATTTAGATTTTTAACATGCATATCTAGTTTGATATCTTCTATTTTGTCATGGTCTTGCTTTTCTGTCATCTCAATGCTTGCTATATTCATTTCTAAAGAGGTTGAGGTGAGTTTGTCTTGACTTGAAGCACTTGCTTTACCAGTAAGTGTATGTAGGGCATAGCTAAAGTCACTACCTTCTAGTAAAATCTTTTGTGCACTGTAAGTATCGTTAGCTTGTGGTTGGTGACTACCCTCAACACCAGTGACAGTTAAGTTAAAAGCACCTGCAATAGAGTATGCAATGTTTTCTAATGCATAATTGGTAGACTTGACTTGATTGTTGTCAATATCACCAGAAAATGTCATGCCTTGTAAAGAGAGTTTAGCATTGACGTCTTTATCAATAGTCTCATTGATGTCTTGAATGTATCCTTTAAACCCTGTACCTAATTTATTGACATCTATATGTGCAAGTAAAACTTTTCTGTCTATGATACTCTGTAAGGCTTTCAGTGTTTCTATGTTGTCAGCTTGTAAAGCAGTGGTGATACTTGTTGGTAATGCTACAGGGTATAAGTCAAAACTTGCAGAAGAGTAGGCATTGTCTAAATAGGCAATATCTACACCTAGTTTAAGCCCTTGAAGTGCCTGTGCATCTTCTAGTGTTAAAGGACTATTGTGCTTTTTAAAAAAAGCAGTTAATTTTTGAGGGTCATCAAAAGAGAGTATAAAGTGATCCTTCTCTTCAGTGACTTCTCTGTTTTGAACAGAAAAACCTTCTGAGGCGATACTCGCTAGTTCATTGTTTATTTGTTGTTTCATTTGTGCCGTGGCTTGAGAAGAGCCTAAAGTAAAATAGTAAATTGCTGTAGCAATAAGAACACCAGTAGCTATGAAAAGTATTTTTTTCATGGGTTATCCTTTGTAAATCTTTGTTAAATGTTCCATTTTTTTACCCATATTTAGTAGGGTCATATCTGCTAAGGTAAGTGCCATCATCGCTTCACATACGACAGTACCACGCAAGGCAACACATGGGTCATGACGACCTTTAAGGTTACAATCTACTTCTTCATTAGAAGTATTGACAGTCTCTTGCTCTTGGAAAATGGATGGGGTAGGTTTAAAGTGCGTTTTAACCACAATAGTGTCACCATTGGAAATGCCTCCTAAAATACCTCCAGCGTGGTTAGAGGTAAAACCATCACTACGTATACCATCGTTATTTTGGCTTCCTTTGAGATGTGTGGAGGCGACACCGTCACCTATTTCTACTCCTTTTGCCGCATTGATGCCCATCATCGCTTCAGCAAGAATGGCATCTAGTTTATAGTAGAGAGGTTCACCTAACCCAACAGGTACACCCGTGGCAGTCGTGAGTACTACACCCCCTACAGAGTCATGGTTGGCTTTTGCTTTTAAGACAGCTTCTTCTTGTGCTGCTTCTACCACAGGGTCTAAGGCATACATCCTCGAAGTCTTAGCGTGGGCAAAGTCTTGTGTTTCTCCCTTTATGCCATCTACTTCGCAAATGCCTGCTTGTACCTCTATGCCTAGTTCTTTGAGCATGAGTTTAGCTATGGCACCACCTGCTACTCTGGCAGCCGTCTCTCTTGCTGAAGAGCGTCCACCACCACGGTAGTCTCTTAAGCCATATTTGTGAAAGTAGGTAAAGTCTGCATGTCCTGGACGAAAAAGATCTTTGACATTGTCATAGTCACGTGACTTTTGGTTCGTGTTGAAAATAACCATGGCAATGGGTGTACCCGTACTTAAGCCTTCAAAGGTACCAGAGAGTATTTCAAATTTGTCATCTTCTTTACGTCCAGTTTCTAGTTTAGACTTACCTGGTTTTCTTCTATCAAGTTCTGATTGTATAAATGCTTCGTCTATTTTGAGTCCAGCAGGTACACCATCGAGTATGCACCCTAGCGCTTTACCATGAGACTCTCCAAATGTTGTAAGGGTTAGTTTTTTACCAAAGGTATTCATGACTTTTGTTCCTTTAATGCAGTGAGGGCTATTTTAGCTGCTTTTTGTTGTGCCTCTTTTTTGCTTTTTCCTGTAGCCCTTGCTAGCACTTTGCCATCTAGTATAATAGCAATTTCAAACTCTTTTTTATGGTCGGGGCCAGAGGAGCCTAGCATCTCATAGGTAGGTGTCACACCATGGGTTGATTGTGTGAGTTCTTGTAAAGCTGTTTTGTAATCTTTTGACAACGATTGTAAATCAATTTTTGGATGCCCCTCTTCTAAAAGTAGAATGGCTATTTTTTTGGTCACAGCAAGACCTGCTTCAAGGTAGATGGCACCCAAGATGGCTTCAAATGCATTGGAGAGTAGAGAAGGTTTGTCTCGACCATTGTTATTTTCTTCTGCTGGTGAGAGGAAAATGTAGTCGCCTAGTTGTATGTGTCTTGCAAGGAGTGTAAAGCCACTCTCATTGACAAGTGAGGCACGTATTTTAGAGAGTATACCCTCATCAGATTTTGGGAATTTGGCAAAAAGATATTCACCTACAATAAGGTCAAGTACTGCATCTCCTAAAAACTCTAGCCGCTCATTATTGTAAGGCTTTTTGTAACTTTTGTGTGTTAAAGCCTCAATAATCAATTGCTTATTCTCAAATGTATAGTTCAGTCGTTTTTCTAAGTGACTGTAGTCGTTCATCGTGTTCCTTTATTTAATTTTGTCCACTGAAAGCTCAGGTGATTCATAATGCATTGTTTTTCAACAAATTCCTTAATCTCTCTATTGCGGTGACTGAGCTCGTCGAAGTCATAGTGTTGCTTTAATACGTTCAGCTTCATTGCGTGCAAGTTCATCACAACGTTCATTCTCTGGGTGTCCATCATGACCTCTTACCCATGTACCATGTACAGTGTGTGGTGCAGCAGCTTCTATATACGCTTCCCAGAGGTCAACATTTTTCACTTTTTTAAAATCTTTTTTTATCCAGCCTTCTAACCACTCGTTGATAGCCTTTACGACATAGGAGCTGTCTGAAATGACTTCTACATTGCAAGGTTCTTTGAGTAGCTTGAGTCCTTCTATCACGCCTTGGAGTTCCATGCGATTATTGGTCGTATGTATCTGGGCACCTGAGTACTCTTTTCTCTTGCCTTTAAACTCCAAGATACCACCATAGCCTCCTGGCCCAGGGTTACCTAGGCTTGAGCCATCAGAGTAAAGAGTAATTTGTTTGTGGACTTTGTTTTCCAATATCTTCCTTCACTTCAATAGAGTAAATTGCCATACAGTTTGGGCAACGGCTAAAACTGATAGGAAAACTCTGTTTACATTTTTTACAAAGGTAGGAGAAGTGTAAGTCTGCTTCTTCAAAACCTTGTTTTTTAGCGGTTGCAAGCATGTCTAGTGCAAAGATGCCACTTGTGTTAGGCAGTGTTTGAACGTAACCTTTAGCATAGTAAAGTGTATTGAGTTGTGGATTCTCTTTCACTATTTCAAAATCGACTTGTGCTTGCGGTAAGAACCAAAGAATGTCAAGAATCTCATGAATGCGTGAAGGATCTACACTCTCCCATGCCACTTTTGTATCTAGTTTAAAGAGCTTGTATATGACGGCTCTATAGAGCTTAGGCTCTTTGTTTAATAATTGTTGTAATAGGTATACTTTTTTTGTAGTGTCTATTTTTTTGTTATGTTTAATCTCTGAAAAGTCAAGAAATGTACGTAAATCTTGTGTTTCTTGGTTGAGATATTCTAATGGTTCAATGACTTCCCTGGCCTTTTCATACTTTTGCATCATCTCATACACCACACAGAGTTCATAAAGTACCGGTTTGTTGCGGGGCCGTTTACGAAGTATATCAATATAAATAGTCCTTGCGCGCTCTAGAAATCCTGCATGTAAGTAGGTGTTCCCTAAGCGTTCAAGAAGTTCTATTTTGGCTAAGTCGTCTTTAATGTTTTTGATAAGATAGAGATAAATTGAGATAGATTTATGGTATTCACCAGTATTTTCAAAGGCTTTAGCTAGGAGTGACAAAGGTTTGAGTAAATGCTCTTCGTAAGGCATGTCTTGTGTGTTAAGTGTACACTCAGAGGAGTCAAATTTATCTAAAAACTTAAGTAAGTTCCCTTCTTCTTTTTGTTGCTTGTAAATCCCCCAACCGTAAGTGGCTACAGCAATGATGAGTCCTAGTACAATAATAAGCAAAATCGAAAAGAGAGGATCATCATAAGCAGGGAGTAGTTGTTCCAAAAATATGCCTTGTTGTGTATTTGGTTTAGATTATACCAAATTAGATATAATTCTTTTATAAGAAGGTATAAAATATGATAGATAATGCTTCTATAGAATCGCTAAAAAGCAGTGTAGATATAGTAGATGTGATAGGTAGTTTTATTGAATTACGTAAAGCAGGTGCCAACTATAAAGCCAATTGTCCTTTTCATGGCGAAAAAACACCTTCATTTGTGGTAAGTCCTTCTAAACAGATATACCACTGTTTTGGCTGTGGTGTTGGTGGTGATAGTATAAAGTTTGTGATGGAGTTAGAAAAACTCTCTTACCCTGAAGCCATTGAAAAACTAGCTTCTATGAATAACTTTTCACTTACCTATACCAAAGGTAGTTCCGACTACTCCGATGCTAAAAGAGTGCTTGAAGCCATAGGACAATGGTATGTAAAAAAGCTTGATCAAAACCCTACAGCTACAAAGTACTTATTAGACCGAGGGGTAAGCCACAGTTCTATAGAAAAATTTGAGATAGGGTATGTGCCAGAAGGAAGAGAGGTCATGCAATTTTTGCAGTCTACGCTTTTGCCTGTGCCTCAAGCCATTGAAGCAGGGGTTCTTGCACAAAGTGAAAATGGGCAAGGTACCTACGCACGATTAGTAGAGCGTATTACCTTCCCTATTTATTCGGCAAGTGGTGCAGTAGTAGGTTTTGGGGGTAGAACTATTAGCAACCATCCTGCCAAATACATCAACTCACCACAAACAAAACTGTTTAATAAGTCACGCTTGCTGTATGGGTATAACTTAGCAAAAGAGAGTATTTATAAAAATAAAAGACTTATTGTTTGTGAAGGTTACTTAGATGTTGTTATGTTCCATCAGGCTGGTTTTACAGAGGCAGTAGCGGGTATGGGTACGGCACTAACGTCAGAACATTTACCACTTTTACGTAAAGGTGACCCTAAAATTATTTTAGCCTATGATGGTGACAAGGCAGGAGTGGATGCCGCACTTAAAGCAGCACAAATGCTTAGTGTTGCAGGGTTTGATGGTGGTGTTGTACTGTTCCCCAATGGACAAGACCCTGCGGATTTGATAGCCACGGGTCAAAGTGAAAAGGTAGCTACTTTGCTTCGTGACTCTAAACCATTGATTCCGTTTGTGGTTGAGAAAATAGTTGAGGGGTATAACCTTCATGACCCAAGAGCAAAAGAGGCAGGATTTGGTCAAGTAAAACAATTTTTAGACAGTATGTCGCAGATTATAAAAGATGCTTATATCCCATTGGCTTCTACCTTACTGGGTGTTGCCCCAGCACTGTTTGGTGGAAATGTAAATTTAGCCAATACCAAACAAAGTTTTACACAGAGTAAAGATGACACTGAAATGCTTGGTATCATCAAAACGATGATAGAAGATCCTAGTCTTATAGATACAGTGATAAATAGTGTAAATATAGATATATTTGGTGCCTATGCCGAACATTTTACCTTATTGTTAAATGGAGAAAATGAGCATCCGTTACTTATGGGTATTTCTGTGAATGATCAGGTACATACCTTAGAAAAAACAGAGTTACTCTTTGCTTTACGTAAGATGCTGATTCGTTATTATAAAGTGAAATTAAGAACATTGCCACGTGAACAAAATCTCTCTTCTGAAAAGAAAATGTTTCTTATACGGAAGCTAAGAACCGATATAATCCCAAGGCTAGAAAAAGGTGAATTAGTCACCTATGACTTAGACATATAAAAATATAAAAAGGAAAAAATATGACAGCATCAGCAAGACATATATTGGTAAGTGATGAAAGTGTGTGTAACGCACTTAAAGAGAAAATAACTTCAGGTGAGATGACCTTTGAACAAGCAGCAAAAGAGAATTCTACTTGTCCATCGGGAGCAAAAGGTGGAGAGTTAGGTTCGTTTGGTCAAGGACAAATGGTACCAGAGTTTGACAAAGTAGTATTTAACGATGAGGTAGGCGTAGTCCATGGCCCTGTACAAACACAGTTTGGGTACCATTTACTTGAAGTGACAGAGCGTTCATAATAGACTTTTTTTCTCATCTTTTTTATGATCAAGGGGTGAGAAGTGTCAAATATTTTTACAAACTTTAATCGATATAAGCTACAGACGCTTCTCAAATACTATACATCGTGCTTAGAAGGCCGTGAAAGCTTCTCTTGAAACTTGTCTATGTAGAGTAGTAAAATAGGTAATATAAACAGGTCTGTCAGTAGAGATAACAAAACCATACTGGCACTGTAGAGTCCTATGAGTTCTAAAGAGTGTACTTCTGAAAAATAGAGCGTTGAAAAGACAGTGATGAGCATGATAGAACCTATGATGACAGGGATGCCTGAGTAAAAATACATTTTTTCAAGTGAATGTTTACGTGAACGATCAAAATATCGGAATCTAAAATAGATATAGGCAAAGTGTATCGTCGCATCTGAGGCAATACCCAATGAGATAGTCATGGCAATAAGCATTTCAAGACTAAGTGGTACAGCCAAAAGGGTTACAATTGCTCCAAACCATACAATAGGAATGGCATTGATAGTAAATCCTACAAATATCATGGATTTAGATCGGAAAATCCAGCCTGTAATCAGCCCTATAATCAATAAAGCAAAAAAGAGTGAACTTGCGAGTAAAACGGTTTGGTCATATTTTGCACTTCCAATGAGTGTGGCATTGTCTATAAAATAGAGTTCAATGCCTTCATACTGTAGTAACCACTCGATAAGTTCAACTTTATTGATATCCCAAAGATTAATGACAAGATTGGTTGCACTCTCGTCAAAATATTTATCGCTTAATCCATACAGATCCATAAAAAAGAGTGCTTGTTCTAATGCAGCCTCATCTAGTATCTTTGTTTGTGTATTGGAGTCATTGAGACTATGGACAATAGTGGCTATGGAAATAACATCATCTATTTCATCTTCAAAACGATTTTGTATGTCATTAGAAAATTTTTCTATGGACTTTACAAAAGGAAGGTCTATGTGTTGATAGGGAATCTTGAGTTCTATTTGTTCATTTTTAACATTCAATTTGAAAAAACTATTGCTTTCGCCATAGATCATGTAAATGGCTGTAATGAGCAAGGCATAGGTTACGCCTAAAAATCCAAAAAGAAACTTTTTATTGTAATGAATTTCTCTGAGTGTTAGCATATAACCTAACTTCACGTAAGGTACATGGGCGTGTTCTACCTTGAAGTAACTTAAAAATGCAGGTAAAAAAGTAAGGTTTAAGAGATAACCAATAATAGAAGAGAGTATGACGCTAAGACTCAGCAATTTAATAATATCTGAGTCTATAAAGACTAAACTACCAAGACCTAGAAGTGTAATGATGGATGTCCACATGGCTGGTGGGGTACTTCTAGTTAACATTTTCATGAGTGCATTGTGTTTACTGTCTCTATATTGAGACACGTGCCAACGATAATAAAAATACATAAACTCTACAAGTGTAATACTAATAGCAATAAAAAGCATGCTGATATGAATCGTCTCAATACCTGTTAACATGACAATAAATGTAAAGGTGAGTACGGTACTGAAGCCTATGAGTAAAACAGCACTTATAAATGGGATATGGCTTCTAAACAATAAGCGAAATATTAACACTGCCATGAATAAAACTGCTAAGATATACATGGTGAGTACATACCAGTTTATTTCACCATCATTGGTCGTATATTCATAATTACCGGGTATATTAACTTCACTAATGTCTACAAATTTTTCCCCAGAAATAAAATAATAAAATGTTTTAAAATCATCTTCAACCATGTTGCCATAGTTGTTGTGAAGTTCATGCACAAGTTTACGAAGTGAAAAAGTGTCCAGTTCTCCAGCATTAATGACAGTGAGCATCTCTGATGATTCACCACTTTTGGTGGATTCAATGAAGTCATTGCTAAATAAAGAGTAGACTTTTTGTACCCCTTCAAGTTTAAGAAGTTCTGTATGCAATGTATGAAGTTCTTGGTGTGTTTTTTCATTAAACTCATCTATTTCTATGACTAATTTAGAGTGATGGTGTGTAGCATACTCTTTTGCTTCTATTTGTTCTAACTGCTGTGAGTTTTTAAGCCAAAACAGTGCATCTGAGGAGAGAAATTTTGGTAGATACAATGTGCTCATCAGTCCAACTAAAAGTATATAAAATACTATAATAGATAGACGATATTTAAGTATCATTTCAAGATATCGATGCATATTAGGTGTGTGATAATACATTATTTAAATTTCCTTTTTAGCTATCATTTTTTTATAAAAATATAAGGACGTTTTGATACCCCTATAGTCTCTCCAACATCTACAATACGGGCTGCTTTTGCTTTTGTTTTTTCATTACCCTTGTCATGTACTATGTTTTTGTCTATCATAACCTGTAAGAGTGACTCTATAGGATTTTTAGATACGTATATTGCAGATACAACGTCAGTTGATTTTAAACGTGGAATACTATATAAAAGAAATCGGTATTGATATTTTGAAAGCATGACCGGGTTTTTAGAAACCATAGTGACAAATTTACGTGAATGTGGACAAAGTGGATCAATAAAAACATACAGAATCTTCTCTCCACTACCAAGGACAATAGCATCACTGTCTAACCCTTTTAATAGTGATGCAGAGACCTCATAAGTGAGTTTCTTTGGTTTTGGTTGTTCATTAGCATGTAATACCACACCTATTAAACAAAGAAATAATATTATATTTTTTATCATAATGATAGTATATCTTATAAAAGAAACAAGATGGTTACATAAAATGTATTATTTTTAATCATCTTGTTTGACGTAGCCTGTAGAGAAGACTACTTTAATGCTTCGAGTCTTTCTATCCTCTGTTGTGTACTTGGGTGGGTACTGAAAAGATTTTTCAGTGACATATCTTTACCTGTAAATGGGTTGATGATAAACATATGTGCTGTCTGTGGGTCTGCATCATGCATGAGGGTACCTTGGGCATAATTGTCTAACTTTGCTAAGGCACTTTGTAGCCACTCTGGATGTCCGGTCATTTTAGCTGCACCTTCATCTGCCATGAATTCACGGTTTCTGCTGACAGTCATCTGTATGATACTTGCAGCCATTGGCATGATAAACATGAGTGCTAAGGTTACAAACATGTTAGGTCTGTCACGACCACCACCAAAAAGCATACCAAAGTTTGCAAGCATGGCAATGGCTCCAGCAATCGTGGCTGTGACAGTACCAATGAGCATGTCATAGTGTTTGATATGGCTGAGTTCATGTGCAACAACAGCTTCTATTTCTTCCTCAGTCATAAGGTTGAGTAAGCCTTCTGTTACAGCCACTGCAGCATTTTCATAATTTCGTCCTGTTGCAAAAGCATTGGGTTGCTGTTCGGGGATGATGTAGAGTGCAGGCATTGGTAAACCAGCACGATGTGTGAGTCTCTCCACAATCTCATAAAGCCCTGTTGCGGAATGATGGTCTACGGGTATAGCATGGTAGTGTTTAAGTACCTGAGTGTCACTGTAGTAGTAAGCATAAAAGTTCATACCCGCTGCGGCAATGAATGCAATAATCATACCAGTCTGTCCAGCTATCATCCCACCAAACCAGATAAAAAGTAATGTTAACCCTGTCATGAGGGCATAAGTCTTCATTTGTTCCATAATTGATAATCCTTTGTTGTCTATTAGATACTAATAAAATAGTGTAAATCAAAGGTAAATCTAACAGACCAAAGAGATTTGTGGACATACTGGAGATATCCTTATTTAAATATTCGTTATTAATTTGCTACAATATGTCATGCGAGCAGAAAAAGAGACTATACCAGTACCAGATGCAACATTTCTAAAAGATGATGAAAAGCAAATAGAGTTTAACCTTATCACCATTCAAGAGCTTAACACATGGAAAGTAGACCACTCTATAGAAAAGCCTCATAGGCTTAGTTTTAATGCCATTATGATCATATATAAAGGCAAGGGTATGCATACTGTGGACTTTGTACCTCATAGCTACAGAGAAGGTACTGTATTTTTTATCGCAAAAGATCAGATACATAACTTTAGAATCAATCCTGATTCAGATGGCTATATCTTGTACTTTACAGATACATTTTTTAACCGCCTCATAGTCAATGAAGATTTAAATATTCTCCATGAAATTTTTGATTATATTTATTACCCTGCAAAGGTACAGTTAGATGATGCAATGTATGAAGATGTGTTAAAACTCATTCAGATTCTAGACAAAGAGTTTAGCATCAAAAAAGACAACTATAAAGAGCTCATACTACGTCCACTACTTCAAGCTATGATCTTTAAGTTGAGTAGAGAAAGGTTGTCACAAAAGCTGCCACTGGAACAAAAAGACAAGTCTTTGTATCTACAGTTTAAAAAGCTCTCACTGGAGCATAACTATTCGGTACATGTCAACGACTATGCAAGAAAGTTAGATGTGTCAAGTAAGACACTGACCAATATGCTCAACAAGTATCTGGGGAAGTCAACCAAGAAATATCTGGATGAACACTTGATTCTGCAGATAAAAAGACTTCTTCTTAATGAAAGTTTGACGATTGAGAATGTATCGGACAAACTCTGCTTTGATGAACCCACAAATATGGTGAAGTTCTTCAAGTGACATGAGGGGGTTACCCCTTCAGAATTTACCAAACGACATAACATTTAAAGGTTTTTTCCATTATTTACCATAAATTGTAATTTATCTACCTAGTTTTCAACCCTTCCTTATTTATATAATTGGACATAAGAAAATAAAAGGAAAATAGATGATAAATCATAATTTTGAAAAAAGATTGACAAGCACAAAGGTATTTTACAGTTACTTACGTGACTTCATCGCCAATTTCAAAGCGGTAAAAACAGCCAAGAGTAGACTAGATGAGCAGTTCCAAAACAAGATACTGCTTGCAGTGACCCAAGTCAATGGCTGTAGGTACTGCAGCTACCTACACACCAAGCATGCACTAGAGTCTGGCATGAGTGAAGAGGAGATTAAAGGGCTTTTAGCTGGAGAAGTTGGCGACATTAATGACGATGAATCAGTGGCTTTAATCTTTGCACAACACTATGCGGAGACTCAGGCAAAGCCAGATGCAGATTCTGTACAAAGACTCTATGATACGTATGGGGAGGAAAAGGCAGATGACATTATAAGTATCATTCAAGCCATTATGATGGGAAATATCCATGGAATTTCTATAGACCTACTTTTAAGTAGACTCAGAGGAAAGAGAGACCCTGAGAGTTCATTTTGGACGGAGTTTAGTACAGCGTTTGGCGTACTACTTTTTGTGCCTTATCTTGGCATCAAAAAACTGTTTGGGTTATTAGACCCAAAAGAACTTCATCATACACAGGGAGCATAAGATGTTTAGACAAATGATTTCATTGACCTTACTGGTCTCTTTAGTTGCTCTGAGCAGTTCTGGAGTTTTAATGATAATTTTGGGTAGTTTTGAGTTTCAACTTCAAATGCACCCAGTACATAAGATATTTGGTATTTTACTGACACTCTCAGGCGCGTTTCACGTCTATTATAATTTTGGACCCATTAAAAAGTACCTTTCAAAAAAGAAGCCAATGCTTTTTGCATTAACCATGACATTTATTATGACTGCATTGTATGCTATAGGGATGAGTAAGCCCATAGATCCAAAGAAAGTGGAGCAGATAGAAAAAATTATGATGACGATGGAGACATGAGAGATGGAATTTTATTTGTATTTTTGTGGGCTTCAACGTTGAATGTGCTATCCCCTCCTCATATTTCAATTTATTATATAGGTTAGTATAAGCTCACAATCAAATCGTTATATGTTGTCTTACATATAACAAGGAAAATTTTTGATATACTCTTAATACTGAAATAGAAAGACATTTTGTCTTTCTAATCAATAATTAGGAAACAATGAATCATGTTGAAAGTTACATTTTATTCAAGTCTTTTTCACCTCAGTTTTGATACGAAATACTTTTAAAAAAGAATTAGGTACTAAATATAAGATATTATAGGAAGAGACGATGAAACTTAAATTATTTAGCATATTATGTGTAACAGTCATAATGATTGGGTGCAATGAAAAAGTACCACAAGATATTGATTTGACTAAGTTCTTACCAGAAGAGAATACTACAAGGTATCACTATAGAACAACAATAGTTAATGAACCAAGCTATCCTGATTTTGTTACAAAAGATATGTTGACTAAAAGTGTAATTATATCTCGAAAAGACCACTGTGTTAATCTAGAGTTATATGTTGTTTTTGATAAATGGGAAGTTGAAAAAATGCCTCCAGATATGAGAGAAGATATCAAGGAGAATCAATTTAAAAGTGAAGATGAAATACTTTGTGCTTATGATAAAAAATTAACAAATTCAGGTTATACATTTTATCATACAGAAGGAAGTTGGAATATACATATTGAGTCAACTGATGCAAAGGGAACTGTTAAAGATGGAATTTTGGGAGAGTGTAATTTTATTAATTTTAGTACTGAGATGATATTTGGGAAACAAAGAGAAATAATACATACAAAATGTCTACATACAGGTGATGATATAGAGACAGAAATAGATCAATTTATAGTCGAGGGGTTAGGGGTCTATAAAAGTGTTTTAAAATCTAATATAATCTTAGGCGATAGCAAACATCATAGTGTAATGACTAAGTTATTGGAAAAGCATGAATAATGGAACATTAAAATGATGTTTTATTATACATCCACTTTTATAATTATAGTAGTTTTGAACGATGTGATGGCAGTAAAAAGTAATAATAGTGATAAGATAGATGAGAATGGATTTATTGATCCTGTATGTGGTCAGTGGGATAAAGGTGAAAAATAATGAATGATATTTGGCTATCGTATGTTCTTATGGGTTGTGTCCCTATATTTTGGATTACTAACATTTTAGGTTATTCTATGGCAAAAAGATTTTATAAAAAATTATGTGCAAGTCCCTTGCCATCTATATTTAACTTGACACAGTACTTGAAAATAAAAAAGTGTTTATTTGATTTAGATAAAAAAGACTTAACCCCTAGTGACGTGAAGCATCTAGGTAGATTGAAGTTAATCCTAAAAATACAAGATATATCTCTTGTGATCATCGTTGTTATTGCAATCTGGGCATTTATAAAGCAGGGATTTAAATTTGTTTAGAGGGGTATTAGTTGAAATCTGTACATAAAGTCATCATAGTGTTGTTGTTGGCAGTAAGTGGATCATTTGCATTTTGGTACTTGAATACTGTCACACTTACAGGGAGAGTCGTTGATACAAAAGGAAAAGCACTCCCCCATGTAATTTATGGTGAGATTTACAGAATAGGCGATGGCTCCCTATATACCTCTATGAGTTTAATTGGACATGTGAGTGATAAGGGTGAATTTAAAATAGAAAATGTTAGATACGGGGAACTGTGTATATTATATTATTATGATGTAGCTAAAGGAAATAATACTTATCAATTTAACCTGCTTGAAAAGTGTGGTATCGTTGAGCCTTTTGAAGATAGAGATGTTGGTAATATTGTTATAGACATAGATGAGGCACTTCGATTGACACCGTTTGAAGAGCTAAAGGATAGTCAAGAATTTGTTGTACGTACAAAGTATGGTGATAAGAAGAGAGTAATACTAAAAGAGTAGCTGTAGATGAAATATAAGGAAATATATTGAAATTAAAAAAAGGTATTAAGCTCATAGAAGAGACAGTTGGTATCGGGGAAATTATAAAAAAAGATGATGTGGTAGAAATCGAATTAAATATGTGGCTCAATAATGGTGAACAGGTACTAAAAGCACATAGAGAGACATATAGAGTTGGTTCACGCAAAATGATTTCGGGTATTGAATACACACTAGAGGGGATGAGAAAGTCTGGTAAATGCAAAGTCAAAATAAGCCCTCATTTAGCGTATGGTAAGGAAGGTGTAGCTGAGACTATACCACCTAATTCTGTGCTTATCTGTGAGATATTACTTGTATAGTAGAAAAAATGATAGAAAAGAAAATTCATAATAAACTGAGTGAGTATACGTCAAAAGAAGTAACAGTAGATAAGAAGTTATTTAATGATTTAAAGATATATGGTGATGATATAGAAGAGCTAATACATGAGCTCAGTAAAGAGTTAACTTTTGATGAGATAGAGTTTTGGAATAGTTTTATGCGACATGAATTTTACAATCCTCCAGAGATATACTTGAATCTTCCAAAGGTTTTTTATCTTGATTTAAAAGAGCTCCTTTTTCATTTTAAGTTAGAGTATAAAGATCCTATTAAAACAGGTAAAGATATTTCTGTTGATGAGTTAATTGAGTTGGTTAAAAAATTAGTTTATTAATTGAGGTGAAACTTTTGTAGTGATTAATATTTATACTTTATTGATTTTAGAAAGAGATATAAATTGGTGACCCCAAGGAGACTCGAACTCCTATAACATGGATGAAAACCATGGATCCTAACCGTTAGACGATGGGGCCAACAAAATGAATGTAAAACAAGTTACAAAATGGTGACCCCAAGGAGACTCGAACTCCTATAACATGGATGAAAACCATGGATCCTAACCGTTAGACGATGGGGCCAACAACAACTTGTGGACGGAATTATATATACTAGGGGCTTAAATAACTCTTAAAGATAGTATAATTTACAAAAAGTTTTAGGAGTGATAAAAGTGACCTTTATAAAAATAATATTGATAGCAATGACAGCCTTATGGTTAGGTGCTTGTTCAAGTAAAGAGTATAGTAAACAAGAGAGTGCTTTTATTGTGTTAAAAACACCAACTTTTAGACATGCTGACCTAGGGTTCATCTATGAAGGTCATGATAGTTTAAAAGTAGAAATATATAGTAGTGGGCAGCCAGTGATGCGTTTAGACATTACAGAGGATAATGTGTGCATGAGTCTTTTTGAATGTATGGACAAAGAATCATTTAATAAAACAGTTTTACATGCGTCATACCCAAACAACGTACTTGAAAATATATTTAAAGCGCAAAAAATATTTGATGGACAAAATATGTTGAAAACACGTAACGGCTTTACACAAATGATAAAGGAAACAAATAAATATGAGATTGAGTATAGTGTTTTAAATAAAGAGGTTCTTTTCCGTGATAGAATCAATCATATTTTAATTAAAGTTAAAAGGATGGGTCAATGAAGTTTGTTGGGGCACATGTAAGTGCAAGTGGAGGTGTAGACAACGCACCACTTAATGCCATGAAAATAGGGGCAAAGGCTTTTGCACTCTTTACCAAAAACCAAAGACAATGGGTCGCAAAGCCACTTGAGACTAAAACCATTGATGCTTTTCATACAAACTTGGAAGCATCAGGTGTATTACCTAAGCATATTTTACCTCATGATTCGTATTTGATTAACCTAGGGCATCCAGAGGTAGAGAAACTT
The DNA here is from genome assembly GCA_902727855.1 of uncultured Sulfurovum sp. Classification (GTDB taxonomy): domain Bacteria; phylum Campylobacterota; class Campylobacteria; order Campylobacterales; family Sulfurovaceae; genus Sulfurovum. The sequence goes on from CACVAS010000066.1 coordinate 92,162, forward strand.
GAAAAATCAAGAGATGCCTTTATAGATGAGTTAGAACGTTGTCGTATTTTAGGACTTGATAGACTCAATTTTCATCCAGGTTCACATCTTGTAAAAGTAGGCAAAAGAGACCCAGAGTATATGGATAAAATCATGCAAGCTGAGTTAGGCTGTTTAGATGTCATCTCAGAATCGTTAAATATTGCGATAGAGGCTACGAAAGATTCCGATGTAAAACTTGTGATAGAAAACACCGCAGGGCAAGGCTCAAATCTTGGATATAAATTTGAACACTTAGCACATATTATTGATAAAGTAGAAGACAAGAGCCGTGTAGGTGTTTGTATAGATACATGTCATATGTTTACCGCAGGGTATGACATACGTACAAGAGAGGCGTATGATAAAACATGGCAAAGTTTTGACTCTATTGTAGGTAGTCAATATCTTATGGGGATGCATATCAATGACTCTAAGCCAAAGCTAGGCTCAAGAGTAGATAGACATCACTCTTTAGGAGAGGGTGAAATAGGCTGGGATGCCTTTTCTTACATTATGAATGACTCACGTATGGATGACATACCTCTTGTCTTGGAAACAATTGATGAGTCAATTTGGACGGAGGAAATAGAGGCACTTTATGCCTTTGTGAAGTAAAAATTAAAAAAGGAGAAATAGTGAAAAATATAGTAAAAAGTATAGCATTAAGTACAGTAGTAAGTTCTTTAGTTGTAGCAGGAGGATATAAAATCCCGGAGCAATCTCTTAACTCGATGGCATTGGGTGCAGCATATGTAGCCAATACTTCTGGTGCAGATACAGCATATTTTAACCCTGCGAATATGGCGTTTATGGAAGATAAACAGTATGTTGAAGGTGCGGTGACATTGGCACATCTTCCTTCAAATACCTATACGTTAGGAGGTCCTTACTCTGGTAAGTCTGAAGTTGAAAATTTACCCATACCTAGTTTTCATTATGTGGCAAACGCTATAGGTGATTTCCGTTGGGGTGTAAGTATGGTGGCTCCTGGAGGATTGACTAAGCGTTGGAACACACCTTTTCAAAAAGCATCTGCAGAAGAGTTTACCTTAAAAGTGGTAGAGCTGAATCCTTCTATGTCATATAAGTTAGCAGACAACCTTGCTATTGGTGCAGGGCTTAGAGTAGTCTACAGTGAAGGTATTGTAAAAAGTGACAGTGCCAGCACAGGAGGTGCACTTATTGCATCAAGAGATATGGAAGGAGATAATGTTGCCTTTGGGTATAATATAGCACTTGCATATAAACCTACATCAGATATCAATGTGGCAGTGACTTACCGTTCTAATGTGGACTTGGAAGAAGAGGGTGAAGCAAAACTTTTTGTAAATGCCATCAACCCTAGTGCACCTTTTTACACTGGCGATGCCTCTGTAACTGTTCCACTACCTGCAGCACTTAACATAGCCATAGCAAAACAAGTCAATGATAAGTTTACGTTAGAGTTTAATTACGAAAGAACATTTTGGTCTGAATATAAAAACTTAGACTTTGACTATAGTGCGGCATTACCAGCTTTTGATGCACCACTCGCTCGAAATTGGGAAGATACCAATACTTTTAGAGTAGGAGCAACACTTGAGGTTGATGAGAAGTTAACCGTGATGATGGGGGTAGCAATAGATGAAACACCAACACCCGTTGAGACTATCGGTTTTGAATTACCAGATACAGATGCCAAAATTTTCTCAATGGGGTTCAGATACCAACAAACACCTAACCTCTCTTGGGGTGCAGCTGTTTTATATGATGCGAAAGATAGTGTAACACTTGCAAGCGGTGCACATGAAGATCAAAGTACTACAAATCTTTTAAATCAAGGGGGTAGATTCTCTGATGGTGGTGCAATATTGACCACAGTAGGTTTGGCATACGAGTTCTAGCATGAAGTATGTATTTGAGAATTTTTATGAGCTCATACGTTTTCAAGCTAAGAAGCGTAAACGTAAGGTAGCCCTTCTCGTTGGTAACGATACTATTACCTACGAAGAGATATTACGTAAAGCTGATAAACTTGCAGGTTATTTAGCAGACAAAGGAGTAAAAGAGGGTGATAAGGTAGCCCTTTTTTTACGTAACTCTCCAGAGTTTGTGTATAGTATTTTTGCCATCTCTAAACTTGGAGGTATCGTTGTACCTATCAATACTTTTTTAAAAGAAGATGAGTTAAATTATATTTTAGAAGATAGTGGTACAACAATTTTAATCGCATCGGGCATACATAATAAAGTAGTCAATAGTTCTAGAGCTTCTGATTTGTGTGACTATATAGTATGGGAAGATGATGAGACTATAGAAGGAGAAAAGCACTTACATTTTTCTGAGGTAGAGAATACGACACTTACCGTAGAACATAGACAAAGAGCATTAGAGGATACAGCAGTTATTATTTATACGTCTGGGACAACGGGTAAACCTAAAGGTGCGATGTTAAGTTATAGAAATATACTCTCTAATGCAGAATCAGGGCGACGTACTATTAACGTGAAACCTTCAGATAGAGGTATAGTCTTTTTACCAATGTTTCATTCATTTACATTTTCTATAGGTATTTTACTACCACTTTATGTGGGTGCGAGTATTGTGATTATCCAGTCTTTGCAACCTTTTACCAATATTTTTAAGCAAACATTGACAAAACGTGTCACACTTTTCTTTGGGATACCAGATGTGTATAATGCTTTATCAAAAGCTAAACTTCCATGGTATTTTATGTGGTTTAATAGAATACGTGCCTTTATTTCTGGAGCGGCTGCATTACAACCTAAAACACTTGATGCTATGGCAAAGAAATTTAAACGGGCTACATTATTGGAAGGCTATGGACTGAGTGAAGCAAGTCCTGCAGTGTCTATGAATACGTTTAAAAAGCAAAAAGCAGGCTCTGTAGGTACAGCATTGTATGGGTATGAGATGAAAGTAGTCAATGAAGAGATGGAAGAGCATCCTAGAGGAGGCATTGGCGATATTATTGTACGTGGTGACAATGTCATGCAGGGTTACCTCAATAGACCAGAAGCCACCGAGGAAACCATTGTCAATGGTTGGTTACTCACTGGTGATATGGGCTATATGGATGATGAAGGGTTTTTGTTTATTGTAGATAGGAAAAAAGACTTGATTATTTCTAAAGGAATCAATATCTATCCACGTGAAATAGAAGAGGTCATTGATGGATTTGAAGGTGTCAGTGCTTCAGCAGTGATTGGCATTGTTGATGAAAAGAGTGGTGAAGCACCGATTGTTTACATAGAACTTTCTGATGAGGTTGAAGACTTCGATGAACTAGAACTTAAAAAATATATGAGAGAACATTTGGCGAATTATAAGATACCAAAACAGGTTCATTTTATAGAACAATTACCTAAGAATGCTATAGGTAAAGTACTTAAACGTCTACTCAAAGAGAAATTAAAAGAGGATGACTATTAAAACGACAGCACTTATCAATGCAAAGCTTATTATTGATGGCACGATCATAGAAGATAAAATCCTTCTCTATGATAGTAAAATCATAGATATTGTTGATGATGTACTATTGACAGACAATGACAACATAGACATCATAGATGCACAGGGTTATTATGTAAGTGCGGGTTTTATAGATGTGCATATTCATGGTTCAGGTGGAGCTGATGTAATGGACACTACGCCTGAAGCCTTGGATACCATCTCAACTATATTGCCTTCTACTGGAACGACCTCTTTTTTAGCGACAACGATGACAATGTCTTCTGAGGCTATTGACAAAGCTTTACATACTATTCAAGAACATGCTTCTGAAGTGACGGGGGCACATATATTGGGTGTACATTTGGAAGGACCGTTTATCAATGTTGCGAAGCATGGTGCACAAGATAAAACGTTTATTCAAAAACCAAACTTTTCACTTATAGAAAACTATATCGACATTATTAAGATGATCACACTTGCCCCTGAAGTAGAAGGAAGTGAAGATTTTGTCAAAAAGTTGACAAAAGAATATCCACATATTATACAGAGTATAGGACATTCAAGTGCTACATATGCGCAAACGAAGCAGAGCTTTACATGGGGTATTTCTCATGCAACACATTTGTTTAATGCGATGAATCCTTACCATCATAGAGAACCGGGTATTGTAGGTGCTGTGTTTGACTCAGACGTTACGTGTGACGTCATAGCAGACTTAGTACATACGCATGCTCATACACTTGAACTGGTATATAAAATGAAAAAAGATAATCTAGTGCTCATTACAGATGCTATGAGAGCCGGTTGCATGAAATGTGGCACCTATGATTTAGGTGGTAGATCTGTAGAAGTGAGTCAAGATACGGCAACACTAGAAGATGGTACATTAGCAGGGTCGGTACTAAAGATGAATGATGCTTTACACAATATGACCATACACACGAATATGACACTTGTAGAAGCAGTAGCCGCTGTAACAGAAGTACCTGCTAGGATGTTGGGTATTCAAAAAGGTGCACTAAAAGTTGGGTATGATGCAGATATAGTGATGTTTGATGAAAATTTTAGTATCATAGCAACTATTATTAACGGTCAAGAAAAATATAGGAAATAAAATGTTTGGATTTTTAAAACGTAAGGTACGCGATGTCTATGCTCCTGTAGATGGGAATATAGTCAAACTAGAATCAGTCAATGATGATGTTTTTTCAACTAAAATGGTAGGTGATGGTGTGGCTATTATACCTATAACGGGTCATTTTACTGCCCCTATAGATGGGGTAGTAAGTAAAATATTTTCTACCAATCATGCCTATAGTATTAAGAGTGATAAAGATTTAGAAATCATGGTGCACATTGGGTTAGAGACTGTGAGTTTAGATGGTAAAGGTTTTACACGTATAGCCCAAGAGGGTGAGAATGTTAAGGCGGGTGATGTTATTATAGAAGCAGACTTGTCTTACATTCAAACACATGCTAAAGATATCATCACACCTATTATTGTGACAGATGCGAGTGATGTAAAAGAGATAGACAAAAACTTTTCTGTTGTCAAAAGTCAAGATAAAATTATGGAGGTAAGTTAATGCCAGAGAGTGATAATATATACTACTATGTTGTGTATGGGATAATTTTAGTGGCTTTTTTTATTGTGTTGAAAACACCTAAAAAAGATAACGATAAGAAGTAAATTGTATAGAGGTAAAAGGATTATGTGAACGAAAATTAATTTCTGAATCACTAAATTAGTTTATAACTAGTTCTTTGGGCATTTCAATGTAACCCACTCAATATACATTGAGTGATGAACTGTAAATAGTTTTGCGTCAAGTGGATATTTTGAACACAAAAAGATTTACAGAGTACTTAAAATCCCGTTTGCTTAATTCGATAATAGCATAGGGAGATACACCGTAGGGATCAACCATTCATAATTGTCCTTTTCTAAGGTTTCAACAACTGTTAATATGATTTTTAGCTCTACTAATCCACCATACCCATCATCACCCATTACTACAAATTGATCTTTACCTAGATAATTATCATTAGGAATATATTTTAATTCAGTATATTCACTATCTTCACTATGATGAACTAATGTGCCATAAGTAGGTGACTCAATAATATTTATATTGACATAATCATGCGTGTCTGCATCTGATTTTGATATTTTGATAATTTTATTAGAATTTCTTAAAACAAATATATTTTCATCTACTGATAAAACAGGAATATTATTAGCTGGATCGATAACAATTGTCCATGTATCGATACTTTCTCCAGATATATTAAATGCTCTTGCTGTAACAGTATATGTATTAACTCCTGTAGCTATCCATGAGACCAGTCCACTGTTGTTTACTGAGATATTTGAAGGAGGATTACTATACACTTGATAAGATACATTCTGTCCTTGTATAAGCTCTAACTGATAACTAAATAGCTCATTTTCCTTCATCCCTATAGATGAGTAGTCTATATCTTTAAGTATTGGTATATTAGTACTATCTTGAACTATAACAGTTCTTGTTACTTGCACAGCATGGTTATTTGAGTCATCCGTTGCATTGTATGTGACAGTGTATTGACCAACACTATTCATGTTGACATTCGAACTATTTATAGTGATTGGTGAGCCATCATTGGTTAGAGCATTCAGTTCTGTATAACTGCTACCTAATTCAAGTATTTGAGGGTTAGCACCTAAGAGGGTAATGATTGGTTTAGTACTATCTTGAACTATAACAGTTCTTGTTACTTGCACAGCATGGTTATTTGAGTCATCCGTTGCATTGTATGTGACAGTGTATTGACCAACACTATTCATGTTGACATTCGAACTATTTATAG
>CACVAS010000066.1:98585-102550 GCA_902727855.1 uncultured Sulfurovum sp.
TGATTGGTGAGCCATCATTGGTTAGAGCATTCAGTTCTGTATAACTGCTACCTAATTCAAGTATTTGAGGGTTAGCACCTAAGAGGGTAATGATTGGTGCAGTGGTATCATTTTCTTCAGGATTAAATACTGCATTTATATGATTTGAAATTAATTCATTATTTCCTGAAGAGTTAACATAATGTACATTTTGTAGTTCAATAGTATTGTTTATGTCTTCATCTAGTACTCTAAATTTTAAAAGTGCTATTAACCCTGTACCCTCAGGGGCTATAGCTGAATCTGTACCAATAAGTGTATTTGATATATTTACAACACCTGTTTGTGTTCCTACTGCTTGGAAACCTAAAGTGCTACCACCATTCTTCTTTAAAAGGTTATAGACTCCTCCTATATTATCTTCTTCTATCCCAAATAAAAATTCTAGACGACTATCATCAAATGATAATTCAACTTGATAAGTATCAAGGTTGGAAACATTTTGTGCAACAATGGCTATCCATTTTTCTGAATTACTATTTACTGCCTCCGATGTTTCAATATCTTGATCTGTTACGGCATCTTGCTCATAATTACGTGTCATATAGTCAAGGTCTATGGCTACACCTGCAGATGAAGGTATAACAATGCTATCTCCTCTTAATAAAAAGCCACTTTTTACACCTCCAGAACTTACAAAAGTTTCACCTACTACACTAAAGTTGGCATTGTCTTCAGATGCAGAAGCCCCTCCCATGCTAGAAAGAACTACGGATTCATGAGAGTAATTCCCAGCCAAAAGAGAAGACGTAATGCAAGTTACCAGTAAAAAACTTGCTATTAGCTTTTTCATTTCTTTGCCTCTTTCATCTTTTTAAGTTCTGATTTAAGAGAAGAAACCTCAGTACTAAGTTCTTTAATCGCGTTTAACATAGTCCAAATTATAGGGTCATTATTTACAGTTAAATACCCTTTTTTATCTTCCTTTACTGCTTCAGGAATAACTTTTTGTATTTCTTGTGCGATAATGCCAACATATTCTTCATCAGACGGTAAGTCTAATGGATTGTTTTCTTTGTAATTATAAGTGATAGGATTTATTTGTTGAATAGATGCTAATCCCTTACTGTAATCACTTTGAATATCTTTCAGTCGTCTATCTGAACTTGCATACCATGATCCACCACCTGGTTTTGTTGGTGTACTATCAGTAACCTCAAAGTTACCATAAACTTTAAATAACTTATCATTATTAGTACCAAGATAAAGACTAAGATCCCCTGTTCCTGAAACTCCTTCTGTAAATTTAATGTAGCTTCCAAACTGCATAAACTCATCATTCTCTCCTAGTATATTAACCAAACCATCAAGTATAATAGGTGCATCATTATAGGCTCTAATTTTAAAAGTATCACCATTTGCATATAATTGAGCAGTTTTAATCTCATTACTATTGTAAAAATAAATATCACTACCATCATGTATAGTAATATCACCAACTTCTAAATCTTTCCAGGATGATGTATCTGTATATCGTAAATATAAGTCGTCAGATATTCTAAATTTTCCACCACTATGTGGATTATTTAATATAACATCATCATTACTATTAGAATCAACGTCAAAAATGTTAATTCCAGTAGTTTGGTTATAAACTTCTAGCTCACCATATACTTTTAAATCAGCATAATTTGAAATTGAACCTACCTGTATATCGTCTGTAATAAGATCAGATGTGAAATTTTTATTGCCACTAATTATTTGAGTACCAGTTAGTGAAACAAAATTAGAAGTATCTGGAATTACAGGCTTGTTAGACAAATCATTGTAGTTATTACTTGTACCTACAGCGGAAATTTGATTTTTAGTATAATAATTGGAAGCTACAGATGACCAAATTGGGTCACTTTCAGATGCTAGGTAACCAGCACTTGCATGGTTACCCCAGCTTGTAATATTGTTCCAATTAACTATATTTGCACTTGTGATATTTTTAGCAGGACTGTTATTGAAAATAGGGTCTGTCTCACTAGTTGAACTCCCTGAGTCTTCATTGTCTATACCGTCTGCAAATCCTGATGGAATATTGGTGAGGTTATTCCAATCGAGGTAGTAACTTGCGTTATTCCCACTTAGTTTATCCGCATCTTTTGCATTTTCAGATACAAAAGAATATGCAACAGATAAAACGTCGAGTGCTGGTGTAAGATTTTCACCATCAATAGATATTTCCAAGTTCACAGTCGAACTGTTGGCAAAAATTGATATAGGTATAGGATTGATAGAACCTAGTTGTACACTATAGAGTCCATTGGCTATAGTTACACTTGGATGTGTCTCTGTCCATGTCGAGTTCAATGAAAATGTTATACTTTTTGTACCATTTACAGCTATACCAGCATCCAATAATTTACCTTGATAGGAAATTTGTTGAGGGATACTCACAGCATAACTATTAGTCGATAAAAAGATAGTAGAGATAAATACTATCAAGCTCATTAATTTAGTTTTATGTATATAATACATTTATAATTCCTTTATAGTTAAATTTTTCAGTTTAAAACAACTACTCTAACCAGTGGTCTGCTAATATACCTAAGTCAAGATAATTAATCACTTGTAAACCTGCTTCTTCTGTAGTATTTAAGTTTAATTTTGGATCCCAATTTGGATCATTTTCAGTTAATAACCAATGATCTGCTAGTATACCTAAATCTAGATAATCAACGATATCATCATTATTAAAATCCCACGGTCTAGGATTTGGATTGACAATAACGTCAATTTGTGTGAGATATCCTTCTAGTTCACTTTGAGTACCTTCAAAAATATTTTTATCTACATCACCACTGATCCCAGAAACACTACCTGTCGAACTATTTTGCCAAAATAGCCATTGATTCCAATGAGAAGGTACAGGTCTAGCTATAGCATATCGTGAAATCCAAAGTTTATAAGTAGAAGCCAATCTAGAATCTACATAATTTAATGTGAAATTCTGATTCATATAAAATATTGGTTGTACTCCAAGTAATAATTCGACTTCTTCAGCAAAGGCTAAAAGCCAGTCTGTTAGTGTAGTTTTAGTATAGCATCCTAAAAGTCCACCTGTACAATAGTTATCGACATTAGGACTGTTTTCTACATCGATAGCGGGTGGGAGTAATGCATTTTCTTCATAATATGGACGAATAAAAGAGACAAAGAATGCTGCTTCTTTTCTTGCTTCCTCTACACCTTGGTTTAAGTCAGGTCTAACAAAGTGGTATGGAGCTACCAGCACTCCTGCATTGAGTGCCGCATCCATATTTTCTCTATATCGTGACTCAAGTGCTGATGCAGATATAAGCTCTGCATCTGTAGCATCATTAATATAGCCTTCTGTTGATTTTATATACGAAAAAACTATCCCATCTGACTTTACATTTGACCAATTAATATAACCTTGGTGATCACTCACGTCAATACCATTTATGGCATTTATATTTCCAGCTGTTGCTTCAACAATAATTTGAGTCCAAATTGTATTACCTGCACCACCTGATACAATAGGAAGAGCTGTAGATCCTTTATAAAACTTCCAAGTATCTCTATAGGTTTGATCAGTGGTTTGTGAAGCAGGAGCTGTCATTGGTATAGAAAAGTCGTAAGTACTATTTGGAGCAACACTACCTAAAACACATTCAGTAGAGGCTGTTCCCATAGAAGTACCACTCTCATGCTTTAAACAATAGCTACTATCCCATGTCGTTGACCCTGTATTTCTTAGTGTAAATGTTTGTGTGAAGTTTGATCCTCCACCGTATCTACTATTATCATTTACTGTATCATCTATATAGGTAGACTCATCTGTGAGTTGTGTTGCTTCAACAATAATTTGAGTCCAAATTGTATTACCTGCACCACCTGATACAATAGGAAGAGCTGTAGATCCTTTATAAAACTTCCAAGTATCTCTATAGGTTTGATCAGTGGTTTGTGAAGCA
>CACVAS010000066.1:102650-127158 GCA_902727855.1 uncultured Sulfurovum sp.
AACAATAGCTACTATCCCATGTCGTTGACCCTGTATTTCTTAGTGTAAATGTTTGTGTGAAGTTTGATCCTCCACCGTATCTACTATTATCATTTACTGTATCATCTATATAGGTAGACTCATCTGTCAATATAGTAATAGCTACTCCTGAAGAACAGTTGTTACTTGTACTAGATTCGCCACTTACCGAATCCACACATGAACCAACCCAATAACTACCACTTGTAAGAGAGGTTGATAGCATTTCACTTTCACTCGATGTACCATTTACTAAAAGAGCTGAAACATTATCTGTCCCCAATAGGGTATCTCCCGTTGTAATGCTTGAATTTATAGAGATATAATAACGCAATGTTGTACTAGTAGAGTATTCTGTTCCTTGATTTTTTACTGTTGCCGAAGCGGTAAATGATTGTCCCTGTGTTAAAGTTGTATCACTTACGCTAGGGGATTGGACTACGAGGTCAGGATAGGTTATTGTTGTGGATTGATACTCCATCTTCACCGCATCAAATGCTAGATAAGGTAAGCCACTTTCTCCGGTATTGTCATCAAGCTTTAGAATAGCGTCTCCAGAGTTAAAATTGTACGTCCCTAAACTAACCCATTCGTTATAATAGCTGTTTTGGTTAATCGTCTGATATATGTCGGACAAGCCGATACGAAAAATTTTGTATTTTGCCTGACTTGATGTAGCATAATTGTTTGGTATATGCACAAAAACTTCGTAATCGCCAGCATCAACCACATTCATATGCCACTTTCCATAGTTATCTACCGTTGAATCATTTGTAGCCCTTACATGGTACATGTCATTGTTATACCCATAAGAAGCTGATTGCCAATATGACGCTGTCCCTCCTTTCTCAAAAGAGGAAGACTGCTCACTAACGATGTTTGAACCAGTGCTTGTTATATCTACAAGGGGGTAAGATGTGATAGGACCATTGGAAGTATAGGCTGGACCGTTATACCAAAACTCTGGTGTAATGGTATTACCAGACAATACGAGACTACCTTGACTACTTTCAATATGTAGGTGACAACCATTTGAATTTCCTGTTGTTCCTACATAACCAATGATCTCCCCTGCATTAACAGAACCAGTGTTTTCAAAAGAGCTAAGGTGAGCCATAAAAATTGACTCAGTACCTTTTGTCCATGTAATTGCATTACCCCAGCCACTATTATTTATATACCTTCTTGTTACTGTTCCCCCTGATTCAGGAGCATATAAAGGATGATTACAATCATTGGAATAACCAACATTTAAATCAATAACATTGAGGTCGTTATTGTGTCCAAAGTAAGATGGATGATTATTATATGTAGCTGCATTATAAGCGGTACCTTGAGCATAGATATCACCATTAGTCGCCTTAGATGTACTTGTAAGTAATAATGTGAGACTGATGTACAACAAGAAGATTTGAAGTACTTTAATAATTTTTTTCATTTTGTGTTATCCTCTTAATAAATATCGTTGAATACCTGAGCCAGAGGTAAATTAGTCAAAAGATCAATAAAGTGATAAGAGCAGTATTGACTTTAGGTTAAATCTACATAAGTAATATTGTAGCAAACTTATATTTTAGTTCTTCTAAAAAATATGAGCATGATATAGACACTCCAAAATTTAAATCAAAAATGCAATTTTCTATAATCGGTTAGATAAAGTTGTAGTTTTTGGGTTTGCAAGTGGTTCATTAGTTAATATATTCCTTAATCTTTTCTGCAATACCTTCCGCTTTTGTACCTAAAACAACTTGGATCGTTGTCTCGTTGGGTCTTATGACTCCTTTTGCACCTAAGGTTGTAAAGGCTTCATCTTTTAAAATAGTACTGTCTTTTACAGACATACGAAGCCTAGTGATACATGCATCTGTGTTTACAATATTATCTTTACCTCCTAAAGCGGTAATGAATGCCAGTGCTTCATTACTTTGAGTGAGGGTATTGTCTTGCGTTTTTTCTTCATCAAAAATTCTCAATTTTAAGAGTTTTATGGTGTAGTAGGCACTCATAAAGTAGATGAAGGAAAAGAGTAATCCTAAAGGTAAAAGTAGCGCTGGATTGGTTGCAAGTTTATAGTTAATCACATAATCTATAAACCCTGCAGAAAAGCCAAACCCTGCATGAATGTCAAGCATTTGAGCAAGGGCAAGTGCCAAGCCTGTGAGTAGAGCATGTAAGACAAATAATAAGGGTGCAACAAAAAGGAACAAAAACTCTAAAGGCTCAGTAATGCCTGTAAGAAAAGAGGTAAACGCTACACCGGCTAATATGGCACCTGCTTTTTTACGTTGTGTCTTAGGTGTGGTTAAGTATATAGCAAGAGCCATTGCTGGAAGTCCAAACATCATCACCACATAAAAACCAGACATATACACACCCGCTGTTTTATCTCCTGCGAAAAAACGATGCAAGTCTCCATTGGCTACAACTTCTACGCCATCTTTTATATGTGTGAATTCTCCTAGTTGAAACCAAAAAACTGAGTTGAGTATGTGGTGAAGACCAAGAGGAATGAGTAAACGATTAAGTGTTCCATAGATAAAGGTACCCACTTCTTCAAGACCAATAATAGCATTTGAAAATGCATCAATGCCTGATTGTGCAAAATGCCAAAAGTATCCAGCTAAGACACCCACAGCAATCGCAGCAAGAGATGTTATAATCGGTACAAACCTTTTTCCACCAAAAAATCCTAAAAACTCGGGCAGTTTAATGGTATGGTAACGGTTATAAAGTGTGCCTGCTAGAATACCTATGATAATCCCTACAAAGACACCCATATTGACATCTTTGTCAATGCTCATGTAAACAGCTTTTGCGATGAGTACACCCAAAGCTCCTGCAAGTGCAGCGGCACCATCATTGTTTTTAGCTAGACCATAGGCAATACCTATACCAAAAAGTAAATCTAAGTGAGAAAATATAGCATCTCCTGCACTTTTCATAATGTCTGCTACTTGTGCATCTATAAAAGAGATGTCACCAAATCCTAAGCGAAGTAAAAGTGCAGCAACAGGTAAGACTGCAATAGGTGTCATGAGTGCTTTACCCACTTTTTGAAATAGATTAAACATAAATAGTCCTCATTTTTAATACGCTATGGTAGCATGAATTACCTACAGATAAACGGTATATAAAATTTTAAATTTCTTTTTATGTTATAATCATCAAAAAAATGTAGGATAAATAATGTTAAAAATATTGATGGTATTATTGCTAATCACAACAATGTACGCGGAGAAAGTAGTGTCAAATAAATTTGCTTTTAATTCAGCTTCCAAGAGCTCAATAGTGAGTAAAAGTATAAAATCTCAAACAAGAATTATTAATGGGGTACAAGTATCTACTGATAGTTCGCAGTGGGAGTTTATTGGCGCTTTAAAATATGAGGGTGAGCAATATTGTGGTGGAAGTCTTATTGCCCCAAATTGGTTGTTAACTGCGGCACATTGTTTACATAATTATGTACCCAATATGCTAGATACTGTGGGTGTAGGAAATTATGACATTAACTATACAACAGACCAGAGTATCAAAAGATTTATAGTGCATCCTAAGTATGACCCAATTACTGTTGATAATGACATAGCACTCATAGAACTTCAAAACAACGTAACAAATATCACACCTATTGTCTATGATACGTCACATTCTTTGGTTGCAGGTACACCAACAGAAATTGCTGGGTGGGGAAATATGAGTATAACATCAGAAGATTATCCTACAAATTTAATGGAAGTATTGGTTCCCATTGTCGACTTTGACACATGTAATTCACTTTATGATGGAGGGGTCACTTCTAACATGATATGCGCTGGATATCTTGATGGTGGAAAAGACAGTTGTCAAGGAGACAGTGGTGGACCACTCACTGTGGATAAAACACTGGTAGGGATTATAAGCTGGGGGGAGGGGTGTGCACAGGAAAATTATCCTGGTGTTTACACTAAAGTACAAAATTATGATGACTGGATAAAACAAGCACAAGCATATACTCAGATACTGACAAAAACAGACAATGTAGGCAGTCAAGCATTTAAGTATTATAAAGTTTCTGCTAGTCAAGGGCAGTCATTAAACGTGACACTAAGTAATCTAAGTGCAGATGTAGATCTTTATATTAAGGCAGGTTCAAATCCAACAACAACATCTTATGACTGTCGCTCATGGAATAGTGATACTACTTTTGGCGAAGCCTGTCCCATTTCTAGTGATGGAGATATTTATATAGGTGTATATGGGTATGTAGCTGGAAGTTATGATTTGGAAGTTATCTCTATGGGACCAGATAATAAGTGGTTAATCATGCCAGTGATGGATGGTATGAATATACCTATCCCTTACAAATAAATCTCAATATTTTCTAATCTCCTCTTTGACTTTACCAATGTGCTTGGAGGAGACACTGAGTGTGTGTACTTTTAATGGTAGAAGTTGAGGTATTGCAGAGATGTTTGAAGCTAATTCTCCACATAGACTCACAGGTTTTGTAGCATTTTTGATAATAGACTGTATGACATTAAAAATAAGAGGTGAGAGTGGATTTACTTCTAAGGTAGGGTGTGTGCGCTCTGTAGCAAAAAGGTATTGTGTAAGATCATTGGTACCTATGGAGTAGAAGTCTACAACAGTGTTAAACTCTTTAAGTAGAAAGAGTACAGAAGGTACTTCTATCATGATGCCAAAATCTATGTTAGATATATCTATATGATATTTTTTAGCAACCTCTTGTGCAAAGCTTTTTGCATGGTTAAACTCTTCAACGGTACTTACCATAGGAAACATGACTTTAATGGATTTGTTATTGGCCGCTTTAAAGATAGCATGGAGTTGCTCATCCATAATGTTAGAATGGCTTTTAAATAGTCTTACGCCTCGTATGCCTAAAAAAGGGTTTGCTTCATGTTTTAAGTCTATATATGGAAGATTTTTATCGCCACCAACATCTAGTGTTCGTACAGTAATAGTCTCAAAAAGTGCAAAAATGTCAGTGTAGGCTTGGGTTTGTTCTTCTAAGCTAGGCTGAGTCTTTGTAAACAAAAACTCTGTTCTTAGAAGGCCTATACCTTGTGCACCTTCATTTTTTGCTTCCTTTGCAGACTCTATACTAGAAACATTTGCAAGTACGATAACTTCTTTCCCTTTTCTTGTGCGAGCAGGCTCAAAACGTTTTAAATAGGCACGTTCTTCTTCTTCCTCATGTTTCTTTTGACTAAGAGCTGCCTGAGACACATCATCTTTGCTTGGTTGTAAGACTATGACACCACATGATGCGTCAAGAATAATAGGTCTTTTGTGCAGTTCAAAATGTGTAGAACAAATAACAGAGGTAATACCCTCTGCTTTGAGTAGGATAGCTGTATGCGAAGTCGAAGAGGTTTCTCTTAAAATCACACCTTCAATGGCAGTCTGTTTTAGTTGTGATATGGTACTGGGTAAAAGGTCATCTGCTATCAATATAAATGGTTCAGTCGGAAAGTCAAATACATAAGTGTAGCCTAATTGTTGTTTCACACGTTGGAGTATGTCTTGATAGTCTGCACGTTTGCTTTCATGTTTTCCTCCTATTAGCGCATGACTTTGCTCCTCTATACGTTTTTCAAACATCTCTAAGGTATCAAAGTTACTTGTTAGTGAAGTAAGTAACTCTTTTTGTGCAAGATAGATACCCTCATTGTTGCTCTCTTTTTTGGAAAGTGCCAGCAACTCTTCTTGTGCAAGTGTAGTGGCCTTTTGTAAGGTTATATTCGTTGCTGTATAGATCTCTTTTTTACGATAGGTATAGACTGGTGCAATAGCAACACCTAAAGAGATACTTTGTACCTCAACCGTTTTACCTTGATAGGTATGAACTTGCGTCGTTACAGGTTCTATCGCTTTGTCTTCGTGCATTAATGTTTTAAAGTAAGTTGCTAAGGTTTGTATTGCGACCTGAGCATCTTTACCTTGCGCAATAAGTGTAAATGCATCACCTTTTTCAAGGTTTAAACTTAGAAGTGTATTGACAGATTTTGCATCGACTTCTTCAAGTCCCTTTTTTGCTTTAATATGGCTGCGAAACTTTTTTGCTTCTGTAACAAATTTGGCAGCAGGACGTAAGTGAAAACCATTACTTGAGGTGATAGAAAGCTTAGCACTGTAAGGTTTTGAAAATAGGGTTTTAAGGAATTGCATTTTATTCTTTATGGTTAATATAATTTCAAGTATAACAAAACTTTTTTATAAACTTACATTATGAAGTTAATATTAATTAATAGTAATGTCTATAAGGTCATCTATGAATACATGAACATTTGTTCATATGTTTAAGAAGTCAAGATGTAGGGGCTGTTTCAGAGCATTCTACATAAATTTTTGATATGCTAAATTGATGAATACCTAATGAGGAACGTAATTGAAATATCTAATTAATTTTATACAAACAAAAGAGGTACACAAAAGTTTAATCTATGAACAACTTAAATGTACAAAGGAAGAAGCACTGTTATTACAACACATATGTATGCGGTATGTGAAAGGGATGGAAGAGATACCGGTCCTGGAGATGTTACAAGAAAAGTTTTCTATCAATGAGTATGACTATTTAACAAAACTTGAACTGGTTAAAAACCTCTTAAACTTAGGATGGATTATTCAGATGAGTTTTGGGCAGATAAAAGCACATGACACTTCTAAGCTTGAACTTCTGACTACTTCTGTGACACCAAGTATTTCACTTTTACGTTTGCTTGAAGAGGGATCTTTAGAAATTTACCTGCCAGAGGTAAACCCTTATACCGATCACTTGGAGTATTTACAAGACCAGTTTGACATGGTTTCACTCTTGCATAATATAGCAACATTTAAACAAGGGTATGCTGACAATTCATTAAGTATAGGGCGTCTTAAAAATAAACTTTCACTTCTTACTTCACGTATAGATGAGCGTGTCAAAATTACACAAACACCTATAGATGTTGAGGAGTTTTTTAAAGAAAAGGAGCTAGATGAAAAAGAAAAACGTATCTTTTTAGCATTACTTAAAGAAGAGTACTCTGGTGGGGAAGGACTCTTTCGCGATATGAATACACTCATAGAACTCATTAGTTTTGATGAGTATGAGAAAATTAAAAATCGTGCATTACTCGAAGATGGATCGAGACTGCTATCTGAAGAGATTATAGACTATGAAGAGATACTCAATATGTTTGGAGGGGTAAGTCGCTCTTTTTATCTTGAAGATGATGTGCTTCAACGTATAATTCATCCTAAAAAAAAGAAGAAGGTTGCAAAACTAAAGTTAGGGGAATTGGTAGAAGAACAAGATCTTTTTGAATACTTAAAACCAAACACTACTTTAGATGATGTTGTCTTACACCCCAAAACAAGAGAAACACTTGAAAATGTTGTCAAACAAGTCGATAAAGGGGTCTTTAAAAAACTAAAAGAGTGGGGCATAAAAGACAAAAGAAAAGGTATAGATGCCCGCATTATTTTTTATGGAGCAGCGGGTACAGGTAAGACTATGACAGCTGTCTCTTTAGCTAAGACACTCAAACGTCCTATACTTTCTTTTGATTGTTCTAAAATTTTGTCTATGTATGTAGGCGAGAGTGAGAAGAATGTACGTAAAATATTTGATGACTTTAAAGAGCTGAGTAAAAAAGCTAAAGTAGACCCTATTTTGTTACTGAATGAAGCAGACCAATTTTTAAGCGCAAGGAGTGAAGGGGCAGGAAGCTCTGCAGATAAAATGCACAATCAAATGCAAAATATATTTTTAGAACAGATAGAAAAATTTGAAGGCATCCTCATTGCCACTACTAATCTACTTGGTAACATAGACAAGGCATTTTCAAGACGTTTTAACTATAAAATAGAGTTTAAGAAACCAGGTAAGAAACAGCGTTTACGACTTTGGCAGTTTATGCTTCCAGAAAATGCAGATTATGAAGAAGGCTTTGCCATTGAAACCTTAGCAAAACATGAACTCACTGGTGGGCAAATAAACCTCATAATCAAAAATACAGCTTACAAAGTAGCCGTAAGAGATGAATCCGTTTTTGGAAATAAAGACTTTTTAGAAGAGATAGAAAAAGAGCTAGGGTCAAGTTTTGATGGGGCCAAGAGTATGGGTTTTAAGGTCTAATGACACACGCTTTCACGATGCTTTCTTTTAGGATACTTTTAGCAATATGTATCACTGCGTTACTAGGTATAGTTTACCCTGCTACTTTAGTGGGTGTGGCTATGGTCTCTTTTGTGGGTATGGTCTATGTGTTATGGCAGCAAAAACAAAAAGATTTTAAGCCACAAAGTAATAGCTATAAGGTGTTAGAAAAAATAAAAAAGAAACAAGTCAAAAAAGCACACACTCAACATAAGTATATTGGTGACCAAATAAACTATATCGCCCATGAATGGGGATATACTAAAGAGCAAGCAAAAATTATAGAAAAGTTTATAGATGGCAGAAAATATGGTGACATATATAACAAACTCACCGCCTCACTCTTACCCCAAATGATAACCCTCATCGACAAATGTAATGATAAAAACCAAAAAGGTTGTAAAAGAGAAGTCTCTAAACGCTTAAGAGAACTGACTGATCTGATGAAAGTAGAACTTAAAAAACAGAACTCTCAAACCATAGAAAGTTATGAAACAAACTTAGAGGTGTATGACCAGATTATGAAAAACTGAGAAGCATTATGATGCTATTTAGACTTCACAATCTCAACATTTTCCTTAGCTAAATCCATTATGCCACCTTTTATGTTAATAGGCGTGAAACCATGTTTTTCTAGTACACGTGAGGCATACACTGAGCGGTTACCTGTGGCACAGTAGACAAGTATCTTTTTGTTTTTTTCATTTTTTAACATACCAAGGTTTTGTTCAAGGTGTTCTACTGGAATAAGTGTGGCATCGCGTAGGTGACCTTCTTTATACTCTTGTATAGTACGAACATCTAGTAGGGAAGTATTGGTATCGTTTTCAAGCATGACTATGGCTTGTTTTGCCTCTACAGACTGAAAGTTTGCTAATATCCATCCTTTAGAATAGGCAAAGAAAATCATGATAGCAAACATTACAATCCAATAAAGTATGTTGGTATATTTTTTCATTTAATGTCTCCGTAGATAAGTATATAAATGACATTGTAACCCCTTTTCCTTTGTTTCGCATCGTTACATAGTCAAAAAGTAATTTTTATAGAAGATTGTTACACAAGGAGTTTAATTAACATTTAGCTAGGATTAGCCTAATATTAAATGAGTATTCTCTACACGAAAGTGAAGGGGATAATCGATCTTAAGGAAGTAATATGACTCATGTAGTTACAGAACACCCCTATTTTGGTGTATTTGTTTTGTTTGCGTTAACATCAATAGCGTTTCCTGCAACGTTATGGGCAGCACGCTTTGTCTCTAGAAAGCTTGCACGTCTTGACACAGAAAGGCTAAAGTTATCCATTTACGAGTGTGGACCAGAGGTTACCAAGCAACCCAATACTATCTCAGCACAGTTTTATCTCATAGCATTGTTGTTTATTTTGTTTGATGTAGAGATTATTTTTATGTTCCCATGGGCAATTGATTTTAAATTACTTGGTTGGTTTGGTTTTGTTGAGATGATGTTATTTATCTTATTACTTACGGTTGGATTCGTATATGCATGGAAAAAAGGAGCACTTGAATGGCACAGCATCAAGTAAATTATGCCTCGACAGGAGGCTTACCAGTAGCACTTACTACAGTGGACCATTTAGTAAACTGGGGACGTTCAAATTCGCTTTGGCCTTTAACCTATGGTCTAGCATGTTGTGCTATTGAAATGATGGCATCGGGTGCATCACGTTATGACTTCGATAGAATGGGAACGATATTTAGAGCAAGTCCAAGACAAGCAGATGTAATGATTTTGGCAGGAACACTTTCTAAAAAGCATTCAGAGTTTGCAAGACGTTTGTATGATCAAATGACAGAACCAAAATGGGTTATTTCTATGGGATCTTGTGCGAACACCGGAGGTATGTTTAATACCTATGCAACTGTACAAGGAGTTGACCGTATTATTCCTGTAGACATCTATCTGCCAGGGTGTGCACCACGTCCTGAGACCTTACAATATGCCATGATGATGCTTCAAAAGAAGATACGTAAAGAGTCTGCTAATATGAACAAAAATACAAAGCAAGACCTTACAAATCAAACAGGTAAAAGAGCGAGGTTAATCTAATGAGAAAATATGTTCCTAAAGATAATGTACAAGGGAAAGCTTATTATACCGATAGATTTCATGTTGTACCACGTGTACCTAGAACAGAAGTTGAAGATGCTCATTTTGAATCAGTAGTTAATGAAATAGGTGCTTTAGCAAAAGAGAGTTATATAGAGTTAGGGCAATTGGTACTTCAAATAGAAGCAACAGATAACTTCAGGGTACTTGCCAAATTAAAAGAAGCATGTGGATACACACAGTGTACAGAACTTTCCGCAGTGGACTATTTAGCAAAAGATGGAGAGTTTGAAATTTTCTATCAGATGCTAAACATTACAGAAGCAAAAAGAGTGAGAGTGGTGTGCCGTATCCAGCAAGGATTAGCAGTAGAGAGTATTGTACCATTGTTTAAGTCTGCAAACTTTGCAGAACGTGAAATGTTTGACATGTTTGGAATCAAAGTGAATAATCATCCGTTCCTTAAGAGAATTATTATGCCTGATGACTGGGAAGGTCACCCTTTACTTAAAACATACCCTCTTTTTGGGGATGAGTTCGCTTCATGGTATGAAGTAGATAAAATTTTTGGAAAAGAGTATCGTGATATTATTGGACCAGAAAATAGAGACCCTGCTCATGTAGATAGATACGATACAAAACGCTTTTCACGGGTCGGATATGAAGTGCCTTTTGGTACAGATATTTCAGAAGGTGAAGAGGAACAAGAGATTAAATACAGTGAAACACTCTTGGTAGATTATAATAAAAAAGAGTCTAAGCAATTAGATGAAAGAAAATAGGGGAGCAGATGCAAGTAGCAAATAAATTATCACCATTTTTTGAAAACCTCAATTTTGAGCGAGATGACAATACAATGGTTATCAACTTTGGCCCTCAACATCCTTCTGCGCACGGTCAGTTAAGACTTGTTCTTGAGTTGGATGGCGAGCAAGTTGTGAAAGCCTACCCAGATATTGGGTATCTGCATCGTGGTATCGAAAAGATGGCAGAGAACATGACATATAATGAGTTTTTACCAACCACGGATAGACTTGATTATATTGCATCAACTTCTAATAACTACGCCTATGCTTTAGCAGTTGAAAAACTCATAGGTGTAGAAGCGCCAAGACGTGCACAAGTTATTCGTACGATATTGTTAGAGCTTAACCGTATCATATCTCACCTTTTCTTTGTGGCTACACATGCACTAGATGTTGGGGCAATGTCAGTGTTCCTTTATGCATTCCGTGAGCGTGAATTTGCTATGGATTTAATGGAAGACTATTGTGGTGCAAGATTGACTCACTCCGCAGTACGTATTGGTGGTGTACCTCTTGACTTACCTTCAGGTTGGTTAGAAAATTCAGCTGCATTTTGTGACAAAGTAGACCATGAAGTTCAGAATACCTATGGTGCGCTTCTCAATGAGAACCGTATTTGGAAAATGCGTCTTGAAGATGTAGGTGTTATCTCTGCTGAAGATGCACTTTCTTGGGGGTGTTCAGGCCCAATGCTTAGAGGTTCAGGGGTACAATGGGATGTTAGAAAAGAGGAGCCTTATGAGCTTTACTCTGAGTTAGATTTTGACATACCAGTATCGGATAGATGTGATTCATATGGTCGTTTTAGACTTTACATGGAAGAGATGAAGCAGTCAACAAGAATTATAAGACAACTTATCCCTATGTACAAAGATACTGAACCTCAACTTATGGCACATTCACCAAAATATATTTCTGCGACAAAAGAAGAAATAATGACGCAAAACTATGCGCTTATGCAGCATTTTGTATTGGTTACGCAGGGGATGAGACCACCAAGAGGAGAAGTCTACGTACCTACAGAGTCTCCTAAAGGTGAACTTGGTTTTTATATTAAATCTGAAGGTGAACCTTATGCCTACAGACTTAAATGTAGAGCACCAAGTTTTTACCACACGGGGTTACTACAAGAGTTACTCGTGGGTACATATATCGCAGATGTTGTGACGATTATAGGTACGACAAATATTGTATTTGGAGAGGTGGATAGATAATGAAACGGTATGATTTAAGACATCTAAAAGATGATTTTTATGATCGGATGGTTGAGCTTATTGATGAAGGTATTAGGATAGATGAGGTAGGTATTTTTATGTTTGAAGTAGGAGATTTTTCTTCTATTCAAAAGTCTGCAGATACTGTCAGAGCAACTGGACATACACTTATGAACTCTTTAAAGTTCAATGAAGTAGACTGGACTGTTGTTGTTAAAAAGGTAGATGAAGATACACGTCAAGAACGTTTAGCTGCATTAGAAGCGAGTAAAAAAGAAGAAACACCATCTGAAGAAGCATAAGCTTCTTCTTCCTTATGTACAAGCAAAAATAAGCTTGTGCAATCTATCTCTATTTTCCATAAGAAATTATACTATATTTATTTGACTGTGTATATTATGAAAGTATAAAAAAGTAGTTTGAAATTTAGAGTGTAAGTTCTATGCTCTCATCGGAGAGCATAGAGGATAATTTGAAGTTCTTATTTTAGTTTAGATGCAATGTCTTTTACCGCATCTCCAGCATGGTTAAATGCAAGTGCAATGCTACCTTGATCTGTTACAACATCACCAATAGTGTACAAGCCTTCTACATTTGTTTCAAATGTGTTCTCATTGAATATAGGTACATCCCACTCGCCAGTTTGTACACCAGAGTTCACAAGGATATCTTTTGGAGTCGTACCACCAAGTGCATATACAGCTCTATCATACTCACCAGTTGAACCGTCTGTAAAGTTTACTTTGATTGCTCGCTCAGTTCCTTCTTCAACACTTTCAACATCAACACCCATTTTATTGATCATTTTGCCATTATCAAGATATTTGTTACACATTTCAGTATTAATTGGATTCATACGTGTAATTTCAGCTTTACGGTAATTAAGTGTTACCACACAATCTTCCATGCCTTCCATCTCAACCAATCCATAAGCGTACTCACCAGCAGTGTCACCACCACCAACAACCATGACGTGTTCACCATCTTGAACCTTAGAAAGGTTAAAGTTAAGAACTTTTTTAAGCTCTTTAGGGAACTTATATCTAGGCTTGTTTGGTTTACCCATACGACCAACAGAAAGGATAACATTTCTTGCTTTCATAGATTCAAATGTTTCAGGAATACCATCAGTTGCGAAAACGATTGAGAAAAGACCATCTTCACCTTTTTCAACCCTTACGATTTCGTGATTGTATTCGAAGTGATCAAGAACAGCAGCATTTTGTAATTTGGTGTCCATTTGTGCAATATACTCTTCTTTTGAACATTCATCAAAAGTAACATTACCAGTAAATTCAAACTTAATTCCCATCCAGTCTTTATCAACACGCTTACCTTTTTTGTAAAACTTGTGAATCATGTCATTATGGTGTGGTGCTTTATCAATAACAACAATATTTTCTATTCCAGCTTGTTTTGCTTCAATAGCAGATGCCATACCGCCAGGTCCTGCTCCAATAATTGCTATATCAACTATTTTATTATCTTGAATCATATTAATCCTTATTTTTTCTTGGAAGCATATCATGTTTGAATAGTTTTTGTCTAAATATACCTTCTCTATTGATATTCTTAGATACGTTGTCCTTCAAAATGTAACTATTCGAAACTTATTAAATGAAGACGTTAAGAGAAAAAGAAGAATTATTAGAAGGTAAAATAAATAAACACGCTTATTGTGTATATTATGAATACATATATTTAAAATAAATAGTGTATGTGTTTTAAAATGTAACACCTTATAAGCGTACAAAGTATTGTGTTTCTAAAAATAATAGATATAAAGCAAGATGATGTTCTTAGCACTTGCATGTGGTGTTAGAAATATCAACCAATATATGAAAATAGAGTAGAAATTTCGTTGTTTAGCAATGATTACCCACGAGAAATATAATTTTGGTGTTTAAAATTGATACACATATTCAATGTAATGAATGAGAAAAAGAACATATGAGTAAGTACTAAGTGCTTCTTGGGTATTCTCTTGTAGATTTAGAAGACTAGCTTTTGATAAGCAATCAATCAAACATAGTAGGAAACAACAATGAGTGAAGTAAAAACTGTAGAGAATATGGTCAGTATCACAATAGATGGTACAGAGTATAAGGCGAAAGAGGGTGAGTACGTTCTTAATGCCGCACGTGCTAACGATATCTTTATCCCAGCTATATGTTACTTAACAAGATGTTCACCGACACTGGCGTGTCGTATTTGTCTTGTTGAAGCAGATGGGAAACAGGTATATTCTTGTAATACAAAAGTAAAAGAAGGTATGGATATTACCATAGACACACCTAATATCCTTGAAGAGCGTAGAGCTATTATGGAAGTCTATGATGTCAACCACCCATTACAGTGTGGTGTTTGTGATAAGTCTGGTGAATGTGAGCTTCAGAACTATACGTTAGAGTTAGGTGTAGATTCACAATCATATATGATCCCTGATACAAAACGTGAAACAGTAAACTGGTCATCTGTACTTCATTATGACCCAGGGTTATGTATTGTTTGTGAGCGTTGTACAACGGTCTGTAAAGATATGATTGGTGATGCTGCAATAACAACAGCCAAAAGAGGTGGAGAAGTATTAGATAAGGCATATAAAGACACCATGCCTAAAGATGCATACTCAATGTGGAATAAACTTCAAAAATCAGTCATAGCACCAAGTAACGGTACGGAACATACAAATTGTTCAGATTGTGGTGAGTGTATAGCTGTATGTCCTGTAGGGGCTTTAGCATCACGTGACTTCGTCTACCAATCAAATGCTTGGGATTTAAAAAGAGTGCCAGCTGTAGCAGCACACTCATCTGATGGTTCTCAAATTTACTATGAAGTCAAGCCAACGTCTATTGCAAATAGGGAAGAGAGAATTTTCCGTATTACCAATGAGTGGTCTTATGTCAGTTTAGATGGCTCTGCACGTTTTGCATATGATTTTGATAATAAAGGTGTAACTAAAGATGAAAAAGCATTTAATGCAGCTATAGAAGCATTTAAAAAAGCAGATACAGTTCGTTTTAACGCAATGATTACCAATGAAGAAGCTGCAATGCTTCAAACATTAAAAGAAAAAATGGGGCTTAAACTCATTAATCATGAAGTGAGAGCATTTCAAAAGTTTCTAAATTATTATGAAGCAGCATCAGGTAATGCACTTTGGTCAACAGATACAGATGCAATCATGAAAAGTTCTGATTTTGTTATTTCTATTGGTTCAGCACTAAGAAATGACTCTCCTGCTATGAAGTATGCATTCAATAATGTACAAAAAATGAATAAGGGTGCAGGACTTTACTTCCACCCCGTGGGTGACACACTTATCCCAACGTTTGGGAAAACAGTAGAGATTTTTGAACATAGAATAGGTCTTGAAGAGGCAGCACTTTACTTGGTCTTAGATTTATTTGCAGAGAAGTCAAAACTTAGTGATGATGTTAAAGAGTATATCGAGAGCTTTAAGTCGATTGAGAAAAAGACCATTAAAGAAAAAGTTGAAAAGACAGTTAAAGAGATGGTGCTTAACGAAGAAACTGGTGAAGAAGAGGAAGTTTCTAAAAAAGTTAAAGAGATGGTTGAAAAAGAGATAGAAGTGAGTAAAAATGGCTTAGTAGATTTACTTGGTGGAGACTCTGAGAAGTTTGAAGAGACATTTGCAAAAATGATGAAGAAAAAAGAGTCTTTCTCTATGATGTTAGGTGAAGACCTCTATTACCATGAAAAAGCAGAAAATATTGCTAAACTAGTAGCTCTTGTTGAGGCAACTTGTAATATTGATGTAGTAATGACACCACCAAAGTCAAATGCCTTAGGTGTTGCACTTATTTGTGATCTTGACGATGAAGCTTCAGGATATACTGTGGGATATAATGAAAATGGAGACTTTAAACTTTCTGCACTTGGATCTGGTGACCTTGATATGCCTGCAATGAATCAACAAGAGGGAACACTTACCAATATAGGTAAACGTTTACTGCCTACGAATGCGGCTTTAGAATACGAAGGGTATGAATTAAACGATTTAGTCAAAAATCTTGTAGATGCACCTGAACTTACTATAGACTGGACAGCAATGCTCCCAGTAGATAGAGGCTTTAATGGGACAGCGTTTGATGACTTGACAAATAGCTTTGACAATGACGGTACAGATAACCGTGGTTATAGATTAGAAAATAATTGTGTAGACGCAGAACTTCCTGAAGTTGAAAAGTTTGACGAAAATGCAATCCTTGAGGGTGACATAGCTTATAGATGTAATCCAGCCAGACAGTTTAATGACTTTACAGATAAGTCACATGAAATCTTTGAAGCCTTTGGTCTCTATGCAAGTAAAGAAAAAGCAGAGAGTTTAGGTGAAAAGGTTGAAGTTGTTTTTGAGAATGGAAGTATTACCTTAGATGTAATTACGGATGAAAAAATAACAGGTGACATTGTAAAAGTACCAGATTACAGAGCAGCAGAAGATGTGTATAGTCTCTTTGGTGAGTCAAGATATCAAACAGTAACATTGAGAAAGGTGTAAGATGGAGACAACCCTCGTAGAAAATTTACCACAAGTTACGTGGTTAGGTGTGTTTATTAAAGCAGTGCTCATTTTGGCTATTATTTCAGCTGTTGCAGGTTTTGGAACCTTTATAGAAAGAAAAGTACTTGCATTTATGCAAAGACGTCTTGGACCTATGCACGTAGGTCCATATGGTTTACTACAAATTGCAGCAGATGGTATAAAGCTGTTTACGAAAGAAGACATCGTACCTCAAAATGCAAATAAACTTATCTTTATGATTGCCCCAGCTATTACAGCAGCTACAGCATTTATTGCATTATCTGCAGTACCTGTTTTCCCAGATTTTACTGTACCTGAATTTATGCCTCTTATTGGAGGTACATTTGTGCCTTCCATTGCATCAGATCTTAATGTGGGTGTACTATTTGTATTGGGGATGATGGCAGCGGGTATTTATGGCCCACTGCTTGCCGGAATGTCTCAATCTAATAAATGGGGTATTATTGGTTCAGCAAGAACAGCCATACAGTTTCTTTCATTTGAAGTTATTACAGGGTTTTCGCTTATAGCACCTATTATGCTTGTTGGTTCTATGTCATTTGTTGATTTTAATAACTATCAGGCCAATGAGGGTGTTTGGATGTTGATGTATCAGCCAGTTGCTTTTGTACTCTTTTTAATAGCAGGGTTTGCAGAAACTAACAGAACACCATTTGACCTTCTTGAGCATGAAGCAGAAATTGTTTCTGGATTTGCAACTGAATATTCAGGTATGAGATGGGGTATGTTCTTTATTGGTGAGTATGCCAATATGATTACAGTATCAGTGATAGGTGCAGTTGTATTTATGGGTGGATATGACCCTGATGCAACACTAGGATGGTTATTTATTATACTAAAAATAGCATTTTTATTTTTCCTTATGTTGTGGGTGAGAGCATCATGGCCACATATTAGACCAGATCAATTGATGTGGCTATGTTGGAAAGTATTGATGCCAATAGCAATGATTAATATATTGGTTACCGCAATTGTGGTAATGATAGTTTAAGGAGTTAGGTATGAGTTTAGAACAATTTAAAAATAGAAATGTAGGAACACAAACCTACAGAAAACTAGATGTAGGTCAAAAACCGGAAGGTGCATTGTGTCAATTTAAACAAGTGATACGAAGAACATTTTCAGGAGAACTGTTTGTAGGTCTTGGGGTAACCATGAAAGCCATGCTTAAAGCGTTGTTTGCTAATGATATGCATACGGTTAAATACCCTTTTGAAAAAATGCCAATCTCTCCAAGGTATAGAGCCATTCATGATATGCTTAGACTTTTAGAGTCTGGCAGCTATAGATGTATTGGTTGTGGGCTATGTGAAAAGATTTGTATTTCAAATTGTATTTCTATGGATACAAGATATGATGAGAACCAACGTAAAGAAGTTTCTGAATATACCATTAATTTTGGACGTTGTATCTTTTGTGGATATTGTGCGGAGGTATGTCCTGAGCTTGCTATTGTGCATGGTCCGCGTTATGAAAATGCAGCGCAGCAACGTGCAGGGTTCTCACTCTTTGAAGATATGCTTACACCAATCGATAAGCTTAATTTACAACAAGAGTATGATGGGTTTGGTGCAGTATCACCAAATGCAGACGACAACATTAAACAAACGCCATTAGCGTACTAGGGAGGGATGATATGGAAAACTTTATGGCATCTTTAATGACAGTGGAGGGATTTGCTTTTTATCTCTTTTCTATTTTAACAATTGGACTTTTTTTGATGACAGTACTGAGTAAGAACATACTTTATGCAATGACCTCATTGGCTTCAGCAATGGTACTTATTTCTGGATTTTTCTTTCTTTTAGGTGCTGATTTCCTTGGTGTAGTACAATTGATTGTCTATGTAGGGGCAGTGATTGCACTTTACTCTTTTGCAATGATGTTCTTTGATGCAACTAGAGACATTAAAGAGAAAAATACGAATGGTGCATTGGTATTTATTTTGGGTGGATTATCTGCACTTGTATTAGTGTTAATGTTTGCAGGACCAATTTATTCTGAAAATATACAAGCGCTCTACCCTATGCATGATGGTGTAGGAAATGCACAAGATGTAGGTATGGTACTTTTTACAAAGTATCTAGTACCATTTGAAGTTGCAGCACTTATGCTACTTGTTGCAATGATAGCAGGTATTATCTTAGCAGGTAAAAAAATGGATGATTCGATTACAGAAGACATCAATGCAGATGATGAAATTATGACAATAAAGGATGAAAAATGATTGGTCTTTCTCATTACTTAATTGTATCAGCACTGATTTTTTCAATAGGATTGGTTGGGGTACTAAGAAGAAGAAACCTTTTAATGCTTTTCTTTGCAACAGAAGTGATGTTAAATGCAGTGAATATTGCATTTGCAGCAATATCACATTACTATAATGATTTAACTGGGCAAATGTTTGCTTTTTTTATTATTGCCATAGCGGCATCTGAAGTGGCAGTAGGTCTTGGTATATTGATTGTTCTATATAAAAAACATGGTTCTCTTGACTTAGATGACCTTGCAAAGATGAAAGGATAATAATGGAAAGTTTAGTATATATAGCACTTTTTGCACCATTTGTTGGTTCTTTATTTGCAGCATTGTTCGGCATGAGCCAAAGACAAATTTTTGTTGGAGTTGTGGCGTCAACATTACTCTTTATATCATTTTTAGCATCAGCATTTTTAGCTGCAAACTTATTCATAACAGGTGAAGTCATTAATGTCACCATGATGGATTGGATTAACGCAGGAGACTTTAATGTAGCCTTTGGTTTTACCGTCGATCAAATTTCAGTTACTATGATGACTGTTGTAACATTGGTATCAACAGTTGTACATATTTATGCGATTGGATATATGGATCATGATAAAAGCTTTAACAGATTTTTCTCATACCTTTCAGCATTTGTATTTTCAATGATGGTACTTGTTATGTCTGATAACTTTCTTGGACTCTTTATAGGTTGGGAAGGTGTTGGTGTTTGTTCATGGTTACTTGTTGGGTTTTGGTATCATAAACCTGACCAAACTAGAGAAGAGAACCCATCTATATCACCATCTTGGGCAGCAAATGAAGCATTTATTATGAACCGTATTGCTGACCTTGGTATGCTGATTGGTATTTTCATTCTTTTCTGGAATACAGGATCAGTACAATACGATGAAGTATTTGCACAATTGCCTTACTTATCTGACACTGTCTTAATTGGAGCAGCCATTGCACTCTTTATTGGTGCAATGGGTAAATCTGCACAGTTCCCACTACATACATGGCTTACCGATGCGATGGAAGGTCCTACGCCAGTTTCTGCACTTATTCACGCAGCAACGATGGTAACAGCGGGGGTTTTCCTTGTTATCCGTGCAAATCCACTTTATGGAATGGAAGCGGTTGAAGGGGTATCATTCTTTATTGCCTCACTAGGTACCTTTGTTGCATTTTATGCAGCATCAATGGCACTTGTTGAACGTGACTTAAAAAGAATCATTGCCTACTCTACGCTTTCACAATTAGGGTACATGTTTGCAGCAGCAGGTTTAGGTGCATATTGGATAGCCCTTTTCCACCTTGCAGCACATGCATTCTTTAAAGCATTACTATTCCTTGGAGGGGGTAATGTTATGCATGCTATGCATGACGAACTTGACCTCTTTAAAATGGGTAATCTAAAAAAGAAGATGAGAGGTACATGGATTTATATGGGTGTAGCTTCTGTTGCACTTGCAGGATTACCACCATTAGCAGGTTTCTTCTCAAAAGATCCTATCATCGAAACGGCATTTAATGAAGGTAGTTATGTACTTTGGGCTATGCTAGTTGTGACTGCGGGAATGACAGCATTTTATAGCTTTAGACAAGTTTTCCTTACATTCCATGGTGAAGATAGACACACTCCATTAGGTTTCCACCCTCATGAAATGTATAAGTTTGTACTTATTGCAATGTCACCACTTGCAGTTCTAGCGATTATTTTCGGTTTTGCAAAAGAGACATATCATGAATTTATAACAAAGTTGGCACCTGATTATGTCATGAGTGATGCAACACACCATGTAGCCATATATTTGATTATTTTGGTGATGGCAATTGTCATATCAGCCATTGCTTTTGCATATTTTAAATATGCGAGAACAGGTGAACATGCATTTAAACGTGATGAAAAAGTTGAAAATGGGTTCTTCTATAAATTACTTAAAAACCAGTATTACGTACCAAAGTTTTATGAAGAGTTCATTACAAAACCATATATGATGGCATCAGAAGTGTTCTGGACAAAAGTAGACTTAAAAATTGTAGATGCAACAGTCGATGGTATCGCGAAGTTTTTCTATAATACAGGTGATAAAACTAGAGCGATGCAAACAGGTAACCTTTCAAACTATCTAAATTGGATGGCTTTTGGTGGTGTTATATTATTGGTTATTGCTGCAATATCAGCGATATTAGGTTAAGGGGATAAAATGGATAATATTTTAAGCGTATTAGTATTTTTTCCAGCAGTCGCAGGATTGTTAGGATTTATAATAGATAAAAACAGTATCAAAGTGTATGGTATCACAGTAGCTGCAATTGAATTTTTGTTGTCTTTATGGTTATGGATGAGCTTTGATACAGCAAACCCAGGGATGCAATTTGTAGAGATGATTCCACTTATTCCAGATATGGGTATTTCATATTACTTAGGTGCAGATGGAATATCATTGTTTATTATCATTATGACTACATTGATGACACTTATTGGTTTAGCAAGTATGGGTGAGACTAAAAATATCAAAAATATGATTATCACACTTCTCTTTTTAGAGATGACTATGGTAGGTGTATTTGTTGCTTTAGATGCGATTATATTCTATCTATTCTGGGAGCTTTCACTTGTACCAATGCTTTATATCGTTGGTGCTTGGGGTGGGCCATTAAGAGTGTATGCCTCAATTAAATTCTTCTTATATACCTTTATGGGTTCACTTATTATGTTAGTGGGTATGTTATTTGTTGCATATACTTACCATAGTTTAACTGGGGTATGGTCATTTGCATTAACAGATTGGTATGCGTTGGTATTACCAGTTGAGTATCAGTTATGGCTATTTGCTGCATTTTTTGTTGGGTTTGCTATTAAAGTACCTATGTTTCCCTTTCACACATGGATACCTTATGCACATGGACAAGCACCTACCATAGGTTCCGTTATACTTGCGGCTATATTACTTAAAATGGGTACCTATGGATTTGTGAGATTCTCACTTCCAATGTTCCCAGATGCTTCTGTAATGGCTATCACTCCTATAGCAGTGCTCTCATTGATTATGGTTGTGTATACTGCTATGATTGCCTATGCACAAAAAGATATTAAGCAAGTCATTGCTTATTCATCTGTATCACACATGGGTATCATTATGTTAGGGCTTTTTGCCATGAATGCAGAAGGACTAGGTGGTTCAGTCTTCCAAATGTTATCACACGGTATTGTTTCTGGGGCACTCTTTATGCTTGTAGGAATGTTATATGAAAGAAGAGGTACAAAACTTCTTAGTGAATTTGGTGGGTTGACATCTGTCATGCCTAAATTTGCTATTATCTTTGGAGTGATGCTTATGGCATCTGTGGGGCTTCCTTTAACTATTGGTTTTGTAGGAGAGTTTTTGGTACTACTAGGTTTTTACCAAGTGTCACCTATGATGACTATCATTGCAGGTACCTCGATTATTCTTGGTGCCGTGTATATGTTACGTGTTATGAAAATGGCATTTTTTGGTCCACTCACAAATGAGAAAAATAAGAACTTAAAAGATTTAAATCGTAGAGAAACTTGGTCACTTATACCTTTAGTTGCTATAGTAATATGGTTAGGTGTTTATCCAAAACCTGTATTAGGACCTATAGATACTTCAGTGAAAGCACTTTTAACTTTTATGGATGAAAAAGCGATTACACAAGAGGCAAAAGATATGATAAGAGTACAAAATAGTGCTAAGGAGGTGAAGTAATGTTAGAACCTGTAAATGTGAGCTTAGAAAGCCTAAACCTTATTACACTTGCCCCAATGCTTATAGCCATTGTGGGTGGTTTGATTATAATTATACTTGATTTACTCACTAAAAAGCTAGATAAATCACTTTATGTTATGCTAACTGTGTTAGTACTGTTCATAAACTTTGGTTCTGTACTTGGGTTAGGTCTTAATGAACGTGGTTTTTTTGATGTGATGCTTGTTGACGGTGTTTCCATTATCTCCCAACTTATGATTATAGGTGGGTCAATGATTTTTATTCCTTTGGCATTGACTTCAAAAAGATTTCATGAATACGATTATCCTGAGTATTTTGCACTCTTCTTGTTTATGATTGCAGGATTCCAGTTTATGGTTGCTTCTGATAACCTT
Source organism: uncultured Sulfurovum sp. (assembly GCA_902727855.1). Classification (GTDB taxonomy): domain Bacteria; phylum Campylobacterota; class Campylobacteria; order Campylobacterales; family Sulfurovaceae; genus Sulfurovum. The sequence goes on from CACVAS010000066.1 coordinate 125,850, forward strand.
ATACTTATATTTGTTGGATTAGAAACTGCTTCACTTTCTCTTTATACTTTGATAGCACTACACAATAGAGCTAACTCATACGAAGCAGCGGTGAAATATTTTACTATGGGTGCATTAGCAGCTGGATTCTTTGCAATGGGTTCAGCCGTTGTCTATGCAATAACAGGTTCTATAGAATTATATAAAGTAGCAGAAATCATGGCTACTAGAGTAAATGAAACTGGCATCATGATGGCAATTTTTGGCTCATCTGTATTACTTTTAGTCGCGTTCGCATTTAAACTTTCACTCTTCCCTTTCCATACATGGGCGCCAGATGTGTATGAAGGTGCTTCTGCACCATTGGCAGGATATATGTCTGTTATACCTAAGATTGCGGCATTTGTTGTGTCCATGAGAATATTTGGTATGTATATTGATTTAGGTATTGAATGGGTAAGATGGACAATTTTAATTATTGCCGTACTTACAATGACACTTGCTAACATCATGGCACTTGTACAAAATGATGTCAAGCGTATGCTTGCATACTCTTCCATATCGCACGCTGGATTTATTATGGCTGCACTAGCACTAGATACAACCGAAGGTAACACATCAATTTTCCTATACTATGGTCTTTTCATGTTTACTAACTTAGGTGCATTCGCAATGTTATGGATTTCTCGTCATAAGAAGAGAAGGTTTAACGCTTTACATGATCACCCATACGAAAAGTTTTCAGGGCTAATTACAATCATGCCAATGGGTGCAGTGATTATGGCACTATTTATGTTGTCATTAGCAGGTGTCCCTCCCTTCTCCGTATTTTGGGGTAAGTTGTACGTCATGCAAGCAGCAGTGAATGCTGGCTATATTTGGTTAGCTATTGTGATGGGATTAAACTCTGCAATAGCTGCATACTATTATTTAAAGCTCATTGTATATATGTTCCTTAAAGAGCCTGAGAAAGATGTTGATATAGTTTACTATAACCTTTCTAAACCACTTATTGTTGTCATTGGTATGGCTACCCTAGCTACATTGACAGCAATTTTCTATGTACAACCGTTAGTATCATATTTTTATTATATGATCTCTGCTAGCGGATACTAAAATATTAAGGGTACTTAATCATGTACCCTTAGATATTTGACTGCTATTACTTCTTTATATGGACTTTTAAATTTTAAATATATTATTTTAATTGAACCCTCTGAAAAACCAAAAGAATCCATCCGATTTCAAATATTATAGCATCTAAAAAAATGAATTTGTCATTTTTAGCTATTTTTCTTTGAAATCACCTCCAATATTGTGATATATTTTG
>CACVAS010000067.1 GCA_902727855.1 uncultured Sulfurovum sp.
AGACTGGGTTTTTATTTCGAGTTTTAATAAAAGAGCTAAAAAGAATAAGTCCTGTTAAAATGAGTAGACCATTGCCTAAATAGTCATGTGCCAAGTAGAAATTTTTTTGTTCTTGTAGTACAAATTGGGTCACAAACCAAATTCTAAAGACATTCATCGCTGTGATGAATAAATAACCCATGATTGCCCATTTTATTTTATGAATGAGGGTAGAGGGAAAAGCAAGAATGGAAGCCAGAAAAAAGAGATAAGGAATCAACCCATTACAGGCTTTTTCTATTATAAGTACATAATGCTCTGTGATAAAGATACGATGTACCTCAACCATTCCCTCAGGTAAAGATAAAGAGGTAGCCAATGCTGTTAGATTGGTTTGTAGATTATTAATAAAGAGACTAAGGGGAGAATGTTCCCAGTAAAATAGTGCAAAAAGTAAGATGATTCCAAGCCAATAAGTCAAAAGAAATTTTTTCATTATAAATTAAACCTTAAATAAATATATTAATTATTTTTTATAAATTAAATTTTATCATAGAATTGTGGAGAAATTACTTATTGTTCCAAAATATTAAAGAAAAAAGTTTTATATTAAAAGAGAAAAGTTTTTATAGAGGGATAATTATGGAAATTAAATTCAAATTATGAATGCTTTTTAGTGCGAATAAAGGCAATAAATAAAATCATACTAGAGAAAACAAGAAAGAGATTTCCCAGATAATCATGTGCTAAGGAAAAGTTATTTTCTGAATTGATAACCAGTTTAGTAATGAACCAAATTCTAAATATATTGAGAATGGAGAGTATGAGATAGCTAAGCATAGCCCATTTAATCTTATGTTTCATTTCTGAGGGAAATGCTATGATAGAAGCTAGTAAGAAAAAGTAAGGAATCAACCCATTACAGGCCTTGTCAATGACAAGTGTTAACTGCGTATTGATGAAGATAAGATTCTCTTTCATTGCATGTTCAGGTAAAGTTAAACTTGTAAGAAAGGAGCTTAGGTTGATTTGCCAAAGATTAATGCTATTGGCGATGGGTGAAAGATTCCAATAAAAAATGGCAAATAGAAAGAGAAGTGCTAGAAGATAAATTAAAAGAAATTTTTTCACTATTTTGCTGGGTTACCTGCTATCCCATTTTGATTATTAGTCGCTGGATTGCTTGTTCCTGCTGGATTGGTACTCGTAGCATT
>CACVAS010000068.1 GCA_902727855.1 uncultured Sulfurovum sp.
CAAAAAGTCTATATATTGATTATCATTGCTGTCGACCATAAGGCTTCCAGATGCTGATTTGAAGAGTGGATTAAAATTTCGGCAATACCCACGAACTTCTGACTCGAGATTATCGAGTACGTTTTTTTTAACTTCCATGTTTGTACATCCTTGTATTTACATTTTCTGTTAACCATAATTAAATGGCTTTTATTAATATAGTAGGTATTTATAGAAAAATATGGTAAATATAAGAAACCATTGAAAATGGGGGTTTTTATATAATTAATAACATTTACTTATAAATAACTACTTATTTCAAAAATCTACTTTTTATCTCACTGACCTCCTTTTCTACCAATAGCAATAGGCAAAGAAAATAATTATTATTATCTATATGTCACTCTAGAAAATCACTACCACCCCTGTAGGTATATCTTTCTAGATCATCTACATAGCGAACACCTTCTATTAATATTTTTTCTATATATCAAGTTATTTATCACATAAATATATAGCGTAGTCATTTTTTTAAAAATAGTAAATATAATTTTTTAATCAATTAAATAATTTCATTCTATCGAATAAAGCGATATAAACCTATTCAACTACCTGTAAAAAAACATTAATAAAATAACAGATAGTTAGTGAGATTAGTAATTTAATAAAAAATCCGATACCCAGTCAAATATATACAGAAGACAAGAAAAACCTTTAAATAAAAAACCATCTAAACTCAGAAAAAACAAGAAATGTATAATTTTCTAGCATTATTAGCACTCCAGTAATATAGACAGCTTTAGTAGGTAATAGTTTCTATTCGGTGCAAAATATTTCCATTAGAATGTTATTTATTGATCAAATAATACTCAAAATGATTTGATCAAAGAGGATGGCACCTGCGACTAAACTTTAAAAAAATGGAGGGTAAATCTAGCTCAAAAAATTGAGTGCTTCGAATAGAATATTCAAAGAAAGTGAGGGAGAGAGTCTATCTATTCAGCAATGACAATTCACGCTGTAGACCCGGTTACATAAAGCCCTAAACATGGTAGTGATGTGCTAATTCTTCACAAAAAGGCTTATTAGCGTTGTTTACATTAAATCAGAACGGGAACTGCTACTGTCTCTTAAAACACATCGATTAGTTTGAAGAAAGGATCAAAGTTTTAGAGACAAGCAACATTTACCTTCTAGCTATCACCTAGGTAA
>CACVAS010000069.1 GCA_902727855.1 uncultured Sulfurovum sp.
ACAAAATATATCACAATATTGGAGGTGATTTCAAAGAAAAATAGCTAAAAATGACAAATTCATTTTTTTAGATGCTATAATATTTGAAATCGGATGGATTCTTTTGGTTTTTCAGAGGGTTCAATTACTATAATGAATAAATAAAAGGATAGGTATGGAAAATTTATTACAGCGTATTACCATTGACACAGAGATTTGCCATGGTAAACCTACCGTACGTGGGTTGCGTTATCCTGTCGAGATGATACTTGAATTACTTGGTGCAGGTATGAGTCATAGTGAGATATTGGAAGACTCTGAAGACCTAGAAAATGATGATATTTTAGCAGTTTTACAGTATGCATCAAAATTATCTCAAGTGAAATCTATTTACAAGGTAGATGCTGCTTAATGAAGTTTCTTTTAGATGCTCAATTAGCCGAAAAAATTATCACTTTTTTTAAACAATAGAGATTTACAAATGCTTTTTTCTCATAACTTGGAACAAATTGTTTTGTGTTTTACTGAGAATCGGTTTGTCGAATTGACTCATGATAGTATTGTCGCACATGGATAGTATATGACCATCAAACAAGCGCTCTCATGGGCAAAACAACAACTTCAAGACTCTTGTGAACGTCCTCAGTATGAAGCAGAACTTCTTTTGGCTTACCATCTTCAAAAAGAGCGTACCTATCTTATATCACATGACAATGAGCATATAGATATTAAAGAATATGAAATATTAGTCAAAAGAAGACAAAATCATGAACCTTACGAGTACATCGTGGGTGAGGCTAGTTTTTATGACATTCATTTAGCTGTTGAAGAGGGTGTGCTCATACCCCGTCCGGAGACTGAGATACTCATAGACTTAGTGGCTGAGATTATAGAAAAAGAAAACATTCGTAACATAGCAGAAATTGGGGTAGGGTCTGGGGCTATTTCGGTCGTTTTAGCACGTAAGTTTCCAAATTTACATAGTATAGCTACTGACATTTGTGATGCACCATTGAGAGTAGCAGGAAAAAATATAGCTTCTTTTGGGTTAGAAAGACAGATAGAACTTCGTAAATCTAACATACTTGATGAGGTGAGTGAAGCTGTTGGTCTGGTTGTCTCAAACCCTCCTTATATTGCAGAAGATTTCTTACTCGCATCAAATGTGGTTGACTATGAGCCTAAAGAGGCACTGTTTGGTGGAAGTGTTGGTGATGAACTGCTCAAACAAATCATCTTAGATGTCAAAGAAAAAGGCACAAAGTACCTAGCTTGTGAGATGGGGTATGACCAAAAAGAGCCTTTAGAAGCCTTTGTTAAAGATGTTGGAGTAAAATACATAAAATTTTACCAAGATTTAGCAGGACTCGATAGAGGTTTTGTGATCGAATTTGAAGGACAAAGATGAACAAATATTTTAGAATGACAACCATGGCATACCTTATGTTCTTGTCTGCTGTACTAGGGATGATACTATACGCGGGTATAGTAGTCACTTCTGTAACTTTCAATACCCACTTGTATGTGGGAGCAGAACTTTTAACGCAGTTTCAAGAGGGGCAGATTATGACAGAAAGCTTTTTACGTTTGTCCTATGTTGTCAATGTGATTATCGTAGCAGTGGTACTCTATGAGGGGTATAAATTTAAAAAATTTGAACGAGATACTGTGACAAAAGTGGCAACGTTTTTTGTCTTAGCAACCGGTCTACTCTTTTCTCAGTACTACATACCAGATATTGTAGCCATGCAAGCACAAGGAGAAGCGATGACTCAAAGTGAAGCTTTTTTAAATACGCATAAAGGTTCAGAGTTAAACTCTAAAATTTTTGCATTATCACTTTTGGTATTGATAGTCCAAAATATGCGTAAGGCGTGTAAATAGTCTGCGATGAGTGAAATCTTAGAACATCCATTTAAACCCATTATCTACCCAGATACACAAGTCTTAATACTAGGTTCTTTTCCTAGTATTAAATCTTTTGAAAACAATTTTTACTATGCACACCCCAGTAACAAGTTTTGGAAAATCCTTGAAAGTGTGACAACGTACCCTGTCAATAACCATGACCAAAAGTTATGGCTACTTAAAGAGTGTAAGTTTGGTCTTTGGGACATGGTAAAAGCATGCTCACGAGACAACTCTCTTGACAGCTCACTCGAAAATGAAGAGGTCAATGACATTACTTCATTTTTAGAAGCACATCCAAGCATTGTAAAATTAGCATTTACGGGTAAAAAAGCAGAAGCACTTTTTAAAACACACTTTGCACACTTACAGATAGACACAGTTTACCTCCCTTCACCTTCAGCAGCTTATGCAAGTATGAAGTTTGAACAGAAGGTCTCTAGCTATAAAAAAGCATTGGGGTACAACTAGATGGCAATATGGGCTATTGGAGATTTACAAGGGTGTTATGACTCTTTTATGGAACTTTTGGAAAAGGTTGTATTTAATCCACAAGAAGACAAACTTTGGTTAGCAGGTGATTTGGTGAACCGTGGAGAAGGTTCGCTAGAAGTTTTAGAGTACCTCTATAGCATACGCGACAGTGTAGAGATAGTCCTTGGCAATCATGACATTACTCTTATAGCGGCATACTATGGTATAAAAAAGTCAAATCCAACCATTGACCCTATACTGAACTCACCAAACGCTAAAAACCTCATAGATTGGCTTAGAAGTCAGAAGTTTTTACATGTTGATTATCAGTTAGGTTACTGCATGGCACATGCTGGTGTCTCTCCAGAGTTTGACTTAGGCATGGCATTGGCATATGCGAACCGTATAGAAGAGAAGTTACAAGCAGACAATGCTGACATATGGTTACAAAAAATGTTTAAAGGGGTAGATAGATTTAACCGTGATTCCTCTTCTACAGACATAGACCGTTATATTTTAAGTGCCTTTACACGCATGCGTTATTGCTATGGTGACCATAAGTTAGACTTTAACCAAAAAGGCACACCTACAGATGCTTTACGGAAAAAAGGACTTAAACCTTGGTTTGAATGTGAGAAGAGAAAAGATGTAGATGCTAAAATTATCTTTGGGCACTGGTCGACACTTGGTTTTTACCATGATGAAAATGTTTTGGCACTAGACACAGGGTGTCTATGGGGTGGCAAACTGACTGCAGCTAGAATAGATCTAGATGAAGTAGAAATTGTCTCTGTCGATTGTGTCAAAAGTCAAGAGCCTAGCCTAGTATAAATATTTTAGGATAGATATTTCTTCATTTAGTCTATTTTCAAATTTCGCATGAAATTTCCTGCTATGATGACACTACGCTCTTTAAATTTTTCTGCGATAGGTGCGACATACACTGCATCGAGTGTTTGGGCAAAAAGTTTGAGCCATTGTTCAAATGTTTCACGTTTGAGTTCTCCAAGTTGGGTATGGGGTAAAAACAGATTGCCCTCATATTTAGGTTTTCCAAATGCCAGAGAAGTCCAAAAACCAACAATTGTCTCCAAATGTGTCTGCCAGTGTTCACTTTGCATGTCATCACCCAGTTTTGCTATGAAAAATGGCCCGACAATGTCATCTTTAATAATCTTGGCATAAAAAGACATCACAAATTTTCTGATATTTTCATGCGTTATTTTTTCTTCCATTATTTGCTCTTCTTCCATGATAGACTCCATCATTTTAATACATTTGTTATAGCGTAATATGGGTTAAAGTGGTTTGATATGGTATGCACTTCTATAGAAGACTTTGTGCCCACAATGTAAGCTCTACTTGTGAGAGTTGTTTACTCACTCGGTTCATTTCTTGACCTTTTTTAAATGCAATGAGTGTTGGTAAGGCACTCACACCATACGCTTGTGCTATCTGTTGGTGTGTGTCTGCATTGATTTTGAGAAATCTTACTGTTTGCCCAAAACCAAGTGCCGCATCTTCATATTCTTCATACATTGCCATGCAAGGACCACAGGTCGTAGAGTAGAAGTCAACAATGACAGCTATGTCATTTTCTTCTATGTGTGTTTTAGCACTCTCATCTGTGACTTCTACTGCAAAGGGATGGTCTAAGTCTTCTTGACATGTCATGCAAGTCATTGTTTCATTTGTGATGGTGTTTACATTGTGACATTCAGCGCAGACTATCTTGAAAGTTTCCATAATGAACCTTTAGTAAAATATGTTAGTAGTATACACTCTTTTCTATCTCTTTCATAGGTCTTTATCTGCCTTGCCTTTGTTCTTACGGTGTCGAGGTTTTTTGCTTTTGTCTTTTTTTGTTGTTTGTTTAGGTTTGTCTGTTTTTGAAGACTGTTTACGACTAGGTTCTCTTGACACATAAAGTTTTTAAAAAGAGATCTGAGAAATCAAAAGAGACAAAGATAGAACTGCTACAATAGATACAGTTTATAAAACTGTAGGGAAGGGGAGTAGCTTCTTTACTAAATTTTAGGTATTTTAATAATAGGAGAGTATAAATGAAAAAAATATTTTTTTGTACATTAATAGTATGTATGGGTACGGGTTTAATGGCAAGTGAGACTACATCTACCAGTGACATACAAAGGTCTGGGTTACAAAATATAGATGGTAAAAGTTTATATATAAAACGTTGTGCATTATGTCATGGTAAAAATGCCCAAAAGAGTCCGCTTAAAGGTGTCCCTGCATTAGCCGGACGAAATGCAACAATCCTAGCACGTATCACACTGGCATATAGAGAGCAGGATAATCGTCATGGCGTTGCCTATTCAGTCAATAGAGTAAGTCAAGTTATGAAAGAAGCAACCAGTAGTCTTTCCAATCAACAAATTAGTGCTATTGCAACATATATTAGCGGTTTATAAAATGAGAGGTCAGTAACTAAATTTTAAATTGATAAATAGAAAGTTTAGTATCTTACTCATATACATCTTTTCTGCTTCTAATTTTAAGTACCAAGAGTATGAGTTTGCCATTATTTATTTCAAATATTGCTCGTATACGCCTAGCTATGACAAATCTATAGTGCTTGTAGTCTGTACCTTTTAACTCTGTGACTTTTTTAGTTGTTTTTAGTGCTTCGAAATTCTCTTCCAAATAGCGTAATTTTTTAGCTATAAGTTGTTGTTCTGCATGGTTAAACTTTTTTAAATTGAGTATAGCTTCATCTGTTAGTTTTAGCCTATACACTACTCAAGCCCAAGTTCTGCAAACACATCGTCTGCGTCATGTACTTTTACTTTCCCCGATGCTACGTCATCTGACAGTTTCTGTGCGGTGATGCTGTCTGTATGGTCAAAGTAGAAGTCCAAGGCTCTTTCTATGAGTTCTTTTTGGGTGATATCTAGTGTTTTAGAAAGACTTTCAAGTTCTTCTGCAATCACCGAATCTAATGAGATAAGTTTTTTTACCACAGCCATTTTATATCCTTTTCTATATCTATATAGATATTATATCAAATATATTCATAAATACCAAGTTTTTATTTTGGAATGCTTTACTCTAATGAGGCTGAATGATTATGCAGAAGGAATTACGATTATGTTCACCTACCTGCTATTCTATTTAATACCAAAGAACTGCTAGAGGGGTCTGGTGATTTGTGATGCGTTTCGAAGACATGCATCATGAATAACCTGACGCCCTCGATGAAATGCAAAAATATTATGGGTGAGAGTAGGTGCTGAAAGTCTTAGGTTTTGTTACATAGGTTAGGGTTTTACTTTTAGTTAGCATTAGCATCACCTGAACATTCCTCCTGTCTAACACCTTAATAAACCAATTATTTATCTCTTATCTCATAGCTTCTATCCTGCTGTCTCAAAATCTACGACAAGCTGCAGATTCAAATTTTGATGCTATGATACCAGACTTAAGGGAACAAGGATTAAGTAACTTAGAAATAAGGCAAGCAAGAATACGTTTGCATCAAATGAATGAAAATTTAACAGGAGAAATAAATGAGCGATTTGGAACTAATATTACCTACTAATAATAAATTGTCTTTTAGTTTAGGGGATAGCCCTGAATTTTTATTAGTATTTGAAGAACCTGAAGAAATTGATATTGATAAAGAAATGAATCGAATATACTATATATATAGTAAATATGGTATGGACTTTATATTTAAAAATAATCAATTGAAGGCTTTTTTTTTATATAAAAACCAAGATGCTAATGGAGTAAATTTTATAGGTAGTTTTTCATTATTACCGAAAGAATTTTTTAAAAGATTTAATAAAGAAGAATTTATAAATTTTTTACAAAAAAATGGTTTTAAGGAGTTTACTAAAAAATATCCATTTTCAATAGATATGCTGAATAGTAAGTATCGTCTTAGATATTATGATCGACCTGATAATTCTTATATTGCCATAGATAATGGTAGCAAAATTAGAAACTAAAGTGGCATGAGTATCCTGTAACACCGTCGTATGTGTCCTATCCACCGTCGTGTGCCAAGAAAGCGTAACAACTAATGATAATTAAAACTACAGAAACTAATGAAAACTAATGGGGTCAGTCGCCACCTTAAAAATACATAATAATGATACCAAATGTAACAAATAATTAGCTAGTCTAATCCATAATTTTTTCCTTAGACATACTTACTTTCTTAACATACTGTGTGTCATTTTTATA
>CACVAS010000070.1 GCA_902727855.1 uncultured Sulfurovum sp.
TTTGCCACTAAATTTATAAGTGCCTTATATTCACCATGAACATCTCCAACCACACAATAATTCATTTTTTTATCTCAATTTCCTCATTTTATTTAATATATTATAACAAGATTAAATAAAATTAAGGCATACCCTTAAAATAAAAAATTTAAGAAAACAGATATCTACACCCAAACTATAAGCTCAAGTATTTGACCTTATAACATACTCCCCCATAAAAAATAAGCAACACTCGTCACAATAAAAATACCAATTAAATTAGCTTTAAATCCAACTTTTACCATCTCTGATATTGGAATAACCCTCGAAGACATTACAATTGCATTGGGAGGTGTAGCTATGGGTAACATAAAGGCATAGGAAGCTCCTACCGTTGCTGTCATCAATAAAATTGTACCCTGCTCTACTGGCATGTCTTTCGCAAATTCATAAAATATGGGAATGACAATAGAAGTTAACGCTGTATTAGAAGTAACTTCTGTAGAAAATGCAACAAAAAAGGCAACAAATAAAAACATCCAAAATAGAGGTATATCTGAAATAAATGAAAGTTTAATCGCTATATCTGAAGCCAATCCAGTGCTAGAAAATGCAGTAGCAATAGAGAACCCAGCCCCAAAGAGCATAATAATTTCATAGGGTATACTTCTTGTGTCATCCCAAACTAAAAAACCAATTTTTGGAAAAAACATTAAAATTCCAAAACTTAACAATACCATTGTTTCATCTAATGAAAAACCTAAAAGCTCCTTAGAAAAAGTGTTTGTAATTAAAACTAATGCCAATATAGTAACAATGATATATAAACGTTTTTGATGCTTGTTTAACTCAGGAATTTTTTCTTCACCTATACCCTCTAGTGACTCATCTTTTAAGCCTAAAGAAAGTAACCAAGGAATAATTGTAAGCATAATAACAACCACTGGTAACATCATAAATACCCATTCACCAAAAGTAAGGACAGGAAGCTCTTTATCTTCTAAGAAACCCAACAAAATTAAATTTGGTACTGTACCAATAGGAGTTAAAATCCCTCCAATACTAGCACCATAAGCCGTTGCTAACAAAAAACGAATTTTTAGTTTAATATTATCTGATAAAAATAATGCAACGGGCATTAACATAAGAGTAATTGTTGTATTCGAAAGTATGGAAGAAAGGAATGCCGAAGTAATGGCTAAAGC
>CACVAS010000071.1 GCA_902727855.1 uncultured Sulfurovum sp.
GTGTAATATGACCTATTTTAACAATTGCCACATCAGCAATGGTTATAACCCGACTTTCACTTTTTCTTACTGATAATGAAGCAATGTCATCTAAACCTTTTAGCTTACCAACACTACGTACTAAAATAGACTCTACCCCTTTAGAAACACGTCCTGCTCCACCATTTTGATTGTTAGATTGAAGGGTTTCAAATATATCATCAAGAGAAACACCTAAAAGTCTCATGGCATTTAAGTTAGGCACTACTTCATAAGTTTTTACTTTCCCACCTAAAGCATTCAGCTCTGCCACTCCTGAAACAGCGCGAATCTTAGGGGTAATAATCCAATCTAAAAGACTACGTTTTTCTGTTAAAGATAAAGTATCCGACTCAATGGTAAACATTAGAATGTCACTTAGAGGTGTAGAAATAGGCGCTAGTCCCCCTTCAATATTAGAAGGCAATTCATCGATAATACTACTAAGACGCTCTGTAACTTGCTGTCTAGCCCAATAGATATCCACACCCTCTTCAAAGTCAATGGTAATATCACATAAACCATACTTAGAAATAGAACGCATAATGGTCTGTCCAGGTATACCTACCATATTCATCTCTACAGGAATGGTAATACGTGACTCTATCTCTGAAGGGGTCATTCCATTAGACTTCATAATTATCTTTACCTGTGTAGGAGAGATATCAGGAAAAGCATCAATGGGCAACTCTTTATAGGACTTAATCCCAAAACCCAATACCACCAAAGCGAGAATAAGTATAAAAGCACGTTGGGAAAGTGCAAAGCTAATGAGTTTATTCATCATCACTCTCCATCAGTGACTTTAAGATGGCAACAGAAGTAGTAGCGATGGGCATTTTAAGTTTCGAGTCATCTTCTAAATAATAGTAGTTTCCTACTTCCCCTAAAATCTTTACTTTTAAAGCTTCATAAGCATTCTCACTTTTTACAAATACCACATTATGACCTTCATGGTTAATAACTGACTCTTTTGAAACCTTTAATGTTTTACTTTCCATACTTAAGATGGCATTGTCTCGTAGTCCTGAAAGACAAAGCGCCTCCTTGGGAACTGAAAAACGTACTTTTTGTGTCTGATTAATGGGGTTTATGGTTGGCGCATGTAGTAATAGTTTACTTTTAAAAGTCTCTCCATTAAATT
>CACVAS010000072.1:0-1623 GCA_902727855.1 uncultured Sulfurovum sp.
CTAGGTAGCTTGGCCATCCAGAAAATTCTATTCTTACATCTGTTGTTGTAGCTAGTGTCCATGCACCACTTGCATCTGTGGTTGTGCTAACTGAAGCAGCACCACTTGGATAGGCAGTAACAGTCACCCCTTCTACACCTAACTCATTGGCTTGTTTCTGTCCATAAGTATTAAGTGTTGCACCAGTCACGGGCAAGTCTCTAAAGACTGTCCCACTTACCCCTGCTTGCAACACCGTTGCAAACAGTAAAAACAGTTGTGGTATCAATAGCTTGAGCCACATTGATTGTTTAATTTTCATCTTTTTTCCTTCATTTCTATTATTTATGCTTTGTGTTAATGTCAAGAACATTACATTTGTTATAGTTATGAAAAGTATGATGAATAGATATAGTAACAGTCTGGTTACACACTATAAACTTCATCTCTCATACTTCAAATACGTATAATAAATTGGTTTTATATTTTGTAACCCGACTATCTTTGGCTCTGTAAGGCAGAGACTCGTGGCTTTCCGTCCCATTTTCACAAATGGTTTGGCATGGTAAGAGAAATTCTTTTAAAGAGTTCTCAATATCATATGTTCTCATACTATTTATTAAATAAAACTTATTTTATTATCAGATATATATAAATATAGGTAAACACTATGAATTTTAAACATATTAAATGATTTTAAGTTCGTTGTGTGGAGTGTATCTATAGCGTAGTGAATAGAAATGATTATGGGTACAACTACAAGTGTAGTTGTACATCTATACGTATTGCACCCAAAGTGGGTAACAATACATTAAGGCTAGTCGAGCATATGATAAATTGCTGGAAGCCAACCTAATCCTTGTTTATCTGTTTTGACTGTAATGTATCCAAAATAATAATTATCATATTCTGTATACACTATTAATTCAAACTTATATGTTGTCTCTGGTTCTAGTTCGGCTAGTGTATATTCTCTACGGTTTGGACCAACCACTGCAACACGTATACCGTTAGCATAAATCACAAAACTTGACTCATTGCCTGCTTCTGGGTCACTCCATAGTAGTTTCACTGATCTGTCTGTAATCTCTTCGGCTTCCATATTCTCAGCCTTTACTACTGGCGTTGGTTCTGGTGTAGCCGTTGGCCCTGCAGTTGGAGTTGGTGTTGCTGTCGGCGATAAAAGACTTTCTATAAAATCATTACTCACATCAAGTTCACCCGCTACTACTGTAACGTTCACTCTATTAGGCACTGGATTCACAGGTTCTCCGTCTGCCCCACCTTCATTCTCACTCACATCAAGATAACCCTCTGGTTGTATTTCTTGAATATAGTAATTACCAGGAGGTACCATAAAGCTATATTCACCTTCTGAATCTGTAGTCGTACGTGCAACTTCTTCACCATCTTGGTCATAAAGAACAAGAGTAATATCTTCTATTGGCATCAAACTTCCGTCAGGTAAGCTTTCATCGATACGTCCAGTAATTTTTGCCATTTCCTCTTCTATAAAGTCATTATCAACATCTGTCTCACCTGCATCTACAATGGCTTGGATAGAGTTAATCACACCATCATCTGGTTTATCATCATCTGCCCCACCTTCATCTTCTGCAACATCCGAATAACCTACTGGTTGTG
>CACVAS010000072.1:1723-33623 GCA_902727855.1 uncultured Sulfurovum sp.
TCACATCTGCCATTGGTGTATCACCTAAACCATCACCATCTGTATCTTCTGTCACCGTACCACTGACAGCACCTTTACTTTTTTCTTCTACAAAGTCATTTCCTGTATCTTCCTCACCTGCGTCTACCTGACCAGAAATTTGATTGTTATCTGCAGTGTTATTTAGGTCGTCATCATCTGCTCCACCTTCATCTTCACTCACATCTGTGAAGTTCTCTGGTTGCGATTCAACCGCAACATAATTGCCAGGTACTAAACTTTCAAATTTATAATCACCATTTGCATCTGTTGTTGTGACTAATGCTGTTTCATTCAAATCTGGAAGACCATCACCATTAAAATCTGGATAGAGTTTAATTTCTACACCTTCTATTGGTGTATCTCCTAGTCCATCTCCTGTACTGTCTTCACTTACACTACCACTCCATATACCTGCTTCACCCGTATAGTGGGAAGGGTCAAGATCTGTTACTGGTGTACCCGTATTCGTTCTACCTGTTACTGTTGCAATATTTTCATATTCACCTTCAATAGCTATACCTGTTTTAGTACAAATGATTGATTCACCTACTGCTAGAGTATTTTTAGGACATACAACTGAGCCCTCTACATCATCTATAAGAGCAATATTCTGTAACGCTGTATTTCCTGTATTCGTAATGTTATATTCCCATGTTACGGTTGAACCCATATCAACGGTTGGTCCTGTGCCTGCTACATCTGCATCTTCACCATTAGTAGATTTTTCTACCTCAATGGTTGAAATAAGCACAGATTCTACAAAGTCGTTATTACTATCAGTTTCACCAGGAGATACTGTACCAGCAATACTATTGACAATAGCATCAGCTACCCCATTACTATCATTATCATCCCCACCATCATTTTCAGAGATACTGACTACACCTACTGGTTGTGTCTCAACAGCAATGTAGTCACCAGGAACAAGATTAGTAAAGCTATAGTTTCCAAAGACATCTGTAATTGCAGGTGCCACTGGGTTACCGTAGACATCTATCACTGGACTTCCATCTAGGTTGGTAAGTGTAATACCTACATTTGGTAACATCGTATCTCCCACTCCATCTCCTGTTGAATCAAGAGAAACATTTCCACTCCACACACCTCTTACAATGTAATAACCAAAGTCTTGTTCGTAATTGTCTCTTACCTCTACTCTCTCTCCTGTATCAGGGTCAACTACACTTGACAATGTAACAGAAGAAATATCTGGAGTAGCTACCCCATCTGCATCAAATGTTTCGATAAATCCTAACGGTATGGTTGTTCGGTCTAATGATACTTGATAATCCCCACCTGGAAGATTTTCAAAGAGATATGCCCCATTGGCATCAGTTGTTGTTACGTAAGGTATTGCACCTTGCGTACCACTTGGAACAACTGTACCGTTAGCATCTACAAATATAGGGTTACCATCACCATCAAGAAGACTAAGTGTGACATCTTCAAATGGTGGCTCAGTACTGTCCTGAATGCCATCATTATTTTCATCAAACCATACATAATCACCAAGACTTGCTGGTTTAAAGAAACCAAAGTCTACTGTCATGTCCCCATTGTTATTATCTTGACTATCTTGATCTCCCGAACCGCCTAATTCATTGGTAGGTTCTCCATCCACTGTTAGGGTTATAATTGATGACTTTGCTTCATCTCCTAATGCAACTTGTATACCATTATCATCTCTATCTACCTCATCATCGACCCCTGCACCCCAACTTGATTGTGCCGCATTAGCCGGTGGTTGTACGCCTACTATATATTCTCCTGGTATTAAGTCTCCAAAAAAGTAGGTTCCATTTGCATCTGTAAGCATAGAACTAATCACTGTAGTTCCATTAGCGTCATACAGTGTCACGTTGACATCAGCAATACCTACCTCAATAGTATCTTGTACACCATTGCCATTGTCGTCATAAAATACAGTTGAACCAATACTCACAGGGGAATAGAAGCCAGCATCTATCGTCGGATTATCTTCTCCCTTCCCTAAAGAGATAACATCTGTCGTTAAGGTTAGTGAATCAATATTTGAGTCTAGAGTAGTGTCTGTACCCGATTCTTTAGGGCTGACAATATAGTCTTCATAAATCGGAGGTAACACAAACTCTACTTTGTAATCACCTTCAACTAATTTTGTAAAGCTATAGCTACCATTTACATCTGTCACAACAACATAAGGTAGACCAGTTTCAGGATTATTAATAGGATTACCTGTAGCATCTAAAAGATTTACCGTAACCCCTTCCATACCTAGTTCGTCAACATCTTGTATGCCATCTTGGTTGAAGTCATACCAGACTCTATCACCTAAAGTACTCCCTACAATAGGCACAGCTAAAGAGTTGGAAAGGACAGGAAGTGTAACACCCGTAGCTGATGCTCCTGATGAATTAGAATAGATATTTCCCATTAAATTATCATCTACTGTAACATGCACACGAAACTGACAAATAGCCTGTGCTTCCATAGTAGGACCATTAGCACGTACTGCTGTAACTTCACTGTTATCTGTAAAAGTGAAACCGGACGAGACAATCGTACATCCTGCTGGTCCATTTTCATCTCCCTGGCACCAAATACTATCAGGACCACCAAGAAGGTTTTGAGCACCCACAGTAGGTGCCATATTGATAGTCGTTGGATCTACGTTTGTATAGTAGTAGTTAACACTCGCCGTATCATTATAGTCACACGCAGAATCAGATCCAGGGTGCTCCGCAAAACTTGCAGTGTGAAATACCATCGTACCATTGTATTCTGTTGGAACATTTCTCTTAAGATCTAAATTGTTAAATTTAATAGCCCCATCTGTGCCATCTCCGATAAATGGTAAAATGTCAATCACATCTAAATCTGTAACCGTACCATTTTTACCATTTCTCATATCCATTAAAAAGAAAATATCTTGTGGCTCAGTTGTACGTTCACGGCTTGAAGGATAAAGAGGATTCTCTTCTGTACTTTTAACAATATTAATAGAAGCTGGCAAATCAATAGTCAACCCGATATCTGATTCTCTTTGTGAAATAACAGAACTGTCTGTTGGTGATTCTATCTTAACCACATTGGTATTAACACCTACTTGAGCTGATGCACCTACGAGTACAGTATAATTTAAATCTGATATTTGTGGGGCATTAATAGGTCTAATACCATAATCCCATATGAGAACTTCGTTTTGACCATCGACACATGGTGTCACATTAATATCTAGCACATCTGCACAAGTACCGATGACAGGGTCTCCAAATTCGCTAAATGGTACCGTTGAACCCAAAACATAGTTAAAGTCTTTAGGCAATACATCTGTGACTGTGACTTGCCCGCTACCACCTGCTGATGCTATATCATCGGTATAAGAAGTTTCTAATGTGTATATAATTTCTGCACCGGGTGATGCAGTGGTACGATTTTGAGACTTTTCAATTCTAACTTTTGGACCAGTAATCATATATCGGTCACCTCTAGTACCACTAGCGTTACCTGGGTACACACCAGGTTTATATGAAGGTCCTACCCAATCATCATAATAGTTAAATTTATTTGCAGCATAGTTCACCAGTAAATCATTTTCTTGTAATGGTTGGTTGGTTGCTAAGTCTATTACCCTTGCTTCATGATTTAAAAGAAGATACTTACCTCCACCCGGAGGCATTTCAAAACCAGGTTTAAGCTTGTATCTTACTTTAGTAACCCCCAAGCCACCATTAGCATTCTTAACACTGTCAAAATCTGTCGTCCAGTCTGCATCAGGCGCGTTACACTCTGCAACCACTTGTGCAGTATGTGTAACAGTTGTATTGCCTCCTTGAGATGGTAAAAAGCTATTGTCTATATAGGTCGTTGCATACTCCACAATAAATGGTAAATTATCCGCGCCATTGGCATCTGTAAAGTTCCCATCATCTCCATTAATATTAATACGATATGGCCACTCTGGCTTTCCTGTATAGATTGACTGAATGGCCGTATATTCTCCATTGTCTTGTACAGCTTGGAGCTTAAAACGGTAGGCATCAAAAACATCACATCCACTTGCTTCAGTAAATGCTGTACCTCCAGAATTAGATGATGTCATCCAAGTAGAAAACTCAGATCCAGTAGTCACCATCCCGTCACCAGACCTATAAGTGCCTGATATATAATTAGAATGGTGATTTGGGGTCGGTTTACTCACAAATCCCCCTCTAAAATACTTATCAAAGTTTCCAGTAGCATAATAAAGTGTTCCGTCGGAATAGTTGTCTTTCTCGCTCTCAGCCAACAAACCAAAATTGCTGTTGCCTGTAGGTGTGGTAGGATCAAAACCTGTTACAGTATTTCTGGTAGCATACTCACCATCATCACAGCCAGTCGTACCATGTGCACACCCATCGTCAATACCATTTTCACCATTTTTAACATCATCCAGAGGAATAAAAATATAGATATTCCCAATAGCAGCTATTGCACGATTGACAGGAAGGTCATTACCATTATAGCCTTTAGTAGGATAGTTATTGAGTGTAGCATCTACATGTGTTACATTCACATCTATTTGATCTCCTATTTGGGTACAAGTGATATTTTGTTCACCTTTTAGTTGAGGGATATGACGATCCGGATAGCTTGTTCCACGAATACACCCTGTACCAAAACATGAAACAGGGTCTCCACCACCATTGTACCCATCCTGATGGGTATAACGACCATTCATACTACATCCAACAAGTGTTGCATTAGGTGGGAGTTGACTCATATTATCTTCAAATGTAAAGGTCGCATCCTCACCCATAGATTCATTACCGACAGAAGGATTAGCTGTATCAATTTCTCCTCCCCCTGCGGTCACTTCATCAGATTCTATATAAAACTTGTAGTCCATGATCCAGCCTTTTTCAGGCGTTCCATCTCCATCAATATCATATTCTCTACCTGCAAGTATTGTATATCTACCCTTTTGAAGGTTCCACCTAGGTGCAGCTGTCACAGTAAGGGAATTATTATCGGTAGTGTCCGTGACGGCTACCGAATTTTGAGATTGTATCTCAAAAGTAATGTCTCCTGGCATCGCACCATGAGGCGTTCCTCCTTTTACACGTACATTAAAAGTAATATCTTCAGATTTCGTTCCTGAATTTACTGAATCAAAGCCTTTACGTACACATATAATGGTCTGCTTATCTGTAGATATACTTGAAGTTGCAACGTCACATATACCAGGAAGCTCTGTCCATTCATAATATTGATGATTGCCTGGCATCGTTACAGGTAGCGTTCCCGTAATATTTATTTCATCTGCACCTACCCCTGTTGGACCAGCCCAAGTCCAACCTGCAATAGCTTGAAAGTTATCATTCGTACGGACCAACAAGTCACCTGTATAAAAGTCATCACTCGGATCATCCACCGTAGCATTATTATCCCATCCAGGTTCATCAGCAAAGTCACAGCCTGGTTCAGGGTCTGTACCACATATTGCTCTACCATTTATCTGATCTGTATTTTGATTTAAAGGACCAATAATACCACCCGTTTTACCATATTTTGTGGTGATATTTATAGTTGCTGCTTGACCAAATGTTGTCATAAACAGAAAGAGCATTGTGATTGTCATTCCTGCTTTTATGAAACTAAACGTTATTTTATATTTCATTTTAATTCCTTCATCATATATAATAGTTGTAAATAATATATTAAAAATATGTGTTTGATTGATATGGAAAACTAAATTTTGTACAAGTTATAAACATAAATTAATTTTCTATATCAACTAGATAAGTTTAATATAAGAACAATATTTATTTGTGTAACCCGACTATCTTTAGCTCTATGAAGGTAGAGACTCGTGGCTTTCCGTCCCATTTTCACAAATGGTTTGGCTTTATAATGGTAATAACATGTATCGTGGTGAATAATAACATCGCTTTATACATGTTAGATATCTGTTTATTCCGGCTGACTTTAAAAGATTAAAATCATTTTATGTTTCATCTTTATTATTTTATAACCCAAAGCAGTATACATATAAAAAGTGTAGACTTTGTGTATACATTATATTTGTAAAGTCATTGCCATAAGTCATTTTTCATATATTTAGTATATAAGATAGGTGATGAAGTTAAACTTAGTTAATCCATTGATAAACTATAAATCAAATAAACTTATAGTTAGTAAATTTCCAAATTCTAATAGCACTTATGTTAAAATCTATGCATTAAAGACAAGGGTCTCATTCGTGGATAAAATCACCGAAATACTTTCTCAAAAGAAGAAGCTTCTCACGGAGATTTACTTTGAACTACAACTTCATTTTGAAAAGAAGTATGGAAAAGATGCCTTAGTGCTTATGGAGATAGGGACATTCTTTGAAGTCTACGAAGTCAATAATGATGACTTAAAAGTAGGTAAAGCTAAAGAGATAGCTGAACTACTTAATATTCAACTCACTAGAAAAAGTAAAGCCATACTTGAAAAACTATTCTATACTAAACAAAACTATTGAATGAATTATTTACCCCTATGATACGGCCCCATATTCATTCAATAAGATTTAAAATAATGAATGAATATACTGAATGATAAAAAACTTCTCACGCAAAACTACCATATCGCCTTCCTAGATTACTTTTCCAAATTAAAACCTAGTAATAATTTATGTATTTAATATCTTTAATCATTCATCTTTTACAAAAAAATCACAAATATTTATTTCTAAAACATCTGCAATTTTCATTAAGTGTTCTATATTAAAATGTTTATTATTTATACATAGTTCTGCCATTGAAATTGTTCCAACTGCCTTATGTCCTATCGCTAAGGCTAGGGCAAGTTGAGAAACATTTTTAGCTTGGCGTGCTTTTTTAACATTCAATCCTATTTGTTTATATATGTCTTTCATTTTTACATCATCAATGTCACATTCTTTCACTCTTTTACCTACCTATAGTTAAACTTACTATGAGTATATTAATGTTATAAATTCTTTACAACTAACTATAGGTAGGTAGCATGTTAAATAATCTATTAAAAGATATGATGAATTCAATTAGTTCTCAGGGAGTAAGTTTTCTTTTGCCACAAAACTTACCACGCGATATCTTACACGTTATGCTTGATGAGGCAGAGGCAATTGATGATGATTGTACTGAAGTGACACCCTCTTCAATGTTGTTTATAGCTATCTTACATTTGGCAATTGGTACACCATTAACTAATAACACTGAAGTAAAAATAAAACAAGATGATCTTATGATTTACTTCGGTATGTACATTACAACCCTTAGAATGGAAGAGATGAAAAGGTGTGGACGCATAATGATTCCCAATAACTCTCTTCCTACTACAAGTAATATATTTGACATGAAAAGAAAAATTGAGTTTACAGACCTTTCAGGTGAAATATAATAATCCTCGAAGATTTCACAATTTTTTTGAGTAAAGTGTACATATTAAAAACTTGCCGTAAAAAAGTTTACGACGAACTTGTTAGATCCAATGGTAAACCTTATAAAGTTGAGCCACTTGCAGATTATCAAACAAGAGGGGTTATTAAAGGTTGAAACGAAGAAAAAAAGCTGATTCTGATTTCAAAAAGTTATAATTTTTTACGACAAAAATCCAACAGAAAAAAGAGTCAGCTTATGAGAAAAATTATACCTTCACTTTCAAAAATGTGGCTTAAAGTCATTAATTTAGAACAGAGTCTTTTCCCAAGATTACAAGAGTCTATGGGCTCGTTAAGTCCTAAAGAAGAGAAACTGATCAAGATACTAGACTTTGCACAGATAGAGAAGTTTGTCTACTCCATTCATATCACCAACCCACCTAAAGACAGAGAAGAACTGGCACGTGCTTTTGTTGCGAAGCAGGTTTATAATATTCAAACCACACGTGACTTGATAGAGAGATTAAAGATCGATAGAACATTAAGGGTGATATGCGGCTGGAGACATCATAATGATATTCCCAGCGAATCCAAATTCAGCCGTGTCTTTAAAGAGTTCAGTCAGCAATGTATCGCAAGCAAAGCCCATGATGTTTTTATAGAAAGTTATTTGAGTCAAACGATTTTCTTCTATAGTAGTATCGATTCCACAGCTATAGAACTTAGAGAAAAGTCTGTGATGTATGGCAAGAGTAAAAAAGAAATCAAGCCTAAACGAAGACAAGGACGTCCAAAGAAAGGTGAAGAAGGTCCTCCTAAAAAGCCAAGTATTCTACAACGGCAGGAGAATATGCAAAGTACAGAGGAGATGTTGTCTCTGATATCAACAAAATGTGATACAAGTATCAAACAAAACTCGAAAGGCAACCGTCACAGATGGACAGGTGGGAAACTTCATCTCTCAGTAGTAGATGGTGATATCCCTATCACTGCTATTTATTCTTCGGCATCTGTGCATGACAGTTCATTGGCATTACCTCTAATCAAAGAGAGTAGCCAAAAAGTAAATTATCTCTATGACCTGGCTGATGCAGCCTATGATACCAGTATCATAAAGGATTATTCTAAAAAACACAATCACAGACCTATTATTGATATCAATCCAAAGAATTCAAAAAAACTGAAAGCGAAAATAGCTTTAGTAAAAAGTGAAAAGCAGATATTAAAGCCACTTAAGCTCTATAATGATTCGGATGACCTGCACTACAACCAAAGAACCAGTGTTGAGAGAGTCAATGCCTATTTGAAAGACAGCTATGGATGCAGTAAGATCTATTATCAAGGAGCACAAAAGGTAGCTTCAGTATTTGCCTTTGCTGTGTTGTCTGTCTGCATTACTCAGTCTCTAAAACTTATTACTTAGCTTTATTTAAATATTAAAGTCAAAAAAACCATTTCTTCAAATCCAAACCATAAAGCACGCACAAAAAATAGGTTTTTTAACCATTTTTAGATGTTTAGTTGTAAATAATTTCAATAGTCAGTTTTTTTCAATGGTTGATTGCTGACTATTGAAAATAAGCCACTTTGTGATGTTGAATCTGCAAGTGGCTCTATTTTATAAGGTTTTCAGTTCTTATCTACACATGGAGTGCTTAGACAATGTTGTTGGTGCAAACAAGATTAAAACCAAAATCTCACACCCACCATTAAACTGGTTTCATCCACAGGGTTATAATCATTGGTATTTCCAAATGTTTTTTCCCATGTGACACCGATATAAGGTGCAAATTCACGTATAAATTCATAGCGCAAACGCAGTCCTGCTTCTATACTGGAAAACCCTGAGCCAAGATTCATCTCTGGGTCATCTTTGGTATAGAAATCGGCCTCTAATGACGGGGTGAGTATGAGTTTCTGTGTAAACAGTGCTTCATATTCTGCATCTAGACGTAATCCAACATTCCCATCTCCATTTACAAGCAGTGCGGCTCTTGTCTCAAAGTAGTAAGGGGCTAAACCTGAAACAGCAATTTCTCCCCATGTCTTTGAAGCATCATCATTTTTATCATATGCTAAACCTATTTGTGCATCCCAAAATGGTGCAATAGCCCGTGAGTATACCAATTCGCTCTGACTTGATTCTAATCCATCAGAAGTTGCCTCTCCCTCACTATAGATGTAAAGCTTATTAATGTCATGACCTATCCAAAAACTACCTTCCCATACTCTCGTATTTTCATCATCGTCGAGTACTTCAAATCTATCCATAAGAAACATGGTGACTAATGGGTCATCTTCCATATCTGCATATGCGATTTGTCCCAATCCTATAATCGTAATCAAGCTTAACAATATTTTTTTCATAACAATTCCTTTATGCCACTACAACTTTTCTAAACATACCAGCCATATGGTAGAGCATATGACAGTGAAATGCCCATGCGCCCCTGGCATCAACAGTAACCCTATAACTTATCTTTGCACCTGGTTGCACAACTATAGTATGTTTTTTCACCAAGTGCTTATCGTCACCTGTTTCCAGATCACTCCACATGCCATGAAGATGCATGGGATGGTTCATCATCGTATCGTTAATAAATGTGATACGCAATCGTTCACCATAATGAAATTCTAAAGGTTTGGCATCAGCATATTTGATACCGTTAATAGACCACATATAGCGTTCCATGTTACCTGTAAGATGTAAAATGATTTCTCTATCGGGCTTTTTGTCATTACTTGTTGAGTACCTATTTTTAAGATCTGCATACGTAAGGACTTTTCTACCGTTATTTCTTAGTCCTACTCCTGGATCATCAAGTCTATATTTGGGTGACATTGCCATCATTGTAGTATGTAGTCCACGATTCATAGGTAATTTAGTGATAGGATATCTTTGTTTTTCCATTTCTGCAAACTTTGATTTTTTCATGCTGCTTTTTGGCATTTTCATTGCTGCAGAACATTTCATACCCCCATCATGATTCATATCCTCCATACCCATATCCATTCCCATATCAGTATGGGTGAGTACGGGGACAGGGTCCATACGAGGTGCTTTTGCTAACATGCTGGTTTTTGGTGTGAGCGAGCCCATAGCATAACCTGAGCGGTCAATACCCTGTGCAAAAATAGCATAGGCTTTATTGCTCTCAGGCTGGACAATAACATCATAGGTTTCTGCAACACCGATACGAAATTCTTCTATGCTTACAGGTTTTACATGGTTTCCATCTGCGGCTACCACAGTCATCTTGAGTCCAGGTATACGCACATCAAAGAATGTCATAGCGGCTGCATTTACAAAACGAAGACGTATTTTTTCACCTTTTTTAAAGAGTGCTTTAAATTGTGTTGCAGGATTCTTTCCATTCATTAAGAAAGTATAGGTGTACCCTGTTACATCAGAGAGGTCTCCGTCACTCATGCGCATTTCATTCCACATTTTTCTATCAGAAAAGGCATTGGAAAAGCCTTTCTCTTTCACTTCATCAAAAAACGTGCCTACAGTTCTTTGCGAGAAATTATAGTAGTCGCCCATTTGTTTGAGTTTTTTGTAGATTGTCGTTGGATTCTCATCACTCCAGTCAGAGAGCTGAACTACATAATCCTTGTCGTACTTAAATGGCTCTTTTTTCTTTGCATTAATGACAATGGCACCATATACACCTGTTTGCTCTTGAAATCCTGAATGGCTGTGATACCAGTAGGTTCCATGCTGCTGCACTTTAAACCTGTAAGTAAATGTTTCTCCTGGAGCAATTCCATCAAAACTAAGACCCGGAACACCATCCATCCCTGTAGGCAAAATGATTCCATGCCAGTGAATAGAGGAAGTTTTTTTCAAATGATTTGTCACGTGTAGCGTGACTGTTTCACCTTCGTTCCAAACTAAGGTAGGACCTGCTATTTGTCCATTAATAGTAGTTGCTATAGCGTCATTACCTGTAATATTTACTGTTGTATAGTCAATGTCCAAGAAAAATTCATTTCCTGTAAGTATATTACTGTTATCAATATTTTTTCGTGCGGATCTTGCTTCAATATTTGTAGATGTCATTCCCACAATAGAGACAGCCGCTACTCCTTTTACAAATGTTCTTCTTTGCATTTTAAACCCTTTTATTCATGCTCTCTTAAAGATCTTGATTTCTCTTCATACTCTTCCTTACTAATGCCTCCACTAGCATAGCGTTTGTCCAAAATTTCCTGTGCGGATGATTTCTCTTTTTTCTTATCTTGAAGAAAATAGAAAATAAGGCCTATGATTAAAAGTGGCACCAGCCATCCAAATCCCATGCCCCAACCGTGATTAAAATAATTCATTTTAGATCCTTTTTAGTTGTTTTCTTATTTTCAGTGTACTAACAAAGTGTGCATGAAATGTGTAAGTCTATGCATCCCAACTATGCATCACTTGTTTTAAATCTTCAAAGAGCCCGATCATGTATTCTTTAAAACGTTCATCGACTTCAACAACACCAAGTATCTCTTCCAATCCGATAGTCGACAATGTTGTCGTACCTTTATTGTCATACACAGATATTCTGCAGGGAAGATAGACAGAAATTTCCGACAGTTCCATAAGTGCGTGTTGTGCTCCAGAAGGATTACACAACTCAAAGATGTAAGCCTCCCCCAAAACCGTACCACCTAAAACAGAATAATTCTGATAAAATAAATCAGGAGAGTTCATGCGAAAGAGTAAGTTCACAGAGAGACAGATTGTTGGTATCTTAAAAGAGATAGAAGACGGGGCACCCGTAGTTGAAACACTAAGAGAAAAAGGTGTGAGTAAAGACACGTATTATAAATGGAAGCGTAAATATAGTGGTCTAGAAAGTGGTGATATCAAAAAGCTACGTGATCTGGAAAAAGAGAATGCCAAACTCAAAAAGATGTATGCCGAAATGGCACTAATGAATGAAGCTCTCAAGGATGTGATAGAAAAAAAGCTCTAAAGCCTGATAAAAAGCGAGATACAGTAAAGCATATAGTGATGCATTTTTCATTAAGCATTAGTCAGGCTTGTAAGATGTTAGAGATTAGCAAGTCAACATATTATTATGTGAAAAAACCAAAAGACGATAGTCAAGTCATTGAAGTTCTCAACAGCTTAGTAGATAAACACCCTAGAAATGGTTTCTGGCTTCTTTTCAATAGACTTCGTAAGCTTGGATACACATGGAATCATAAACGTGTATATCGAGTTTACAAGGCTATGGGACTTCATATCGTAAGACGCACAAAGAAACGTATTCCTAAACGTATTAAAAATCCTTTACAGGATCTATATCATCCAAATGTACAATGGAGTATGGATTTTATGTCAGATACGCTCTTTGGAGGCAGAAGATACCGTATCCTAAATATTATGGATGAGTTTAACCGTGAACTCATTGAGTTTGAAGTTGATACTTCCTTGCCAGCCATCAAAGTGATAGAGGCTCTAAGAAGAGCCATGGACTTTAGAGGAAAACCAAAGTCCATACGTGTAGATAATGGCCCAGAGTTTATATCTCATAAATTGGAAATATGGTGCTATATTCACTCAATAGAACTAAAGTTTATACAACCTGGCTGTCCTACGCAAAACTCAAGAGTTGAACGCTTTAACGGTTCTATGCGACGAGAGTTTTTTCATGCATATCTATTTGATACATTAGATGAAGTAAGAGTAGCAGCCAAAGAATGGATTGATGATTATAACTACAATCGACCACACAAGTTTTTAGGCAAACTAAGTCCTATTGAATATTTGGAAAAGTACAATTTAGAACAGAGTTATTCTGCTTAGACTGGTTTGGTTTAAGGGGAGGCTTACACTACCACATTCACCTTTAGCTTTTATATCGCCCATACCCATCGTCACCAGTATTAACCCTATCTGAATATTCTCGCTCCAATTCAGACTTTGATGGTGTATGTTTAGTCAGTATTACATTTACCTTCAACTTTCATGTTTCCCATATCCTGTTGTCCATACCCATCGTCACCAGCATTAACCCTATCTGAATATTCTCGCTCCAATTCAGACTTTGATGGTGTATGTTTAGTCAGTATTACATTTACCTTCAACTTTCATGTTTCCCATATCCTGTTGTCCATACCCATCGTCACCAGCATTAACCCTATCTTGATGCTCTCGCTCCAATTCAGACTTTGATGGTGTATGCTTTTTGGCTTTTGTTTTTCTTTTGTCTGTTTGGGCAGTATTACATTTACCTTCAACTTTCATGTTTCCCATATCCTGTTGTCCATACCCATCGTCACCAGCATTAACCCTACCATGATGCTCTCGCTCTTGCGCTGCCTGATTCGCATACACAAATACTGACCCCAAACCTACTGCGAGAATACTCGCTAAAATTAACTTTTTCATACTGTATCCTTTGTAATAAAATTTTTTAAGGCAATCAATCACCCTAATTACAAGTTGAATTATAATTTGATGATGTGTATATGATGTGCAGAAAATTTGCACGCTGTCTGCACGCTTTGGCTCTATTATAAGTTATCACACAAAGGATACATTATGAATCCCTTAGTACAATATAAAAGCAAGGAAGCAGAAAATGAAAATATTACTTATGGAAGATGATCCTGTACTTGGAGAGATTGTAACAGATTATTTACAAGAATCTTACACAACACATAGAGCGTTTGATTCAAAAGAGGCACAGGAAATGATAGATGAATCACACTATGATCTTTTCATCTTTGATATCAACGTTCCCGGGATAAGTGGCGTAGAACTACTTGAAGAATTACGCAGTTTCAATGACACAACACCTGCAATTATTATCACAGCATATGGCGACACCAAGTATCTCAAAACTAGTTTTGATGCAGGAGCACATGATTATATACGCAAGCCTTTTGAACTAGAAGAATTAAGATTGCGGATAGAAAAGAGTAAAGCACTGTTTCATATAGAGCAAGATACTCCTGTAAAACTGAGCGAATCATTGACCTATTATCCCTCAAGACAAATGGTCAGCGATGGAAACAAAGAGCAAGGATTGAGTCGAAAAGAGATAGAGCTTTTGGAGTATTTTGTTGCGCACCCCAATAGACTCATCAGTCAAGAGGAATTGATACAAAATATTTGGGAATTTGATAAATTGCCAACTGATGCCACAGTGCGCTCCTATATTAGAAAATTACGAGAAATTATAGGCAATGAAAAAATAGTTACACAAAGAGGGATGGGATATCGCTATGAATGACTTGGAAAAACGCTCATTTCGCTCTTTTTTGGGCCTCTACATCATATCTTCTTTTTTGTTTATCGCCTTTATTGGGTTCTGGTATTATACGGCACAGAAACATGCACTGGAAAACGAAACATATTATAAGCTGCAGCATATGGCTGACATGAAAGCCGGTGACATTGTTATGGCGCACATGACGGAGGCAGGGCTCAGAGAATTAATTGTGCCTGATGATATTAAGTTGGCGCTTATAGACACAAAAGGAAAGGTAGTACAAGGAGAACTTATTGAATCTTTTACACAAAAGGGCACAGGGTATTTTGAGATAAATGGCTATAATGTTTTTGTGTCCGATGCCCCTAAGGAGCATCTAGGCATAGCCTATGTAGTCACCCAGTCAAACTCTTTATTGCTAGAGCTAAAGACACTGCAAAATACCGTACTAACACTAATCATAGGATCCTCAATAATTATGGTGATAATTGCATGGGTTCTCTCAAAACTCTTTATGAGACCTATTCGTCAAAAAGTAGAGCAGATAGAACGTTTTATTAACGATGTAACACACGAACTAAATACCCCCATAACGGCACTCACTATGGCAACAAGCCAAGCACTAAAACAGAAAAGCTACACACAAAAGACTTTTAAAAATATTTCCATAAGCACTAAACAACTTTATGATATTTATAGCTCGTTAACATATTTGAATTTTTCAAACTCAAACGAAGAAAGTGCTGTCATAGACATTGCTGATTCACTTCAAAAAAGTATTGTTTATTATGAACCATTGTGCGAAAGTAAACGTATCACTGTTGATGCAGAACTAGAGGAACATATTATTACTATACCAGAAGCACAGCTGCAGCTTCTTTTTGGCAACCTTATAGGAAATGCTATAAAGTATTCACCCAGAGGCACAACTATAACTTTACGACTCAAAGAAGGTGTTTTCAGCATTAAAGATCAAGGGATAGGTATAGATCATGACAAACAAAAAGATATATTTAAACGATTTAAGCGCGGTACTGAGTATTCAGGTGGATTTGGTGTAGGACTTAATATTGTTAAGAGTATTTGTGATGAATATGGGATTGAAATCGAATTAGACTCTGTACCCAATAAAGGGACAGAATTTAAGCTTCGATTTCCTTAGGTATATACATGACTTCTACTCTTTTGGTCGATTAAATATAAAATGGGCAACTGATTTAGCTTTTGTATTCGCTCTTGAGATTTCAGTACTGATAATATAATGTGCTGCTTGATGCATAGTAAAATAATTACCATAACCCAATAATACCTCGTGCATTGGCTCAAGATCTTTTGTATTTCCTTTGTCACCTACTAATGCCACAGTAGTCTTGAGTTTGGCACTAGTGATACGCTTTCCTGACTTGGTATCAAATATGGAAATTACTATATGATAGCTGTGCTCTTCATCAGTAACCCCTCCGTGCATACTGACATAGTTTTGTGTGAGTTGAGCAGGAATTGTACCAAGATAAATACTCATGCCATCAATTATTTGATGACGTTGTGCGTGATCAGCCAAAACTAAATTTGTACCAAACATTAAAAATAAGAAAATCAATAATTTTTTATATAACATTGTTCATCCTTTCACTATAATGTTATACCCAGTTTACTACCAAAGCGTGCATTTTGTGTGCATAACGCATATAACTACACATATCCCGCATGTAAAATATTTATACTGATTTGAGAATCATAATAAGGAGTATTATATTAAAATATGTTGTTGTAACATACCAGATAGTGCAAATCTTCATATATGTATTGATACATTATTCATTTACCTTTATTGATGTAGATGACAATTGTCATTTGAATTTTAGTACCCCTCTACATAGATAAAGTCTGCTGTTAATTTCATTTATTTATTTCCTGTAATTTTGCAAAATTTCAACTCTGCACGCTCGCTACACAAACTTACATTAAAATATTTTTAAATTTACAAGAATAAAGGGAATATTTTATGCGTCTTATATTTTTTATCTTATTTTCTGTCGGACTAGTGCAGGCACAAAGTATTCACCAACTCATCGACCAATCGATCAAAAAACACCCTTCACTACAAACCATACAATACCGTCTGTCTGCGATGGATGAGCGTATAGAAGAGAGTCAAAACTTCTCCAACCCGGACCTTTCTCTAACGATCAATGATATACAGTTTGATAACCCTACTGACCGTGGGCTAGAACCTATGCAGTACAATGCAATTAATGTTAAACAAAAGTTTCCATGGTTTGGCAAACTAGATGCTCGTAAAACTTTTACGCAAGCACAAAAAAGTGTTATTTTAGATTCCTATGAAGCAGCAAAAATAGCACTTGCTGAAGAGATACGAATAACAGCATATACGATAAAGGAGCTTGAAGAGCGTGTCCGTATTGTCAATCGCTATAAAGCTGTAGCAAAACAAAATATTGATCTTTATACCGCTTATGCCTCTACCGAAACTAAAAGTCACACAAGCAGCATGTCCGCAAGTTTAATGCTTTCAAAAACAAAGATAAGAGCCGAGCGTTATAAAGCTATATTGAAAAGCCAAAAGGCTAAACTAAAATACTTAGTGCAAGGAAATGTATCTACTGTTTCGGATATATTGCAGATCAAGCGTCCCAAATCATTAGGAAGTTATCTTTCTAAACTCCAAAACAATCCAAACTACCACATGAAGCTTTCAGAGAAAAATGTTGCAGATGCCAACAAAGCCATACAGGATCTAAGTGTAACCCCTGATCCATATGTCAAAGTAGGTTATTTTAACCGTACGGAGTATCCTGACTATGCCTCTGTTACTGTGGGCATTTCTCTTCCTCTTTATGGTTCAGAAAAACTCAATGCAGAAGCTGCTCGCAAAGAAGTCTTAGCTGCACAAAGTGCCTCCTTGGACTATAAATACTCACTAGAAAGCGAAATAAATATCATGTATGTAAAACTTACCGAAGCCTATCAGATCTATAAAATTATTCAAAATGAAAGCCTGCCCCAACTTGAACATATGTTTGAACTGAGTCAGTCCAACATACAAAATGGAGGGGATCTTTTTGCCTACACAAATCTTTTGGAACAGAAACTGGCACTTGAAGAGCAACGCATTTCAATAAAAGCTGAGTATCTTCGTACACAAGCCCGACTCAAATCTCTTACAGGAGAACTATAATGTTAAAAATAATCACGCTAATAGTGTTCCCCCTCATGCTACTCTCTGAAACAGCCATGAAATGTGAAGCTGGAAAATGTGGATCAGGCGATGCCTCTATGACCAAGAAAGTTCCACCTAAACCTCTTCGATTACAAAAAGCAACCGTAAAGCAGCTTTTTAATGTGAAAACCACACAAGTCAAAACAATAACAACAGCCAAAGAACAAATTAATTATGGGTATATCGTTGCAGAAGATGCAAAAAAAGTTGATGTACATGCATGGTTTTCCGGCTATGTCACAAAACTATTTGCCGATACACTCTATAAAAAAGTAGAAAAAGGTGATGCTTTGGCAGAAGTCTATTCTCCTGAAGTCTACAAGGCTAAACAGGATTACTTGCACTCTATAGAATATGATAAAAAAACTCCTTCGCCTCAGATGTTGCAAAGTGCGCGAACAAAACTGCGTCTTTTAGGTGTAAGTGATGAAGAGATAAAACAGATAAAAACAGAACGTAAGGCTAATGAAATCAGCACCATATATGCTCCGCAGTCTGGATGGATATTTGAAAAGAATATTAATCAAGGTGCATCTTTCAGTACGCAAAAAAAGCTTTTTCAAATCGTAAACCTGGACAAGGTGTGGATGGAAGTGAAACTTTATCAAAATGAGATAGAAAAACTCTCCCGGTTAAATCATTTTACTGTCAAGCCCAGAGGCATCGCTACAACATATAACGCAAAGAAATCCCTGCTTTACCCTAGACTAGACCCTAAAGAAGCAACAGCCACACTAAGATTACTAATGGACAATTCTGATGGTCTATTAAAGCCTGGTATGTATGCAAAAGTATATGCATCAGCGGATGCTAAAAATCGTCTTGTTATTCCTCTTACTGCTGCTATACGTAAAAATGGGATATGGTATGCTTTTCTTGCTACTGAATTTAAAGGGGAATATGAGCCTGTTATCATTGAAATAAAGCCTTTAGACTCGAAACATTATGAAATCATCAAAGGTCTCAATGAAGGTGATACACTGGTCAATAATGCACTCTTCATGATGGACTCTGATGCACAAATTAATGGGGCTTACTGATGATAGAAAAACTCATAGCGCTTTCAGTAAAAAATCGTTTTCTCGTTCTCATGACCACTCTTTTTCTCATAGTAGGTTCTATTTGGGCGATGAAGAACACACCGCTAGATGCCCTGCCGGACCTTTCTCCTCCACAGGTCATCGTACAGGCAACATGGAAAGGGCAAAGCCCTGAGATTATAGAAGATCAGGGAACCTATCCTTTAGTCTCCCAATTTCTTGCCATCTCAAACATCGATACAGTCCGTGGATTTTCAACTTATGAAAATGGTCTGATCTACATCATTTTCAAAGAAGGTACAGACCTCTACTGGGCTAGAAGTCGCGTCCTTGAGCAACTCGCATCCATACAAAGCCAGCTTCCTGATACGATGGAAGTCACACTTGGTCCTGATGCTTCCGGTGTTGGGTGGGCATATGAGTATGCACTTACATCACAGACCAAAACTCTTGATGAACTACGTACGCTACAAGACTACTACTATAAATACGCGCTAATGGGTGTAGATGGAGTGAGTGAAGTCGCCAGCATAGGTGGTTTT
The DNA here is from genome assembly GCA_902727855.1 of uncultured Sulfurovum sp. GTDB lineage: Bacteria > Campylobacterota > Campylobacteria > Campylobacterales > Sulfurovaceae > Sulfurovum. The sequence goes on from CACVAS010000072.1 coordinate 21,148, forward strand.
GTACCAACTTACCAGATCACAGTAAATAACGATGCACTTGTGCAGTATGATCTTTCTATCAAAGACATTTCTAAAACACTTAAAGACAATAACAATGATACCGGTGGACGCATCGTCATACAAAACGGTTACGAATGGATGGTCCAGGCCAAAGGCTATATCAAGGACTTAGATGAGATACGAAAGCTTGTAGTTACAACTAAAGACGGTGTACCACTTACACTCTCTCAATTGGGTCGTGTGGAGATGGTACCTGGTGCCAGACGCGGTGTTGCAGATCTAGATGGAGAAGGAGAAGTCGTCGGTGGTATTGTCATGGTACGTTATGGTGAAGATGTCTACTCTGCTATCAAACGAATTAAGTCTAAAATGGAAGAGCTCAAGATAGAGGGTGTAGATGTTGTCACTACCTATGACCGTTCCGGGCTTATTGAATCTGCCATAGAGACACTTCAGGCAACCTTGCTTGAAGAGAGCATTATCGTTATTATTGTTATCGGATTGTTCTTGATGCACTTTCGATCTACACTCATCATGCTTATCGTACTTCCACTGACCATAGCCCTACCCTTTCTACTCATGAAACTTTTTGGTATAGGATCTAATATTATGAGTCTTGGAGGTATCGCCATTGCTATCGGTGCGATGGTGGATGCATCTATCGTTATGATAGAAAATGCCCATAAAGCCATACATAAACTAGAAGAAAAGAAAGGGGCTCAACTCGATGATCAAGAACGTATTAAGATAATTGTTAAATCTTCTCAACTTGTTGGCCGTCCTGTCTTTTTTGCTCTGGCCCTTGTAGTAGTCTCTTTTTTACCTATTTTTGCACTTTCCGGTCAAGAGGGATTACTCTTTAACCCTCTAGCCTTTACCAAAACTTTCGCGATGACAGCAGGTGCAATACTTTCCGTTACACTGGTACCTGTTCTGATGATCTACTTTGTAAGAGGAAAGATCATTCCTGAATCAAAAAACCCACTCAATCGTTTTTTCATTTGGCTTTATCATCCAATCCTGGTCTATGGTTTAAAACTCAAATATCTCGTGATCGTTCTCGCCATTGGAGGACTTGCTTTTGCTATACCGCTTTACCAAAAACTAAACTGGGAATTTATGCCTATGCTTAATGAGCAAACAGTCATGTATATGCCCGTTACACCTTATGGTATCTCAGTAGATCAAAGTAAAGCACTGACACAAAAAACCGATAAGATCATCAAAAGTTTTCCTGAAGTAGCCACCGTATTTGGCAAGGGAGGCCGTGCCAATTCAGCAACCGACCCTGCACCTCTTGGTATGATCGAAACCATCATTACCTTTAAACCAAAATCACAATGGCGTGAAGGTATGACACATGAAAAACTGATGGCAGAAATGGAAGAGGCACTTCAGGTACCTGGTCTCGTTAATTCATGGACCTATCCGATACGAGGACGCATTGATATGTTACTCTCAGGTATCAGAACCCCTCTGGGCATTAAACTCTACGGAACGGATGCAGAGGATCTCCAAGCAGCAGCAATGCAAATAGAGTCAAGACTTCGTGAACTTAAAAGCACTCAGTCCGTTTTTTCAGACCAGGCAAGTGCCGGATTTTTTATAGACATCAACATAGACAGTGAGGCCTTACAGCGTTATAATATCTCTAAGGCAGTCATACATGAGTATACTTCAGCAGCCATTGGAGGGAAAAAGATCACCACCATGTATAAAGGCTTGGAACGTTATCCTATTGCACTTCGTTTTGAAGAAGAAGAGCGTCGAAATCTTGATGACATACGTAATATACAAGTCAAAACACCGCTTGGATTTGTACCGCTCTCTACCTTTGCCAAAGTAAAGTACAGAGAGAGTGCTTCGGTAATAAAGAGTGAGATGGCAAGCCCCGTAACGTTTATTTATATTACGCCTCAAACAGGGGTAAGTGCAGTCAAGTACAAACTAGAGGCTGTCAAAGCGCTAGAAAATATCAAACTTCCCTCAGGCTATTATATAGAGTGGGCAGGACAATCAGAATACCTTGAGTCAGCAATGAAAAAAATAACATGGATCGTTCCTACTGTACTATTGGTCATATTCATCCTTATTTATTTTGCATTGAGAAAAATCATACCTACGCTTATTGTATTTTTCACACTTCCTTTTGCCCTGCTTGGCGGTCTGCTTTACTTGGACATGTTGCAATTTAACATGAGTATAGCTGTAATCGTTGGATTTTTAGCTCTTTTAGGAATTGCGGCAGAGACAGCTATAGTAATGATAGTATACTTACAAGAAAGTGTCGATGAAATGCGGAACAAAATGGGTGCCGCTTTTGACAGACAGCATCTATCGGATGCTATTTATGAAGGTGCAGTTCAAAGAGTAAGACCAAAGCTTATGACGGTATTTGCCATTCTTGCAGGACTCTTTCCTATTATGTATACCACAGGAGTAGGAAGCGAAGTTATGCAGCGTATTGCTGCACCAATGATAGGTGGGGTTGTAAGTTCTGCCATATTAAGTTTACTTCTCATCCCTATTTTTTACGAAATGTATGAAAAGTACCAATTAAAAAAACAAAAGGAAACAAAATGAAATCAACTTTAACTGTTATATTATTCTCCACACTACTACTTATATCAGGATGTACAGAGAAAGAAAAAAAGGAGTCAATTACTGAAGGCGGAATGAAATGTGGACCAGGTAAATGTGGAGCATCAATGGTCGATGGTTCTGCCGTACTGGTAAAAAAGAAGATGAATATTTTAAATCAACTTGCCGAGGATGATTCTCGGCGTGAATGTGTACTTAAGTCTATTACAACAAAAGAGCTGTATGATTGTGTGCGAGTAGAAGAAACAGGAAGGCTAAGTACAAAATGTTCATCAGACAACACAAAACAAGCACCTAAAAAAGAAATATCTTCTATGAAGTGTGCACCTGGAAAATGTGGAAGTGATATGTGAGACAAAGAATCAACAAAAAATGTATTTAAAATAGCAGTTATATAATTATATGTAAAATGGTAATCTTATAATCTAACATAGACTTTAACAGATTAGAAAACCTCATAAAGTTATATATATTTTATAAGGTTTTCTCTTCACACTTCTTGTTTATACTTCACCCTGTAATTCATTAACACGGTTCTGATCTTCAAGCGCTATGGCACATCACCCAGCACCAGTAGATCAGGCAGGTTCAGGAATACCAGATACTTCTGGACACTGGGATGCACTGCTTGGTGGAATGTAACATAGACTAGTCCACTGCATTAATATACTGGATAAAAATCAAGGCGTATCCTGCAATGCGGGGTATGCCTTTTTTATTTTCTCTCATCAGAATTTTCTCTCTTAAAATCATTATATAACTATTAAATAATTATCTACTCAACACCTCATAAAATTATATATTTTATAAGGTTTTAATGGGGATATTCCTGCTGCTTTCTATGTTCATAAATAAAATTTTTGTTTTTTGCTTTTTTTGCTCTTATAGCTATAAATGCTCCCCCATTTGAACCCTCTTTGATGGAAGTTTCAACATTTTCAAGAGTGTTTCCAAATAGCGTTTGATATGATTGGATATCAACAAAACCAGATTTCTCCAGAAGTTCGGTTACCTTTTTTGTGGTAAAAAATGTTGCATCTTTGTAAAACAGGCTATTTTGGTGATTTTTCTCATACAGCTTACCAATAGCTGAATTCCTCTCCATGAAACCGATAATAACAAAACCGCCCGGTGTTAAAATACGGTAGATTTCCTTAAAACTTTGCATCGGATCATCGAGAAAACAGATTGTCGTAACCATCAGCACACAATCATATGTCCCGCTCTCTAAAGGCAGACTTTCAGCAATGCCTTCAATTACTTTTATGCCTTTGGATTCTGCAATTTTGGCCATGTTTCTTGATGGTTCTACTCCGGTTTTATATCAAAGGGCAAAGCAAACTTCCCACTACCGATACCGATTTCGATACCCCTTTCAAAAGGGAGTAAAAGTTTTTGTATCGTTTTGATTTCGGCTTCATAAACTTTTGGATTGTTTTCAAACCACACTTCATATTCATGGGCAAATTTTTCAAAAGATTCTATTTTAGGCATTGTATATATCTCCTTGTCGATGGGTTTAGTTGAAAGCAAAAACAGTATGCCAATGATTACTCCGGTGGCCTAAGCACCCCATACTTTTCATCAATGATTTTAGAAAAGGTAATTAAATTCTAAACGATATTCCTTATAAGAGATATCTGTTTTAAAGCTATCCATGGTATGAGCTCTGGCAATATAATTTAACATATTTTATAAGGTTTTGGTTTTAATTATGTAGCAATTTGTATTTATAATTTGATTCCAAATTTATCAAGAATAAAAATCACACTGTAATATGCGAAGATGGTCATCGCAATTGATATACCCATACTTGAATAGAATCCTAGGCCTTTCTTTATTAAAATAGGAAAGGCTATAAACAATGTCATTGATGGGGCGATTAACCAAACAATCCTATTTGAAAAGTCTACTGCACTACTACTGCTATTTGTATCTACATACATCCATGTCATAGCCAATATTGATACTAAGGGGATAGCAGCTAACAGTGCACCTGCCAAACTGCTTCTCTTGGCTATTTCAGAGATCAATACTATTAAAAGTGCAGTAATAATTAGTTTTGTTATAAAGTAAGCCATTTGTTACTCCTTCTTAAAAAATAGTACATACAGTGAAGGCAAGACTAGCAGGGTCAAGATTGTTGAAGAGATAATTCCTCCCGTGACCACCACTGAAAGAGGATATTGTATTTCAGAGCCTACACCAGTAGCGAAAAGAAGAGGAAGAATACCAAAGAGTGTGGTAAATGCTGTCATAAGTACGGGTCTTAGTCTTAGCAAAGTGGCATTTTTGACCATATCTATCATTTTCACTTCTGGGAATTTTTTACGCAGATCATCAATGAATGATACGAGCACTATCCCGTTGAGTATTGCTATGGCAAAGATAGCAATAAATCCTACAATTGCAGAGACACTCAAATATTCCCCAGAGATGAGTAAGCCTGCAATACCACCCATTAGCCCTAGTGGTACACCTAATAAAATCAAAAATGCTTTTTTAAACGAATTGAATGCTGTATAGAGCAATAACAAAATAAGCAAAATCGTGATAGGTATAATCATTGCAAGCGTTTGTGTTGCTTCTTGCATATTCTTAAAGTCACCTGCCCACTTGATGTAATAGCCATCTGGAATATTGACCTGATCTCTTATCTTCATATCTGCTTCTTCAACAAACGTTGCAATATCACGATCTTCAACTTCTAGTGACAGGACCATATATCGACTCAAATCCTCACGTTTAATAAAGGCGGGTCCTTGTACTACACCAATGTCACATACTTCCTGCAAGGAAACTATTTTTCCAGTATTTGAACGCAGGATCAGTGTCTTTATAGCCTCTATGTCTTTTTTAGAATTTTTTAATTTTGCTACAATGCCAAAGCGTTTCACTCCTTCTATCTTTTGCGTAACAGCTTCTTCCCCGATGCCATACCGAATAACCTGCATGACATCTTCCACACTGAGTCCATATCGAGAAAGGGCCAAGTAGTCTGGCTTGATATTGATTTGAGCCTGTCCTAATTGCGTTTCCACTTCTGCATGGTCAAGCCCCTCTATGTCTTTCAACACTTGGGATATTTGTGCAGCAATATCAGACATGACTTTTTGGTCTTCACCATATATTTTGACTGCAAGTTCTGCACTTACACCCTCAAGAAGCTCTTCTATGCGCATAGCAATAGGCTGAGTAGAGATAAATTGTAAATAGTTAAACTTCTCTTTGAGCTTCTTTGTCATCTCTTTATCGAGAATAGGGATTTCTTCAAACTCTGGATTAAGAGTTAAGAGTACTTCCATGTAATTTGCTTGTGCTGTTTCACCCTTTTCACTTCTTCCTACCATACTTAACACAGAGAGTACTTCGTCAGGGTAGGTTTTGAGTATAAAGTTTTCTATTGCTTGCGCATTTTCTACATTTTGTGTAAGCGAAGTTCCAGGAATTGCAATAACCCTGTACATAATTGTCTCTTCATTCAGTTCAGGCATAAACTCTCGCCCTTGTTGACTAAGCAGTCCAGCCAAGATAAAGAATACAAAGAAAGTAAAAGCAACCAACTTTTTTGCATGATGCAGAGAAAACACTAGCAAGGGAGTATAAAATGCTTTAATAGCAGCCATAAGAGGACTATTTGAATGCTTCCCTTCTTTGAGCATCATGTATGAAAGTACGGGAACCAGCAGAAGGGCTACAGCAAGAGAACCAAGCATAACAAAAACGATGTCCAATGCCATAGGGGTATATAGTTTTCCTGCAAGTCCTTCAAGACTTAACAGTGGGATAAATACTGCTGAAATAATAAGCAGAGCAAAGAGTACGGGCTTTGCCACTTCTGCTGTGGCTTCGGCAATCACTTCTGTACGTGAGGCTTCAGGGTTATCATGTAGTATCCTAAAACTGTTTTCTACAACCACAATGGTGCCGTCAACTATCATTCCTATGGCTATGGCAAGACCACTAAGACTCATGAGGTTAGCAGATATACCATACTCTTCCATCAATAAAAATGCAATGAGCAGAGAGATAGGAAGAGAGGTGATAACGATAAATGCAGAACGCAACTCAAACAGAAAAAGAAATAGTATGATTGCAACAAGTACTGATCCAGTCAGAAGTGCAGAAGTCATTGTGCTGACTGCTTTATGAGTAATTTTTGTTCTGTCATAAATCACTTGTAGCTTTACGCCTTTAGGAAGCGCTGACTCAACCAGTGGCATCTTTTCCTTAATAAGTCCTACAACTTTTGCTGCATTAGTTTCTGAGCGCTGAAGCACCATACCAAAGACTCTTTCTTTCCCATCTACACTTACTGCGCCAAAACGTGGAGCTTTTCCTTCTTGTACGGTAGCAACATCTTTTATGGTCACTACTTTTGCATCTTTAGTGCGTATAACAGTGTTGCGAATATCATCCATTGTTTGATAGAGTCCTGCCCCACGTATAAGGTACTGCTCCCTGTTGAAGTCCAGATATTGTCCACCTACGGATTGATTACTTTTTTCAAGCGCTTCGATCACTTCACTATAAGTGACATCAACTGCCTGAAGGCGTTTGGGATCCATGAGTACTTCATATTGTTTTTCGAAGCCTCCCCAAGAGATAACTTCTTCTACACCATCAACGGATTTAAGCAGTGGCGTGACTGCATACTCGTGTAATTGACGAAGTTGGCTGTGCGTATATTTATTTTCCTTGTCTTCAAGGGCATACCATAACACCTGACCCAAACCTGTTGTATTTGGTCCCATAGTCGGCACACCCCATCCTTGAGGTATATCTACCGTATTAAGCCTTTCAGTGACAAGCTGACGCAAAAAGTAAGTGTCATAGTCATCTTCAAAGAAAATGGAAACATAGGAAAGTCCAAACATTGAGTTTGAGAGTATCATCTTGACCCCAGGCAAGCCTGACATAGCAGCTTCTATGGGATAAGTAATGAGCTTCTCTATGTCTTCTGCCGAATTACCGACGCTTTCCGTATATATCACTACCTGCTTAGGGGTAATGTCCGGAAATGCATCTATAGGAATGTCTTTATACGCTTTATAGCCAAAACCAGATATGGTAATAAACAGCGCAAGTATAAGAAATTTGTACTTTATAAGTATTTCAAAAAAACGTTTCACAGTAACCTCCTAGTGGCCATGTTCGCCAAGTGAAGACTTCAGCATCATTGATTTAACAAAATAGACACCATTGCTCACATATTCTTCGTCTGCATTAATACCTTCGATAGCCACATATTCCCCAGCATACGCAATGATATTAACAACTTTTGGCATGTATGGGACTTCTTCTTCCTCTTCATGATCTTCGTGCTCACCTTCATCATGATCTTCTTTTTCATGTGCATCATGGTCATCTTCTTTATCTGTATCATGATCGTGTCCGTCGTGTTCATCTTCTTTATGCGCATCGTGATCATGTGCATCATGCTCATTTGCTTCATCATCATTGTGCTCATCTTCTTCGTGTTTTGTCTCCACAAATACAACCCAGTCTCCTTGAAAAAGTGTCAAGGCTGACTTTTTAACCATTACGACATCATGATAAGGTGCAAGCGATATGTCCATCTCTACGAAAGATCCAAGAAGGAGGCTTGAAGGGCTTTTCTCTATTTGAAAAAGTACTTTTGCACGCTGAGTTTCCTCATCAATGTTTGGCAGCAAGTGTACAAAATGTGAAGGATATGTTTTGTTTGCGACTTTTAGCCATCCTTTGGTCTTTTTTGTTACTTGCATAGCATCATCGACAGCAAGATATGCAACAGCATAATAATCACTTTGATTAACCAATGTCATCAAAGGTGTATGTGCGTCTACATTGCTGTGCAGTGGAGCTAATATTTCTCCAACCACACCATCTGCATGCGCATAAAGTGTAAACTCGTCTGTTGCACTCTTAAGCTCATCAGGATTTACACCTAAAGACTTCAATTGTGAAGACAAGGCATTTTGCTTAGAGCGTATCTCTTGCAAGGCTATAATAGCGTTGCTTAAGTCATTTTGTGAAGCTACACCTTTTTTATGGAGTTTCATAGTGTTGTTCTTTTGTGCCTCTGCAGCCTTAGATTGTTCCCGTAATGCGAGATGCTCAGCAGTCATTTTAGAAAGCTCTATAGATGCTATAAGCGCTGTTTTGTCACCTTCTTTAACGTGTTGTCCAGGTGTAACAAAATAAGTTTCAAGATGTCCTGATAGTCTAGAAACAACCTCTTGTTTTTGCCCAGGGAGTTGCGTAATCTGTGCATTGGTCTGGATGACTTTCCCCAAAGGTTTTAGTTCGGCACGTTCAATTTTTATCTCACTTGCCAAGCCCTTCAATGGGAAGAGTAGTGAGAGTAGCAATATATATTTAGTCATTGTATTGTCCTTGTATAAAACGTAATTCTATTTTTTTATTATTGATCACTGCTTGTGTTTGCAGTAGTGATTTTTGCGTCTGTATGAGTTTGTTTTTTGCATTCATCATCACAAAGATAGACCCTTGTGCTATCTTGTAGCCTTCCAAAAGCAAAGCACTAAGCGCCTCTTGCTCTGTCTTAAGTGTTTTAAGCGAGTGGTACTGCTGTGAAAGTTCTTTTATGGAATCTTTGAGCATTTGTTTTTTCAAACTAAGATCTATTTTAAGTTGTGCACTGTCAAGTTCTAGTTGTTGCATTTTTAATCTTGCCAGAGCTTTTTCTTCTTCTTTGTTGTGCTGTACAGTCAAGGGGATAGAGATACCAAATCTTATGATAGACTGTTCAGGCTCCTGTTCTATGCCTGTGCTTAACTCATAGCTATTAAAGCTGCTTTCGTTCATGCGCATTTGACCTGCCAACATCTTTTCTTTTGCAACAAGAATTTTCTCTTGTGGACTGACTTTTGATACACTTTTTGTTTGAGATGAAACAGAATAGATAAACTTTTTATCCAAAGACTTCTTCTTGCTAAAACCAGCGATAGCTAAGAGCTCATAGTGCAGTGAGTTCATCTGCTGTTTTGTTGTGTATATCAGTGTTTTTAACGCCAAGGTATCTGTTTTTGCCTGTAGGTATGATGCTTTGTTTTCCGAACCACTCTTGTAGCGTTCTTCTACTATACCAGTCACTTCACTTGAAAGTTCATACTCTTGCTTGAGTAATGAAAGTAGTTTACTTTGATAGACATATTCTGTATAAAGTCCTTCAAGTGCTTTCATGTATCCTGCTTTTCCCTCAAGCACATAAGCTTGCTGTAGCAAATTAGAAGCATTGGCTTTATCTTGAAGCCCCTCAAGATAGTTTCCTGTTCTGATTGTTTGAGATGCGCTTATCTCATAGCCATATTCAGAATCAGTAAAATCAGGGTTGTATCTTGCTGCTTCTAGATTCAAGGTCGGGTTTTGTGTTCTTAAAAGTATGTTGTTCTCTTGTCTGTTTGCTTCAAGAGAGAGTTGTTGACTTTTAAGTACTTTTGAGTTTTCTTCTATATGTTTTTTAAACTTTGCATAGCTCATTCCAAAGAGAGAAAGCGACAAAGTTAAAAAAATCATTATGATTTTTTTCATAGTTGTTTCCTAATATATTATTGTTTTGATGTGTTTTCTAAATAGAAATATGGTGTGGTGGTGTAGCTTAGGCTATCGGAGGTTTGATACTTTTTTCTTTAAATGGAGGCATATACCGCGAAAGAGTATATGTATGTTTCTTGTTGTATTGGTTGATATCAAAATGAGCTTTTGACATATCCAAAATAGCAAAAAAATGAAAAACATGGTGCAAGTCGCATAGGTCGCCACAGTCAGATACTTGTGTTTGTTCCAATACATATTCATGTGCTGACTCGTGATGGCAATCATCCTCTATAGCTATAATTGTTGCATGGGCAATATTAAAAAATAACGAAAACAATAGTAAGAGTTTAATCATTTTACTTTTCAATATATCACCTTTTTATACTTTGACTACTATAACTTAAAAATCTTTAATTTTTATTGCCTAAAAATTTTATTGGCAATGTTTTTACTATTGTATAGCCCATTTGCACACATTTTATGATGCACAATCTCCACCTGAACAACATTCCGAATCCTTTTTGTTAAAGTAAGGCTTGATTAGAAAATAGCCTACCAACCCCCATAGTATCACCGAACTAAGAACGGAAATTATCCCTCCTTCTTCTTCCATATGTACCAAAGATTTTGGATCAATGGAATTGCTGTCAAAAACGTAGTCCAATCCTAGTCCAAAAAGTACACTTCCAACAATAATGCTGCCAAGATAAATGTATAGGGATCGTGTTCCGAGCATCTTTTTAACCACGCCTATAGTCACAGTGTTGGTAGCTGGTCCAGCAGACAAAAAGACAAAGGCTGCACCTGCGCTTACTCCTGAAAGCATTAGTCCAGCTGCAATCGGTAAAGAGGCAGTCGCACACACATACATAGGTATGGCTATAGCAATAACGATCAGATAGCTTAGCCAAGAATAATCTTGAAGTAATTGGGCAAGATTTTCTGGTATCGCTACAGTAATTAGTGCACCTATGATTAACCCCCAAAAGAGAGGTTTTGCTATATCACCTAAAAGTGTAACAAAAGCATAGTTCATTGCATCTTTAAAAGAGAACTTTTTGTTCTCCTCGCATGTGCTGCCACAACATGATGCTGTTCCCGAATCACATGACTCTTCTTGAGGTGTACCTAGAGTAAAACTCGTGGCTTTATTTGGTGCAACGGTAGAAAAAGATGATGTAGTCTTTTTGACTGATTGTGTATTTTCATCAGTATCCTTGTCAAAGATATTTGCTAGTATCCCCGCAAACATAGCAATAAACATGGAAGTAATGACACGGTAAACTGTAAAAATCCAGCCAAACATACCATAAGTTGCCATGATCGAGTCTACGCCTGTGATAGGGGTAGAGATAAGAAAGGAGAGTGTTGAACCTTTTGATGCACCTGATTTCTTGATTGAGGTTGCAAGAGGAATTACACCACAGGAGCAGACAGGTAGAGGTATCCCAAAAATGGTAGATTTTACTACTGAAGAGACATTGTCTTTTCCTAGATGCTTAGTCACAATGCTATCAGGCACTATCTCGTGAAGTATTCCTGCAAAAATAAGTCCAAACAAAATATATGGAGCCATAGCAAGACTAAGTTGCCAAAGTGCTTCAAAAAAGTGAGTAATTTCCATTTTTAAACCTCTTATGTTATAATCATATAACGACATTGTTATATGAAATTACTTTAAAAGAGATTAAAATGGAAAATATTGTTACTGTTGGAAAAGTCTTATCGGATATAAATAGAGTGAAAATCTTAGGGCTACTGTTAAGAGATAAGGAACTATGTGTGTGTGAGTTTTGTGATACTTTAAAACTCTCTCAACCTCTTGTATCTCGCCACTTAAAGCAGATGAAGGAGTCAGGCATAATTACTTCAAAACAGGAAGGGAAATGGGTTATCTATTCCCTTCCAGATACACAAGATCAGATGGTGAATTGTTGCTTATCGGAAATAAAAAAGGGAATAGATGAGTTGCCTCGTATAATTGTATGTTCACGATAAACTCATGAGGTGATTAAAAAGATTTGTATGTGAGGTTTCAAAGTATAGAATATATTTTAGTGTTACAGTACGATAGAGCAACAGTAAGTCTATAAGGATTTATAGACAGTTTACTAAACTAATGGGAGGTTGCTCTATCGCACCTCTTGGATTATATCACAAAATTGTTATATGTGTATAATACATATTATGAAAACATTATAAAATAGAGCTACTTGCAAATTAAACCTCAAACAGTAACCAATTTTCTATGACTACTGTTTGCTCACTAAAAAAAGTGTCTCTTGCATCAATTCTGCAACTAAAAATCTAAAAACTGCTAAAAACCCTATTTT
>CACVAS010000073.1 GCA_902727855.1 uncultured Sulfurovum sp.
TGGACATGGGAAAGCTCACCGTTTGGAGAGAGCAAAGCTACTGGAACATTAGAATTTAACCTTAGATTTCCTGGGCAGTATTTTGACAATGAGACTGGAACGCACTACAACATTAACCGTGACTACAATCCTGTAACTGGTAGGTATATTCAATCTGACCCTATTGGGATAAAAGGAGGAGTAAATTCCTTTATTTATAGTGAGCAACAACCTTTACTCAAAATAGATAATAATGGATTAGCTGCTGTATATATAGAATATTTGGGTTATGAGGTTTATACAGGATATAATTGGTCAGATGGTTCAAAAATTATGGCTCCATTTGGTCATGCAGCAGTTATTGCAATAGATGAAAACACAGGAACCACAAAATATTATGAATATGGACGTTATGATAAAGAAAATAGAGGTATTGTTTTAAGAAGGAGTGTCCCTAATGTTATAATTCGAAATGGTCAACCCACAGAGGATTCATTACAAAAATTATATAGCTATGCTTCAACACGTTGGGGAAAAGGTAGTTATCCGTTTACAATGTATTATGATACAGCTAACTATCAAGATGTAGTATCGTATGCTGAAAAAGTTAAAAGTAATCCAAATAGGTCGGATTATATGATATATTTTAATGATTGTATGTCTTTTGCTAATGATGCAATTGATGAGGGATTACCATCTTATTATACTTCATGGGGTTGGTAATGAAGTATTTTATCGTTATAGTAATAATATTTGTATTATTATTTTTATATCAAAAAAAAAATGGACCAAAATATAAGCAAGAAAAACTAGAGGAAAAAAGTGTATATCATAAAATAAAAAATGATATTAGAAAAGGCATCTCTAGAAAAAAAGTTTATGATATATTAAATAAAAAAGAAATTAAATATCATGATGATAAAAATAGAAATATAGATATTACAGGACAAGGCATAACAATTGAAATAAATAATTCAGGTAATGTCCATAAATTTATACCATATTAGGAATTAACTCTACGTGGGAATGACTATTTTTCTCGTTGCGAAACTCCAGTTTCGCAACACCCATTAGAATAACACCAACAAAATAAAGCCCATATAAAAAACAAAAGGCTACAATAACTTCATGTCAAATAACCCAAGAGTCACAGAACTACTTTACT
>CACVAS010000074.1 GCA_902727855.1 uncultured Sulfurovum sp.
AAAAGGATAATAACATGAATAATGTATACCAAAATAGCTTTATGAGCTTGTGATTTGAATGAAAGAAAGTAATAAGAGCAAGAACATTCTTGAAAGAGATGAATGATGTAATACCTTATGATAGATTAATAGCTAAAATAAAGGTCAAATATGAGAGTTGAGCAAAAATAGGTAGAAAGAAGTATGATTTGAGGATAATGCTAAAAATACACTTACTTCAACAGTTCTATGAACTTGGAGATTTAGCAACAGAAGAAGCTATATATGACAGAATAAGCTTTCAAGAGTTTTTAGGAATAGATACACTTTCAACAAATGTTCCTGATGAAACAACAATACTAAATTTTAGACACTTTTTAGAAGAAAATAGATTACAAGAAACAATATTTCAAGAAGTACTACTTTTACTAAAAGATAAATGATTATATCTTCAAAGATGAACAATAGTCGATGCAACTATAATAAAAGCTAGTAGTCATACTAAAAACAAAGAAAGAAAAAGAGATCCTGAAATGAGTTCTACAAGAAAAAATAATAATTATTTTTTCTGAATGAAAGTACATATTTGAGTAGATGCAGATAGTTGAATCGTTCATAATATAGTTTCTACTACAGCAAAGGATAGTGATATTTGAGAATTAGATAAATTACTTCATTGAAATGAAAAAGCTATTTTTTGAGATAAAGCATATTCTAAAATAGCAGACAAAAGAAAGGCTCGTGAAAATGGTATATTTTATTGAATAACAGATAAGGCAACGCGAAAAAGAAAACTATCAGAAAGCCAAAAACAAAAAAATAATAAACTTTCAAGTGTAAGATCTAAAGTAGAACATCCATTTGGAATATTGAAATGTAAGTTTCACCATAAAAAGGCTAAATATAGATGAGTACTCAAAAATCATTTAGCCATTACTATGAAAATAGCGTTATGAAATCTATACCTCATGCGTCATAAAATTTTACAGGCTTAGTCCTGTGATAGGATAATTGCGCCTAGACTATGTTAATTCATAGTAAAAGCAATTAAAACTGGCTGAAACAACTCTTTTTATTCTCTTTTTTCGGCTAAAGCCAAAAAAAATCACAAAACCAAAGGTTTTGTGATTTTTTGATATGTTTTTCAGTATTTCCTTAA
>CACVAS010000075.1 GCA_902727855.1 uncultured Sulfurovum sp.
AAATGACCTATACGTTTTGTTTTTTTATTAAAGTAGAGAGCGTAGTTAGCATTAACAACTCTCATACAGTCTGAAAGATTCTCTTTTTCTGTCTCTATCAATAGGTGGTAATGGTTATCCATCAAGCAATAATCATGCAACACTATTTTATGTAGTATTGATGCTTTATTAAGAATTTGCAAGAACATCTCTTTATCTTCATCATGACGAAAAACATTCATTCTATCTACACCACGATTTATTATATGATGATAACCTGCTAGGTCTATGCGTATTCTTGTTGGCATTTTTAGTCTCCACTTTTATGATTTTAGATTATATCACAAAAGTGGAGTTTTTACCACTGGGGTGTAAAGTTTAGTTTTCAAAAAAACTACCCAACTCAATCTCTAAAATAAGCGAAATTTTCACCAAATGCTCAATATTAAAATGAGCATTATTTACTCTTCTCTCTGCTCTAGCAATAAAAGCATTACCTGTCAATCCAATATCAAGAGCCAATTGAAGTTGAGAATACTTCTTCTCTTTTCGAAACTTTATAACATTGGTGGAGATAATATTGTGTATTTCATCTACTTGATGATTTAGCTCTTCGATTGTCATGTAACAATGATATATGTATCATTGAATTTTATCAATGACTAATAAGTCATATTTTTTACAAAAATCAAAGATACTCTTGGTATAATGAACTCATTCAAAATTGCATAAGGAAAACCAATTGAAAAAAATCAATAGTATACTTTTATCAACAATAACAGCTGGATTTTTAGTTGGTTGTGGTGGTGGAGATTCAACTACAGGTTCAACAAATACAAATACAAATACAAATACAAATACACCTTTAATAGTAGATAGCTTTACAAATACTTTATCAAGTATTTTAAATAAAGTATATAACACATTTAATAATAGTGATTATTACTACAATTTACCTACATGTAGATTAGGTGGCTTATATGATACAAGTATTAAAATTCAAGATAGTAGTATTGTAGAAACAACATTTACAATGAGTAATAATACTTATAGTGGCGTATGTTTACTTGATAGTGCTTTTAAAAAGCTTGATTTAGTAAATGATACAATAAATGCATCATATGTAAATGAAAACACATTTTACGATAATACGACAAAAATATATTATGATATAACACCAACATTATCAGTAGAAGGGAAAGAATTAAAATCGATAGTTCAAATTACAAATGATGGATTAAATGGAGTACTAGATGATAATACAATTATTCAAATTTCGAGAGCATATAAGAAAAGTGACCTTTACAATTTAGGAATAACTAAATTTGAGCCCATTTATAATTTTCAAGAAGGACCAAGTGACTATATAATGGAACTTGGATATTCTCCTAATACAAATAGTACTAGTAAGGTATATAATTTTGAAGGTTTTAATTATAATTATAGTTTAACAGGTTGTAATTTAGGAACAACAAATTATAACTTTACTACATATAACGATTTAAGAATGACTATTTCAAATAGCTATACAAGTTTAACTACTTGTACTATTTCAGATGTTTATCAAAAGCTTGATTTAATAAATGAGACTATAACTGCATCATACATAAATGAAAACACATTTTACGATAATACGACAAAAATATATTATGACATAACACCAGCATTATCATACAGTGGACGGGAATTAAGATCGATAGTTCAAATTACGAATGATGGCTTAAATGGAGTATTAGATAATGGGTCAATAATTCAAATTTTAGAAGCATATAAAAAAATATAGGAGGTATATTTGAGCCTAGGATTAATCACAATTTTTAATGGATGTGGAGCTAAGTATCCTTCTCTTTCAACTGAAAAAGAAAAGTACCGTGTTATGAATCGCCACTTTTTTTGAAGCCATTGATTTTTTGCATTTTATTACGGCTAAATATTATAATTTGATATTGATTTCAAATGATAGAGATTTGGATAGGCTTGAAAGTAGTTATTGTGAGTTTGAAAATATGCAAATAGGAGAAAGATAGATTATGGAATTGAAATATGAAAAACTAAATAAAGTAAGTTTGGGTAAAAAGGGACAAGCTACTTTAAATCTTGAGGATTTAAGAGCAATTTGGATAAGATATATTTTATGAAAATGGTTATGTTCAGTTGTAAAGTTTATGATATTTAGTAATTGAAAAGTATAAGGAAATAGTAATGGGTAGAGCTAAAGAAATGTTAGAAGCAGGTATGACTTTTGAAGAATATTTAAAGGATATCGTAGAAAATATTTATGATTCAACAATAGAAGGTATTATAAAATTAGCAATCGATAAAGGATTTGATAATTTATCTGAAAAACAGCAGTTTATATTAAAAAATGGTATTTCAGATTACATTGTAGAAGAGTGTCCAAATTGTGGAATTAAGATAAATTATGAAGATATGGATGAGACTATTAATAATGGAAGGTGCTATGATTGTCAAAGTCATTGGGAGAGAATAGAAGCAGAGTAATAATATAAGTATCCTAGAAAAAAGGGTTTAAATTATCCTGTCCCCTTTATCCCTACACTAGAGCGAGTGTAGGGTATAACAAATAAAACTAAAAGGATTAAAGATGAGAAAATTAGACGTAGAGTATTTAAAAAGTAAAGTATTATACTTTAGTAAGAAGTATGGAACAAAAGAGAATTTAGTAATATTCCTATTGGCAACAAACATGGTTTATCTTATGGGCATACAGAAGAGAGTAACTTATTTACAAATAAACAGTACCCATACTAAGTACAAGTTAAATGATATCATTGAACAGATTGATAGTGTTGATGTAAAAGTTGATAGTATTGAGATTGATGTATCTGCTATTAAATGGCAAGTAAATGCTTAAGTGCTAAACTTTACACCCCCACTTTACACCCCAGTGGTTAAATCTCCACTTCTTTCAATACCTTAGAAACATGAGATTTAGATAAACCAAGATATTGAGCAATCTCAACTTGCTTATATCCATCTTTGTATGCTAGAATTGTAGCCTTATTTCGTTCACTTTTACTTTCTACCTCTACAAAATGTTCATCAAGTGTTTTTATTTTACTAAGGAGTATACCATTTGCACCTTTTTTTATTTTTCTTTTCTGTTGCTCTTTTAAGTATCTTTTTTCTTCTTCTGTAAATTCAATATTTAGAAATTCGCTCAATGTCTCTATGTCATATTGTTTAAGTAGCAATGACTCTTGACAGCATTCTTTATACTCTTGATTATTAAAAATCAATGATGCCAAAGTGTAGGGGTACTCTCCTACTTTTTTAGCCATTCCTGCTTCCAAAGGATTAAATTCTATATATCGTATAAGTGTATAGAGATATTGTTCAGATGTGATATATCTTGAAGTGTAGCGTCCTTGCCATAAATGACCTATACGTTTTGTTTTTTTATTAAAGTAGAGAGCGTAGTTAGCATTAACAACTCTCATACAGTCTGAAAGATTCTCTTTTTCTGTCTCTATCAATAGGTGGTAATGGTTATCCATCAAGCGAGTTTTTACCACTGGGGTGTAAAGTTTTTATTTTTGTTTTAATTTATACAAATAAAAATATATACAAACTGTTTTTTATTGTATATAAATAATCTATAGCATTAATATCCTAGCGTGTTTTTTTTGAAATTAAAAGAGTTGCCCCCCCATTTTTTAGGGGAAATATTTAATTATTTTTAACATTCACAGAAAAGAGTGTGTTTCCGTTCCTCACAATTCAAAAGACTAGAAGAGAGTTTTATATTCCTAAAAATCTAATCTCTATCTCTTCTTCATATAAATACTTTCTAATTTTAGAAGGGATTTTTCGTTTACGACACTCTTCTTTAAAAGTTTTTGGCATCGTAATATTTTTATAGGGTGCGATGAAAATATTTTTCGCTTCTATTTCAACAGCCCAAAGCCCTCCAAAAACCAATGAAGTCTCTTTTTTTAACTCTACTCTTTGTTGTCCTGAAAGTAGGTAGCCCAATTTCTTTAAATATTTATCTACCAATCGAACTATTTGATGTTCCTCTGTATAACTCAAAACATAAAACTCTTTTTCATGAAAAAGTTCTTCAACTCCCCTAGCTAAAACTTTTTTATCTTTTTTTAAATAGCCAAAACTTCTTTTAATGCCCTCTTTATAGTCCTCAATAAGCTTGTCAGAAAAATTCTTTCTAAAACGGTTTCGTTCATACTTTTCATCTGTATTACTAGCATCAATAAAGTACTTATGATTATTTTTTTTTAAATAGTTTTCCAATTCATCTTTAGCCTGTTGAAGTAAAGGACGAATAACCCTATACTCTTTACGCCTTGAAATAGCTTCTAAACCTAAAAGTTCAGACGTACCTGCTCCTTTACTTAAACGCATTAAAAACCACTCTAATTGGTCATTGAGTTGGTGTGCAGTGAGTAGATTATCATAATTTGTCATAAGTTCATCAAAAAAAGCATAACGAAAATCTCGTGCATTTTTTTCAAAGTTATTTTTAAAATAAGGGGCTTGTTTTATGTGTGCTTTTAAAGTATGCTTTTGGGCTAAATGAAGTGCATAAACTTCTTCTTCTTTACTTTCTTCTCTCAGGTTATAATTAACCAAAGCAATATCAAAGAGAATGTTATGTTGAATTAAAAGAAAGAAAAGAGCAGAAGAGTCAACTCCTGCTGAAAATGCGAGTAAGTTCTTCTTTCCTTCTAAAGGAGAAAGCGTTTTCTTAGAGAGCTTTAATAAGGGTTCCAAGAAGTCTATCTCCAGTAAATTGGGTAACTTTTACTTCATACAAAGCACCAAAAACAATCTCTAAATCAGACGTGTCATTAATGAGAATATCACCATCAATATCTTTTGCCCAAAGTGTAGGACGTGCAGACAAGATGTACTCATGTTCATCACTCTCACCATCTAAGATGACACGAATATTTTTCCCCAGCATATTTTCTAAAGAATACTCTGTGGTCTCAATCGCAATCTCTTCAAGTACTTCAATACGCTCTTCAATCACCTCAACTTCCACAGGTTTCATGGTAAACGCAGGAGTTGTCTCTTCATTGGAATAAAAGAACACATTAAATCTATCAAATTTAAATTCTTTCATAAACTCACAGACACGTTCAAAAGCTTCAACCGTTTCACCTGGGTGACCAGCAATAATAGACGTTCTAATAAACGCATCTTTTTTAGACTTCATATGTTCTAAAAGGGCAATGGTTTTCTTTTCACCAAAACCACGACGCATGAGTTTTAAAATACCATCATCTATCTGTTGAATTGGCATGTCATAATAGGTCTCAAATACTTTAGAATCAGCAATAGCATCTATGAGTTCAAAACTTGTCGTACTTGGGTACAAGTAGAGTATTCTCGCGACCGTAACACCTTCAATACTCTCAACCGTTTTGATTAAATCAATAAGTCCATCTTTAAGTTTTAAATCACGTCCAAAACTAGAAGAGTCTTGAGAAATAAAAGAAAATTCATAAAAGCCTTTTTTTACCAAAGCTTTTATCTCTTTTTCAATAGAACCTAATGTTCTTGAAAGCAGTTTCCCTTTAAAAGAAGGAATGGCACAAAATGAACAAGATTGATTACAACCCTCTGCAATCTTAATATAAGCATGGGTATTAGAGCCTGTAATAACACGATCAGACTTTTCATTCGCCAAATAAACAGAAGGCGAAAAAATTCCTCTACGTTCATTAATCATCTGATCTATTTTTTCATAATCACCCACACCAGTAAAGATATCAACTTCAGGTAAATCTCTTTGTAACTCTTCTTGATAACGCTCCGTTAAACACCCTGAAACCACTAATAAAGAGTTCTTTTTACGTACATCGTGAAGATTTAAAATGGTATTAATACTCTCTTCTTTAGCAGCATCAATGAATCCACAGGTATTCACAATAATTACATCAGAAGCTTCTGCATCATCAGAGATTTCATATTCTCTAAGTCGTCCTAACATAACCTCTGAATCCACAAGGTTTTTGGTACAGCCTAAGCTTACTAAATGTAATTTTTTTTGTGACAAGATGCTCTTCTCCAAATGATTATTTTTTCGAATTATAGCCAATCTTTATGGTCGAAGAACTTGTACCACAAATGTTCTTTTTCCAAGATTAGACTTAACTAAAGAAACATTACTCTTTGCCAAATTATAAGAAAGATAAGGACCAATAAGTACATAGTCTGTACTCGACTTATTTAAAACAATGTAATTAAATTTTGACTTATCAAGAGGTTCTAAAAATTGTTTATTGGGTCTATTTTTTTTAAAAACTGCCATTTGTAAATAGTAGCCTGGTTGTGCAGAATTTGAAAATATTTTGGTAAAACTTTTTTTACCTGTTTT
>CACVAS010000076.1 GCA_902727855.1 uncultured Sulfurovum sp.
ATAGAAAATGGGCTGAGTACGCTGTTTATTTTGTAGGAACAGGAAGTCAACAAGTTATTAGTCTAAAAGAGTTAGATACTCAAAACAATGGTTTAGGTACAATCATTGATAATGTGAAGCTGGAAGCTTCTAAAGAGATGATTGTTAATGGAAGCTTTGAAAAGTTTACAGTTGAAGTAAATAATGGTCGCTGGAAATTGGTTACTTTTGATGCTTGGGATGGAGAAGGTGAAGTTTGGAACAATCGTTTAGGGAAACGTTCGACTAAGGGAACTTATAAAATAGAGCTTGATGTAGGACGAGAACTTAATGTATTAAGCCAAACAGTTACAACGGAAAACAGAGTGGAGTATGAACTGACTTTAGATGCTTATGCTAGAAGACTTAATAGTTCAGATTTTGAGATTTGGATTGATGAGGAAAAGCTAGAAACAGTTAAGCCTATTAAAGAATGGAAGAATTACAGTTTCAAATTTTTTGGAAATGGCGAAACTCAAAAAATCTCTATTAAAGAAGTAGAGAGTCAAAACAATCGTTTAGGAACAGTTATTGACAACATTAGTCTTGTTTCAACAGGTGAGTTTTCTAATCGTCCACCAGTGATTGAAGGTGTTGCTCAAAAAGTAGTTTCTGTTTATGAGTTATATCGTTTTAAGCCTAAGACCACTGATATAGATGGAGATAGTTTAGTCTATAGTATAGAGAATAAACCATTATGGATAGATTTTAATATAACAACAGGAGAACTAAAAGGTGTTGTTCCAGTTGGGAGTGAGGGGAATTATAGTAATATAGTCATCTCTGTTAATGATGGTACTGAAACAGTAAGTTTAGCTCCTTTTGAAATAGAAGTACAAGCTGCTCTAGATATAGCACACAAGTATGGTAAAGCAACACAAGGAACAGATAGTTCATACTATTATTACTCTTCTGCCTCAAATGCTATTGATAAAGATGATAGTACTTATAATCATACTCGTGGTGGAAAAAATGGAAAGAATTGGTTACAACTAGAGTTACCGAATCCAACCATTGTCTCAAAAGTTGTCCTTCAAAATAGAAGTCATAGTTCGAGGATAAGCAATGCAAAAGTTTATCTTTCAGATAGACCTTATACGGGAACAGTAGATGAGAGTG
>CACVAS010000077.1 GCA_902727855.1 uncultured Sulfurovum sp.
CAGCTTACAGTAAAATTTATAAAGTGAAATAGAGATGTATAAAACAGTAGTGAAAGGTTTATTTGATAAGCTTTTAGCTCTATTGTTATTACTACTCTTTTTACCATTTATTTTTTTTACAGGGTTATTGGTTTATTTTAAAATTGGAAAACCCATTTTTTTTCAACAAGTTCGACCGGGTTATAAAGAGCAGCTTTTTTCTATTTACAAATTTAGAACAATGAGTAATGAAAAAGATGATAATGGAATGTTATTAGCTGATGAATATCGATTAAAAGAAACGGGAAAGTTTATACGCAAGACTAGTTTAGATGAGTTACCACAGCTTTTAAATGTGCTAAAAGGTGAGATGAGCTTTGTTGGTCCTCGTCCACTTTTGGTAGAGTATTTAGCCCTTTATAACGAAGAACAACAAAAACGTCATGATGTTATCCCTGGGATTACCGGTTGGGCTCAAGTAAATGGACGTAATGCTATTTCTTGGGAAGAAAAATTTGATTATGATGTTTGGTATGTAGAGAATCAATCTTTTCTATTGGATATGAAAATAATGTGGATGACATTTTTAAAAGTAATAAAGCGAAGTGATATTAGTTCTTCTAACTCAGTGAGTATGGAAATGTTTAAAGGAAGTACAAAATGAGTGAAGAACAACGATTTAATGATTGGAAGTTTCCTGAAGTTAAAGATGGAATCATGACAAAATACAATTGGATAGTACAGCATATAGATGGTTTTGAGTTAGGTTACAAAACCGACATTGGTGCATTTTCCTATATTAACGCTAAATATGGTGTTGTGTTAGAAGATTATGTTCAGGTTGGTTCGCATTGTTCACTTTATTCTGTTTCAACTATTGATAATAAAGAGGGAAAGGTATATCTGAAAAAAAATTGTAAAATTGGATCACACTCTACGGTAATGCCAAATGTAACAATTGGCCAGAACTCTATTGTTGGTGCAAATTCATTGGTTTTAGAAGATATACCAGACAATGTAATCGCATTTGGAGTTCCAGCTAAAGTCATGAGGAAAATAGATGGATAGACTGTTTTTATCACCACCTCATATGAGTGGGAAAGAACAAGCATATATCTCTGAAGTATTTGAGAGTAATTATATTGCGCCA
>CACVAS010000078.1 GCA_902727855.1 uncultured Sulfurovum sp.
GAGCTAAATCTTCATCAGCACCAATAGCTTCCATAACAGAGTTTGCTTCTAAATCTTCAGATGCACATGCTGAACCCGTACTCGCACCAATACCTGCTTGGTTAAGATCCCATAACATTGATTCACCCTCAATACCTCTAAATGAGATTAGAATGGTGTTTGGTGTTCTGTTTTCTCTTGGTGTGACAACAAAGGTATTATCAATTTTAAGAAGTTCATCTTCAAATGCATCTCTCATTGCTCTAAGTTCAGTCATTTCAAACTTAAGTGCCTTTACAGCCTCTTCCATTGCTCTACCCATACCTACAATACCAGCTACATTTAATGTACCTGAACGATGACCACCCATTTGTGAACCACCATGTAATAATGGCATAAGTTCTTTACCTTTTTTCATGTAAAGAGCCCCTATACCCTTAGGTCCATGAAATTTATGCCCTGAAAAAGTGAGGTAGTCAATGTTATTTTCTTGGACTGATACAGGTAACTTCCCAATTGCTTGTACGGCATCTGTGTGAAAGAGTACATTTTTTTCTGCACAAATTTGACCAATTTCCTTAATTGGAAAGATAGCACCCGTTTCATTATTCGCCCACATGACAGAAACTAAAGCTGTTTCATCAGTAATACTTTCTCTAACATCTTTGGCTTCAATTAGACCAGCAGAGTTAATCGGTAGATAAGTCACTTTGCACCCTAATGATTCTAAAAACTTTGCTGAGGCAATCGTAGCTGGATGTTCTACTTCAGAAACAATAATATGATTCTTTTTACCTGTAGCAATGTATTCAAAATAGATTGCCTTCATTACCCAGTTGATACTTTCAGTTGCACCTGATGTCATGACAACAGAATCTTTTCTATCGGCATCAATTCCAGCATAGATTCTTTCCATAGCTGTTTTGATGTGAGGATGTGTTTCACCTGCATAAGCGTGCAAAGAGTTTGGATTACCATACTTTTGTACAAAAAATGGTTCCATTTCATCATATACATGTGGATCAACAATTGTTGTTGCATTATTATCCAAATAAACTTTCATTTGTTTCCTTTGAGTTTAACTCATAATTTTAAATCAGACAAATTTAGTCTTAATTAACTTTGAGCATACTACAG
>CACVAS010000079.1 GCA_902727855.1 uncultured Sulfurovum sp.
GCTTATTTTGTTATTTTAATAAAAGCTAATCATTTTGAAATAAATTTAAAAATGGAGTGATTTGTTATCGTTTATGGCTTTGCGCTGCTTTCTGCCTTCAAATTGGCCGTAAATCAGCGAGTTAAAATCTGTAAATAACTGATTTTTAAGATAAAATCTTAACTGTGGAAATTCTTAAAAAATCAATTTTTATCTACATGATAAAAAAATTCTATAGAGATACCTTCTACTGTTAAATCGAATAAAGATATTTTGTTCTTTAAAAGAATTTTATCTATATACTTAGGGAATTCTTGTATATTTCTATCAGGACGGGTATATAACTTTGTCACTATAGCGCCGGAGTTAATGACACATTCTAAGAATGAGGTCAATGTCATTTTATTCATTCCTGTAGTGTAATCAGACCATTTAAAGGGAGGAACTTTGCTTTTTATATCATCTAAATTACCCCAAAGGTGTTCCCAAGGCTTTATATTCAAATGCGAACCACAGGAACTAAAAAATAGAGGAGCAGTAAATATAGCAACCCGTCCTTTTTTATTTAGTAATTTAGGTATTGCTTTAAAAGTTTCCTCCAAGTTCATAATATGTTCAAAAACATTATGAGATATAATTAGATCGAAATGCTCGGAATATTCTTCAGTAATATCATCTACAGTCCCTCTCGTTATCTTATAAGTGCCCTGTAAATTTTTTTCAGCAATATATTTATTCAAAGGATTGGTTGGCCTTGGAGCGGGATCTATACCAACAATCTCTTTTGCACCCTGCTTAAGCAGCCAAGCTACTTCTGTTCCCCAACCTGAGCCAATAATTAAAACTTTCTTATTGCAGGGGTTACATAATGGAGACAGAAATTCATCACATGATTCCTGGAATTGATCAATATGCTTAACTACTTCAGCTAATCTTTTATCGTCCACAACTAAATGATCCTTTTTAAAAAAATATTACATATCTAAAATTCAATTAATTAAACTGAAAAAGTTAGGGAGAACCGATCATATTTATGATTAATTTTCTAAGCTTTCTCTCAACTGAGATGCTTTCGGTGCAGCAAATCGTGAGGGTGCTTCGAAACCATAATTTCCATCCATTTCCATTAGCT
>CACVAS010000080.1 GCA_902727855.1 uncultured Sulfurovum sp.
AATGGTATTAGCATCGATATTGGAGGAGGTTCTTCTGATTTAGCACTCCTAAAAAATTCAAAAGTCATTTCAACCTACTCTTTAAATATTGGTACGGTAAGATTAAAAGAACTCTTCTTTGATAAAAACAAAGCACTTGAAGAAGCCCGTGCTTTTATCAAAAAAGAGTTAAAAGAACTTCCAAAAGAATTTTACCATACACAAGCCATAGGGATTGGAGGAACGGCAAGAACACTTTCAAAAGGAATTATGAAAGCAGTTGCTTACCCTCTAAATAACATTCATGCTTTCTCTTACAAAGTAAATGAACACATGGAATACTTTCAAAATATTTCAGAAGCCAAACCCAATCTCCTCAAATACCTCTATTTAGCAAAAGGACGTTTTGACACCATAAGAGAAGGTACATTAATATGGGAAGAAATTCTCCTACATATCAATGCTAAAAATGTAATTACTTCAGGTGTTGGAGTCAGAGAAGGTGTCTTTTTAGAACATCTCTTAAAAGAAGATAATCTACAATTCCCCAAAGAGATTAACCCTAGCATTCGAAGTATTTTAGATCGTTTTGAAACCCATCATATAGACATTGTAAAAAGAAAAGAAAACAGTACAAAACTCTTTAAGATTTTTTTTGATGAAAAAAAAATACAAGATAAATACTTAAAAGAACTGCTTTATGCCATAGAGCTTTCCCCCATTGGCTACCGATTTAATATTTACAAGTCTTACGAGCATACTTTTTATGTGGCTATGCAAGAATTGAACTACTCTGTCACCCATAAAGAACTTGTCTTAACAGCCATTATTTTAAGGTTTGGAGGAAAAAGTTTACATGACAAAGAACTCTATAAAAAATACAAAGAACTTTTACCAAAAAAAGAGACCTTGGGACTCTTAAGTTTTATCTACAGTCTAACAACAACACTTTATGATCAAACAGCACTCAAAGATTTTGACTTTGAATTTATGGATAATACCTTAACCATTATTGCACAAGATTCTCTCTATCTTGTCGAAGAAAAAATAAAAGAGATTGAACGACCCAAAGGCTTAAAACTAAAAATTATTGACCAACAGGTTATCCCCTCTTATAACTTTTAGT
>CACVAS010000081.1 GCA_902727855.1 uncultured Sulfurovum sp.
ATTCATTACGGTTGGTATAGACGATTTGGAATACATGGGCTTTACGTACAATGAGTTGTACTTTAGCCGAAGCCCGACCACGACGTGCAATGATACGTTTAACCACCACATCATCCCCTGGATTTGCCTCTCCCATGTCTTGGGCTTCCACAATGAGATCTTTTTGCTCTTTGTTTTGGGCTTCCACAAAACCACGTCCTTCTTTGTTCACATAGAGTTGTCCTACGCGAAAGAGTGATTTGAGTTTCCAAAGTCCATCCACTTCTTCTATGGCTCCAAGTTGTTGCAGGGCTTGAAAGACGTTTTTGTCTTCTAGTTCTAAGTCGGTCTCTATAAAACCGTTAATAAGTTGTATGGCGAATGGTGACATGGTGTTCCTAGTGTCGATTAATTAGAAGTATTGTAGCTAATATTGAATATGACGCATAAGGTTATTTCTAAAATCTCCACATAGTTTGCACAGATAAAAGTTTATACTATAAATACTAAGAATACTTAAAGGACTTTATAATGAATAATTATCTCTATTTTGGTGAAAAAGTTGAAGGGTATGGGGTTGCTGTTATTAATGAGCGAGAGGCAAGAGCAGCTGCAGGAATTTTATTTTTCTTGGGGATGGTCTCTTTTTTTAATGCTTATTTATTACATGACTTTAGGTTTACACAAGTTTTTGTCACCTTGTTTATGGTTGATTTTATTGTGCGTGTCTTGATTAATCCCAAGTACGCACCCACACTCATTTTGGGACGTTTTTTTACGTCAAATCAAAAACCCGAATACGTGGGTGCAAAACAGAAACGTTTTGCTTGGAGCATTGGTTTATTTCTCTCGGTTCCGATGTTTTTTATCATTGTGGTTTTTGAATACATGACGCCCATTAAAATTGCTGTTTGTATTGTATGTTTATTGCTTCTTTTTGCTGAAACAGCTTTTGGCATCTGCATTGGTTGTAAAATATATCGACTCATGTACCAAGAAGATGCACAATACTGCCCGGGAAGCGTGTGTGAAATGAATGGAAAAGAAGAAATACAAAAAATCTCAACATTTCAATGGACAATCTTAATTGTGGTGCTTTTAACGACCGTCTGGATAACGGTGCAACAGTTTGAAGGTACTTCAGGCAGCTCAACATCCATGATGAAGTGTCAAAGTGGTAAATGTGGTGGAGGACAATAGTCTAGATGTTTAGGCATATTAGATTTGGCTATACTGTTAAAAAATTACCACAGAGATACTCATGACACTACGAAGTAAAGAACAAATCCCCTACAGAACCATACTCAAAACCCTCATTGGAACAGCACTGTTTTTAACCATAGATAGTCCTATTGGAGATGCTTGGTTTTCAGGTCATGGACAAGCTGTTGCTGTCATTTTAGTTGGTTTCGCTTTTGCTTTCTCATATTGGCGAAGTTCAAAACGTGCTAGACAGATAATGCTTATAGGGATTGTTGTTGGATTAACAGGAGAGTATATTCTCTCTATGGTTTTAGGAATGTATCATTATCGTTTTTACAACATCCCTTTATGGTTGATATTTGGACATAGTCTCATTTTTGCTTCAGTATTTAGACTTTCTCATCATCCTTATATTTTACATCATCAGACTGTGATTAAAAAATGGTTGTTTATCTTTTCAGTTGTTTACAGTTTTGTATGGCTCTATTGGGCTAATGATTGGTTTGGCTTCCTCTACTCAGTTATCTTCTTTATTATTTTATACTATGCAAAGAAGTCACAACTCTTCTTTTTGATTATGTTTTTCATTGTCGCTTACTTAGAGCAGATAGGAACAGCAACAGGAACATGGTATTGGCCTGAGATTGCTTTTGGAAAGTTTGAATGGTTACCGAGTGGAAACCCACCTGTGGGGATTGCAGCGTTTTATTTTGCTTTTGATTTTATTGTTTTAGGGTTTTATTTGAATGTATTGCATCCGAGGGTGAAAGGACGGTATAAGAGATTGAGAAGCCATGGCAACACTACGAGAGATTAAAAAAGCTTTTTTTGCTCTTTCTCAAAAAGAGCAGGAAGCGATGATAAAAGAGATATATGGGTTCTCAAAAGATGTAAAAGAGTTTTTAAATATGCGTCTTTTGGGTGATGGTGAAGAGCAGTATATTCAACAAATTAGTAAAGCGACGGAGTCTCAAACACCTAAAGGGTATCCTAAAGAGATTTCTGTGCGTGAAGTTAATGCTATTTTGTCTAAAGCCAAAAAAAGTAAGGTAAGTGACAAAACATTATGTGAAATGGAGTGGATAGCCTTTGATGGATACATGACTTATTTGGATGACTATGGAGGTGGTCCTGAGATTTATGAAGATAAAGTCTACGACCACTTAAATAATCATCTTCAACTCTTGTCGAAAATAGGAAATGAAGAAGAGCAGAAGAAGATTGGGGAGATAGCCAAATATTTACGAAAACATAGAAATATGTACTATGACCATATTTGGGAGCTTTTTGAAGATATGACGGGCGTGGATATGTTTTGAATTGACATCCAAATTTTTGATAACTCTTTGGATGAGCGAGTGTATGATGGTAAACAATAAAGGATTTAAATAAAAATGCCTAAAAAAATAATCACATTAGAAGAGATAAGAACATTAAGTCATAAAACATTATCAGGAATGCTTTATACGATGTCTCAAAAAGATCAAGAGATACATGCCAAGTTAGAGAAGTTACTTTTAAGTGCTAATCCTAAAGAGCTTGTTAAGGCGATAAAAAAAGACATTGTATCCATCAAACGAGGACGTAAGTTTATTGAGTATCATATGTCATTTGAATTTTCACAGAAGATTCAAAGTATCATTGATGATATTAGCTCAATGGTAGAGGACAAAAAGATAGCTTCAAAACTCTATAAAGAGCTTATTTTAACGGATTCAAAAGTTTATCTGCGTACGGATGACAGTTCGGGGGTTATTCAGGGTAGTTATGCTACTGCAATGGATGGATGGTTAAATTGTATTGCGTTTTTAAATGATGATGAACTTTATACGGATATAAAAGAGATGCTTTTTTGTGAAGGCTTTGGGCTACGAAATATTTTGAATGAAACCATACCAAAGGGTGTTTTAATACGATTGTATGATGAGTTTTTTCCTATCCCTGTAGATACAAATATGGATGCGTTTGATAAACTCTCTCTTTTACGTGAAACAGCTCACTATTTAAAAGATGTGGAGCGTTATATTGAAGCCAAAAAGTTACAAAAAGAGTCTCTCTCTCAGATTGATTTTTTGGATATTGCCAAAGAGTATCAGTATGCTAACAGTCCTAAAAAAGTACTTTCTACACTTGACAGTGTTCAAGAGGTTGATAGTTATAGTGCAGATGAATTTTATGGTCTGAAAGTTTGGGCGTATGAGGCATTACAACAGCCTTTTGATGTGACACTCATGTATAAATATTGGTATGAAAAAACGCAGTCAGTTCATATATTGAAAAAGTATCTGTCTAGGCTTGATGGTACGATGCAAGAGAAAGTTAAAAAAGAAGCATTGAAAAGTGTAGAAGATTTTCCTGTTAGTGTGGCATTGGACTTTTTTTATAATCTTGATGAGAAAAGCTTAGTAGCTAAGTCTATTTTAGAACATCAAGATAGAGAAATAAAAATAATGTATGGTGAGCCGTTGAAGAAAATAACACAATGGCTTGAAGATGAGTATCCTCAAGAGACTATTTTACTTCATAGAGATAATTGTGAGAACTCTTTAGAGAGGGCTATTAGTAAGTATTATCCTTATGCGATAAAAGCTTTAAAAGAGTGCTTACGTATTGAAGAAGAAAAGAATATATCTTTGTGGCATATAGAGAGTAACGATGATTATATGGCTCAGTTGTTAGAAAAACATAAGAAAAAATCTAAGTTTATTCAGTTGTTTAATGCGATCTAAAAATAGACTTTAAACTATAAATAGTATTATTATAATATATCTTATAATAAGGAATATTATAATGTTTGTAAATAGAGATGATGAGTTAAAAGTTTTAGAGAGTGAATATGTAAAGAAAAGTGCTACTTTTACCGTTATTTATGGACGACGACGTGTAGGGAAGACAGCACTTATATCAGAATATATTCGTGACAAAACACATATTTATCTCTATGCTACAGAGGGAAATATTGCTCAACAGTTACTGGGGTTTACCAAACAAATTAAAGCATTTGTAGAACCAAGGGTGGCTAAAAACCTTAGTTTTGAGAGTTTTACCGATGCTTTTGAGTTTTTAGCAGAGTTGCCACTTGATAGTAAATTAATTCTAGTGATTGATGAGTATCAAAATCTATATAAGCTTGAAAAAGGTTTTTCCTCATCCCTTCAAAGAGTTTGGGAGCTTTATCTTTCTAAATCCAATATTCATTTAATTCTTTGTGGTTCTGTTCTCTCCATGATGCATTCAGAAGTCTTGGCATACAATGCTCCTCTTTATGGTAGAAGAACAACAAACATACACTTAAAAGCATTACATTTTAAATATATCGCTACATTTTTACCAAATCTAAGCCCTGAAGAACGCATGAATGTTTATGCCTCGTTTGGAACGATTCCAAAGTATCTGAATGAGTATGAAAGTGAAAAGGGTTTTAAAGAGAATATTGTTGAAAAAATATTGGATAAAAATGCCTATCTTTATAGCGAAGGAAACTTTTTATTAAAACAAGAGATTGCTGATGCTGGAAACTATTTTGCTATTTTAGAGAGCATTGCAAAAGGTAATACAAAAGTAGGAGCTATCGCTTCAAATCTTAGTAAGCCTTCTACTTTTTTAACCCCTTATTTACAAAAGCTTTTGGAGTTGGATATTTTAGTTAAAGAAGTACCAATAACTGAGAGTAATCCCTTAAAAAGTAAATTAGGTCGATATAAGATAAAAGATAAGTTTTTAAATTTTTGGTTTTACTATGTTTATAAAAATTATAACTACTTAGAAGTGAATCAAACCGATGTTGTTTTGGATGAATTAGAACTCAATTTTAACGATAGATTTGTCTCTTTTGCTTTTGAAGATTATGTTTTAGAGGATATGTTATTAAATCATAAAAAATATTTTTCATTTAGACCTCATAAGATAGGACGATGGTGGAATAACAAAGAGGAGATTGATATTGTCGCTTTTGATGATGATAATATCTGTTTCATAGAGTGTAAGTGGCAGAATTCTGTGAAGAGAGATAAGGTAAAAGAGGATTTAATACGGAAAAGTTCAATCATTAAAACGACTAAAAAAGCTTCTTTTCTAGTCGTTACAAAAGAGGATTATCTAAACCCTACTTCGTAAACACATTTCCAAGCATACCTTTAATGGTTGCTTGAATGTCAGCAGGGTAGACTACAAACTTAGAGTTTGGAGATTTTGACATGTTTTCTAGTGAGTTGATGTAACGGTCACCCAGTAAGAACATGGCAGAAAGTTCTTTCCCTTCGGTCGCATCAGCAATCATCTCTAAGGCTTGTGCTGAAGCATTGGCAAGTGCAACTTGTGCTTCAGCTTCTAGTTTGGCAGCTTCCAGTTTACCTTGTGCTTCTAAAATGGCAGCATTTTTGTTACCTTCAGCTGTGGTTTCGATGGCTCTTCTTTCACGCTCTGCAGCTGCTTGACGTTCCATAGAGTCTTGCATTGAACCACTTGGGTTAATGTCTTGGATTTCTACAGACTTAACAGTAACACCCCAGTCTGCTACATCATCAATGATGTTTTCTTTGAGTCTTGCTTTAATTGATTCACGGTTTGAAAGTGCTTCGTCTAGTTTCATTTCACCAATGATAGAACGTAAAGTAGTCATGATGAGGTTGGCAATGGCAAGTTTAAAGTCTTCTACCCCATAGAGTGCATCTTTAGGGTTGGTAACACGTACAAAAGCAATGGCATTGGTACGGATAACGGCGTTGTCTTTAGTAATGACCTCTTGTTGAGGAATATCCATAATGATGTCACGGGTTGAGATACGCTGACGTACATCATCAACATAAGGGACAATAATATTGAGTCCAGGTTGAAGTGTGCGTGAAAATTTACCAAGTTTTTCAATGACCCATTCTTCACCTTGTGGAACAATTTTGATTCCTTTATAAAGGGTAACGATAACAGCAACAGCTAGGATTATGAGTATGTTTAATTCCATTTTATATTCCTTTTAAATTTAAATGTTTATATATTTTCAAC
>CACVAS010000082.1 GCA_902727855.1 uncultured Sulfurovum sp.
TATTGGATATAACATCGTTATGATATAATCGTAACAATAATGAATCGAAGAGGTAGCATAAAAATATGGAAAGATTAATAGTAAAAAACTTTGGTCCACTTAAAGATGTAGATATTGAACTGAATAAAATTAATCTTTTTATTGGTGAAAATGGTAGTGGGAAGAGTGTTCTGGCGAAGTTGATTATTATCGTTTTTAACTCTTCATTTTATGGTAGTGATAAAAAAAAATTTTTAAAATTTTTTATGGATTATGGTATTGATTATATTCAAGAAGATACTTATATTCAATATAAGGTTAATAATATAGTTGTATGTTCTTTAGAGAAAAAGAACATACAACTAGTAGAGATGAGAGGTTTATCCCTTTTAGCTCAATATATCCCAGCAGAAAGAAATCTAATTTCTCTTTTTAGTAAATCACTCAGCACTTTATTAGTTGAAGATATACCTCTACCAAAACTGCTTCTTCACTTTTCTAGTGAATATGAAAAAGCACGAAACAAAATAAGGGAATTAACGTTTTTAAATGTAAAGTATGTAAACGCTGATAATGATAGAATATATTATACTGAAAATGAATATTTAGATTTAGAACACAGTTCAAGTGGAATTCAATCAGCTTTACCACTTTATGTAACAGTTAAATATTTTGCTCAAAAGCATAAAAATATTATTATTGAAGAACCAGAAGAAAATCTTTTTCCAAAAGCACAAGCAGAAACGATTAAATATATTATAGAGCAAGTCTCAGATGAAAATAGTTTGTTTATGATGACACATAGCCCTTATGTTTTGAGTACATTAAATATTTTAATGATGGCACATAAAGTTGGAAATTTAAATGAAGAAGTAAAAGAGAAAGTGGAAGCATTAATTCCTGAATCTCAATGGATGAATAGAGATAATTTTTCTGCTTATTATCTTAAAGATGGTGAGGCAAGAGATATAAAAGGTAGAACTGGATTAATTAGTGATAATGAGATAGATGAGGTAAGTGATGATATTGAGTTTGAGTTTGAGGAGCTTTTAACTATTTATAGAGAACATAAAAATGATAAGTAGTCTAAAAAAGGTTTTTCCTCATATAGAC
>CACVAS010000083.1 GCA_902727855.1 uncultured Sulfurovum sp.
AGATAAGTACCCGACAACAATTAAACCCTAAGAAAAGAATATCCGATAATGTTTACCATAGTTATCAAATATTTTTTGAATATAAAGAATCATATTATCCCAACTCAAATAAGCCGAATAATCAATCCAAACATACTTCATGAACCTCCAAAGGGTTTCAATAATATTGAGTTCAGGCGAATAAGGGGGAAGATATAAAAGGGTTAAGCCTTTGTTTGACCATCTCGGTAGATTAGCTTTAAACTTTTTACTCTTATGAAAGGAGGCATTATCTAAAACCACAACAGTTGGTTTATCTAAAGTTTCAATAAAATCATCAAAGACTTCAATAACTTTATCGCTATTAACTCGTCCCTCAGCAATAAATGATTTTAATATTCCTTTTTTGGAGAGAAACCCAAGTACATTTATGCGTTTACAAGTAAGTGTTTTAACTGTAGCTGTATTGTTGACTTCTGACCATAGATAAGGTAAGTTTGAAGCAATTGAAAAACCACTCTCATCAAAATAGTAAATATCTAGTTTTCCTGAATCTTCTAGCATTTCGTATTTCTCTATTAATTGAACTTTCTCTTCATAAAGCTCTTGATTTGGGTCTTTAGGTGGTACTTTCTTTACTCTTGTGTAACTCAATTTGAGTTTTTTTTAAATAGTTCTTTAGCGTATTATCATGTACAAATATTTTTAACTTCTCTCTGACCTTTGCATTTGCTACTGGTACAGAAGGACTATTGATAACCTGTTCTCTGATTCTATCAGCATCTGAATCTTTTAAAATACTTTTTCTTCCTCTTCCTTGCTTATCGTAAAAAGATTCTACTCCCTCTAATTCATATTTACATATCCATTCATAGACTGTATCTGCTCTAACTTCTAAAAGATTTGCTATCTCTTTTACACTATATTCTTGGCTTTTATACAAAATCGCATTCGCTCTTTTTCTTACTCTGTATCTATGATCTTCTTTTATTATCTCTCTGATAACTACACTTGTCGTTTCATCTATTTCTAATCTTTTTATTTTTCCCATAATCTCACTATTTTAGCATAAATCTTATTTGTGTTTAATTATTGGGTGCTACTTA
>CACVAS010000084.1 GCA_902727855.1 uncultured Sulfurovum sp.
ACTGCTGTGGTAGGTAAGACTAGATTGGTTGTTTGTTGCTGTATGCTCTTGATGGTTGCATAAGAGTTTGGTTGTATCTTTCCTTTTTTATTCTCTAATGTAATTCTAAAATCAATGGTTTTATTGACTTTGTCAACGATGGGGTAGATAAAATCTACACTTGCGTCATAAACTGTTTTGTCACCATTTAACGTTACTTGAACTTTTGCACCTTTTTGAATGTAAGCTCTGTCTGACTCATAAGCTTTTGCCACTACCCATACGGTACTTAAGTCTGCTAATTTATAAACTTCCATCCCTTTTTTAACAGCTGAACCCTCTGTAACAGACTTTTCAATAACTATTCCCGAATAAGGAGAATAAAAAGGTAAATACTTAGAAGCTCTGTTTGACTGCTTTATCATGTTGATGTTACGCTGACTTACATCATAAAGTTTGAGTTTGGTCTCCATGTTTTTTGCCAAAGAACGACTCACTTTTTTAGCTGAAAGCAGTTCGATTTGTGCTTTATAAACCTCTGGAGCGTAAATTTCAAAAAGCTTTTCACCTTTGAGTACTTTGTCATAAATATTCGCAGCCGTCAAACCTTTTATGAAACCATCTTGGGTTAATGAAATGGTATACATCTTGTCATCAGCAATCTGTACATAACCATTGTAGGTTCTGCTTTTTTCAATATTTTGTGAGGTTACCTTAACCGTTTTGACATTAAAAAGTTGTTCAACCGTTACAGCATTCACCACACTACTCAAAAACAGTATGACCCATAAATTTCTCATTGTATCTCTCCTAAAAGTTGTCTCATCTGATTTTCCATACGCAAAATGGCAAAACGTTTTTTGTTCATAGCCAAAGCATTTTCAGTTTTTTTTGAAAAGAGTTCGTAGTAACGTACCAGCGAACCCCCAATGCTCAGTTCAGACTTGGCATTGGCAATAAGCTTGAAAATCTTTACTCTACTCTGTTCCAATATTTCCAACTCTTGATGCAAAGCTTTTAACTCATGCAGCGCAATTTTCAAACCTTGTTCAAGTTCTACTTTAGTTTTGCTATACATTATGTTTTGAATGTTTGCTCTCTTCA
>CACVAS010000085.1 GCA_902727855.1 uncultured Sulfurovum sp.
CCACAAAAGTTGTTGGTGACTTGGCTGATTTATCTTCTGTTTCAATGCCTTCTTTTGTTATGCCATTAAGTGAACTTTTCACATGGGAAGCAATGTCTATGATTTTACCTGTAGCATTCATTGTTGCACTTGTTGGTCTTATAGAGTCACTACTTACCCTTTCAGTACTTGACGAAATGGGTGGAGAAAGAGGTTCAGGAAACACTGAATGTGTAGCTCTTGGTGTGGGTAACACGACTTCTGGACTATTTGGTGGTATGGCTGGTTGTGCGATGATTGGTCAGTCTGTTATTAACTTTACTTCTGGTGGAC
Source organism: uncultured Sulfurovum sp. (assembly GCA_902727855.1). Classification (GTDB taxonomy): domain Bacteria; phylum Campylobacterota; class Campylobacteria; order Campylobacterales; family Sulfurovaceae; genus Sulfurovum. Next base: position 313 of record CACVAS010000085.1, read on the forward strand.
TTGGGCGTTTATCTTCATTTACTGCTGCTGTTTTACTTATTATTCTTGTGGTAAGTTTTGCTGATGTTATTGCTGCTATTCCAGTTGCTGTTCTAGTAGGTATTATGTTTATGGTAAGTATTGGTACTTTTGAGTTCTCTTCAATGAAACGTTTAAAACATATGCCAAGATCTGATGCTTTTGTACTTATTGTTGTAACTATTATTACTGTACTTGAAGACTTAGCTGTTGCTGTTATTGCAGGTATTATTATCTCTGCTCTTGTATTTGCTTGGGAACATGCAAAGATTCGTGCAAGAACGTCTAAAGATGAAGATGGTAAAAAAGTTTATGAACTTGAAGGGCCATTATTTTTTGCTTCGGTAACTTCATTTAACGAACAGTTTGATGTTGCTAATGATCCTGATGAAGTTATTATTGATTTTAAAGATGCTAGAGTAATGGACAGTTCAGGTGTTGAAGCCATTGATGGTATCACTGAAAAGTATAAACAAGCTGGTAAAAAACTTAGTCTCAGACACTTGTCGCAAGATTGTAAAAAAGTTTTAAAAACAGCTGGACCTTTCTGTACTTTTGAAGAAGATGATCCTACTTATAAAGTTGCTACGAATCAATAAATATGACATATGTAGGTTCGATTTCATCGAACCTGAAATTAATACCTACATATCAAATGTTCGATAAAATCGAACCTACAAAAAAGAAGATATTATGAAAAAAATCGCCATCTCCATCGGTGACCTAAACGGCATCGGAATCCAACTCGCCC
>CACVAS010000086.1 GCA_902727855.1 uncultured Sulfurovum sp.
AGTGTACCTCGATAAAGTCTGTTACCTGCTTTAGATATACGTGTTTGCCCTTTAATTGAAGTTCCTGATTCCCTCATCACTGGATCAAGTCCTGCAAGGGAGACTATTTGTCTTTGGTTGGCATGCGGATACTTAATAAAAAGATGCAACAATACAATACCTCCTATTTTACCGATACCATCTATGGAAATAATGACATCATATTTGGACTTTAGTATCTTGCTTTTTTCTATCATAGTGTAGACCTGTTCTATCAGCTTATCTTCACTTTGTTTGAGAGATTTTATCTCTGCTTTGATTGTACGACAAAGTGTTTTACTTCCTTCTTTGGTACTCAGTGACTCTAAGTGGTTTGAAAGTTGTGTACGTTGTTTGACTTTGAGTTTGTAGTACACCATAAGCTCTTTCATCTCTTCAACTAAAGGGTCAATGGTTGGTATGTTTATCTCTTTCTCTTTTGCTATCATGATAGCTTCTGAGAGTACCCTTGCATCAATCTTATCACTTTTATTTCTTTGTGCAATAGCTTTGGCAAAGTTTCTAGCTTGTTTGGGGTTTATCATAAAAACCTTGATGCCCTTATCTGCACAGAAACGATAGAGAGATACAGAATAACTTCCTGTAGATTCAAAGACAAATATAAGTTTTTCACTCTCTTTTTTATATAACTTTTTGAGTTTAGAATAGAGTGATTTGAATGCTTTAGTACTGTTCTCTATTTCTAAGTCTAATTTACCTAATGGTACATATACATTAACACTTGACTTTGAAATATCCAATCCGATAGAATACATATTGAGAGCCTTTAAAGTAATTTAGAGAGCTCGTTAGCACAGAGGCTAACCTCTGTGTGAATTTTGTAGCATCAGCCACACATAACTTGACCTCGTAAAATCCAATCTAGCCTAAACCGATTTTGTTACCACTCAAGCTTATAGTGCAACTATCTAACTGACCCTCAAGCTAGTTATTAAATACGATAACCGCTTTGGTGACATCCGATGTATTACACTCAACAAACTCTCTGTTGTATGGTAGCTAAATGCTACATTTGTATTATACGAGGTGATGCTAATGCTA
>CACVAS010000087.1 GCA_902727855.1 uncultured Sulfurovum sp.
ATCATGGGGGTTCCTTTGGTGTGAAAAAGGTATAAATAGATAGTGCCTGCAAAATAAAAAAGACAGGCAGAGCTATCGAAATATGGCGTTGAGCATCAATGACATATAACGCATGGTTTATCTGTTCAAAATTCAGACAAGCTTTTATCGCTCAGAAAACTGATACGACCATAAGGGATATACCAGCAATTATGGATAAGAATAACGGCGCATAATAATCAGACAAACTGGACCTATTTACAACAAGATACCTTATTAATCGTCTTGATTCTTTTTTAGATAACTCAATCTCAACAAGATTGTCTTGATTTATTTCTTTAATACTCCCCCAGTCATATATCCAGTTATTGATCGGGAGCTTTATTTTATATGAAAATAAAGAAGGTGAAAGTATTTTCTTTGACATCGGCGATATATCAAACCCAATTATTTCATCAATCTCTTTTCCATTTATTCTCCTTACAACCTTAATATCACTTCCAACCTCAATAAGTGATACATTTTCTGGTGCCTCCCTTTTCTTTTTTCTTATAAGTAAATTTTCATATCGTAGAGCTTCATATATAGGAAGCATTCGTGTCGGTACAATTTGGCCTTTAACATTCTTGTCAACAAGCTTTACTTTTGGACCTCCAACCTTATCCACAACAAAATTATGTAGATTTTTATCATTGATCGCATCAAGTAAATCAGAATGATAATTTTCAAAAAAAATAGGGGTACACTTTACATAAAATCTATAGTTTATATAAATAAACACCAACCAAAGCATAATAGCTAAAAATTTTGAATTATCGAGCTTTATATTAAAGGGAGATATTTTTATAGTATTATCTAAAAATTCACCACCAGAAAAAATAAATACAATAATAATTAGCGAAAATATCATCAAGTTCCTTTTCTCTGGAATTGATTCATTCATAACCATATTCTAGTACCGTAGATGACTTAAAAAGACCTCGCTTATTATGACACAGAACCATCATGTGAACGCAGAACCAACCTCTGGCTTACCAAGCCACTTACCCTCAACCGGAGCCACATACTCCCCCATCCGCACCAACACCTCATCCAC
>CACVAS010000088.1 GCA_902727855.1 uncultured Sulfurovum sp.
CTGTCTCTTATGCTTATTATCTACGAGGTATCTACTTCTACCATTATGCATGGGAAGCAAGAGGTTTAGGCATAACCAATACCGTAGGTCAAAAAAACTATGCCCTTTTTTATGAACGTCTAAGATACGCTAAGGCTGACCTCAAAAAAGCGTATGAACGCTCACCCAATGAACAGACCTATTGGGCTGACCTCTATAACTTAGTAAAACACTTTAAAAGTAATGAGGCAGACCTACTACAAGAAGAGCTTTATGGACGCATTAAAGCAAATGCTATGCAGAACTCTTACTGTATCCAACGTGTCTCACATCTTAACAAAGCACGATGGGGTGGAAGCCATAAAGAGAGTTTGAATTGGGCTAGAGAAGTTGTGGCTCACAGTCATTATGCTGATCCTGTTAAGATTATTATCTTTGAAGTACTGATTGAGCAATATAACTTCATTTTAGAATTTGATAGAGATGAAGAGAGTGCGAATGCTATTTTTAAAAATGAAACTTTACAAAATGAGGTCAATCAATATTTTGACGAACTACTAGAGAGCATTAACAACACAACTCAAAATATAAGTCCCACACTTACTTTTTGGTATGAGAAGGTAGGTGACGCAGAACGTCTTAATAAAATTAGTGAACGTATTAAAAGTGAGATTTGATATAATGCGAAAAAAACAAGGTACCTAAACATGACAATAGAAGAGATGAAAACACTAAAAGTTGGTGATACAGTTAAAGATGTAAAAAGAAGCGAACAACATGAGAGAGAAATACTTTGCGAAGTAGAATCTATGGATGACAACAGCGTAACACTCATAGCTCTATTTGCTAAAGATGCTGGTGCCTACCCTCATAGATTCTTCTTTACAAGAGATGCTGATGCATTGGGACTTGTAGAAAATTAACTATTTTATGAAATCATTAAAAACTTTGGCACTTTTAGTCGCTGACTCTAACATGGGCATATGACCTATGCCCTTCAGTACTACTAACTTACTATTTTTTATATATTTATGAAAGAGCTTTGCATTATCCACATGTAAAATCTTATCTTTATCTCCCCAAATAATTAATG
>CACVAS010000089.1 GCA_902727855.1 uncultured Sulfurovum sp.
ATTTCAGATATACCTTGGTAAGATATGGTATACCTATCATCATGATGGAAAATTTTATTTAACAAGTGAAACTATTTGATAAATAGCAAGCAAACCACTCAAGCGTTAAATTTGACCAACCTTTATTTAAGTAATAAAAAGGATCAGTTTGACATAAAAATTGATCCTTTTTTTTTATTAAACCCCACTGTCAAAAAACAAACCCCAATGAAAATTATACTGACGCTATCCTTTTTCCTTCTATTACTAATCAGTTGTTCCAATGAAAAAGAAAAGACCTACCCTATCACATCTATTCGTTCATATATTGATGATAACATAGAATATAAGACGATCAATTCAACTTATGAAGATTCGTCTACTCTAATTATGTCTAGTATTCATACCTTAACAAATGAAATGTCTTCTTATTCTTTTTCTCGAACCTATTTTGATAGTGTTCGGACAACTTATTCTAAGACAACAATGTGGTCAGCACAGCGGCCCAATGATAAGGGCGATTATTATTATTCCGAAAGAACATCAATTGATCATACGACCAGAAACAGTTCAAAAAAAATAACAAACGATGTTAGTTTACACAGTAAAAACGAAATCCCTTATCAAAAAAGGTTAGATTTAATGGCCTGGCCAATGAATCAACTAACGTTTATCAGTACAAAAAAGGATAGTGTAATTACAGGTAATTATAGTAGTGATTCTATTTCTTATCAATATAAAATTGAAAAGCGTTCTACGATGTGGCTTACGGGCAAAGAAGATGCTTTTATGGTTTTAAAAAATACCAATGATACTATTTTTATGTCCTTAACATCTTCGAGTTCATCTTCTTTTAAGAATCCCAAAACGTCCGAATGGAGTTCGTCACGAGAGTAGATACTGAGATAAGTGTAACTTAATTATAAATGATTTGACGACAGAGTAACCAACCTTTATTCAAGTTCAAGTAATAAAAAGGATCAGTTTGAAATAAAAATTGATCCTTTTTTTTTATTAACCCCCTCTGTCAAAAAACAAACCCCAATGAAAATTATACTAACGCTATCCTTTTTCCTTCTATTGTTAATTAGT
>CACVAS010000090.1 GCA_902727855.1 uncultured Sulfurovum sp.
ATTTAAAAATTGTTCTTTTGTTTCTTCTAATCAACGACCCCGACCCAAGGGTACGGAGTATGACGTTGATATAATTTTTTTATAGAGACGAAATTCTCGAAAAATTATTTCAAAAGCATAAGGTTTTGCCCCATACGGGACGGGGAATTATTCCCGAGGAGATTAAACCTATCTTTATAAGAACACTTCAAACACATCTCTTCAGAACATTGCCCTACTTTAAAACCCTCTATCATGTCTGTTGCTCGTTTTCCATACACTATCTCTTTTAAGCTCTGTTCTTTAACATTTCCTAGTTTCATGACAGCGTCATTGTCTAAACAACAAGGGATTACGTCACCATTGGCTAAGACACCTATATGAGAACTTAAACCTTGACAAGTTCCATGACCGTAGTTTTTGTTTTTAAGTGAGGGCCACTCGAAATAGTTGTCGAAATGTAAAAGTACTTTGTTCTCTAAGCGTATGTTTTTTTTCTCTTTTGGATCTAAGGTCTTTAAGTCTAACGTTACATCAAACTCTTTTTCTAATAGGCTAAAAAGTTCAGCATTAAATTTCTCTTCTGACATAATTTCATCTAAATTCCACATACGCAGGTTTATAAATATCTCTTTTTCTTGTTTTATTTTTTCATGACAAAGCTTTAAAATAGGTTTCATATACTGTTCAAAGCTTATGGAGGTATCGTTTTTATTAAAAGCATTGAGTGAAACATTTATCTGTTTAACAGCTGGATGGAAAAGCGTTTCATAGCTGTGTTTTCTCATGAAGTACCCAGAGGTCGTTAACATGGCTTTTAGTTTGTGTTTATGAATGATGTCTAAATATTCATTGAGATTAGAAAGGGTAAGTGGGTCACCAACTACATGACAGGCTATCTCTTTGGTAAAGGATTTAGCCTCTTTCACAAGAGACTCAAAGAAGTCCAAATCCATTGTGGTATTCGGTAACTCTTTGCTAGGACAAAATGAACAACGCAAGCCACAAACATTGGTAAGCTCTATATAAATACGATAAAATTTCATAGCGAATTATAACAACTTTTCGGTACAATAATCGTCAAAGGAAA
>CACVAS010000091.1 GCA_902727855.1 uncultured Sulfurovum sp.
CCGTTACCCATGCCAAATAATGTTTTTGTATGGTCTTTTTTTCAAATGACCCTTTTAAAAAACGTTCTGCATCTTTATGACGTGAAGCCAAAAAGAGACCAGAAGTTTCCATGTCAATTCGGTGTACCCCATTGGCATTTTGTCCAGAATGGGTTCGGACTTCATCTAACATAGAGTACTCAGTTGCCATGGTATTTGGATGAACCAGTACACCAGAAGGTTTGTCAAAGACTAAAAAGTTCTTGTCCACAAAGATGGGTTTAACTCCTCTACTTTTAGGTTCAAAGTAAACCACTTCAATTTCACCCTCAATAATTGCACCAGTATCATAGATAGATGCACCATTAATTATGACACGACCTTTAGCAACAAGACGTTGTGCTTCACCCTGTGTAAAGTTAAATTTATGCATGATAAAAAGAAAAGCTTTTATAGGTTTTTCTATGTGAAAAGGACGTTTGACGAATGGCATATTTTTACCTCTTTTTTAGTCGAATTGGATAGAATTCTATCATAAAAAAATATGATAATTTCTTGTTCGATAAAATCGAACCTACAGCTAAAAACATAAACTTCGTAGGTTCGATTTCATCGAACGACATATCCTCATTATCGCAAGGACTATAAATATGGTAGAACGATACGCAAGACCTGAAATGGAAGAAAAATGGACACAACACGCACGATACTCAGCATGGCTTGAAGTTGAAAAAGCAGCTGTAAAAGCTTGGGCGAAGCTTGGAAAAATTCCTCAAGAAGATGCAGACAAGATTGTTAAAAATGCTACTTTCTCAGTTGAGCGAATCGAAGAGATTGAAGCAATTACGCGACATGACCTTATTGCGTTTAATACTTCTGTTTCAGAATCATTGGGTGAAGAGTCAAGATGGTTTCACTATGGTATGACTTCTTCTGATGCTGTTGACACAGGTGTGGCACTTCAGATGAAAGCCTCGTTAGAGATTATCATTGCTGATACGAAGATGCTTATGGAGTCTATTAAGAAAAGAGCAGAAGAACATAAGATGACACTTATGGTTGGTCGTTCACATGGTATTCATGGAGAGCC
>CACVAS010000092.1 GCA_902727855.1 uncultured Sulfurovum sp.
AAGGTGAAATTGATACGTTTTTTGAGCATTATCCAGCAAGGGTTTTGTATAAAGAAACGTTAAGTAAATTGGAATTGGATACCTTATTTAATAATGAGATAGAAGCCATTCCTTTAGCGTTGATAGATACCATTCGTGTGGCAATTTTTCCTGAAATTAAAATTGTTCATGCTTCATCAAACAAGGGTAAGCATACATTTTTAGATGAAAAGATTTTAGGTTTGGACATTGAACAAGAACGTTTTGCAAAGAGTTTGCCTTTGGGGCATTATATTATTACAGGTATTCCTGGTAGTGGGAAGACTGTAGCACTTTTATCACGTGCAATTTATTTGGCAAAGCTTCATCCTGAGTGGAATATTTTGATTATGACTTACAATAAATCTTTGAAATCGCAACTCAATTTAAAACTGGAATCCATTAAAGAAGAATTAGATATTTTAGACATATCGATTGGGAACATTGAGGTGAGTAATTTTCACCAAAAAGCGATGGAGTTAAGTAGTTTGTCGTTTAGTAACTATAAAAGCAAATCAGAGGAATTTTGGAGAGATATCTTACCCAATGATGCCATAAAACGAGCAAAGCCTAAATACGATGCCATTTTAGTGGATGAGTATCAGGATTTTTACAAAAATTGGTTTGAGTTGATTTTAAAATTGTTAATTACCCATGAAGAGGATGGCAAATCTTATCAAAATCTTTTTTTAGCAGGGGATAGGTTACAAAGTATTTACAACCCAAATGAGATTAATTGGAAACAAGATATTGGGCTGGATATGCGAGGGCGTGCTAAATTACTTAAAACAAGCTATCGTATCACCAAAGAGCATATTACTTTAGGACTCTCTATTTTGGCAAAGTCTTATGAAAAAGAAGTTTCAGATTTTTATGAAGATGCCAAAGATGTTCGTTTAGAAAACATGACAAATGATTCGGTGGCATTGGTGGAAGGGGGTTATGGAGAAGTTGTTAATTTGTTTCAAAGCCTTTTAAAAAGCTATGCGTATGGCGATATTTTACTGTTAGCACCCACATGGTACACCATCAATGCAATTAAAAAAGAGA
>CACVAS010000093.1 GCA_902727855.1 uncultured Sulfurovum sp.
CTCTATGGCGATGAAAATAACAACGGTGTTTTAGATAAAGAAGACAGCATCATAAATGCTGGACCAAATGCTTTACACTTGACCCCTTTGAGTAAAGGTGCTTTTGATGGAACGGTTGTTATTTTGAAAAATAAAGATATATAGATTATTTTTCTACAAGTCCCAATGCATCAGCATCTCTTGTAAAGAAAAATCTATGAGGATAAGCACCAGCATCTTTAGCAAATAGAGCAATGAGTGTGACACTGTTGTCATCCATAGATTCTACTTCGCAAAGTATTTCTCTCTCGTGTTGTTCACTTCTTTTTATATCTTTAACGGTGTCGCCAACTTTTAGGGCTTTCATCTCTTCGACTGTCATGTTTATGTACCTTGTTTTTTTCGCATTATATCAAATCTAAATGGCTCAAAAACTTTTAATACGTTCACTAATTTTATTAAGACGTTCTGCGTCACCTACCTTCTCATACCAAAAAGTAAGTGTGGCACTTATATTTTTATCTGAGTTGTTAATGCTCTCTAATAATTCATCAAAATATTGGTTGACCTCATTTTGCAAAGTTTCATTTTTAAAAATAACATTGGCACTCTCTTCATCTTTGTCAAATTCTAAAATGAAGTTATATTGCTCAATCAGTACTTCAAAGATAATAATCTTAACAGGGTCAGCATAATGACTGTGAGCCACAACTTCTCTAGCCCAATTCAAACTCTCTTTATGGCTTCCACCCCATCGTGCTTTGTTAAGATGTGAGACACGTTGGATACAGTAGGGGTTCTGCATGGCATTTGCTTTAATACGTCCATAAAGCTCTTCTTGTAGTAAATCAGCCTCATTACTTTTAAAGTGTTTTACTAAGTTATAGAGGTCAGCCCAATAGGTTTGTTCATTGGGTGAGCGTTCATACGCTTTTTTGAGATCAGCCTTGGCATATCTTAGACGTTCATAAAAAAGGGCATAGTTTTTTTGACCTACGGTATTGGTTATGCCTAAACCTCTTGCTTCCCATGCATAATGGTAGAAGTAGATACCTCGTAGATAATAAGCATAAGAGACAG
>CACVAS010000094.1 GCA_902727855.1 uncultured Sulfurovum sp.
CAATATGCGTATAGTTGGTACAACAATTTCACTAAAGATGTTTTTGATTAATTAACAAATTATAAGGAGCTATTTGGTTATAGCTTCCTTGCTTTTTTAGAATCAAAAAACCACAATCTCTCTTAAAATAAAAATCTACCCCTCCTCTATTTGTATGATTCTACAGATAAGAAAAAAGAATAAAATTCAGTAAAGGTGTGATAATAATGAAGTAGCACATGTCTTTAATGTTTTTTGCTGCCCCCTGTGTCAGGATAGTTTATTGTCCCAAGCTGCTAGTTAAAAACTATGAAATTTCGTTGCAAGAGTTTAGCATTTTTGATTTAAAAAACTGTCGCGCAGCGACATATTATATGACTTGGAGATAGCTACTTTAGTCGATTTTAAGATAACCTATGGACTCATAGTCCATAATCGCTTATTTTTTTGGTTAAAAAATATTGATACATTTCAATAGTAGTAACCTTATTAATAATTTACAAGTATAATCTAAGTTCGTATTTAGTTTAATAGAGATAAAAAACAGTGTTGTAAAATATTTATTTTTTCGCTGTTTAGCTTGATTTCAGATGTATTCTAAAAACAGGGTTTTCTTTAATAACCGTGAAGAAAAAGTGAATAATTTCATAAATTCACAAGATAATTTTTTTAAAAAATATACGTTTATCAGTTTTTTGATAATGTAGCTTTAAAATCAGACTGTCGCATGTTAAGGTTGGGTTAATTGGGTGTTAAGAAAAAAGCGTACTAGCTAGAAATTCATTTTCTACAGTTTTTGCACTTTTTTCTGCGTAGAATGTATATATTATTGGGCGTAATCAAATGAAATTAACAGGGTTACTTCGCAGCAAAGTTGCGAGTGTCATATTTCCACTTTTTCTCTTAACAGCATGTAATGATAACGGTGTCACGGATTCGAGTGCCGCGGCATCTGGCGATACTCGCCTTGTGGCAGGTCTTGTTGGCCCAATACAAACGCTCACCCTCAGCTTATCCAGCGGCAACGATGATGCCGAAGAACGTAGCGACGGCAGCATGTACCTCAACAGTAGTG
>CACVAS010000095.1 GCA_902727855.1 uncultured Sulfurovum sp.
TCATTTAAAATCCTCTCATAATCCCAACCCTTAGCTGGCTCTAAGTGTTGTGAAGCGACCATGACATTTGTTTGGTTTCTAAGTTGGTAAGCGATTTCAAACATCCCCATCAAACACGCATCAAAACCTAGAACATCTATCTCCACAGAGACATCCAAAGCTTTTTGGAGTTCGAGATTGTCTAAAAAGTCTTGTGCTGTGTCATCAAAACCAAAAGCTATCTCTTCAGTCTTTATTTCTGGCACATAATAACGCTCCCTTTCCACTTTAGCAAAAGGGTCAAAATCATCAACACCCGAACCATGTGACCACAAAATAACAATAAGCTTTTCAGAAGGATACGCTCTAGCAGACTCTTCAATAAATGCCTTAAGTACCGTAGGGTCACCAGAGTTAGTCTCCCCCAAGTCCTCTTCTTGAACTACCTCCCCATGTTTGATAACCACACGAACAGTATTGGTTTGATCCACAAACTCATTTCGATCAAACTGCACCACAATATCCATATCAGAATCATAAGAAGCACGTTTAATCGTCTCTAGATCATTTTCTGCGAATGTGTCTAGGTCGTTGTCGGCTGCCATGTAGATTAGTAGGGTGGTTTGCATTTTTTAGTCCTTTGTTTCTACTAATATTTTTTCATACTTTATTTTTTTGGCTTCCCATTCTTTTTTTGTTAGAGCTTTTACTTCTCCTGATGGAGTTAAGTATGCCCCTGTTTCTACTTGGGTTTTTAGAGGGTAGTGTTTTTTATCTAATGACATTTTACTAGTAAGAGTATGAAGCTTTATACCATTCTTCCCTCTAGAGTATATATAATTATTATCGTCTATAAAACTAGCTTCTTCTAAACTTTGATGAATAAAAGTATTTAAAGGACTACTATAATTTATATCCCAAAGTGTTACTGAAAAGCTATTCCAAGACAAAATTTTTGTTTCATCTTTATTAAGTTTCACTCTAGAAATTGGTATATCACTTTTAAATATTTTAACTGCACTAGAATTATTGTTTTCCCATAATTTCATTGTATTTGAGTCCCATGATAAAATATATTGCTCAGTTTTACTCAAAATAGCTCCTTTTATAGATTGATGATGTTTAAAAATTTGAATAGGAGTAGTTTGTTTTATTGACCACAACTTTAAAGTCTTATCTGCACTCCAAGAAAGAATCTTAGTTGAATCTTTAGTAAAAAATGCTCCTTTAACATTAGAAGAATGTTTAAACTTTTTTAATGGATTTCTATTTTTTTCATTCCATAGATTTAATATATTACTCCCACCCCATGAAAGAAAATATTTGTCATTTGGACTAAAAACAACTCCTTCAACACCTTGACTTTGTTCATAAGTTTTTATAATTGAAGAATTTATATCCCAAAGCTTTATTTTACCCATTGATATATTGAACATATCTCCCCCTCCCCAAGCTATCACCTTATTTTCATCATTATTAAAAGTAGCTCCTTTTAAGTCACTACCAAATAAGAATCCCTTTATCGGTGTAGTATTAAGATAATCCCATAAATAAACTCGTCCATTAATACGATTCCAACCTCCCCATGTTAAGAAAATTTCATCTTTTTTACTAAAAAGAGCACCATCAATTGCTGAATTATAAACTTGTAAAGGTCTAGTACTATTTGTGTCCCATAGTTTAATAGTACCACTCCTCCAATCAGACATCAAATTACTTTTGATAGTCCAAGATATCATCTGATTATCTTTTTGGATATTTTGAAGTCCATTGTAATCACTTTTATGCTCAAATATTTTTAGTGGTATTGGATTATTTATACCCCATAAATGAAGCTTATTATTAGGTGTTACAGAAATATTCTTTGTTTTTATTTTTGTTTTTTTTCTTACAGATTGATTATAATTCCATAGTTTTAATGTTCCATCACGACTATAGGAGAGAGCTTCTTCTCCACTTGAATTCAAGACAACCTTAGAAGTATTCTGATTGTGTTTGAAGATTTTATTCAAAAATGTCATATCTCCTATATTATTAAAAGATTTAATCTTCACATCAGACATTCTTTGTTGATATTCTTTAAAATCAGAATCATACCTAAAAACCTGTACTGGAGTACGCCCATCTCTATCCCATATTTTTAAAACTCCATCTGAACTAAATGAAAAAATTTCTTTTTCATTTTTACTAAAATATACATTTACTAGATTTTGATGCTTACATTCATATAAGACGGACGTATTGTTATCTTTATTCCAAAGCTTAATAGTACCATCTTTACTCCATGATAGAATTTCTGTTTCATTTTTATTAAAGGTAGCACTCTCAACAAAATCTTCATGCCTGAAAACCTTTAAAGGAGTTTTACTATTCCGACTCCATAAAGTTACAATTCCATTACCGTGCCAAGATAAAATTTCACTTTCATTTTGATTAAAAATAGCTCCATTAATTCTACCCATTGAAGATATAGCATCTTTAAAAACAGATTGATTAAGTTCAAAAACTTGTATAGGTACAGAAGATTCAGTATCCCATAATACTAATATCCCACTATCACTCCATGATAAAATTTCACTTTCATCTCGATTAAACATAGCTCCGATAATAGCACCTGTATGAGTTTTTCCAAACATACCATCAGGTTTTGTATATGTATAAGTTTGTATTGGTGATGAATTATTATCACTACTCCATAACAAAATTGTACCAGTCCTTAAAAAGTCTCCTGTCCAAACAAGAATCTTTGTTTCATCTTTAGTCCACTTAACTCCATTTACTTTAGAATCATGTTTAAATACATATAAAGGATAGGGAGAAGCTCTATTCCAGATTTGGACAATACCTTCACTAGAGCTAGTCTGCTTTTCTACTGTAGTATCGCGACTACCCCAAGAAAGGATTTTCTGTTCATTTTTACTAAAAACCACTTTTTCTATAGTATTTTTACTTATATACTCTTTCATTAATGATAGAGAGCTTTTATCCCATAATTGCATAGTTCCAAAATTATTCCATGATAAAATTTTATTTTCATTTTTTGTAAAAATGGCACCATCAATTGACTGATTATACTCCATAATACTTTTTAATTGAAAATTATTTTTAAATGATGACCTATACAATAACTTACTTTTTTCAAATTGATATTCATCTAAACTTTGACTTAAAGCATTTGCAAAAATCAACTTACTTTTTAAAGATTCTTTAAAATAGTCTCTTGCTATTATTCCTTGTTTAATAGTACTATTATAAAGTATATTCTGTACTTTTCCTTTTTGATTCTCAGTACTTTTCCAAAAAGAAAAAATCACTCCAGTAACCCCAAGTAAAGAAACAAAAATTAAACTCAACCCAATAAGCCTCATTTTTCTTTTTAATTTAGCCTTAACAATACTTTTTTTAACAAATCCCTTGTCTAAAGGAGATATATACTCCTCATGACTTTCCAAAAATTCCTTAGCCCTCAGTAACTTACTCTCTACAAGTAAATCCTCTTTTTTTGATCCATTCTTAACATAAAACTTTCTATCATCCCTAAGATGTTTCTCCCACTCTAAAAAATCTCTATAATCATTTATCCACTTTTCTAATCTTTGCCACTCACGAATGAGTGCTTCATGAACAATATCAATATTTCCATCTTCGGTCACAATAAGCCGTTCATTCGCAAGTAAGGTAATCGTTTTTCTTGATTCTTTATCAAACTCATCAAATGAAGCAATACGACGAGTATCCTCTTTTCCACTTCCTGGATTTACTAACTTTATAAGTACTTTTTTAATGGATGCATGATATGTAGGGTTTCGTTCATAAACTCTATCTGCATAATGACTAATCGAATGAGAAATACTCTGCATCTCATCCAATACAACATGAGAAATAATACGACCTTTTTTATTAACCCAAAACTGTTCCAATGCAAATTCTAAAAGAGGTAACTGCCCTGCTTCATCTTCTATTTCTTCTATAATACGTTCTACTAAGCCTTCTTGAAACTCTACACCCATCTTTTTAGCAGGTAGCTCAATAACCCTTCTAAGTTTCTCTCTTCTAAGTAGACTTAACATTTGACTTGGATGAGTATTGTAAGCTTTATTAAAAGAGTCATAATAAGAGATATGTGAAAGAAAGTCTGCCCTCATAGAAAGTAAAAGAGTAACTCCCAAATCAGAATTTATTACCAACAAAAGTTGGTCAAGAAAAGCATTTTTCGAGCTTGATTCTTCAGTCAATGTAAAAAGTTCTTCAAACTGGTCAATAATTAGGTAAAGATGTTTAACACCTTTTTGTTCTAAAAGCATTTCAACTAACTGAGTTAGCGTAATATTATTTTTAAACAAGTCATGAGCAAGTTCTTTCTCTTTTCTTAATTGTTCTAATTTATCAGTGTAAAGGATGGGAATAAATACCGAAGCTAAATTTTTAAAAGGTTCATCCAAAGGTCGAAAAGATAAAACCTCTACTTCATCAGATTTGATAAGAGGTAGAACTCCTGCAAAAATAAGTGAACTTTTTCCTGAACCACTGGCTCCCAACAAAGTAAAAAGTTTGGTAGTTTTGAGTCTAGAAGCTATCTCTTGACTCTCCTCTTCCCGTCCATAGTAGTTTTCTCTGTCTTCGTATTCAAAACTATTAAGACCTTTATAAGGATTAGTATCCGAAAAAGACTCAAAAAAGTCTTTAGGCATCTCTTTCCAAATCTCTTTAAGATAATAAGTAGGAGTAGCATAAGCTTGTTGTCCATTTGTTTTTCTATCTGTAGCAATAGCGATAACCAAACCTGTTACAGTAGAAACTACAGCTGAACCACTATAACCTTGTTCTATACTATCGTCCTCATTGATTCTTAGTTCATAAATATCTCTTTTTTCTTCTGATTCTAAAGTATAGGCTTTTTTTATGTAACCTTTTAGAGGTTCCTTAGCATGGTCTTTTTTATGAGGTCGATATCCAACAATGTCAAATCTTTCACCTACAATAGCTTTTTCTTGACAAAGTTTTAAAATAGCTGTATTCAGTAAACCCTCTACATAAACTAAAGCCAAATCAAGAGAGCCATTCTCTTGTGAGATATGAAAAAGTTTAGCTGGCAAAGATTCTATAAGTAAATTCTCAACACCACAAGACTCAACCACATGAGCAGCTGTTAAAAGATAACTTCCTTCCTCATCTTTATAAATACAAAAGCCTGTTCCAAAGCTTCTGTTTTTAGAACTTTTTATTAAAAATGTAGAATTATCTCGTTGAGTATTCATTTTTTACCCCTAAAAATTAATAAATTTTTATAAGGAGACTGCTTTATCTTGATTACCTTCTAAAGAAATTGCTTTCAACACTAGCTTTTTATTACATAAGCCTTTAACATACAAAACTGCTAAATCATAAATTTTATGTTGAACAACAACCTCAATCTCATAATCATCAACCCTAGCCTCTCCAACAGACTTCAAAACATGATAACAAGTCAAAACAAAACTACCACCCTCATCACTATAAACCACAAACCCTGTACCCATAGATTTATTAGTAGCGTCTTGACTCTGAATAAAAAGAATTGAATCATTCATAATATCCCCTAAAAAATATCTTAATGACTGAGTTCTATTGTCACAGAAGAGATTTCTATTTCCTTGTTAGGGTTTAGTATAACAAAATAGTATTATTTAATTATAAAATATTTTTATAATTTATAATTTAAAAATAAAATAAAGGAAAGACCTAAATTCTTATAAACCAACCTCATCATCCAAGCGAGACAACATATACGCTTTAGCTACCTTGGAGATAAGAGAATTGACCTCTTTAGATTCAAGTTCCAATTCAACTAACATATCACCCTCTTCTTTCATAACATCAGCATGAAAAGCTTTTAAATATTGTCCCATCTTTTTGATATCACCAACCCCACCATTAATGACATCAAAAATCTCATTATAAATCTGTTCTAATCGCCATG
>CACVAS010000096.1 GCA_902727855.1 uncultured Sulfurovum sp.
TGCCTCCTTGACAGTACCAAACCACCTTCGGTCTTTTTCTGCCTTCCTGGCAATATAATTAACTTCACACTCAAGTTCCTGTGCCTGTTGCACCTGTGTCTGTGCTTCATCAATAAAAAGAAAAGCACATGGAATAATCATTAAATTTATGTATCGCATATTTTATATTTTTTGTCGATTAAATGAATTACTTATTTTAATACTTTAAAGATCAATCAGGCAAGAAATAAAAAATTATATCTTTTATTAGTTTGTAACAAATAGTTAAAGTCTCATTGTTACAAACTAACAACCTGGAAAACATTGAAAACAAACTCTTTTTAGTTGATTATAACGACTAGAGAAAGTAAAACTTTGATCAGCCAAGTTTCATAGTACTTACTTGCTCTGCTTAAGTTATGGTGGCTGAAATAAATAATTTTTTATGGCTGTCATATCATTATATTAATTAAAAGGAGTATTACGACATGAACACTGAAAAACTCACCTTTAAATCAAGTATAACGCTGTTTTTTATATTGCTGATAACGTCTTTTCTTTTAATGAATGCAGCTTTTGCGGGTCCGTATGACGATGGTCATGCCGCTGGCTTCAATGAAGGTAAAAAAGATGGCTACCAAGATGGATATATAGATGCTTATAAAAAATCTTATAATGATTCTTATAAGAAAAAATTAGGAAGAACAACTTTTGGTGCTATTGATCCTGCTTATGTGGATGGATATAAAGTTGGTTATGGTAAAGGCTATGCTCAATCTTTTCCTATCGGAAAAGCAGAAGGTGAAGACGATGGTAAAGAAGATGGTGATGATGCAGGCGACAAAGCACGTGAAGAGCTAGACAAAATTCGTGAAGAAGAGCGGAAAAGACTCAAAGAAGAGTGTCTGGCTGGAGGATGCTGAAGTTGCATTAAAACTTCGATGTATTTAGAAATTTACTGAATAAACACATATCAAAAATATAGCCAATACCTTAGGGTATTGGCATAAAGAGAGATAATCATGAAAAATTTCCCTGGAAAATCGTTAGCTATACTCTGTACA
>CACVAS010000097.1 GCA_902727855.1 uncultured Sulfurovum sp.
GAAGTCACTATATGATAAAATACTACTTGCCAACATGTTTATCTCCTTGATCTTTTATTGGTGTAAGAAATCTTGGAAATATTATATCCATCTTCTTTAGGTGGATACCATGTTGGTGTAATCTACACTCAATTTTCTAACTCTAAGCATTATTAATTTAAATATATGTATAATATTTATCACAAGTTATACTTAATATTTGTAACTTTACCCCTGTTGGTGTAATAGCATTACATCATTCGAGCTTAACGTTTTAAAAGGAAGAAACATGAAAAAAATATGGCCCTTACTATTTTTACTATTGCTGCTCATACTATTTTGTTTATGGACAAAAAAAGATAGTATACATGTAACTACACCAACAAAAGTTACACATTCAGCACACGCAAACCCCAACACACATCAAAATACACATGAAAAAGCAATAGAATTTAAGATTGTAGAAAAAGATAAATCTTTTATCCTCAATGGACATTTTAAAGATACACAACAGCAAAATAACTTAGTTGATCTTTTTTCAAGCAATACCAAAACCCTACAGATAAAGAATACAACAACAAACGAGGAAAGAGAAGGAGATGAAGCACTTTTATTCACTCATACACTCATCCCACATTTTCTTTCACACTATAAAAATGGAACGCTTCAATTTCAAGATGGAAAACTAACTCTTGATGGTGATATAGACAGCTATGAGGCACAACATAAAATGCAGCAACTTCTCATACAGTCAAATATACCATCATTGGACAATGGTAGTGTAGTCCCTCCCCCACCAATGACGCTAAATATCAGTAAAACCGATGGTCGTATATATGCAACTGGGGCTTTAGGTAGTACAAAACAAATAACTGCCCTTCAAAGTAATCTACCAAAATCGGCACATACTACAGGACTCAAAGTAGACGATGTAAGTAGTGATTCAGAAGCATTAAAAAGTATTGATATATTACTCCCTACTTTTATTAAAGACTTTCACAAAGGGGGCATACGTTATCAAAATGAAACACTTACAATTTATGGTGCTACCATGCAAAAAGAAGCCCTACAAGAAGTAGATAATCTCATTAAAAACCATCATCTTTCTGTTAAGAATCATACTAAGTTAGACGCAAAAGCGATTGCAGCTGCAAAAGAAGAAGCGCAAAGACTAGCAGACATCGAAGCTACAAAA
Source organism: uncultured Sulfurovum sp. (assembly GCA_902727855.1). Classification (GTDB taxonomy): domain Bacteria; phylum Campylobacterota; class Campylobacteria; order Campylobacterales; family Sulfurovaceae; genus Sulfurovum. Next base: position 1,175 of record CACVAS010000097.1, read on the forward strand.
AAATCCGAAGCCGAAGCACGCGCCAAAGCAGAAGAAGTTGCAAGGTTGGCAGCCATCGAAGCAAAAGAAGAAGCTGCAAAAAAAGCAGCCGAAGAAGAAGCAGCTGAAGCCAAAAGAATGGCACTTGAAAAGGCAAAAGCCGAAGAGATCCAAAAGCTTCAAGCAATGGAAGCAGCCAAAAGAGAAGAAGCTGAAGCCAAAAAAATAGCAGAAGCCAAAGAAGCTGAAAAACTAGCTGCACAAGAGGCACAAAAGCAAGAAATTCTAAGTAAACAAGAAGCACAAAAAAATATAGAAAAAAGAAAAAATGAACTGAAGACAAAACTCAATACCTTGTTAGAGCTTGATACCATAGAGTTTAATGTAAACAAATCAACATTATCAGACAAAGGAAACGAAACGGTCAATAAACTAGCATCCATACTTAAGGAATACCCATCTATAAAGATTGAAATAGCAGGGCATACAGACTCTGATGGTAGTGCACAATATAACCAAAAGCTTTCTCAAACAAGAGTTGATCAAGTAAAAAAGAGTCTTATTGCCAAAAATATTTCAGCTTCAAGACTGCTTGCAGTTGGCTACGGTGAAACAAAACCTTTAGTCCAAAATAATAGCGATGAAAATAAAGCAAAAAATCGTCGCGTTGAAATCAATATTCAAGGAGAATAACTATGTTAGAAATTGCATCACAAATAATTTTATGCTTATTGTTGGCAGCACTTATAGGGGCTATTATCGGATATATTTTTGGGAAAAGCACCTGTGCTTCTAATGACTGTAACTCTCATGAGACAGACAAGACAGAAGATACCCATGTAGCTGAGTCAACATCTGTAGAAACACCTGCTGCAGTCATGGAAAGTAGTACACCCGTTGCTGCCGTAGGGACTACAACAGATGATACGCAAGAAGAAGAGCAATCTATGGATGCACCTGAAGTACTATCTGGACCTCGTAATGGCGAAAAAGACAACCTTACACGTATTAAAGGTATCGGTCTTAAAATCGAATCTATGCTTAATGATGTAGGTATTTATCACTTTGATCAAGTGGCCTCATGGAATGAAAGCAACATTGCATGGGCAGACAGTACGTTAGGCTTTCCAGGAAGAGCAAAAAGAGAAGGATGGGTTTCACAAGCGGCAGCCCTTGCTACAGGAGAAGAAACAGAATTCTCAAAAAGAGTCGATGCAGGTGAAGTCAGCTCTAGTAAAAAATCTTAATACACTTTCTAGATACACCTTCTGGGACAAAGAGGTCTTCCTCTTTGCCTCATTCCCCTAAACTCTTATTTCAAATTATGCTATAATCTTTCTATATAAATCACCCCAATAATAAAGTGTAGACATAGATGGACTTACTAAAAATTGCAAAAGAGACACTTGAAATTGAAGCCAATGCTCTTCTAAAGTCCTCTCAAAACTTAAATCAAAACTTTCTTCATGCCATAGATACCATACTGCATACCAAAGGAAAGCTCATTATTACCGGTGTGGGTAAATCAGGTTTGGTTGGTGCAAAAATGGCAGCAACGTTTGCCAGTACAGGGACATCCTCTTTCTTCTTGCACCCAACAGAAGCTTTGCATGGTGACCTAGGTATGATAGCCAAAGGAGACACCCTACTTGCCATTAGTTCCAGTGGAGAGAGTGAAGAGCTTACTAAAATACTCCCACATATTAAACGATTTAATATACCACTCATTGGATTAAGCAGTAATCTACACTCTTCTTTAGGAAAATATGCAGATGTTTTTTTAGATATTAGTGTAGAAAAAGAAGCCTGTCCTTTAGGGGTAGCACCCACAACCTCTACAACCCTTACCATGGCTCTAGGTGATGCTTTGGCCGTTGCACTTATGAAACATAGAGGCTTTAAAGAACAAGACTTTGCTTCCTTTCATCCAGGAGGCTCACTAGGTAAAAAACTCTTTATCAAAATAAAAGATTTGATGCGTACTCAAAACCTACCTATTGCTACAAAGTCAACAACCCTCAAAGAAGCCATCGTAACGATGAGTGAAGGTCAACTAGGCACAGTGCTTATTGTAGATGAAAATGAAAAATTTATTGGGCTATTGAGTGATGGTGATTTAAGACGTGCCTTAATGACTGAAACGTTCTCACTCGACCAATACGCTATAGACTATGCATCTAAAACACCCAAAAGCTACAATAACACCAACCTACTTGCCTCAGAGGCACTAGAAATCATAGAAAATGACCGGATACAACTCCTACCCCTTGTCACAGAAGATGGCAAGATAGAAGGTGTACTACATATACATGACTTAATCAATGCAGGAATAAAAAGTAACTAGTATGAGACTCAATAAATATATATCACACAATACAAAATACTCACGGCGTGATGCTGACAAGCTCATAGAAGCAGGCGAAGTCACAATGAACAAAAAACCATTGATGGACTTTGGCTATGATGTACAAGAAGATGATCATATCTATGTCAAAGGTAAAGCCATTAAAGTGAGTACGGAACTAACCATCATTGCTTACAACAAACCAAAAGGTGTCTTGGTAACAAAAAAAGATGATCGGGACAGAACTACCATCTATCACAAGCTTCCAGGTAAATTTAGACACTTTGTTCCTGTAGGTAGACTAGACTATGCCTCAGAAGGACTTTTGCTTTTAACAGACGATGTAGAGGTTGCAACAGCACTTATGGAGAGTGGACTTGACAGAACATATAACCTTAAAATAGACAAACCCATCACCAATGAGATGATTGAAGCGATGAAAGAAGGGCTCGTTTTAGATGATGCACGTGCTGGAGCCCATGAGAAATCTAAAATCTACGGTATGGAGTTCGCACCTTTTGCACACTTTGAAACACGTTCAGAGGGCAAAAACTTTACAAAACTTAGAGTCACCATCACTGAAGGTAAAAACCGTGAACTTAGACGTTTTTTTGCACATTTTGACGCAAAGGTACTTGACCTAAAACGTATCTCTTTTGGTGGTATCGACCTCAATAATCTTCCAGAAAATAAAACACGATACTTTTCACGTAGAGAGTATGATGATGTACATAAATTCATGAAACGTAGACGTGCCAATGCCTATGCGAAAGCTAAAAGTGAAGCCAATCAAGAAAATCAAATCAAAGAGAACAAAGTCAAAGAACATAAACAGCAAAAAGAGAAAACATTTAAACATAAAGAGTAGTTCATGGTAAACCTTGCACTCAAATATCGGCCAAAAGTACTGAATGATGTCATAGGACAAACACATCTATTGGGTCAAGATGCTGTACTTCGTAAACTGATAGAGTCCGCCACCCTACCCCATACTTTTTTTTACGGACCTCCAGGATGTGGGAAAACTACTTTAGCTAGAGTCATTGCGAATGTACTTAAGCGTCCTTTTTATGAGATGAACGCCACAACACTTAAAATAGAAGATTTACGTAAAATATTCAAAACCTATACCCATGCATTGGAAAAACCTCTTATTTTTATAGATGAAGTGCACAGGCTTAGTAAAAACCAACAAGAAGTACTTCTTCCCTTTATGGAAAATAATGCTGCACTTATCATAGGTGCATCGACAGAAAACCCCTACTATTCATTGACTGCAGCCATGCGTTCACGCTCACACATGTTTGAACTTCATAGCATTTCACAGGAGATACTTTTTGAACATTTAGAGCACATACTTACACTTGAACAAATAGCCATAGAAGACGATGCTAAAGAGTACCTTGTTTTTTCTAGTGGCGGAGATGTGAGAGCTATGCTAAACTTACTGGAGTCTGCCTGCACCGTAGAGTCAACCGTGACACTTAAAACACTCAAACAAATCCGCCCTCATGCAATGCAGGCTGGTTCTTCCGAGAGCGAAAGTCATTATGACCTTACCTCTGCAATGATTAAAAGTATCCGTGGTTCAGACATAGATGCGAGTATTTACTACCTCGCTAGACTCGTCGATGGGGGAGAACCTGCGGAGTTCATCGCAAGACGTCTAGCCATACTCGCGAGTGAAGATATAGGCAATGCAAACCCCCCTGCTCTAAATTTAGCCTCTTCTACATTAAACATTGTTAAACATATTGGCTACCCAGAAGCAAGAATATCTTTATCTCAACTGGTCATATATCTCGCTTCATCGCCTAAGTCAAACACTTCATATTTGGCTATAAACCATGCACTTGAAGCCATTAAAAATGGTGAGATATACCCTATTCCTAGTCATATACAAACACATGCAAAAAGCTATTTGTACCCTCATGATTACGGTGGTTGGGTCAAACAAACCTATCTTCTCAAGCCTCTTCATTTTTATACAACACAACAGATAGGTTTTGAAAAAACACTTTGGCAATGGCATGAAAAAATCAAAGGTAATTCTAAAAATAACTAAAGTAAGCCTATAAAGTTTTCTTGTTCACATTTCGTCACAATTGTTTGATATAATTCAGAATAAGCTATTTCAAAAAGGATATATAATGCATACTAAAATAAAAATAGTACTCTCAAGTCTACTGGTAAGTACTTTCATCATTGGGTGCTCATCAAAAGGTGCCTCACCACACAGTGGTGCACAAACTGGTGCAGTGGTAGGTGCTATTGCTGGTTCAACCGTAGGGTACAATACCAAAGGTAGCCATGGTGGCAAAAGGGCGGTCATTGGTGGCGTTCTTGGTGCAGCTGTGGGTGGTGCCATTGGTAATGAAGTAGACAAAAGCAATGCACAGTCACAACACAACACAGGTGGATGGCAGTAGCCATTTACCATAATACAAAGGATTTTAAATGAAAATAAAACACATAAAACCACTACTAGCAGCTACTGTCGCTGCATTTATGTTAGGCGGATGTTATAACCAACCAGGACTAGTACAAGATGACAACTACAATCGTACCAAAACAGGTGCAGCATCTGGGGCACTCGCTGGGGCACTCATAGGATACAACACTAAAGGGAGTCACAAAGGACGAAGAGCACTTATTGGTGGTCTACTGGGTGCAGCCGCAGGTGGTGCAGTAGGATACAGTCTAGACAATCAAGCCAACGAAGTGGCACATGCCTTAGGAACAGGTGTCAACAATGACCCACTCGCCGTACTTGACCCCAATAGAGATATTATCGTCTCAAAAACACCTCAATATGTGAAAATAATGTTTAGAGATAGCATGATGTTTGCAACAGGTTCATCACAACTTCAAAATAATGCAAAATATAAAGTCAATAAAGTTGCCCAACTTCTTCAAAACTACCCTCAAACCATTGTAGGGGTTGCTGGGTTTACAGACAGTCAAGGAAGTTATGCATACAATCAAAACCTATCTCAAAACAGAGCACATACTGTTGCTACACTACTCTCTGTCAATGGATATCCTAAAACAAAAGGGTGTTCTTATGACAAAGCCATTGCACCAAACAACAGCGCGACAAACAGAGCCCTTAACAGACGTGTAGAAGTCTACCTCTATGCAGATGCGAACATGATGTCAGACCCTTGTAGAGACTAACTGGTTCTACTCTAACGAGTCAAGTGAATGCTTGGCTTGTTCAACGGTGAGCCCTCCTGAGAAAAATGCTCCCTCTACCTTGTCTATATGCTTCAAAATTTTGTTTTTAAGGCCATCACCTATCACTCTTTGATTTATCTCACTTTTCATCTCATTATAGTTCGGAAATAAGGCTAAAAAATCTTTTTTGACCATACTTTGATGCCAAACTTTAAGTTGGGTCTTTTCATCTACCCCTATGACATTTACAGTTTCTCGCCCTACACTGTCTACACCATTATATTTTGCATAATTCTTCTCTTGCTTATACTTGTTATTCTGATAATCTTCATCTTCTTCTTGAATGCCACCAACAAAATTTGTGACCACATAAAAAAAAGCAAAACCTATCATTATAAAAACAAAAAAACTCTTATCCATAGGAATCCTTCTATACTTTAGATGGAATCATTATACTATAATATACAAAAGAGGTGAACATCCACCTACTTGTCATGCTTCTTCCCATACTCTCTTTTAGCATCATCAGCCACCATCAACATCTCACCCTCACTGTTATTCACCACATAAGGTTTCACAGGTGTTTCATACGCACTCTGACTCCACTCATCACTCAAGACCTCCGCTTGCTCCATCACCATCTTGATCGCCTCTAGCTGTTGATCAGGTGGATACTTATATCGTCTTAGGATGATGCGTATCATGTTTCGCATCTTGGCTCTGACAGATTCACGCTTTTGCCAGTCTACACTTACACTCTTGCGTAGCTTGGTAGTAAGCTCTATGGCAATGTTCTTTAGTATCTCATCACCCATCTCTCTCATAGCAGACTCATTCTCTGCCAGTGCATCATAGAATGCCAACTCATCAAAGTTCAGTCCCAACTCTTCACCATGCTTAGAAGCTGCTGCAAAGTCTTTTGCCATTTGTATCAGCTCTTCTATGACCTTAGCTGTTTCTATGGCTCTATTGTGGTACTGTGAGAGTGTTGCCTGTAGTCTGTCACTGAATTTCTTTTCTTGTACGACATTGGTTCTGCTTTTGGCTTTGATATCATCTTTGAGTAGACGTTCCAGTAATTCCACCGCCAAGTTTTTATGTTCCATATGGGCTACATCTTCCAAGAACTCATCAGAGAGTATGCCTATGTTAGGTTTGTCCAGTCCTACCAGTGAAAATATATCTTCCACACCCTCAGAGACTACCGCATTATCAATAATTTGCTTAATGGCTTTGTTCGGGTCATCTTTACGCAAAGATGCTCCAGTGGACTTCTGGATAATCGCTTTAACTGCTTGAAAGAAGGCTATCTCTTCTTTGTGTACTTTCGCACCATCTAACGTACCACAGAGGCTAAATGCTTTCGTAAGTGCCAGCACTTCATCCAAGTAGCGTTTTTTACCATCTTCAAGTCCAAGTACATGGTTAGCAGCAGGAGCAAGTAGCATATGTGCTTTAGTCATATACTCAGAATAATCAAACCCATGGTAGAGATTCTGTACGATCTCCAAACGCTTTAACATCTCTGCAAGTGCTTCTGCTGTGTCTATGGTTCCTGTACCTTTTCCACCTGCATGGGTGTAAGTCTTTAGGGCATGTTTGAGTTCATTGGCTATACCGATGTAGTCAACTACCAGTCCACCTTTTTTATCTTTAAACACACGGTTCACTCTAGCAATGGCTTGCATGAGGTTATGCGATTTCATCGGTTTGTCTATGTACATCGTATGCATACTTGGTGCATCAAATCCAGTGAGCCACATATCTCTGACTATGACAAGTTTGAGTTCATCATCGGGGTCTTTGATACGCTTCTCTATCTCTTTTTTTACTTGCTTAGAGTAGAGGTGTTTTTGCATATTTGCATCATCACTAGCAGAACCTGTCATGATGATCTTAATGACACCTTTTTTAGGGTCTTCACTGTCCCACTGAGGTCTTAGTGCAGTGATAGCATCGTAGAGTTCCACGGCTATCTGTCGACTCATTGCCACGATCATCCCTTTACCCTCGATGATGGCTGTTCTCTCTTCAAAATGTTCTACCAGATCAGCTGCGATCTGTTCTATCCTTGCTTTGGAGCCTACAAGCTTCTCTAGGGCACTCCATCTACTCTTGAACTTCTCTCTATCTGACTGCTCTTCACCTATGTCCAACGCACCAACATCTCCATCTATCTCTTTGAGCACCTCTGCATCCAAATCAAGCTTGGCAAGTCTGCTTTCGTAGTAGATAGGCACCGTTGCACCATCTGCTACTGCATCTTCAATGTCATACACAGAGATATAGTCACCAAAGACAGCTCTTGTATCTTTATCTTCACTCTCTATAGGTGTACCAGTAAAGCCTATGAATGTAGCGTTGGGTATGGCATCTCTAAGGTGTTGAGCGTAACCATACTTAAACTGACCACTCTCTTTGTCAAGCATCGCATCAAATCCATACTGTGAACGGTGTGCTTCATCTGCGATGACTACGATGTTGTCTCTTTGGCTTAGTACAGGAAACTGACTCTCTTCTTTTTTGAGTGAAAACTTCTGTATGGTGGTAAAGATGATGCCACCAGAGGGTTTATCTGCCAACACTTCTCTTAGCTCTGCCACAGAATCCACCTGTACTGGTTCCTGCCCCAGTAACATCTTCGCAGAGGAAAAAGTAGCAAAGAGTTGACCATCCAAGTCGTTTCTGTCTGTGACTATGAGCAGTGTCGGGTTCTTCATCTCAGGCTGTTTAGTCAACTTCCCTGCAAAACATGCCATAGAGATGGACTTTCCAGAGCCTTGTGTATGCCATACAACACCACCTCTCTTACTTCCACCTGTAGATGCTTCTACCACAGAGTCGATCGCTTCTCTAACTGCATGGAACTGGTGGTATCCTGCTATCTTCTTGATAATACTCTTTCCATCATCTTCAAAGAGTACAAAGTTCTGCATATAGTCCATGAGATGTCCTTTGTCAAAGAAACCTTTGATGAGCGTATCGAGTTCATACTCCAGCAGTGGCTTGTCTGTTTCATCTTTGATGGTTCGCCAGTACATATACCGTTCATCTGTAGCGGTCAGTGACCCAACCCTTGCATGAATACCATCAGAGATGACCAAGGCTTCATTGTAAACAAAGAGATCTTCTATCTCATTCTTATAGGTCTGTAGTTGATTGTACGCTTTGAAGATGTCAGCATTCTCATCTGCTGGGTTCTTTAACTCTATCACTGAGATAGGTAAGCCATTAATAAGCACGACTAAGTCAGGACGTCTGTTTCCCTTTGTGCCTTTAATGGTGAATTGGTTGACCACCAAGAAGTCATTACGCTCAGGGTTCTGAAAGTCTATGAGCTTGACCACGTCCCCTTTGGTACGCTCGTCCCCTTTGATTTCAACAGAGATACCTTGCAAGAGCATCTTGTGAAAGGCTCGGTTGTTTTGTATGAGGGAAGCATGTTGTGGCTTTTGTAGCAGGTGGACTGCTTCATCTATGGCTGAAGTTGGTAAAGTCGGGTTGAGTTTTGAGAGTGCCGTGTGCAGTCTGTTTGAGAGTAGCACTTCTTGAAAGTTGGTTCTCTCAGGGGTGCTACTATCAGGTGCGATGTCGTAGCCATGCAGGTAGTCGTACCCTAACTCTTTGAACCACTCTATGGCTAACTGTTCTACTTGGTCTTCGTTGATCACCGCTTACCTCCTCAAGTAGCTAGCCATTTATATTATGAAGCAATCTGTTCTAAATAGCGGGCTATCTGCTCTTCTGTTTTATAAGGGTATGGGTCTACAAAATTATGCTCTAGTTTCTTTACATATGGGTTTTCGGGATTAATCTCACCATTCATATTCAAAAAATCATATCTATTTTTATTTTCTTTATGATCAGGAGTCGCCATAACCATTCTGGTTACATCATGTTTTAGTGTTGTTTTACCTACCACAGAATGATGTATAATCTGTTTTTTGATACTCTCTACTTCAAAATCAAATGGTGTTGACTCGTCAGTTCGTACACGTACATGTTTTCTAAAAGATGGGCTTTCCGCAAGTTTAATACTTCGCTCTAAGATCAACGCTTTTGCATCTATTTTCTCTTCTGTTTGAAGTTTATCACCGATATAGTCATTGAAAAGCTCATTCACTACTTCCATCTCACTCTTTTCTGATGCAACTTTTCGTTCTTCACCAAAACGAAAGTTATGAAAATAGTGATTCGACTCTAGTAGTCGGCTATCAGAAGAGAGTTCATTGAGATATTCAACAACACCTAAGAACTTTTTCTTCTCCCCGATAAGTGCAGAGCAATAGATATGCTTTGCTTCGTCTTCTGTTAAAATACGGTTCATTCCTTTTCCAGAAGTAAGCATAACACCAACATTGATAAACTCATCACTCAATACATGAGGGAAATAGCGTACGGTTTGATACTGATAAATTTTTCTCACTTTCCCCTCCTTTTATTCAAATATCTTTTTACTGACTGCTCGTGCACACAAGATCTCTTCAAGATGTGCTCTATCACTATAGGTTTCCCACTCTTGAGGGATTTCCTCTATAATCTCGTGTATTATACCTTCAATTTCCTGCGACTTCAAAGTGACTCTTGTTAAATTGCCACGAAGTATATACTCAGGTCTACGTACCACATTACAGGTCTGAAAGTACATCATTCGTGTACTAATATTCCCTGTTTTTATATCTTTATATACATCGGTACTATCCATTGCCAACCCCCAATCTATCGCATAGTAGCGGTTACTAGCTGTTTGATCTTTCAAGATATTTGGGTTCTCTATATCACGATCATCGTTGAGTAAAACATTGTCTATTGTTCGTAGGTGTTTGATAAAATTTTGGTTTTCTATCTCTCCCTCTGCTTTCTCACAATTGTCTATATAAGGTATGGCGACATTCACCCCTAGAGACTCTTTCATATAGGCTAAACTGAGTGGATCTATAAATGCATCTTCTGCAAGCTCCAGTGCTGTAGTATCTATCTGTATCAATTCAAGTGGTAATGGTGCTATCTCCCACTCTAAATTCTCTATCAACCGATAAGCGATAAACTCATTGGTTATGCTTCTATCTTTTCTTGCTATATTATCTTTGCGAAACTTCACTACATAGACTTCACCATCACTTGCCTTGACTTTGATGGGTTTGGTCTTACCGTAGGGCATCGTTTCGATGATTTTATCGATATAGAGCATTATCCCTCCTCAATTTCACTGATTCCCAACCGAACAGCAATCAAGGAAACATTTTTATACTGATGTGATGCATAACTCATTTGCTCATGGAAAAGTACAATATTATAACCACCTCTATTTTTACTGCTATCAAAAACAAATCCATCATAGCCTAATGACTGAATATACTCTGCCAATATTTGTGTTGGTAGATAATCCAAGTCTTTACTATTATTTTTTATCGGTTTTTGAATATCAACAACAAACTTTTCGGCTGCCTTACTTGCACAGTAGGTCAATGCTTCAAACTCCTCTGAATACGGATCAATGTATGATTGAAGCTTCTCATTAAACACACTTTTTCTAAGATCAATAAATCTTAAGTCACTATCTAGTTTAAACTTTCCAACAGCATACAACTCTCTTGATTCATCATATGCCTCATATATAGCTGTTTTCTCATCAGAAGCAAGATAGATGTATGAAATACCACTGGGGCTAAATCTATTGTGCTTCGCCAATTTTGGTGGTGCCTTTCCAAGATTCTCAGAAGGGTTAAGCTCTATATCTTCTTTATCTTTCTCACTAATACCTCTAGTACGATAGACAAGTTCATCTATATTATCTGTATATAGTTTTTCAAAAAATATGTCTAGTTTTTCTAGTTCCTCTTTTCGGTTGAAATCTACTGTATCAAAAAAACGTAATGAGTGCTTCACCTTCTTTGTAAACCCATCCCAATCAAAACTATCAGGAGTCAACCAGCAAATAGGAAGCCACTGTTGGCTATCGGTATCATCAAAATATCCATCACCACCATCTGCTGTTTCATAAACACTTTCACTTGCTATTAGTTCTGCTATTTTATCTCCATTGTCAAACACTTCCCAACATACTTCTTCGAGTGTTATGTATGGCTCTACTGCATTATTTGGCAATGCATACTCATATATATGGGTATATAACTTTCTAATAACTTCTTTTAGCTTTTTTGACAACTCTGACTTCTGCATGATATGTAAATCACCAACTTTTGGATGATTTCGTTCTCCACATACTTCACAATCATAATTGGGAGGTGCTTTCTCTCCATTGTCTTGAATAAAATCATAAATATTTTTACTATCAAAACAGTAACTACAAATCATTATATATCTACCTCTGACACATCCAACTCACCTGATAGGAGTTTGGGGAGGAGTGTGTCTCTTGTTTTTTGGAGGGTTTTTATCTCTTGATGATTATTAGCAACCAAAGTGTAAAAAGATTTAACTTTCATAGAGAAAAACTGCATTAGTTTTACTGAAGGTAAAGCCATACTAAATTGCATTATTGCTTTTTTGTCTCCACGTGGCATTTTTGCACCTATTGAAGTGAGCATCATGTAAGCAAAAAATTGATCTTGATAGAGAACGTTAAAGAGAAACTCATTTGTGTTGTCATCTTTGCTCTTGAACCCAAGTACATCAGCTGAACGACCTCCACTTATGTTTGCAAGCCAAATTTTCTTGAAATATGGACGGATATTTGAAACTAGGGTTTGTCTAGGCTCAAAGCTTGGAACTGATACTGAATTGGGCAATGATGAAGCGTCACGGATACCTTTTTTATTTTCAAGCATATTTTCTGTTGAAATGTAGTTTTTTTGCGTTAGTTCTTCTTGTGAAATACGCTCGTTTTCAAAGACAGCAATATCACTAAGACTACCACCTTCCCACCCCTCAGGAATCATCCCCATCTCACTCTCCACAAACGAATTAGGAAACAACTCCAACACCTCTTTGGATACACCAAGTGCAGTAGCAGCTTGCTCTAGCTCTGCATCACTTGTACACCCAACCTTGTACCCCAGGGCATCCTCTCTGCCTGCGGCATTCACCTTGACATGCACAGGGTCAAAATCTACAAACCAAGACTTAAAGAGTGCCTGTGCCATCTCTTCTAGTGTCTGGTTCATCTTGCGGTTGAGTTCTATTTTGTCATCTAGGGTTGAGAGGATGTGGGCTATTTTCTTTTGGATTAAAAGAGACGGAATAGTAGTTTGATAACTATATATGTCATTAAGCGTAATACTGGCTTGATTAGCACTACCTTGTGCATTAGAAACAAGATATTTTCCAAAAGATTGATTCTTTAAAAGATAATACAAAAATATCTTATCAATCTTTTCATCTATAGGTCTTATTATGACTGCATTTTGATTCAATAATGCATTTTGTGCTCCACTTGGCACTTTAACAGTTTTCCCAACTACAGATGCTGGATTTGTTGCCCATGACCCCACCGTAGCAATGATAATATCATTTTGTTTCAATGAAACAGACTTGTTTGATTTTGCTATATCTTCATTAACAAAGACCACACTACTCATATCAATACTATTATCTGTAAGATTTGTAACCTTAACAATAGGAGTACCGTCTTCTTGATAGTCTTTTGACTTAAAAGCATAACCTTTTTTATGAGTAATACAGTCTCTAAGACTTAGTGAGTTCCACTCAAACATCATACCCAAGCCCCAACAAGTTCTTCTTAATCTCACTCTCCAATCTGTGCGACTCCTCAAACTGCTCACCAAGCGTAGCCGTCAGTGCAGACATCTTCTCACCAAATGGAATACCATCATCTTCCTCTTCAGCTACACCCACATATCGCCCAGGTGTTAAGATGTAGTCCTGCTTGGCTATCTCTTCAGTAGTAGCGGCGTAAAACTCACCTGCCACATCTTCATAGTCACTATTGGCTCTCCACTTATGGAACATATCAGCAAGTGCTTTGGTATCATCATCGCTAAATGCTTTTTGTTTACGGTCTATCATATGCCCCACTTCTCTAGCATCAATGAATAGCGTTTTACCCCTTTGTGGTTTGTTACGGTTGAGTACCCAGATACACGCTGGTATTTGCGTGTTGGCAAAGAGTTGTGATGGTAAGGCAACAATGGCTTCTACCAAATCTGCTTTGATAAGCTCTTCTCGTATCGCTCCCTCACCACTGGTAGTAGAACTAAGACTTCCATTAGCAAGAACAAGTCCTACCACTCCATTAGGGCTGGTATGGTGAAGCATATGTAGCATCCACGCGTAGTTACCGTTACCTTTGGGTGGTGTAGTATAGCCCTGCCATCTGGCATCACCTTCTAGGCTACCATCCCACCACTCATCTTGGTTGAACGGTGGATTGGCTAGTACGAAGTCCGCTTTGAGGTCTGGGTGTTGGTCTTTGGTAAAGGTATCGGCAGGTTCTTTCCCGAAGTCAAAGTCTATGCCACGTATCGCCATGTTCATCGCTGCCAGTCTCCAAGTGGTAGGGTTAGACTCTTGCCCATAGACAGAGATGTCTTTGATCTTACCGCTATGCTCCTCTATGAACTTCTCAGAAGAGATGAAAAACCCACCCGAACCCATAGCAGGGTCATAGACCCTCCCTTTGTAAGGCTCTACTAACTCAACAAGCAGGTTGACAATAGACTTAGGTGTATAAAACTGTCCACCTTTTTTACCCTCCGCTGCTGCAAACTGTCCTAAGAAATACTCATAAACATGCCCCAGTATATCTTTGGCTTTGAGTGTATCCTGAGTGAATGGGATAGTCGCTATGAGGTCTAGCAGGTCAGCCAGTTTGTTCTGTTCTATCTGTAGCTGTGCATAGTTCTTGTTGAGAATGCGTTTAAGTTTAGGGTTCTCTTTTTCTATCAGCTCCATCGTATCATCGAGCATCTTCCCTGCACCCTTAAACTCACCACCAAGTGCTAGTGAAGAACCCACAGAGAGACGAATGTTATCTTGCACATACTGCCAACGAGCCGCAGCTGGTACCCAAAATACATTTTTCTCAGTGTAATAGTCCCTATTCTCCAACTCCTCTTCTATGATGTCATCCGCATCTTCACCTAAGTAGTAGTCATTGTCAGGATCAGTAAACGCTTTTTTAAGTTCTTGCCTACGAGTTTCAAACGAGTCCGACACATACTTGAGAAACACCATCCCCAGCACAACATGTTTGTACACCGCTGCATCGAGTGATGGCAGTAGCTTATTCGCTGATGTCCACAGCTTCTTTTCTAACTCTTGTAAAAATTTCTGATCTGCCATTCTTCATCCTCTATTTGTCTAATCTATTTTAACGTAAAAACATGTAGAGTTCTATAGTTTAGAGGAAAGTGATTGCTGTATACATATTTGTATTTAAATAAAAGTATTGATTAATTTTTGTTGTCGTTGTTGTTTGTAAGGATTATATAAATAAGTAGTGGTGCGGATGAGAGGACTCGAACCTCCACGCCGTAAAGCACCAGATCCTAAGTCTGGAATGTTGACTAATTATAAATATATACAAATACCTATAAAACCCCTATATATAGGCACTATATAGTAATTGTCATGTTTTATTAAGCTATAAGTAAATACAATGAAGGATAAAAATGTGTACCCTAATGTGTACCCTAAAAAATCACTAAGGTTTTAAATGGCTGATAAATTTATTAAAGTTAATCTATCCAATGTGGATTGTCGTAATATCTATTTTATTAATAATGATGAGCTATTTGGCGGTAAAGATATACAAAAAGCTCCTACATACATCAATAGGGATTACAAGCTTATACTGCGTGTTACATATGTTAATCATAGTGGCGTACGAACACAAACTAAAAAAACATTTAACTTTTCAAAGAAAATTACTTTTTTACAAGCATTAAGAGAAGTATCTTCGGCAAGAGAAAAATTATTAGTAAAATTAAAAGAAGGTATTCATAAAGATATCAAGACGAGGATACCAACACTTAAGGAAGCGTGGATTGAATTTATCGAGATGAAGAAAAACCAACTCTCTTCTAATACTTTGGTCTCCTATGACTCTTTTGTTAACAAGTGGATACTCTCCAAACAAGGCTTAGCAAAGACTCCTATTGACAGAGTAACAACCAAATCACTTCAACTTATTGTGAATGAGATACTAGAACTAGGCAAAAGCCCCCGTACCGCTAAATCAGTTAAAGAAACACTTAGACCCGTCTTTAAACAATATGTTTTCAAAGGCTTACTAGTCACTAATCCTGCTGACTTAATTCAGATACCAAAGTTTGATAATCAAGTTGATATTGAACTTTCCGATGAAAAAGTAAAAGAGCTTTATGATATTTTATATAACTATCCCATAGAGCCATTTAGGAGTATGTTTATATGGTTGTCCCACGGTAGACGGCTAAATGAAATTTTAAGTCTTGAATGGTCAGATGTCAACACTAAAAACAAAACATATACAATACAGTTTCAAAATAATAAGGTGAGAAGACCAATGACCTATAAACTAAGTAACGAACTTTTTAATACCTTAAATGAGCTAGGTATCAAAAAACGTGGATATATCTTTCATGCCTTAACCAATGAAAATAAAAAGATGAATAAAGGTACTATACGTAACCACTGGGAGAAAGTTTTGACTCAATTAGATGCACGTATTCGCATGCATGATTTAAGGCATTTAATAGGTGGTACGCTTGTTTCAAGTGGTAAAACGTTAGAGCAAGTAGCCTCAGTACTAGGTCATACTTCCACAAGCGTTACAAAGCGATACTCTAAAGTACGTCAAGATGTAGCTGCAGAATCTTTGGAAGATTTTTTTGAGAGGGTTAAATAATGGAACAAAAGCTGATTCTAATTATTTGCGTTTTATTCTCTTTTCTACATTGGCAATATCTTTTTTAAATTTCTTAACTAAGTTCTCTTTTTTAATTTTTTTAATAAATTTACCTAATGCCTGAGGAGAAGTATTTTTTAGATTAATATCTATTTGTTTTATTTCTTCTAAAATTTTTGTTTTGGGTATGCCTAGACTATAAAGTTTCATAATTTTTGTTTTATGCTTATCAAACATTGATTTGGTTTTTCCTCCACTTTTTCTTCCAATCTTAGTTTTATTTTTCTCTCGTGTTATACGAGAAGATTCAAGCTTGTGTGCTTTTAGAGATTCTTCAATATTGCATAGCGATGTAAGCATTAAATATAATTCTTTATTGCTTGAATCAATGTTTAGATTTTCCTCAACTGAATATATAGCTATAGACTTAGAAAAAGCATATTTTATTCTCTGCAAAATTTCAAAACTTGATTTACCAAGGTCAGTTAATTTCATTATTGTTAATTTATCATTTTTGTTTAGGTCATTAAGAATACTATCTATAAATTTTTCAATTTTATATTCTTTAAGTTCTATCGGTATTCTAATTATATTACTATCAGGGATACATCTTGTTGCAATTACATTATCATCTGTATTTGATAGTAAAGAGTTGTTTTTTATGTAAATAAATGTATTTTTGTTCATTCATCATAGTACAATTAATTTATTAAAAATAAATTAAATAAATAATATAAAGATTTCAATAGATAAAATATAGTATATTCAATATATTTTATCATAGGTGGTACTTATGTATACAAAAACTAGTTATAACTAGTTTTTGTATACAATAAACCTATTATAAATGCAGGGGTTAAAATGGAATATGATGATAATAAATATAAATATTTAATAATGAAATGGTTTAGAAATGCAAGGAATAATATAAAAAATAAAGAGATATTAATATTGGATAAAAGATGTAAGAGAATTCTCAATGAAGTAAAACACGTATGTAGAGAAGTAGAAAACTTAAGTATTTTATGTGAGAAACCGTTAAGGGATAGATATAAAGGAAATATCATATTTCTTAGATCTAATATGACACATGATCTATCTATGTTTAATAATAGATCATTCCTATATGTAGAAAATAATCACAAGTTTTTTGAAAATATGTCGGAATACATATGGGAAGATGAAGAGCCAAATTATAGTAATGAATTTCTTGTAAAGGAAGAACGGTATTTATATTTTTTTGAGAAAGTTGACCCATTAAGTTTGATTGAAAAATCAAACGTAGAACTAGAATCATATATAAAAAAGACAAAAACAATATATACTTATTTTGAATCTTATGAAAAAATAGAAGCTAATACAAAGTATGAAAATATGGCAGAAGATAATTTTGAATCTATATTAAAAATGGATATTGCAAATATTGTAAATTGCAAAATTTTACCATCAAGACTTGCTGTATTGGTATACAGACTTTCCACTTTAAATATAAATGCGACAAAGACAGAAGCAGGAAGATATTTCCATAAAAAGCTAGGTACTAAAAGTAAGAATTATAATTATCATTCTTTGCAAAAAACTAATAAACTTCAACTTCCTCATCTGTCAAGTGGATCTTTGCAAGAGTTTATGCTTAAATATTTTAAAGCCTATGACTTGCAATCTAATGAAACTGAAACGAAAATTAGAAAAGAAATTGCAAGAGAATTAAAAAGGCTAAAGAAATTAAAACTAAATATTTCTGATATAGCAAAAGTAACAAAACTACCAATAAAAGTAATTGAAAAAATGTATTGAATTACTTTAGATATATTCTTCATAAAACCTAAGTTCATTTTTACCTACTAGCTTCATATGACACTAACTCTGTATGTTTTAACAATATACAAGATAGAGAATTCTCTGTATATGTAATTGCATACACCTATCAAAGATGGAGATATTGAAAATATTGACTTTAGGTTATTAATATTATTAATTAAAGAATTAATTAGAGAACTAAGTGAATACCTTCTCTCTTCCTTGTTACTTCACGCAGAGATACTTTCTCTAGTGTTTATTCTAAGTAGCAGTATGTTTTTTATATCAAAGATACTTTAATTGAACAGATAATTCAATTAAGGAAATAAAGATGATAACTAGTAGAAACAGTAACAAGAGGTTTAAGAGTACTAAACGATACATAGATAAACTTGGTGAGGCTTATTCTAAGTTAAATATAGTGAGAATTGATTTAGGATATAAAAAACCACATAGTCAAAATATTACATTAGAAGATGCAAACAAAGACTTGAATTGTATGTTGAGCAATATGCGTTTCAAACCAAGTATCTTTAGACATAAGGTGGGGTATGTATGCAAGATAGAGTATACAAAAGAAAAAGGAGTGCATCTGCATATGATTATTATATTTGATGGTCAAAAGGTCAAAAGAGGTGAGTATAAAGCAGATGAGATTGGCAAATACTGGGAAGAGATTGTGAAAGAGAAAGGAAGCTATCACAATTGTCATCGCAATACGTACAAAAAGAATGGTATAGGCATGTTAGACTACAGAGATAGTGAAAAGCGAAAAATACTAGATGAATATGTCATATCGTACCTATGTAAAGATGAACAAGATATAGAAGTCATAAAGAACGACAAAAGATATAGAGCTTTTAGACGAGGTACTATTCTTAAGAGAATAGGTAATATTGGAAGACCTAGAACTGTCACTAGTATAATTAGACTTTAAATCTCTACTTAAATAAAAAAATTAACCATTTCTCTTATAATGAGTAATACATCTAAACCTAACTAACTGTAATACAAACTCTTAAGACAAACACCTATGAAATACATTCAAATGCATAATAGAGACAAGCGTTCTGTCTACTGCTGTATTGCAAATAAAATCAGAGTATTACCTCCCATAAAAATTGATATTATACAAGGAGTATAACATGACAACAGATTACAATGCTCTCATACCCCAAGGGATATTATTTAACCTTAGACAAATAGAAGACATGAACATAATTAAAATAGATATGGCTAAAAAGCTTATACAGAACGGGTTGTTAGAAGTAGTAAAAATAGGCAATAAACTTCATGTATCACGTACTGTACTGATAGAGTTTCTTGAAAGAAATACTATTGTGGTATTTAAGGAGATATAAGATTTTTTTAATAAAGTAAACTTATGTTAAACTACCCTAAAATAAACAAGTAAAGCTAATAGAAATAAGTCACCTTCCTCATAATTAAAAAAGGAAAAAAGATGATAAAAAGATTACTAAGTTCTATTGTAAAACCCACCCTTATTTTTCTCCTTCCTTTTTATCTCCAAGCCTATTCGCAAAAGTTCGCTCCCATTATGATTGGTGGAGAAATCACCACCTTTATCCCTTACACAAAAGGTGTAGATATAGAGCTAGGAAACAATATCACCACCTCAGAAGGCACAGATAAAATCCTATCAGGGAATGTAGAAAATCCAGAAGATGTAGCTTCGTATGAATGGCGTGTAGATGGTGTGCTTGTGGGTACCAATGAGTACTTCTCCACAGCAGGTATAGGTGTAGGAAGTCATACCGTCAGTTTAAGTGTCATTGCTAGAAATGGAACGGTCTCTACCGATAGCATGAGAGTGGTTGTTTCTGCGGAGTCTATCGATGAGAGCAATGAAGTCTATAACGGAGGATTTGTAGGTACCACCAAAGGAGCATTTAGTGTCACGCAGGGGTCTGCGATGTATAACCTAAAGATAGATGTGCCTCCAGGAGTAGCAGGCATGGAGCCTAAACTCTCACTCTCTTATAATGCCAATGCAGGAAATGGCATAGTAGGGATGGGATGGAACCTAGGCGGCGTGAGTGCCATTACACGATGTGCACCCAATCCTGGAAGTGACGGCACATACCATAAACATGGTGTGAAGTATAACAGTGATGATAAGTTCTGTTTAGATGGTAAAAGACTCATACTTACAAGCAGTGATAAATCATATGGTGAAGCCGATTCGGAGTACAGAACAGAGATAGATACTTATAGTAAAGTGATGGCAAGAGGTAATGAAAATGGAGGACCTGGTTACTTTGATGTCTATACCAAAAGTGGACTGCACTATGTCTATGGAAATGATAATAATAGTTTTGTCCATACCACATCAGGGCATGCCTATAAAGCATGGAAAGTCAATAAAATCTATGACTCTTATGATAATGCTATTACGTTTACCTACACCGCCAATATAGATGCAGGTACACACCAATTAACCACCGTGGAGTATGCTGATAATGTTGTAAGTTATATCTATGAAGACAGATCAGATATTTTAAGAGGATACCATGAAGGGTATACTACGGCGATACGCCAAAGATTAAAACATGTGGTTGTTACAACAGATCATACAAATACAGAGATACGACGCTATACCTTAGACTATACCAGTGAGAATAGAGGCAGTAGGCGTTCCACGCTTCAATCCATTACAGAAGTTGTTTCCCAAGAAGATGTAAAAATAGATTTAGCAACCTTGTCCTTTACCTACGAAAGTACCACAGGAAATCTTACAAGCTCAAACAAATCTCCCAAGACACAAGCCGAAGATGCACACTATGTGGATCTAGACTCTGATGGGTGTATGGATGTCTATGATAATGACCGTGTAGCCTATGGGGATTGTAGTGGAAACTTTAGTATCTTTTATAGTGTACCTACAACTACTAGTAACCGTTATGTACACTTTGGAGATTTTAATGGGGATGGACTCTTAGATATTTTAGATACTAGATTGAATAATCCAAAGATTATCTATAACAATGGGTCACGAAGCTTTGCATCAGCCACAGCTTATACAGACTGGCACTCCGTTACACCTAGTAATGTAAAATATTATGTCTCAGACTTCAATGGCGATGGCTACTCTGATGTACTTGTTGCAGAGAAGTCTAATTATTATGATGATTGGCAAGAACATATCGTGATAGATAAACTCTCTATTCTGCATGGTAAAAGCAATAAGACATTTCTAAAAGCCACTGTGATGGTCAATCCTCCAGGAGAGCCTGATGATATTAAAATAGCAGACTTCAACGGCGATGGACTCACAGACTTATACTTTGTAGTAAGTGGGAATGATAAAATCTATCTACACCGTAGCAGTGGTTACTACTTCGATTACGCCTCAAGTCCTGCTATCATAGGAGCAGAAGAGAATATCAAAGTAGCAGACTTTAACGGCGATGGTGCGAGTGATGTCTATGTGGTGCAATCAGGTAATGATGCGATATGGATGAATGAAGGTAATGGGACGCTCACTACCTATAGTGCTCCCGAGATAATAGGCGATACCAATGATATTAAATTAGCAGATATTAATGGAGATGGATATACCGACCTCTATAAAGTCGAAAGTAATTCAGACAAAATATGGTTGAATAATGGGCAAGGCTCTTTAGCCTATGCCTATAGTATAGCTGCTACTGGTGGAGCCAGTGACATACATTTTTCTGACCTAAACGGTGATGGTATGACTGACATGATAGACACAGGCAGTAGTGATAAAATTTGGTTTAACGCTGCCAAACATCCACGCCTTACATACATTAACAATAACGCAGACCAAGAGATAGACATTGTCTATAAAAAGATGGTGGACTCCTCTGTTTATTATAACTACTCTAAAAATGGCAATCGTAATGTCCATGACTTCAATAAAATTAGTCATGGCAATATAGAGCTTACTCCTGCACAATATGTCGTACAAAGTGTGAGTAGTGATAATGGGATAGGAGGGAGTAACACTATAGAGTATAAATATTATGGCTATGTCTATAATAAGGAGAGAGGGGCACAAGGCTTTCATCGTGTACGTAGCTGTAGTGATGCGACCAATCAATGTAGTTTAGAGGTGTTGAGACAAATAGGGATGCGACCTTACACTAATACCGATGATGTAGAGGGCTTTCAATTTACAGGTATGCCTTATGCCGTGTATCATGGTATACCAGATTCTCATAGTTATTTAGAGGATGCATATCCTACAAGGTGGCTTAGCCGTACAACCATAGAGTATGCAGATGCTTCTACACGTGCTAAAATCTATGAACCTTATACCTATAGTAATACACAATCTATATCAGACCCTCTAGCCAGTAGTTCTACGCCCATAAAAGTCGTTTCACACAGAAATAGCTTAAGCGATAATGGTTTAGGTAATATTCTTGAGACTAAAGAGATTATAGAGGATAAAGAAAATAGTAAAACCTATACTAAAATTACAACCAATACCTATGATGATGATACCCAAAAGTGGCATCTAGGCAGACTAGACACTTCTGAAGTGGAACATCAAGTTACAGGGAAAACAACAATTATCAAAAAGTCTGAGTTTGAATACAATGATTATGGTCTACTCTCCAAAGAAGTAGCCAATTCCCATAGTAGTACCCTCAAGCTCACAAAAACTTACACCTATGATGATTATGGAAATAAAGAGACAGAGACGATTAAAGGTTCAGGGGTTACGGAAGCGACCACAACGTATGGGTATGATAATTTAGGAAAGTTTCAAACTTCTATAACAAATGCCTTAAAGCACACCATACATAAAACCTATAATGCACGTTTTGGTACCCTAGAGAGCCTCACTGATGTCAATGGTTTAATTACGACATGGAAATATGATGGGCTAGGACGAAAGATACAAGAGACCTTGCCTGATGGAAGTATCACCACATGGTCACATGAGTGGGAGAATGGTAGCAGCGAAATAGGGGCACCTTATACCCTCTACTCTGTCTCACAAAGCTCAAAAACACAACCCTTCACAAGAACCTACTACGATAGCCTAGGAAGAGAAGTAGGAGCCTATACCTATACCCTTGCGAAAGGTTCACGTATCTCTTTAGATGATAGACGTATACAGACAAGAAAGTATTATAATGCCAAAGGAGAACTCACCCACGAAACTTTGCCACGCTATAGCAATCAAAGTACCAAATACATCACCACTAGCCATGATGACTATGGACGCGTAAGCAGTGTGAGTAAAACAAGTGCCAGTGGAGATACAGCTACCTATACCAGTAGATATAATAATTTCACTACCACTGTAACAAGTCCAGCCACAGAGAAATATCCAAATGGTATTCAAAAACAAACCATCAAAAATGCTATAGATCAAGTCACTTCTATCACTGATGCCTTTGGAAGAAGTGATGCCTCAACTATTAGCTACACCTACGATGCGACAGGAAACCTACTTAGCACCACTGACAGTGGTGGCAATGTGATACGTATGGAGTATGACGATGCAGGCAATAAAGATAAAATGATAGACCCAGATTTAGGAACATGGACATATGGATATAATGCTTTAGGTAAAATGACAAGCCAAAGTAACGCCCTCTCTCAAAATACCATTATAGCTTATGATGTACTAGGACGTATAGCAGATAGGAATGTTTCTCAAGGGGTCAGTAAGCATAACACTGCATATAAGTATGGTACAAGTGGCAATAGTAAAGGAAAACTCTATCAAACTATCTCTATTTCAAAACAAGGTAGCCAAGCCGAAAAGAAACAAACTGTAACCACTACCTACGACAGTTTAGGACGTGCCACACAAAGTAGTGCCACACAAGGTGGCAAAACCTTTACCACCAAAACCACCTACGACAGCTACAGCAGACCCTCAACCCTCACTTACCCTAATGGCTACAGTATTACCAACCACTATAAAAATGCTATCTTAGACTCCGTCATAGGAGGGGACGGTAAAAGACATTATGATGTCGAAGGCATGAACGCTTACGGCGATATTAGTGATGCAACCTTTGCCAATAGAGTACGTACGGTCATTGGACACAATGACGCAGGGTTCATAGGTTCTATACATTCAGGACAAAATGCACAATGGAACACAGGCAATGTACAACAACTTCACTACACCTACAACACGCTAGGGAGCGTACTTACAAGAAATGATAGTTCTATCACCAATAGATACATCAATGAGACCTTTACCTATGACGCACACAATAGACTCTACTCTCTTAGAACAAGTTCAAATGTAGCAGAAAGCTACACCAAAAACAAAGATTATCGTTATGACAAACTAGGCAATATGACCTACCAAACAGGAGTAGGAACCTATAATTATACAGATACACGATATGGTCCACATGCTGTTAATAGTGCAGGCAGTAGAACATATAAGTATGACACAGTAGGTAACATGACAGACCGTAACGGTGACAGTATTACCTACAACCCACTCAACAAGCCCTCTTCCATGAGAAAGTCTGGAGCCAGTAGTAACCAAACCGTGCATTTCACGTATGGTGCAGGAGGGCAACGTTATCTTAAACAAGTAGGGACTAAAACAACCCACTACGTAGGTAAAGCCTATGAAGAACAAGTCAATGGCAATGAGACTAAGCAGATAGCCTACATCACGCTTGGTGGTAAAACCATAGGAACCCATACAGAGGTTAAAAGTACCTACTATGATGCCACAGACCCACGGTACCATGCTAACAGATATAACCGTTACTTCCATACCGATGCACTAGGAAGCATTACAAGCGTTACCAATGACGCAGGAACAGTGGTAGAGAGACGAAGTATAGCACCGTTTGGGAAGATAAGAGCCATGAACTATGGTACAAACAATAATACCATAGCCAACACCACCCTACAGACCACAAGAGCCTTTACAGGACATGAGCAGATAGGAGAGTTAAACGGACTTATTCATATGAACGCAAGGGTGTATGACTCTGATATAGGACGTTTCCTCTCTGCAGATACCATCATACAAGACCCACATGATAGTCAAAGCTACAATCGTTACTCGTATGTGAGAAATAATCCGTTGATGTATACTGACCCTACAGGGCACTCTTGGTTCTCTAAAGTATGGGACAAGATAGGTACGTATGTGACTGCTATTGTGGTGGCAGTTGTGGCTATAGCAACTGGAGGGGCGGCACTTATGGCTATGACAGGAGCATCTACAGCTGTAGGTGCAGCAGGTCTTGCTACGTTTGGACAAATAGTTGTTGCAGGAACAGTAGGAGGTTTCGCCGCAGGGGTTACAGGTGGTTTGCTTAGCGGAGCAAACCTTGTAGACTCTGTAGGCATGGGAGCCGAGGGTGCACTCTATGGAGGACTCTCTGCAGGAGTAGCCAATGGCATAGGTACACTAGCTACTTCATGGGGTAGAGCCAAAGCCTTACTGCATGGTATTACAAGAGCGGCTATCAGCAAGGCACAAGGTGGCAAGTGGTCAGCAGGGTTCTGGTCAGGGTTTGCCAGTTCAGCGTTAGCACCAACGATTGCTTCTGCAGAGACTTTTAGTGGTAAGGTAACCATTTCAGCCATAGTAGGAGGAACAGCTTCTGAACTAGGCGGTGGTAAGTTTGCCAATGGTGCAGTGACTGGGGCGTTTGTGTTTATGTATAATGATATGGCTCACGCGAGACAAAAAGCATTACACTTAAGTACAGATAAATTAATCGCTTCATTTGAAAAGATGCGAAGTCTACCCTTAGCTAAACGTCTTATGCTGTTATATAAGTTTACAAAAAATGGGTCACTATTAGATTTTAAACAGGAGGGAAAAGAATATCAAGACTATGGTAATTTTGCTTTTGGTGCAGTTGGATCTTCTTTAGATATAGATGATGCAATTTTATTAAGAGGAGCAGGTTGGGCTCAAACACGTGCCGGAACATCAAAATCTAACTATGGTACACCTTATGGTTTTTCTCCTTATGGAGATGACCCAAGAGATCAAAAATACATAAAGTATGGAATTAATTATTATAGGAATCAATATGGTAAATAAAAAAGTAATGTTGATAATAATGTTGTCATTGTTAATATTTGGTTGTAGTTCAGCTACAGATATGAAGGTTAAATATCCTTTTGAAACCCTAGAAATTATAACCTCTCCGAAAAATAGCACAATGTCAATTGTTGTGATTAAAACAGGTATTAAAGGTGGTGCGACTGTACCTTTTGGGTATAATTTTTACTTCTCAAAAGATGATAAAAATTTAAATGAAAATAACATATTTTTAAGTGTAAGAGGATTGGAAACGTACAAAATAAATTGGACATCGGAAAATACTATAGATATAAATATAGATGCTTCAAGAATTTTAATGTTTCAAAGCGAAGTAGTATTATTAGAAGAGAATCCTGTAAGTGATTTTTATTATGTGAATAATATTAGCTTTAAAAAAAGATGAAATTTAAAACAAAGTTGAAATTTATTGATAGTTTTGTAGATATCTTTTCAATCAAGCTAGGAAAGATTGTTTTAAACAAAGAAGACAAGAAGTGTTATTCTGTTCCAAAAGCAGTGTCTATATTCTTTTCTATATTTCACTATGGAGGAATAGGAGCTTTGTTATTATTGTTTATATTTTTAATGTTACCAAATGTATTTGACAGTATTATCATAACAGGTTTTATATCTGTAGGAATATATTTACTTTTAGAGTTTTTTATATTTATGCTTATACCTTTTAAAGAGATAAAATGTTGGGAAAAAAGTTTACAGGAAAAGAATAAGCGATAGGGACTGTAATAATAACCAAAAGAAAGGCAGGTAAGTTGTGAGACACATAGAAGAACAAACTATCACCCAACTACACACATACCTAGCCTTACTCCAAACAAAAGAAACTTTAGAAACCTATAGAGAATTTTGCTACCAACTTTACCTGCTATCTCTTTGTAATAATGAGACCAAACAGATAGCCTACACCACCATAGAGACCACCAGAGCCTTTACAGGACATGAACAGATAGCAGAACTTAGTGGGTTGGTGCATATGAACGCAAGGGTGTATGACTCTGATATAGGTAGGTTCTTAAGTGCAGACACCCTCATACAAGACCCACATGATAGCCAGTCTTATAACAGGTACTCCTATGTAAGAAATAATCCACTTAAATACACAGACCCTACAGGACACTCATGGTTTAGTAAACTATGGAAGAAAGTAAAAAAACACATACGAACCATTGCTGCTGTTGTGGTAGGTGTGGTGATAGCTGTTTATGCACCGCAACTACTCAATACCTACTTAAGCATTGCCACCAAAACATTAGGAAGTGCTGTAGCCACAGGGGCTCTAGCAGGGTTTGCGAGTGGTGGTATTATGACCAAGTCCTTTAGTGGCGCGCTCAAAGGAGCCGCCTTTGGGGCTTTGGGTGCAGGTGTTGCATTTGGAATAGGAGAAAGACTACAACATGCAGGAGGCATCTTTACCAAAGGTGTTACTGCAAGTAAAGCATTTATAAAAGCAGCCTCACATGGGCTAAGTAGAGGAGTTATCAGTATGTTACAAGGTGGTACATTTAAATCAGGATTTGCAAGTGGTTTCTCTGCTTCATTCTTTAGCCCAGGGACTACCATGGGTGGAGATGGCGTAGGAGGTTTTACACTTAGAACAACCATAGCAAGTATAGCAGGTGGTACGGCTTCAGAGCTTGGTGGTGGTAAGTTTAGTAATGGTGCAGTGAGTGGTGCGTTTGTGCATATGTTTAATGCGGAGATGAAAAATTTATTACGTGGAGCCTATAAAAATACTGCTTCTATTCTTAACACAATGAAAAATGGAGATATTGTCTTTGGAAAAAGAGCACTAAAAGGTGTATTGATGGTTCAAATGGGTAATGGTTTTGATGCTATTGACCAAGAACTTGTCCATGAACAGGTATTTTTTAAGATGAATGGAGAGGTATCTAATGTAGGTTTCTCAGATGGAGAGTGGTTAATTAATGAATTACCTGAAGGATATGCATTTAGTGAATCTTATCATACCAATAATTTGAACTATGTATTAAGTGCAGCAGGTAGCTTTAATACCTCCTTGTATAGTTTATTTGGATGTAATTGTCAAACATTCTCAACAGCTGTTGCTAATAGAGTTCGAATAGATCAAGGATATTAAATGAAAAAAATTATTTTTATAGGTATATTAATTGGTATTTATCTTTATGCTACAGATGATTATATCAAACCTGATAAAACCTACACAATGATATGTAAAGATACAATAGTAGATATTAATTTTGCAAAGAATAGTAAACAAGTTTTATATGATTCTTCAAAAATTAATCAAGAAAAACCCCTATTTAATATGGGAATAAACTATTGTAAAATAGATAATCATCTCTATCTTAGTGCAGGAGAAACTTTTAAATATGATATAAAAAAAAAGAATCTCATTAAATCTTTTATTAAAGGAGATTTGTTGACTTGTATGATAGATAAAAAATTAATTTTTTATCTAAAAGAGGATAAGCTTTATGAGTATTCTTTTCGGGAAGATAAGTCTTACTATATTGGACAGTCTAGGTCTAATCTTGCTTGGAACCATTCTAGAATTTCTATAGTAAATAACAAGTGGATATTTTTCAATGATTACAAAGAAGTATACAGATACGATTTATCTACAAGAGAAGTGAAAAAAGAAGAAATTAAAGATTGTAATATTGCACATATTAATATGAAAAATACGCTTTTATGTAGAAATAGAAATTATGAAGAAAATAAACCATATTTCACTATAGACCCTATGAGCTATAAAAAAGAGTATATTGATTTGAAAGGAAGCAGAGATGCTTTTTATGATAAAGAATTAAATGGCATTTTTTATACAAGGTATGATTTTGATCTAGTCAATATGAGAGAGTATAGACCTTCATATTTTTATTCAATAGAAGAAGATAAAGAATATTTTTTAAGTAAAGAGTGTCATTTTTAATGACACTCACACCCAACAAAAGGTAAGCAAGTTGTGAAACACACAAAAGAACAAACCATCACCCAACTACACACATACCTAGCCTTGCTCCAAACCAAAGAAACTTTAGAAACCTATAGAGAATTTTGCTACCAACTTTACCTGATATCTCTTTGTAATGATGAGACCAAACAGATAGCCTACATCACGCTTGGTGGTAAAACCATAGGTACCCATACAGAGGTTAAAAGTACCTACTATGATGCCACAGACCCACGGTACCATGCCAACAGATATAACCGTTACTTCCATACCGATGCACTAGGAAGCATTACAAGCGTTACCAATGACGCAGGTACAGTAGTAGAGAGACGAAGTACAGCACCGTTTGGGAAGATAAGAGCCATGAACTATGGCACAAACAATAACACCATAGCAAACGATAATGCCCTGAAAAATCCAAACAAATACAGTCCCATTTTTATTTTCTAAAAGAGCTATAATACAGAAGAATTTTAGGAGAAAGATATGGCAAGAAAAAAAGGTCAAACCTATACCCCGGAACAGAAAGCAAAAGTGGTGTTGGAACTGCTAAAAGAAGAGAAGACAATGAGTCAACT
>CACVAS010000098.1 GCA_902727855.1 uncultured Sulfurovum sp.
AACAAGTGCGGCATTCTTCTATTGCTCATTACTATGAAGATAGTAATGAGTATCATGAAAAATATCAGAAAAAAATTCAACAAGGAATTAGCATAGAAAAAGCAGACTCCTTTATTCTTTACAAACTTACTCGATATGCAGGGAGTTATCACAAAAATGACTTTTTCTATTCTTGGGGCGTTTATGATAAACTCGCAAAATTCGATAAATTACAAGGTAAATATCATTATATAGATTATCATACCGCTTACAAAAAACGACAACCCATCTATCGTAAAGACTACTGGAAACGAGACACCGAGGACAGTATCTACGTCTATGATTGTTCCATTGAACGCTATTTATTGGTTGATAGTGTCATTTATCTTTTTACCAGTAGGCTTCGAGAGCCGCACAGGAATCGAAAAAGAGGTTTAAGGATTTTAGAACGGGAATTTAAACAGTTTGTGCGGTGTATTTGGGTCAAAGAAGAGGAGGAGCTGCTAGAGGAGTAAGGGAGACCTTAACGATTGTCTCAGAACAGCTTAAAACTGATTACACAGTCAAAAGCTTCCCTAGTAATTAATATTATAAAACAATGACAAACCTATTAATACTCTCTATTTTTATTCTTTCTACTACTATAACAATAGCTCAGAAGATTAGTCATGATACCCTTTTTTCAATTTCTCCCAAGGTATTCATTTATACTTCTAAAGAAACTAAAAGTGATTCTAGTTACGAGTTAGCACTAGATTATGATGCTGTATTTCATTATAATCATATATATGTAAAAACTAAAAAAAATAAGAACTATTGCCATGCTTATTACTCCGAAGACATAAAAATAGTTCAGGAAAAATATCAGAAAAAAATTCAACAAGGAATTAGCATAGAAAAAGCAGACTCCTTTATTCTTTACAAACTTACTCAGTATGCAAGTCATTATCACCGAGGCGATTTTTTTACTTCTTGGGGTGGGTACGAAGAAATAGAAAAATTTGACAAATTACAAGGCAAATACCATTATATAGACTTTTATGCTGCTTACAAAA
>CACVAS010000099.1 GCA_902727855.1 uncultured Sulfurovum sp.
TTTCTATAGATTCAGGTTTATCTTGCCTTTCACTGGAATAGTGTGCCTTTAAAAAGGAAGTATTTATTAGAATTGTATTAGGCGTTTTCTCAATCTTTTGCCCAACAAAAGTAAAATTAGGTCAATGGACAAAAAGGAAATTTTTTGGATGTTTTATAAAGTTAACCCAAACTCTGATTTCATCCATAGTCTTTAAATTCCTATGAAATTCTTTAATGCAACCAAATTTTCTTTCTGGATCTATTTGGTTTATAATAAACTCTATTCTTTCTAAAATAAGTATAGCCAAAATAAATAAGTATAGGTATAGAACTCTATATGAGTATCTTCAGCAGGATGATATAACATAAACCAAGAATACCTTAAATTATGAATCAATTGATTGAAATTTCTCCGATACAATTTTCATACTCTTCATTTCCATTAACCATTACATCGTAAATTTCACAAGCAAGAGTTCTTCCACTATCTTCTACTAATTCTTCTTCAAAAACTTTAGCACATTCTTCATGTATTTCTTTTAAAAAAATGCTCATTTAGGGTAATTTATTTGCTTTGAGATAATAGAACTCTTTAAGATAACATCATTTCTTCCTCCTAACCCTCAAATTATTAACCTCCTCCACGGACAATCCCGTATACTTAACAATCGTATCCACGTCTACACCATCTCGTTTTAGATTTTTGGCTATTTCAATATCTCGACGTTTAACGGCAATTTCAGTAGCTTCTTTTCTGATTCTTTCGGCAAGTTCGTAGGCAGGAACATATTTAGTACTTTGCTTTAGAGTATCAAAAAGCCCAATATCCGCAAAGCTCAAATAACTCTTTTCTGATATGATTAGGTGGTCAATAACAGGCGTGTCTACAATTATACCTACTTGTATAAGTCGATCTGTTACGTCCTTGTCTGCGCTAGATGGTTTGAGTTCGCCCGAAGGGTGGTTGTGACAAATCATTATTTTAACGGCTCTCTTTTGTAAAGCAAGGCTAAATACCTCCATTGGTTTAGCGATAGTTGCGTTCACGCT
>CACVAS010000100.1 GCA_902727855.1 uncultured Sulfurovum sp.
CATAAAATTGAAACAACTTTATGCCAAATAAAAATCAATAATCACTATTTAAAGTGAGATTTTCATATATTTTGCCCTTTAGGTACACTTATCTATTAGATTTGGTATTCGTCTTAGATTATAAGCAGCAGCTATGAGAAAAACATGTTGGCTATTTTTATGAATCCCAAGATATCTAGTTTCTCTATATTTCATGAGATTTTTAATAAAAGCAAATGGTAACTCCACTAAAGCTCTTATTTTTGAGAATTTAGTATTATTTTTAGATTGCTTGGTTCTTAATTTTGATTGACCTCGAACTCTTCTTTCAGTAATACCATTAAAAATACCTTTAGCTCTTAGATCTCTTTTTCTCTTTTGTGACATATAGCCACTATCTGCAAATACTGCTGTGGTCTCATCCTTTGTCAACGCATCAAACTGAGTGGAGTCATGCGTTTTTGCAGTAGTTGTGATTACCTCTTTGATAATACTATTTCTATCAGTAGATATATGAACTTTATAGCCATGATACTTTCTACCTCTTTTTGAGGTATAACTCGCATCCTTATCATTTGCTTTATTTGAAATAACTTTACCGCTTTTATCTTTTTTTCGTTTTGGTTCACTTGAATGAATAAGTGTTGCATCTACAAGTGTGCCTTCGTTTAGTATCAAATTCTTCTCAATCATACTTTTCTTTACTTCTAAAAATATAGACTCTAGTAAATTCTTTTTTATAAGTGCATTTCTAAATTTACATATTGTTGTTTCATCTGGTATTGTATCCTCATCTTTTATATCCAAAAACTTCTTAAATGATATACGGTCATTTATAAGCTCTTCTGTCATTGGATCTGACAATCCATACCAACTTTGTAAAAAGAGTGCCCCTATTAATATATTCCCAGGAATCGCTGGTCTTCCTTGTCTCCCTTTATTTGGTTTATAGATATTCTCTTTTATCAAAATTTCTTCGATTATTTTAAATGGTATTAGTTCTTTCATCTCTTTTAAGAACTTATTACTCTTTTTACCGCCCTG
>CACVAS010000101.1 GCA_902727855.1 uncultured Sulfurovum sp.
CGAGACTGTGCAAGAACTTTGTTACGTAAATCTTAAATAGTGAGCAAAAAAGCTCACTATCCCACATAAATTCACCAACCTAAAACCAAAAAACACTATAATATCACTAGATAAACACCTAAAATTAGGGCTTTAAAAAGGTTTTATAGATGAATATATATAAAAGTGGAGAGAGTAGAAAACAGCAGTTGTTTTTCCCACCAAGTATAGATGAGTATGTAAGCGAAGATAATCAAGTTCGAGCAATAGAGGATTATGTAGAGCTTTTAGATATGGTAAAACTAGGATTCACAAAATCAGCTCTAAACTCATCAGATGGACAACCAGCTTATCATCCAAGGCTACTACTAAAAATCTATATCTACGGCTACCTAAATAAAATAAGAAGTTCAAGAAAACTAGAGTGTGAGATAGGTAGAAATATTGAGATAATGTGGCTATGTGCAGGATTAAAACCAAAATATAAGACTATAGCCAACTTTAGAAAAGAGAATAGTAAAGCACTAAAAAAGGTATTTAGAGAGTTTGTATTACTGTGCAAAGAGTTAGAGTTAATAACAGGAGAGCTTGTAGCAGTAGATGGAGCTTTTTTGAGAGCGAATGCTTCAAAAAATCAACTGATTATGAAAAAGAGTGTAGAGCGAGACCTAAAAAAGATAGATGAAAAAATAGAGGCTTATCTTGAAATATTAGAGTTTTCAGATACACAAGAGAAAAAAGAGAGAGCTTTAAAACCACTACCAACAAATAACATTCCTAAGATGAGTAAAAGAAAAGCAAAACTAGATAAGGATTTAGCTCTACTTGAAGAGATGGGAGTAACCCAATATAATCGAATTGACCCTGATGCAAAAGTTATGGTGAAACCTGCTCATAATCTTATGGCATATAATGTTCAAATAGCTGTAGACTCTAAATTTAAATTTATTATTGCAACAGATATAAGTTCGGTAGGACAAGACTCAAATCAACTCTGTAATATGGGAATAAAATCAAAAGAGATAACCCAAAATGAGGAGATAA
>CACVAS010000102.1 GCA_902727855.1 uncultured Sulfurovum sp.
ATAATTTTAAATTATAAAATAAATGATACTCCTCTTAAGCTTAAATTGAAATAAAAGAGTTCAAATGAGACTAGCCTATTAATTGACTTAAAGAAGCTTTAGCAGCCTCAATTGCCTCTTCAATCATCTCATCAGAAGTTTCAGTAGAAATAAATCCTGTTTCATAAGAAGAACAAGCAAGGTAAACCCCTTTTTCTAACATTTTACCATGAAACTTTCCAAAGAGTTTAGAGTTGTTTTTTAAAGCATCGTCAAAATTTCTTACAGGCTTATCTGAAAAGAAAAAACCAAACATTGAACCACGTACGGTAGTCACCATTGGTACATTTACAGCGTCAGCTGCTGCTTGGAAACCTTCCATAAGTCTTGTGGCTCTTTTTTCTAAAGTAGCGTAAGTGTCTACATTGGCTTTTAGTTTTTTAAGTGATGCTAAACCAGCAGCCATAGCAACTGGATTGCCTGAAAGGGTTCCTGCTTGGTAGATTGGACCTTCTGGTGAAAGCTCTGCCATGATTTCTTTTCTTGTTCCAAAAGCACCTACTGGCATACCAGCACCGATAACTTTTCCAAGAGTTACAATGTCTGGTTTAACTAACCCAATACCTTGATAACCTGTGAGTGATGCTCTGAATCCTGACATTACCTCATCAAAGATTAACAATGCTCCATACTCGTCACATAGCGTTCTAAGTTCTTTTAAAAAGTCTTCATCAGCTGGGATAAGCCCCATGTTTCCTGCAATAGGTTCAATGATGATTGATGAAACACCACCTTCACTTTGTTCAAAACATTTTTTGACCGATTGAATGTCGTTATAAGTTGCTAAAAGGGTGTGTTTGGTTAAGTCGGCTGGAACTCCTGGGCTTGAGGGGCTTCCAAAGGTTGCCATCCCTGAACCTGCTTGAACCAATAGTGAGTCAGCATGACCATGATAACAGCCTGTAAACTTGATGAAGTCATCACGTTTTGTGTAGCCACGTGCTAAACGAATAGCAGACATTACAGCTTCTGTTCCTG
>CACVAS010000103.1 GCA_902727855.1 uncultured Sulfurovum sp.
AGGTAATGCTGATGACAACAGTAGTGCTGATGACAATGCAGACGATAATGCAGCTGTTGCGGTTCGTCCTATTTCAAAATCTGTGGGTAAAGGTGGTTCGAATCTATTAGAAGATGTAAAAATAGTTCAAACTTTACTTAAAAAAATCGGCTACAACCTAGGTACATCAGGACCTAATGGCGATGGTATAGATGGAGACTGTGGAAAGACCACCATTAAGCATATTACAGATTACCAAAAGAAAAATTTCAACTTCACTCCTGATGGATTAATTTCTACGACAGGTAATACTTGGAAAAAATTATCTGGAGGAGTTACGGCTGATCCAATCAATAATGATAATAATGATGCTGGTGGTGCATCTGATGAACAGCCAGTAGTTGCTGGGAAGTATTTCTCTCATAAAGATGCGGATAGTGTATCCATTTCATATGGGGCAAATGCTCTAAAAATGAATGCTCAAGCAACACACTTAGCCAAAAGTATTGCTGCTGAAGCAGGTCTAAAATCAATAAGAATATCAAGTACCACACGTACGTATGCGGACCAAGCTCGGATCAATTACGAACAAAATAGTGGTGCCCAAATCAAAAAATGGTATGGTATTCCAGTATATAATACTTGGGCTCAATACAAGCGTGAAAATAGGTCAACGGCAGAGTATGCTGCCTTCTTAGAAGCAAGGGATAAGGAAAGAGGGAAGGTTATCAGTAAACATCTTTCGGGCTTGTGCTTGGATGTAACTCCTTACAATGCTAAATTTGCGGCTGTCTGTGCTCGTCTAAAACCAATCTCAGGGAGTGGTGTTAAAACATTCTTGAAAGAAAAAGGCTGTACGCATACAGAATTCACCTTTAAAGTAACCTAATTAAGATTTTATAAAAGGTTTTATAACTTTATAACTATATTTGTTTTGTCCTTTTATCAAAAAGAGTTGAATTTTAAAATTCAACTCTTTTTATATTCCTAATCATAAACGTATCAATACAATGCAAAAAGTAAACTTATTTCTC
>CACVAS010000104.1 GCA_902727855.1 uncultured Sulfurovum sp.
TACTTCTCTTCTTCTCTTCTGCTGTTTCTGAAACCTATTATACAGGCTTAGTTTTTGATGATGAAGCTTATGATAATACTCCACGGTCGGCAACATTACTGACACGAGATATTACATTTTTACCAACATCTGTATCATTAGAGGCATATACTCCTGAAGTTGGAAGCCAAGGGCAAACAGGAACATGTACGGCATGGGCTACGGCTTATGGAGCTAGAACCATTTTAGAATCTATTGCTTATAATCGAATGAATAGGGTTCAATCGACTAAAAATGTATTTTCTCCTTCATATGTTTATAATCAAATAAGATTAAAACAAGGTTGTAAACATGGGACTTATATTCATGATGCGTTAAATCTTATGAAAAGTGAAGGTGTTGCTAAATTTAATAGTTTTGGATTTAACTGTAATAAAAAAGTGACCTATAAAGACAAACAAAATGCTTTACCTTATAAAATTCAAGACTATAAAAGACTGTTTGCACGACAGAGCCAAAACAAGGTTCAACTTGTAAAAAAAGCTCTGTCGCAAAAAAAGCCTGTGGTTATTGCCATGAAAATAGCCAAATCATTTCATAAAAGAGCTGAAGATGTATGGAAACCTAAACAGTATGAATACCAACATATATCAGCGCTTGGTGGACATGCTATGGTAATTGTTGGATATGATGACAATAAAGATGGTGGAAGTTTTAAACTGATGAACTCTTGGGGAAAAACGTGGGGAGAGAATGGGTTTAAGTGGGTACGTTATCAAGATTTTCAATACTTTGTACCTTATGCTTATGAGTTGATTACAAAACCATTGCCAACTAAGCAAGTAAGTCTGGGAGGGTCATTGGAGTTTATAGGTGAAAATGGTCAAAGAATGAATGCTACTTATGATAAACATCGAGGTATTTATGTTATGAATCAATCATACTATTCAGGTACACGGTTTAACTTTATTATGACGAATAAAGAGCCAATTTATCTTTATGCTTTTGGTTTAGATGCATTGGCTAAGAGTAA
>CACVAS010000105.1 GCA_902727855.1 uncultured Sulfurovum sp.
TTCAGATCTCTATACATTTGAACCTAAAAAGAGTAAAAAATAAGAACATAATAGTCGTGTTGCTTGAGGTTACATTTCGTTAATTTTTTTTACGAAAAACTGCCTAATTTAACTCCGCGGTTGACAAGGCTAACTCAACACCTCTTTTTTTAAACTCTGCTTTGAGTAAACCATGCACCTGTATATCTCTTGAAAGTCTGTTAAGATCTTCAAAGATTACAATGTAGTTACTTTTTTTATGGGTATCAATATATTTTAAAAGGTTTTGAATAGATTTTCTTTCAAAAACTCATCCACTCACACCCTCATCATTAAAAACATGCTCTACCTCTATTCAGAGGGTAGAGGTAGCATAATCTCTACATCTTTTTTCTTGTGAAGATAAACCATTTCACTCTTTTACTTGTTTAGCTGAAGAGACTCTACAGTATATTAGTCATTTTAATTTCATAGTTATAAAAGTTAGTAGTTAAATTAATCTAGGTCTACATTGAGATAGATATTTGCTAAATCAATGAGTAAGAGAAGAATCTCTCTTTTTTCTTTTTGGGAATATGTATCAGGAAGTAGTGCCATTATCTCATTTTTTTGCTTTTGTGTGTAGGTATGTGTACACTTTTGCATAGGATATTGGGGTTATAGAGTATTATGTTTTAGTTCTTGAATATAGCAAGTTTTAGTTTGGGTTTTTAAGGCTCTTGATAAATCCCTAACGCCTTTCAGTTGTTGGCTCATCCATGACTTATTCCATTTCATTTCATAAGCTTTCACAGTGAGCTATATAAAAAGTTTAAAGTTTTAAAAACATCCAGTTTTCTCTATTTAGCTTATTAAATCCCATCTCTTTATATATGGCTTGTAACCTGTCATTATCAGGAAGTAGAACTAAGTATCTTAGACCAACATTTTCTTGCAATTCTGTAGCTATTTCTATAGCAAACTCAACAAGATAATTTGATGTTTTTGTATTATCTAAAAAATCTAACTCAACACCTCTATAAGGATTATTTACAAAGAGGTAATCAACCTGTAAAGAGGGAAAATCATCTATAGAACTGGCAGATAGTGCAATAAAACCTAGAGTTTCTTCTTCATGTTTTAGTAGATATAGAACAGTACCTGCTTTTTGTACTCTTTTACAGATATCTTCAATAAAAGGTTTTTCTCTTTGTGCTTGCTCAGGGTTAGGGGAGAGTTCAAGATCATCTAGCAAATCAATTGCTAAACGATATGATGCTGATTTATGATTATATTTAAATAGCTCTATCAAGCTTGAACTATCTTATATTTTCTTGAAGTAGCTTTTTCTATAAGTTTATGATTTACTGGAGTTTCCTCAAGTATTTTCTTTTCTGCTACTGTAAGCTTTTTAGGTGGTGCTACATAGACTACTTTTTTATCTTTTATTGTTAATGCCATATTTGAGTATCTCCTTTTCTGTGATATACATAATTATAGCTAAAATATATAACAATTGTTATACATAAAGATTTTCTATAAATTCTTTACCACTATCAGGAGCTAACTTTGCATACCTAAGAGTCATATTTATATCCTTATGGTTCATCAGTTTTTGAATAGTATATATAGGTGTACCATTAATGGCTAAGTGTGAAGCAAAGGTATGTCTTAAACTATGAATCACCACTCTATTTTGTCTATCATTTCTTTCTAGTTCAGTATTAAAAAGATTATTTAGAATGGGTCTTAGCTTTTTACTAATATAGGTATCTATATTATTGGGGTCTGTTCCAAAGAGTAAAATAAAATCTTGACTCTTAATTTGTCTGAGTCTTGTTTTTAACAGTTTAATGATATCACCACTCAAAAAACTTGTATAAAAAGTACCATTTTTATAGTCTTGCAAAAATACAGTTTGCTTTTCAAGGTTAATGTCTTTTTTCTTGATATTACAAAGTGTATGAAGCCTTGCTCCAGTATGAAGTGCTAATTTTGTAAAAAGTAGCAGTTGTTTATCATTTTTTACAACATCAAATAAAGTTTCTATTTCATCCGTTTCTAAATACCTTTGTCTTTCATTATTAACCTTGAGTAATTTGGTTCTTTGTACTGGATTTTCTACCTTTATATATTTATGTAAGATATTGTAGTTGAAAATAGTACCTATAAGTTGGATGATATGATTCACTGTTTGAGGTGATAGTTTCTTTAATTTTTCTCTTTGGATATTTTCTAAATCTGCAACTGTAATATCTGTTACAGATTTGTCTCCAATAAAAGGTTGAATATGATTTCTATATCTTGACTCATGATTGAGAGAATCTCTATTATGTATTTGAAAATACTCTAAATATCTCTGTGTAATTACATCAAAAGTATCAACCTTCACTTTTGTCTTAATAATAGAGTCAGTATCTCCAAACTTTAGTTTGTTGATAGCATCATTTCTTTTTTGGTGACAATATGCTTCTGTTATACCCTCACTCTTTTTTCCAATATGAACTCTGTATGTTTTTCCATTAACTTTATAAAAGATATAATAACTTCTATCTTTATTCTTCAAAAGGTTATAAATAACCCCTGTATATTTCTTTGATTTTATATACTCTGCCATTGCTTTCTCCTAAAAAAGTGTAACCTATGTGTAACCTTATATGAGTAATTCTAACAAAGTGTGAATAAATTTAAATCGTTAAAAAAACTAGTAAAGCCCTAAAATAGGGACTTTGCAGAGAGATAGAGAAAAATGAAGAAATTTGAAAAAGTGCTTTTTACTGGTTGCGGTACCGAAGGTCTCAGGTTCGAATCCTGATGGGTGTACCACTCTTTTCAAACAAAAACTAATTACATTTATAATATAATCATTCAATACATGTATGGAGAAGTCGTATGCATATTTTACTAATAAACAACAATCCAGTGGTCTCTAGGTTATTAATGCTTTGTACTCGCGATGCAAATCATATTTTAGAAGAGGTGGAAGATGTTGCTGCTCTACAACAAGAATATTATGATTTTGTTTTTATTGATGAAGCACTTTATGAAGGAGATGTATTAACACTAGATGATAGAGTTACAATAGGTACAAAAATTCTTTTTTCCAATGAAGATGTTCAAATTAATGCATTTGACATGACGATAAAAAAACCATTTTTACCTTCTCAGATTCTTGAACTTTTTGATACCGATCACAGTAATCATGTATTAGATACTTTAATCAATGATGATATTGATGCAATTACAGAAGAGTCACAGGAGCAAGTACTTGATGACAATGAGATTGAAAAGATAAAAGACCTTTTAGAGATGGATGATTATCCGGAAGTTGCGCTAAATGATGAAGAGTATGAAGAACGAAAAATTGAACTTATAAAAGCAAAGCTTGAAGATGATGGCTTAGAAGTATTAGATGAAAACCAAATTTTAGATGACTTAGATGTAGTAGATGACAATGTTATTTGGAATTTAGAAAATGAGATTACTTTAAATGATAAGAAAGTACACAAAAAAGTCAATAGAAAGACCAATAAGAAATCTAATAAAAATTCCAAAAAAGAGCTCAGTACATTATCAAAAAGTGAACAAAAAAAGATTAGTAATGCGATTTATAAATCTATTTCTAAACTCAAACCTAAAAAGATTAAAAAGTTTCTCAAGGGTAAAAAAATAGATATAACGATATCTCTCTAATAGTAAGGAAATAGTAAATGAAAAAAGGTGCAATATTGGTTTTGTCTGGACCTAGTGGTTCAGGGAAAAGTACAATTATTAATGCTGCGTCAAATGAAATTGGAGAGTATTATTTTTCTATTTCGACCACTACACGACAACCAAGAGTTGGAGAAGTAGATGGGGTAGATTATTTTTTTGTTTCAAAAGAAAGTTTCAAAGAAGATATTGAAGCAGATAATTTCCTTGAGTATGCTGAGGTACATGGTAACTACTATGGAACCTCGCTAAAGCCTGTACAAGAAGCCGTAGAAGAGGGTAAACTGGTTATTTTTGATATTGATGTACAAGGGCATAGACTTGTAAGGGATAAAATGAATGATATTACTACATCTGCCTTTATTACACCTCCTACACTTAAGGTGTTGGAAAAAAGACTAAGGGCGCGTTGTACAGATGAT
The DNA here is from genome assembly GCA_902727855.1 of uncultured Sulfurovum sp. Classification (GTDB taxonomy): domain Bacteria; phylum Campylobacterota; class Campylobacteria; order Campylobacterales; family Sulfurovaceae; genus Sulfurovum. The sequence continues at coordinate 4,092 of CACVAS010000105.1, forward strand.
GAGTCAGTGATTGTTGGACGTATTAAGAATGCAAAAAATGAAGTTAAAGCGGTTAGTGAGTATGATTTTACTATTATCAATGATACGGTTGAACAAGCAAGAGAAGAGTTTATTATTGTTGCAAAAGCAGCCAGATTGAAACAAAGTAGAGAAGATGAAGATAAATTTACTACTCAATGGTTAGGTTAAACATTTTTATGTATAATTATTCAAATTAATGCTCAATGTAGCTAAAATAAAAAGGATAGACAATGGGTATGCCAAGTATGCCAGAACTACTTATCGTATTGGCGATAGTGGTACTTCTCTTTGGAGCAAAAAAAATTCCAGATCTTGCTAAAGGTATGGGTAGAGGTATTAAAGACTTCAAGAAGGCCATCAAAGAAGATGATGAAGATACTAAAGAAATTGCAAAAAATGACGAAAAACCAGCTGAAAAAGTTGAAGACAAGAAAACCGAATCACAGAAAAGCGAAAACGCTTAATATAATGTTCAGCATGCAAGGCTGAACATTAACTATCTAGCTTTTATGAGCTATATCTCCACTCCACTACTTATGGAATAACTATGAAACTAAAATCAACAGTAAATATTACTTTAAAAAATGCTTTCATTAAAGCAAATATAGATCATGAGCCAATGTCTGTGTCTGAAGCAACTAAACCGGAATTTGGGGACTATCAGTTTAATGGTGCGATGGCACTTTCAAAAAAACTTGGAAAAAACCCTAGAGAAATTGCCACACTCATCATAGACAATTTAGCATTAGATGGGGTAGTTATTAAAGCAGAAATAGCTGGTCCAGGGTTTATCAATCTTTGGCTTAATCCTCTTTGGATTGCAGAACAATGTTCAGATGCTACGCATGATGATAGACTCAATATTGAGGTAAATCCAAACCCTACAAAGGTCGTGGTTGATTATTCTGGGCCAAATATGGCTAAACAGATGCATGTAGGACATTTACGCTCTACCATCATAGGTGACACACTCGCAAACCTTCTCACTTTTTTAGGTGATGAGGTAATAAGACAAAATCATATAGGTGACTGGGGTACACAGTTTGGTATGCTCATCGCCTATCTTGAAATGAAAGATGAAGACGGTTCTGTATCTTTAAAAGATTTAGAGCAGTTTTATAAAGATGCAAAAGGTGAATTTGATGCTAATGAAGATTTCGCCAATAAAGCAAGAGAGTACGTAGTAAAAATACAATCTGGAGATGAGCACTGTTTAAAATTATGGCAAAAGTTTATCAATATTTCTTTAGGGCATTGTGAAGAAGTATATGAAAAATTGAATGTTAAATTAACGCGTGATGATGTGAGAGCTGAAAGTTTTTATAACGAAGATTTACCTCAAGTAGTTGAGTCTCTAAAGAGTGATGGAACGCTTCAAGAGAGTGATGGTGCGAAGTGTGTCTTTATTGAAGGTAATGATGTGCCTGTGATTGTGCAAAAAGGCGATGGTGGATACCTTTATGCCACAACAGACCTTGCTGCATTACGCTTTCGAGCGCAAGAGTTAGGAGCAAAACGTATCTCGTATGTAGTAGACGCTAGACAAGCAGGGCATTTTAAACAAGTGTTTACAGTTGCAAAAAATGCTGGATTTGTAGATGAAGATGTGAAATTAGAACACATTGCTTTTGGAACAATGATGGATAAAGGTGGTAAACCCTTTAAAACCAGAGATGGTGGGACAGTGAAGCTTATTGACTTACTTGATGAAGCTGTAGTTAAAGCAAGGGAGACGATAAACAATAAAGAAGAGTATACTCAAGAAGAGATAGATGAACTTGCAAAAATCATAGGTATTGGGGCAGTGAAGTACGCAGATTTAGCCATAAACAGAGAATCTAATTATATTTTTAACTGGGACAAGATGCTTTCATTTGAGGGGAATACCTCACTCTATATGCAGTACGCGTATGCAAGAATACAGAGTATTTTTAGAAAACATAATGGGCCAATTACAGGAGATATTGTGATTGGTGACGCACTTGAACACAGGTTAGCCGTCATGTTATTACGTTTTGAAGATATTTTACAACGTGCAGCCATAGATGCTAGCCCTAATCAAATTACTACGTACCTTTATGAACTTGTAACGCTCTTCATGCGCTTTTATGAACAAAACCCTATGCTAAAAGATGGCGTAGATGAAGTAACTAAAATGAGTCGTTTACAACTAGCAGACCTAACAGCAAAAACGATAAAACAAGGCTTAGATATACTTGGTATTAAAATAGTAGATAAGTTATAGGCTGAACATCATTATCTACTGGATTTTATAGTCTATGGTGAGTGACTTGCTTACCTTGAACAAAGGATTTGTATGAAAACTTTAGTTATTATAGCTGTACTAGTAACACTAGTTATTGTCTTTTTTCAATTTTCTCGAAATAAAGACCTCAAAAAACTTTTACTCTCTTTGGCCACTTTTGGGCTTGTCGTTGCATTGGCCATTATAGGAAATTTGACACGTCCGGTCATAGCAATCTATATTGCGCATATGATTTTAGTGTTAGGTGCTTGGGGAGGGCTCATGGTGTATGTATTTAAGGGTAAGTATTATTGGTGGCTTATTTTCTCACCTGTAGTGACTATTGGGTTGTTCTTGTTACTCGAACTACTGACAGGTTCAGGACATGGTTTGATTGATTGACCCTATGCAGGGTCAATGTCTTTAGCTTTATTTTGTTTTTCTACAAGTTCAGATAAAAACTGTTCAAGAGAGTAACGTTGTCTATATTCTGGTACCATAACATGAATAAGTATGTCTCCTAGGTCTGCTACAGCCCAGTCATCACTAATGTCCGACGCTAAGATCTCTTCATTTTGGGTCTTTAACTCTTTTTTGAGATGATCTATAAGGGAGAGTGTATGCTTTCCATTGAGGGAGTTTACAATAATTACGCGTTTGGCGATATAATCTGCATCATCTAGATTAAATACTTCTATCTCATCTGCTTTTTTCTCATCTAGTAGTGTAACAATTGTTTCTACTTTTTGTTCTATTGTCATTGATTTCCTTTGAGTACATTGTGTACGGATTGTTTAATTTTATTATCAATATAGTGTAAATCTTTAGAGAATCTTATATGGCTTGATGATGTTGGAATATCAAGTGTTATCACACGATATTCTCTTAATTCATCTGTCTCTAATTCATGACCATTACGTGAGATAATAACCCAAATAATATTATGGTTTAGCCATTCAAAATGATGCCATTTTGTCAGTGATTCTAGATTGTCTGAGCCAATGATAAGATATTGTACATTATACACTATATTAAAATGTTTTACAGATTGAGAGGTTGGGGTACTTTTACCTTCAGATATTTCATAGTTATTTACCTTTACTTTATCTACATTATCAAAGAGTGTATGACACCATTCTAGCCTCTGTGTTGCGGATGCAAGTGAAGAGGATTTAAAAGGGTTTAAGTAAGCTGGCACCACAAGTAAAAGATCTATAGGTAGGTTTTTTATGGCGGTATTAACAATCTCTTGATGTCCTAAGTGTGGGGGGTCGAAACTTCCTCCAAAAATAGCTACGATAGGCTTGTTCTTATTAACCAAATACTAACCTCATTTACTGTAAAATTGTTAGAATTTTAGCATAATAATTATAAGGGCAGACAATGGCTGTAAAAGTGGCAATAAACGGACTAGGAAGAATTGGAAGATGTGTTGCAAGAATTATTGCAGATAGAGAAGATATAGAACTAGTGGCGGTGAATGCCTCTGGTACAGAAGAGATGATTGAGTACAATGTTAAGTATGACTCAGTACATGGAACAAGAGCAGATGTAAGCGTTGAAAATGGATACCTCAATATTGGTGAGACAAAAGCTAAAATATTTGCACAGCGTGAGCTTTCTAAAATAGACTTTGCTTCTGTCGGTGCTGAATTGGTACTAGAGTGTACAGGTGCATTTTTAACACAAGAGTCTGTGCAACCATATTTAGACAATGGTGTGAAAAAAGTATTGTTTTCTGCGCCAGCCAAAGATGATACAGCAACATTTGTATTGGGTGCAAATGCGGATGAGTATGCAGGACAGACAGTCGTTTCGAATGCTTCATGTACTACCAATGGTTTAGCACCTTTAGCAAAAGTACTTGATGATGCGTTTGGTATAAGTAGTGGTCTTATGACGACGATTCACTCTTACACATCTTCTCAACCTATCTTAGATGGGAAACACAAAAAAGATCCAAGAAAAGGTCGCTCTGGGGCAACAAACTTAGTACCAACTACAACAGGTGCGGCTAAAGCTATTTCAAAAGTACTGCCTAACTTAGCAGGTAAAATCAATGGACAAGCAATTAGAGTTCCCACGCCAGATGTATCGATGGTAGACTTAACGGTTAATCTTAATAAAGATGTAACAGTAGAAGATGTACAAGAGGCATTTAAAGTTGCAAGTCTTGGTTCTCACAAGGGTATTTTAGGGGTAGATGATGAGTATAGAGTCTCTATGGATTTTGTAGGTGAAGAGCAGAGTACAGTGGTTGCACAAGATACCATTCAAGTCATTGATGGGAACATGGTTAAGGTACTCTCTTGGTACGACAATGAGTGGGGATACTCATGTCGCTTGGTAGATATGGCTGTACACATAAGTAAATAATTTTTAGGAGAGATTGAATTGAAAACAATAAAAGAGTTAGATATAGAAGGTAAACGCGTTTTTATAAGATGTGACTTTAATGTACCTAAAGATGAATTTGGAAATATTACAGATGATAGACGTATTCGTTCTGCATTACAAACAATTCGTTACTGTATCGACAGAGATTGTAAAATTATTTTAGCTTCACACTATGAAAGACCAGAACCAGGTAAATATGAAGAGAAGTTTTCACTTGTACCTGTAGCAAAGAGACTGCACTCTTTACTCAAAATTAAAAGAGATATCTTTATGGCAGAAGATGTTGTAGGTGAAAGTGCCATCTCAAAAGCTTCTAAGCTTGAAGCAGGGGATGTACTCCTTCTTGAGAATTTACGTTATGAAGCTGGAGAGACTGAAAATGATCCAGATTTTGCAAAAAAACTGGCTAGCTTTGCAGATATCTATATCAATGATGCGTTTGGAGCATGCCATAGAAAACACGCTTCTATTGATGCCATTACTGAATACTTTGATGCTGAACATAAAGCAGCAGGTTTTCTTATGGGCAAAGAGGTAAATTTCTTCTCTAAAATTTTAGAAAAACCTATACGTCCATTTGTAGCTGTTGTAGGTGGTTCAAAGGTTTCTGGAAAACTTCAGGCACTCACAAATCTTTTGCCTAAAGTAGATAAAGTGATTATTGGTGGTGGTATGGCTTTTACTTTCTTAAAAGCATTAGGACATGAGATAGGTAATTCATTGGTTGAAGATGATCTTATTGATGAAGCAAGTGACATTATGATTAAAGCCAAAGAGTTGGGTGTAAAATTTTATCTTCCTGTTGATGCAGTGGTTGCAGCAGAATTTTCTGAAAATACAACAGTTAAATTTTTGCCTATTCAAGAGATACCAGAAGGCTGGATGGGACTAGATATTGGCCCTGCGAGTACTAGGTTGTTTAGAGAAGCACTTAATGATGCACAAACAATTATCTGGAATGGTCCTATGGGCGTGTATGAAATGGATAGATACTCTAAAGGAAGCATGGCTATGTCAAACAACATCGCTCAAACACATGCGACAACTATAGTTGGTGGTGGTGACACTGCTGACGTGGTACAACAAGCTGGCGATGTAGATGAAATGACATTTATCTCTACAGGTGGGGGAGCAAGTTTAAAACTCATAGAGGGCGTGTCACTTCCTGGACTTGAAGCTTTAAAGGGGTAACAAGGCTTTTAGAGTAAAGCTCAAATTCTCAAAACTTAAAAATGTGCATGAAGCACTTTTTTAAGCTAGCTACTGTGACTACTTAACAAGTAGGCTCATGAAGCTAGTTACATTATTAAGGAATAGATAGTGATTTATGCAGCAAATTTTAAAACCAATCATACAAGAAAAAGTACCGAACTATATCTTCAAGAGTTAAGTCTTAATATAAAAGCTAAAAATGTAGATGACAAAGTCTATATTTTCCCTCCTGCTACTGCGATGGATAGTTATGAGGGTGACTTTACTATAGGTACACAAAATGCTTATGCCGCGCACCATGGTGCATACACAGGTGAGATAGGTATAGAACAACTAGATGAATTTGGTATTAAAACTATACTTATAGGACACAGTGAAAGACGAGAGTACTTGGGTGAGTCTCAAGAAAAAGTGTCCCAAAAGTTCTCTTTTTTCCAAGAAGAGGGGTTTGAAATCATCTACTGTATTGGCGAGCCTTTAGAGATTCGTGAAAAGGGTTTTGAAGCAGTCATGAAGTATTTACTCGCGCAATTTGACGGCATAGATATAAACTACGATAGATTGATTGTTGCTTATGAACCTATTTGGGCCATAGGAACAGGAAGATCTGCAACGGTTGAAGAGATATCTACCACACATAGAGCATTGAAAAAAGCCATAGATAATAAACCACTACTTTATGGTGGTTCTGCAAAACCTTCCAACATTAAAGAGATAACAAGTATCGCTGGGGTAGATGGCGTACTTGTAGGCTCTGCATCACTTGACGCAGAGAGTTTTTCTGAAATGATTTTGTCGTAACCAGCACAGATAGGGTAAAACCCTAAGTTACATACTATTTAAATAAATCTTCCAATGCAGATGTATCTGTTGTTTTTGCTACTTCATTAGGCTCAGATGAGTCTACTTGTCTTTCTGTGACACCTTCAATTTCATTAAGTTCAATGGTATAACCTGTAAGCATAGAAGCTAGACGTATGTTTATTCCTGATTTACCAATGGCTTTTGCTTTTTGGTCACCTGTGATGTTTACCATAGCTTTTTTCTCAGCTGCATCTACTTTAACTGTTTGTACAATAGCAGGACTTAATGCACGTGTAATATAAACTTCAGGGATAGGTGAGTATTCAATACAGTCAATGTTCTCACCTGAAAGCTCTTGACTTACAGCGTTAATACGTACACCTTTTACACCAACGGCAGCACCAATAGGGTCAACATTCATCTGCTCAGTTTTGAGTGAAATTTTAGCTCTCTCACCAGGAATTCTAGCTGCATTAATAATCTCAACCACGCCATCATCAATTTCAGGTACTTCAGAAGTCATAAGGGCTTCTAAGAACTTTGGAGAGGTACGTGTGAGTTCAAGAAATAGTCCATACTCTTTGTCAACAGTGACAAATCTAAGAAGTGCTCTGATACTGTCACCGCGTTTAAACTTTTCACCTTTTATACGGTTTCTTAAGCTCATGACACCTTTGAGTTCACCTATTTCTACATAGGTGTTATCATCTGCGTCAATACGGTTGACTGTTCCTAGCATCACTGAACCGACTTTTTCTTTGTATTTTTCAAAAATGTCTTGTTCTATACGTCTTTGAATATGGTATTCGAGTTCTCTGAAGAGGTTTGCTGAAGCTGTACGTCCATGCTCTTCTAAGATAAATTCTTCTTTGAGTTGGTCACCGATTTCCAAAGAATCATCAAACTCTAGTGCTTCACTAAGAGGCATAAATCCATCAGATTCAATCATCTCTTTATTGTCACCATATCCAACTTCTTCCATCAGTTGTGCATCGCCATCTGCTACCACGGTAATGACTTTATTGACAGCGTAGGTTTTTGTGTCATCATCTATGAGAACTTCAAAGGCACTTGTACGTGTAGTAAGTTTTTTTGCAGTGTTAATGAGTGCTTCTTTAAAAGCATCTAAAGCATGCTCTTGTGTGATGTTTTTTTCGTGGGCGATTGCCTCTATAATATCTAATATTTTTTCCATTTTTTGAGTGCCTAATATAGTAAAATTTTCAAATACACCGCTACAAGAGGTAACATAACAGCGTCAATAACATCTTGGGGGGTTTTTTTTGAAGATGAAGATTATAGCTAATCAAACCTTTACTGAAAATAAAGTATACTCCTAGCAATGAATACAAACAAAGGTCTTATAGATGAAATTGAAACTTGCTAGAACAACGTTAAGTGCAAAACCTAAAACGATAGAGTTAAAAAAGTTGGAAGAAGAACTAGCGAATAAATCTATATTTTATTTTGACAAAGATAATTCACATAAAGAACTTAAAGAGATGATTGAATTTTTTGAAGAGAAGAGCTTTTCGGTCTATATGCGTGAGGTTAAATACGGATTAGATGAAAATGAATACATCTACGAAGTACATATCATAGCATAAGAGAATTGATTGAAAAAATTATTTATAGAAACACTTGGATGTGCAATGAATGTTCGCGACAGCGAACATATGATTGCAGAACTAAACGAAAAAGAACCCTACGAACTTACTGAAACACTTTCCGAAGCTGACCTTATTATTATAAACACATGTTCTGTTAGAGAAAAGCCTGTGGCTAAACTATTTTCTGAAATTGGTGTTTTCAAAAAACATAGAAAAGAGGGTGCTAAAATAGGTGTAGCAGGATGTACTGCGTCTCATTTAGGTAAAGAGATTATTAAACGTGCGCCTGTGGTAGACTTTGTGTTAGGTGCAAGAAATGTTTCTAAAATTAATGAAGTTGTCAACAGTAAGCATGCTGTAGAAGTAAGTACAGACTTTGATGAAAGTACTTATGCATTTGGTGAGTATAGATCAAACCCATTCAAGGCAATGGTAAATATCTCTATAGGATGTGATAAATCATGTACCTTTTGTATTGTACCAGCAACAAGAGGTGATGAGATATCAATTCCTTCAGAGTTAATTATGCAAGAGATTACCAAAGCAGTTAAAACTGGGGCCAAAGAGGTGATGCTTTTAGGACAAAATGTGAATAACTATGGAAGACGCTTTGGTTCATCAGACGAGAAATGTGATTTTACACAGTTATTGCAAAAGATTTCTACTATTGAAGGCTTAGAACGTATACGTTTTACCTCTCCTCACCCCTTACATATGGACAATGCATTTATCGAAGAATTTGCTTCAAATCCAAAAGTATGTAAACAAATACATGTACCGTTGCAGAGTGGCTCAACCTCATTACTACAAGCGATGAAAAGAGGTTACAGTAAAGAAAACTTTATCAACCGTTGTGCAAAGATACGTGCATTATGCCCAGAAGCGACTATTTCTACAGATGTTATTGTAGGGTTTCCTGGTGAAAGTGATGAAGACTTTTTAGATACGATGGATGTGTTAGAAACAGTACGTTTTGAACAGATGTTTTCTTTTAAATATTCTCCTCGACCTCACACGGAAGCGGCAGAGTATACAAATCAGATAGATGCTACCATTGCAGGGGAACGTTTGACAAAATTACAAGCAAGACATACTGAAATACTCGATGAAGTGATGGATGCACAAATGGGTAGGGTACATAAAGTATATTTTGATGAATTGAAGCCAAATGGCAGAGTATCTGGACGTTCAGATGATGGAAAGCTCTTTTTTGTTGAAGGGAGTGAGGAGTTATTGGGAAAAATTTTAGAGGTGAAGGTAACCAAAACATCAAGAGGTGCACTTGATGGTGTACTTCTCTAGGAAATACACATGAAAGCGTTTACTAGAAGGGTAGGCGAACTAGTCATCCCTTCATTGGGTTACTTATTAATGCGTTTTATTTGGTTTACTTCACGTAAAAAGTTTCATTATATTACCCCCATAGATGATTCACAACATGTCTGTGTTTGTTGGCATGGAGAATTGTTTATGTCACCACAAGCCTATCGGCATATACATAAAAAGCATCCTGCTTCTGCTATTATCTCTACACATTTTGATGGTTCTTTAATAGCTGGTACATTAGCAAAGTTCAGTATTAGATCACTACGAGGTTCTAGTCGTAAAGGTGCGAAGCAAGTACTTATTCAAGCATTTAAAAGTATTAAACAAGGTGAAGAGGTTCTTATTACACCAGATGGGCCAAAGGGTCCAAGACACACTATGAGTGATGGTGCCATTGGTATAGCTCTTAAGTCTAAACTTCCTATCTTTGTCATGAATTTTCAAGCAAAATGCTATTGGCAGTTAAGTTCATGGGACAAGTTTGTGATACCTAAACCATTTACACAAGTAGATTTTTACATACAAAGTATCTCTTTAGAGGGAATGGATTTAGAAGAGGCTAAAGTGTATTTGTCTTCACACATGTTAGCACATACTATTGAGTGACAATATAAAAATGGGACTTGAAGACTTAGCACAAAAAAGTGAAGATTTTTTGGATTATCTGTTTTCTGTTCGGGGATACTCTGAACTCTCTATTACTACGTACGAAATAGCACTTAGACAAATGATGGAGTCAAGCCATTTTTATGAAGAAGAAGGAGTAAATGTTTTAGATATTACGCCTTTTCGTTTTCATATGGTCAAAAATAGCAAAAAAACAATTGTAAAAAAACTCTCAGCAGTACGCTCCTTTGTTAAGTATTTAGAAGAACAGTGTCATTTTTATGTAAAACTTATAGGAGATGAGACTATTAAGGTAACTCAGAGCCTTCCTAAACCTATAGAAGAGAGCTACATAGTAGAAGTCTTAGCACAAGCGAATATTGAGGAGAAACTGCTTATTTCGATGCTTTATGGCTTGGGTTTACGTATCTCAGAATTGAGTCAGCTTAGACTTGATGCTATAAAAAATAATTGGGTACAAATTCATGGTAAAGGAAATAAGGTGAGGGAACTTCCAATACTCCCGAATTTACAAAAACTTATAGCACTTTACATGAAAGAAAAACACCCTAAAAAGTATCTTTTTGAAAAAGGCAACGCACCTATGAATGTTGCTCAGTTACGTTACATGATGACGAAGCTTTTTAAAGCTTCTGGTATTAAGGCAACCCCCCATCAGTTACGACACTCTTTTGCCACACATTTACTAAACAATGGGGCTCGCATAGCAGATGTTTCAGAACTGCTTGGACATGAGACTATGGCAACGACACAAGTCTATACGAAACTTGGAAGTGTGAAAAAAATGCAAGAGTATATGAAAGCACACCCTTTGATTGAAAAATGAAGAATCAGGAATTAGAAATTAGGAATTTTGGTTCTATATTTTTTTCAAAAATATAGGGTCTTATTTTATTGGGTATTTTTGCTACTCTGCATGCTTCTTTAAATTTTTTAGGCATGGGAAGAGTTAAATAGGGAGATATATAAAGTAAATCATCTTGTAATTCAACAACCCATTCTCCACCTAAAACCAGAGAGTTTTCTTTTTCTACTTCTTTACGTTGTGCTGCAGAAAGTAAGTAGCCTAGTGTTTTTAGGGTGAGATCAGTTGCTTTTACTTTCGTGTTTATATTTTCAAGTTTGGTAATACGAAGAGAGCCTTCTTTATAAATGGTTTCAAACCCACTCTCAAGTATTTCTTTGTCAACTCTTAAGTAATCAAAGCTTCTTTGTATTCCCTCTTTATATTCAGAAAGAAGTGCATCTGAAAACTGTTCTCGAAACTTGTTACGTTCATACTTCGGATTGGTATTACTTTCATCTATAAAGTAAGGGTATGCATTGTCCTCTAGGTAGTGTAGTAGTTCTTCTTTTGCATACGGTAGTAAGGGACGGAGTAAAGTATAGTTTTCTTTTTGTGTGAGAGGTTCAAGTCCTACAAGCTCGCTGACACCTGCGCCTTTAGTGAGTCGCATGAGTAACCACTCTAGTTGGTCACCCAGTTGGTGTGCAGTGAGTAGATTATCATAGCCTTCTATCTGTATGAGTGACTCAAAAAACTCATAACGAAAATTTCTTGCTTTTTGTTCAAAATGTGCATTATATTGGGGTGCTTGAATACTATGACAAAAGAGCTTGTGTTGTTTTGCTAATGTTTTAGCGTGAGTCACTTCTTTTTTACTCTGTTTTCTTACATTATAGTCAACGATGGCAATGTCAAACTTAATGTTGTTTTCTAGAAGCAGAAAAAAGAGAGCAGAAGAGTCTACTCCTGCTGAAAATGCTAAGAGATTTTTCTTATTTTGTAAGTTATTTAAATCAAGCGTTAACATGCTTTATGAAGTGTAGCTAATAATTGAGAACCCACTAACTCTGTGACTGTTGCTTCATAATAATCCCCATACTGTACAGGTAAATCAGAAGTATCATTGATGAGCACTTCTCCATCTATGTCTACTGCCCAGTTTTGAGGTCTTGCAGAGAGTAAGTATTCATGTTCATCACTTTGACCATCTATAGCGACTATAATAGTTTGACCTACCATGGATTTTAATGAATCTTGTGTAGAGTCTTCTGCAATTTCACCTAATATGTCTGCTCTCATATCAATCGTCTCTTGTGGTATTTGCTCTAGGGTGTATGCAGAGGTAGTTTCCTCATTTGAATAAGCAAAGGTATTGAACCTATCAAATTTAAAATCTTTCATAAAAGCACAAAGTCTTTTGAAACTTTCATCATTTTCACCAGGGTGACCAGCTATGAGAGAGGTACGCACAAATGCGTTAGGTTTAGATTTCATATATTCTAATAGTGCAATCGTTTTTTGCTCACCAAAACCTCGTTTCATCGTTTTAAGTACAGTATCATCTATATGCTGAATAGGCATATCATAGTAGGTTTGAAATATATGTGAATCTGAAATAGCATCCACTAAATCAAAAGTAGTGGTACTAGGGTAGAGGTATAAAATACGTGCTGACTTAATACCTTCAATATTTTCTACTGACTTTATAAGCTCTATGAGTCCATTGGATAGTTTCATATCTCGTCCATAACTTGAACTGTCTTGTGAAATAAAAGAAAAATCTGTATAGCCATCTGCTACTAGCATAGTTACTTCTTTAACAATAGAAGAGAGGGAGCGTGAATGTAACTTACCTTTAAAACTTGGGATGGCACAAAACGAACAAGCTTGATTACAGCCTTCAGCTATCTTAATGTAGGCATGGTAATTTGATCCAGTAATGACTCTACCAGAAGTTTCTGTTGCCAGATAAACTTCAGGAGTGAAGGTACTCTGCTTAGATGCAATGAGTTCATCTATCTTTTCATAGTCACCTACACCTGTAAAAATGTCTATTTCAGGGATATCTGCTTGTAGTTCTTCTCTATAGCGTTCAGTGAGACACCCTGACATGACTAGTATAGAGTTTTCTTTACGTTCATCATGTAAATTGAGTACAGTGTTAATACTCTCTTCTTTTGCAGCATCTATAAAACCACAGGTATTGACAATAATGACATCTGCATTGGTATTATCATCAGTGATTTCATACTCTTTAAGTCGACCAAGCATTACCTCGCTATCAACAAGGTTTTTGGTACATCCTAGACTTACTAGGTGTAGTTTTTTAGTGTTCATTTAGGACCTTATTGTATTGTAGGGTAGTTTTTATAAACATGGATACTCTTTTAATAATATACTTTTTTAGCATTATATCTAAATGCTTATAAGGTTAAAAAAATGTACGATAAAAGATTGGAAATTTAGAAATAAGAAGGTTAGAGTCAGACCGAAGTCTGAACTCTAAAGGTAGTTAAACTTTGTAAGAAGTTATTCTTAGAAAGAGTATCTTGCCCAGAAACGAACAAAGTTACTTGAGTCTTGACCTTCGATATCAGAATCAGTCATTACGTATCCTGCAAATAGCTTTGTATTTTTTGAGATTTTAGTTACATACATTAAATCAAGTTCAGAGTAATTTACATCAGAATCACCTTTATACTGAAGACCTGTACCGTAACCAACTTTTATTGTACCACCAAGAGCTTTTGCTGTTGCAAATGCTTTTAAGAAGTCAGAACCTGGAGTTGCCGCATATTGACCAACGTTGTTAAGTACCATTTGTGTGTAAAGTGGAGATTTAACACCTGTCCAGTTTGAAACGTTCATAGCACCATCTTCGTCAACTGAAGAGTATGCAAGTGAAGCATTAATCATACCAAGTTTAGCACCAATTTTAGCACCAAATGCTGTTGTTTCTTCACCTACTTCTGGAGAAAGTTGTCCACCTTGAAGTGCTACACTAAACATACCAGCTTTGAACTTTGCATCACCCCATACAACATCAGCAGTATCTGGAGCAGTATAGTAAGTACCTGTTAATGTTAAACCATCAATTGATTTGTTTTGAGCTGTTATCATGTGTACGCCAGCAGCACTATCAACTGGGTTTGCAGCAACAAAAGAATCTTCATTTAAGAAGTCTCCTACTGAACGGTTATAGTTTTTTACAAATGCATATACAAGTGTTGTACTTGGAAGATCTGAGTTTACAACTAACGCTGCATCAAATGTATTTTTGAATACTTGCCAACCTTCAGAGTATGCAAATGGAGAAAGTGACTTTGGAAGTGTTTGACGACCCACTTTGAATGATGTGTTACCAAAAGCTTTAGTTACATATGCTTGTGTAATTCCACCAGATGTGTTACCTGCTGAACCACCGTTACCATAGAATCCTGCACCTGTACCATTGTCAGAGTGAATTCCTGAAACTTCAATTCCAGCACCAAAACCACCCATAACATCTTTGTTTTCTGCTCTTAGTTGTGCTCCAACTGCTGCATAAGTTGACTCATCATCAAATAGTGAACCTTCACCGTAGTTGTCTGCTGTTTGTGTATATGCTACTGCTTGACCACTAAAATCCCATCCTGAAGTTTCAACTGGTGCTGCTACTTCTGGTGTTGCTTCTACTACTGGCTCAACTGGTGCAATTGATCCACCCGCCATAATCATTGTTGACGCTACTACTGAAAGTAATAATGTTTTTTTCATTTGTAATCTCCTTGAATTTGTTTTGAATACACCAAATTATAACCAATAGTTTCTAAAAATGTCAATAAAATTAATAAAAAGTTAACAAAACATTAATAATTTGTTCCTATTGACGATTCTATCGGTATCTAAGCGTAGGTGGTGAAAGATAAGTGAGTTTAAAAATAGGGTGTATTGATAGCGTAAAGATATATTTTTTAAGAGTAAGTTAATGATTTATTAAGAGAATATAAATAGTAAGTGGTGGCTCGAGACAGAATCGAACTGTCGACACAAGGATTTTCAATCCTTTGCTCTACCCCTGAGCTACCGAGCCACATTGCTTAAAAGACAAGCTGTCATTTAAGTGGAAGAATTATAACGGCTTAAACTTAAAAGATAGGCAAATAAATAAGTAAAAGATTTATTTTTTTAAATCTTTTACTAAATTCATAAAAGTTTCACCTCTATGCTTGTAGGATTTGAATTGATCAAAACTTGCTGAAGCAGGGGAAAGTAATGCAATACTTTCTAGAGTGTGCCTTGTATCGATCTCTTCTATGGCTTTATCTATGGTTTTAGCCTCTATTACGTCAATATTATTATCATTGGCAAGAGCTAAGAGTTTATCGTTATTTTTTCCTATAGTATATAGTGTAAGCGAAAGTGTTTGTAATTGTTTAAAAAGTGGTGTTAAATCTACGCCTTTGTCATCTCCACCTAATATGAGATATATATGCTTATCTGAGTATGTTTTGACAGCTTGTATACTTGCATCAATATTTGTGGCTTTAGAGTCATTGACCCAAAGTCTGTTTTTTGCATCTTTAAACTCTTCTTGTCTGTGGGCATCACGCTGAAAGTGGTTGAGTAAATCGTAATCTACTTCATCAAACAATACTTTAGTGATAGCCAGTGAAAGCAGTGCATCTTGTAAAAAAGCACCTTTGTAGTTTAGTTTTGAGCTGTCTAATGAAAAATAGTCACATAAAAATGTGTCGCTGTCATATTCAACTACATACGCTGAAGTTTTTGGAATATTTAACCCTTTTGGAACGAGAGCCAATTCTCCTTCCTTCATAGTACGTAGAGGTTTGAGTTTATCTGCTTCATAGGCTTGGGCTGTTTTATGCCAATCTAAATGATCGGGTGTGATGGGGAGGAGTAAATAGATGTCTGGTGAAGCTATGTTTGTGTGGTGCAGAGTAAAAGAGGAGCTTTCCAGTACCCATATAGATGCATTTTTATCTAAATTGGCTAGTGGTGTACCAATGTTTCCACCACTGACTGCTCCACGTTTTTCTAAAAGGTGTGTCAGCATTTGAGTGGTAGTGGTTTTGCCATTGGTTCCACTTATCCAAATGGTAAAAGGTGCTTGTGTTTCGCTGGTTTTTTCATTTAAAAAGTAGTCATACTCACTCAATAGGTTTTTTGCAGATTGTATAAGTGGATGCTTTGGAGGTAGGCTGGGGGTTGTAACCTCTAGTGTACTCTCTTTGGGATTAAACTCTTTTGAGGGTTTGATAGTATTGTTATTTTCATCAATATAGCTTTCTTGGCAGTTGTCATCAAAAAAAGTACAACCACCACCTAGTTTGTTAGCAATTGCTTTGGTGGTTAGTCCATAACCAAAAAGTGTGGGCTTTTGCATATTATCTAAACTTAAATGATATAAGCGCTAAGATATTAGCAATAAAGGAGATCATCCAAAAGCGTACAATAATTTTGTTCTCTGCCCATCCTTTAAGCTCAAAGTGATGGTGAATAGGAGCCATTTTAAAAATACGTTTTTCGCGTAATTTAAAACTTCCTACTTGGAGTATAACCGAGACCGTTTCAATGACAAAAATAAGTCCAATAAGGATAAGAAGTACTTCACTTTTTCCTAAAATAGCCAAATAGGCTATGAATCCACCAATAGCTAGACTTCCAGTATCTCCCATGAAAACTTCAGCAGGGTAACAGTTGTACCACAAAAATCCAAGTAAAGCTCCAGAGAGTGCTGATGCCAAAATCATCACTTCACCTACACCATTGATATTGGGTACTAGAAGGTATTGTGAAAAAACAGCATGACCTGTGACATAAATAATAGCACCTAACGTAAATAAAGCAATGATAGAAGGCACTGTTGCCAGTCCATCTAACCCATCTGTAAGGTTCACTGCATTGGTTGTAGCCAAAAAAACAAGTACCCAAAAAGGAATGGCTAGGTAGCCCAAGTCAAATAAAGGTGTTTTTAGAAAAGGGACATAAAATTCTGTTGGAAAACCAGCATAAAGTAATATGGCTGTAGAGATGGCAGCTATGATGGATTGGAGTAGTATTTTACCTTTTGGGGTGAGACCCTCTAGGTTATCTCCCGCCAGTACTTTTCCTATATCGTCTTGAAACCCTACAAGTCCAAAACCTATAATGGTAATGAGTCCACCTATGATATATAAATTGCTTAAGTCAGTACTAATAAGTGTTGCAATAACAGTAGCAACAAGAAAAATAGCACCACCCATGGTTGGTGTGTGACGTTTACTTTCGTGAGCAGGAACATATTTACTTATAGGTTGATTGGCATTTTTAGAAATGGCCCAAGCAAGATACTTTGGCATGATAATAATAGTAAGTAAAAAAGCAATAAAAAATGCAAAACCTGCGCGTACTGAGATATATCCGAGTAAGTTTATATCTAAAAGTTGTGAGAGTTCGTATAACATACATATTCTTTCGGTTAAATTTATAATTAAAGTATTAAGAAAGTTTATTTTACTATTATTTCAATTAAATACGTAATGAAAGTATGAATATGAATGAAAATACGACCAGTCGTATGAGTCAACTGCCACAGTTGTCTTAGTGACAGTGTAGTAAAGATGAGATTTTCTCATTTTTATCCATATTTATTTGAAAGATGAATGAATGAAACAGACAAAGACAATTTTGATTATCACTGATGGGATAGGCTGCAAGCCAGATAGTACATGTAATGCGTTTAAGGATGCAAAAAAACCAACCTATGATATGCTTTTTGAAGAGGCACCTAGAGCACTCATCTCTACACATGGACTCTCTGTTGGATTACCAGAAGGTCAGATGGGTAATTCTGAAGTAGGACATATGACTATAGGTTCAGGACGTGTGTTGTATCAAGATTTAGTAAAAGTTTCTTTGGCAATTGATGATGGTAGCATTGAAACAAATGATGCCCTGAATTTAACAATGGATAAAAGTGATCGTTTACATCTTATAGGTTTGTTGAGTGATGGTGGTGTTCATTCACATATAAATCATACTATTGGGTTAGCAAAGTTGGCAAAAAAGAGAGGTAAAAAAGTGTTTTTACATCTGATTACAGATGGTAGAGATGTGAGTCCAACCTCTTCAAAAACATATATTGAACAAATAGAAGCAATCTGTGATGAAGATATATCTATCGCAACCATAGGAGGTCGTTTCTTTACTATGGATAGAGATAATCGATGGGAGCGTGTAGAAAAAGGATACAACGCTATAGTAAAAGCAACTCCATCATCTTCACTTAGCACAGCAGAGTACATTGATGAAAGTTACGCAAAAAATGAATTAGATGAGTTTGTTGAACCGGTTGCTTTATATGGTTATGAAGGTATGCAAGATGGTGATGCCGTCATTGTGACAAACTTTCGTTCAGATAGGGTACGTGAAATCACCACTGCACTCGGTGTAGAGACCTTTGATCACTTTGCTCAAAAAAATACGACTTTACATATAGCTACGATGACCCAGTATGATGCAAGTTTTAGCTTTCCTATACTTTTTCCAAAAACAGCGCCTGAAAATACTTTAGCGCAAGTTGTGTCCGAAGCTGGTTTACGTCAACTTCATACGGCTGAAACAGAAAAATATGCACATGTGACATTTTTCTTAAATGGAGGTATAGAAGAGCCTTATATAGGTGAGAGTCGTGTACTTATACCTAGTCCTAATGTAAAGACATATGATATGAAACCAGAAATGTCTGCACCAGAAGTAGGACAAGCAGTCCAAACTGCGATGGATGAAAATTATGACCTTATAGTGGTTAATTTTGCGAATGGTGATATGGTAGGACATACAGGGAATTATGATGCTGCATGTAAGGCTGTGAACGCTGTCGATGTAGAATTAGGAAAAATTATTCATAAAGTAAAAGAAGAAGGCTATAACATTGTTTTAACTTCTGATCATGGAAATTGTGAAGAGATGAAAGATGAGAAAGGGCAAGTATTGACCAATCATACTGTGGGTGAAGTATGGTGTTATGTATTGGCACAGGGTGTTGACAGTGTCAAAGAAAACTGCGGACTAAATAATGTTGCACCTACGGTTCTTACACTTATGGGGTTAGAAATTCCAGAAGAGATGGATGCACCCTTAATTTAGCTATGTTACAATAGTGCAAAATAATAAGTTTTTAGAAATACAAAAAGAAAGGGTATTTTAATGGATAAAAAGATTCAAGAATCTGTAGGTATATTGCTGGCGCATATTATTAAGGTTGATAATCGTGATATTGAGAAAGAAGCACCTATTTTTTGTGATATTATGAAACATAATTTCACATGTACGGAAGAAGAAGCAAAAGAGTTTCTGTATAAGACTATGGATATGGATTATAATTTGGATGAACATGTTGAAATTGTAAATCAAGCATTAAAAGATGATAGAATAGCTAAGCTACATATATTAGAACAGCTTAATCATGTCATTTATTCAGATAAGATAAGTGCTAATGATTATAAGATATTTGAAGAGATTAAAAATAGACTATTTCCCCAATAGTCATCAAGTCATACAATAAGGGTTTAAATGAAATTTACAGGTAAGAATGTACTCGTAACAGGTGCAAGTAGAGGAATAGGTGCAGAAATAGCAAAAGGTTTAGCTGCTTTTGGTTTAAAAGTATGGGTGAATTTTCGTTCTGGTGAGGCTGAAGCTAATGCAGTGAAGGCTGAGATTGAGGCGGCTGGTGGACAAGCTGAGGTCATAGGGTTTGATGTAAGCAGTGAAGAGGCTTTTGTTGCGGGGATGAAAGAAATTGTTGCTGCAGATGGAGAACTGGCTTATCTGGTAAATAATGCAGGTATTACTAAAGATGGTTTAGCAATGCGTATGAAGACAGAAGCTTTTATGGATGTTATTAATGCAAACTTGACTTCAACATTTATAGGTTGTCGTGAGTCATTAAAAGTGATGCGTAAAAAACGTTTTGGTTCCGTTGTTAATATTGCATCTATTGTGGGTGAAACAGGTAATGCTGGTCAAACAAATTATGCGGCATCTAAGGGTGGAACTATAGCTATGACTAAGTCTTTTGCTATTGAAGCGGCAACATCTGGGATTCGTTTTAATACGATTACACCAGGTTTCATTGCAACAGAGATGACAGCAGTACTTAAAGATGAAGTGAAAGATGCTTTTACTGCAAAAATACCAATGGCTAGATTTGGTAACCCTAGTGAAGTGGCAGATGCTGTGGCATTTTTACTTTCAGATCACTCTTCTTATATTACAGGTGAGACGTTGAAAGTCAATGGTGGAATGTTTATGTAAGATGGGTACTGCCCATCAAAGATTCATTTGTGGGCAAGCCTTAAAGAAATATATAGGCATAAGCCTAACTTTGAAATAGGAGTTCTTTTGGCACTTAAAATACTCTTACTTGAAGATGACAAACTTTTTAATGAAACACTACAAGACTTTCTCGAAGAGGAAAACTTTATAGTTGATTGTGTGTTAGACCCATACAGTGCCCTTGACTTGTCTTACGATACAAACTACAATCTTTATCTTTTTGATGTCAATTTACCTTATGAAAGTGGTTTTGATTTATTGCAAAAACTACGTGCATCTGGAGATGATACCCCAACTATCTTTATTACCTCTCGTGATGATAAAAATTCGCTTAAAGAGGGTTTTACCCAAGGGGCAGATGACTATATCACTAAGCCTGTCGATTTGGACGAGCTTTTGTTACGCATCAATGCTGTACTACGAAGGCAGGTACGCACGCAAGTCGTACAAGTAGGCGAATATGAGTTTGATACTTTGCGTAAGACACTTTCTCTAAAAGGTGTCAAAGTAGAGTTAAGTGTCAAAAGTTCAGAATTGCTTTTTGTACTTTTAGAAGGGCAGGGTGAAGTTGTACCTTTAGAGCAGTTAAAAGCTCACCTATGGTCTGCTTCTGAAGAGGCCAGCGATGGGGCTTTACGAGTGTATATTGCACAGTTAAAAAAATACTTTCCTGAACAAATTGAGAACCTCAGAGGTGTAGGGTATAGGATTCAATTTAGATGATATCTAGAGGAAAAGAACTTTTTATCGCATTGATTATCTATGTGGTGACTATGACGGTATTACTTATGGCAGTGTACCGTTTCTTGGAAAATTGGCACTTAAGTGAGTTTAATTTTTTTATCGCAGGTGCTTTGGTTTTTTTGGTAGCAGTAGGATGGGGATATATATTAACCACACTTATTTTTGCGCCTAAAAAGAAGATGGAAGATACGTTAACTGAATTAAGTAAAAATATTATACATGAACTTAATATACCACTAGCTACTATTCATGCAAACAGTACAATGTTGAAAAAGTCATTAAAAGATGAGAAGTCACTTAAACGTTTGCAACGTATCGAAGATGCTAGTTCAAGATTGGCTAGATTGTATGATGAGTTGGTCTATACGATTAAGAAAGAGATACACCCTATAGAAAAAGAGCGTTTTGATGTGAGTAAAGTTGTTGAAGAACGTGTGGCTATTTTTCAAGAACAACAACGTCATACTTTTACGCTTGTATTGAAAGCATATACCATAGAGGTAGATAAGATTGGGTTTGAACAGATGTTAGATAATATACTTTCAAATGCTATGAAATATTCACCTAAAGCATCTTTGATAAAGATTGTTTTAGATAAACACAGTGTATGTGTAGAAGATGAAGGTATAGGGATGACTACTTCAGAACTTTTGCGTATACATGAACGTTATTTTCAAAGTGATGAAAATAATGAGGGTGAGGGTATTGGTCTTGCATTGGTCAAAACCTATTGTGAGAGTGAAAATATAGCCATCCATATAAAGTCTGAAAAAAACATAGGAACGAGTGTTTGTTTGGATTTAGAAGCGGTTCATAGTTAATTCATTTTAGAATATTATGATGAGGTATCAATGTCAAAGGATTATAATGAAATTAAAAAAAACAATAGTGATACTTGGAGCACTTTTCCTTCTTACCCCTTCTGTTTATGGGGAAACATCAGGAGAGACACTTTTTAAAGCTAAATGTGCAGCATGTCATGTCAAGACGCGTCCCTCAGATATATCTGCACTTGTAGCACCTCCGGCTATGGGTGTTATGAGACATGTAAAAATGAGATATAGTTCTAAAGAGGAAGCTGTAAAGTTCATAGTAGATTATGCACTCAACCCTGAAGAGAGTAAAGCAGTATGTATGCCAGATAAAATTAAACGTTTTGGTCTCATGCCATCACAAAAAGGAAATGTTACGCAGGCTGAACTGCAAACCATTGCATCTTGGATGTATGATAATTTTGGTAGTCTAGGACAAGGACAAGGTCATGGACAACAGTGTAAGAACAGATAGATGACAAAGTTATAGGTAAAAGTAGAACTATGTCGGCAACTATTTTACTTCTTGAAGATGACCAACAGTTAAGTGATACGGTAAAGCAATTTTTGATGTATCAAGGCTATACAGTATATTGTGCATATGATGGCTTTAATGCAGAAGATATCTTTTATGAAAAACACATAGATTTGATGTTACTAGATGTGAAGGTACCGTTACAAAATGGTTATCGGTTTTTAGAAAAATTGCGTAAAAATGGAGTGAAAACACCGGCTATATTTATTACTTCATTAAATGCTGTAGAAGATGTGACTAAAGGTTTTGATGTAGGGTGTGATGACTACATACGTAAACCTTTTGCACTTAAAGAGTTGTTAGTCCGTGTAGAGTCTATACTTAAACGCCGTTACGATAATAGTTATGAAGAGCATATTGATTTGGGAGAAGGTCTTTTTTTTAATACTAAAGAAAATATACTTATCAAAGACAATGAACGCGTAGCTATGAAAACCAAAGAAGTAAAATTGCTGGCACTGTTTTTAGAAAACCCCAATGAACTCTTGAGTTACGATAAAATATTTGAACGTCTATGGGAGTATAATGAAGAACCAAGTGCAGGTTCTTTACGGGCTTATGTGAAAACAATACGTACTTTTTTAGGTAAAGATAACATAGAAACCATCAAAAATGTAGGATACCGATTTGTTAAAAAGTGAAAAAAAAAGTCTTATTCGTTTTTTACTTATTTATTTAGGCTCTACCATGTTACTTTTTTCATTGGCATCATGGATCTTTTATACCTCTCAAAAACATCATATACTCGATCAGCAAAGAGATGAACTTAAAGTTCATGCAGAACAATTAGAACAAGAACTAAGGGCTTTACATAAATCTGTTAGCTCAAAACTTTTCTATCCTAGAGATGCTACTGTAGATTCAAGCATATATGACAAAAATAGAGAATACATTTTTGGTAGTGTTTCAAAGAAGAAACTTCTAAGCCAACAAGTATACATGAATGATGAAAATAAGCTATATTATTTTACAAAAATTGAACCTTATTATTTGGGTGCAGCTTTTTTACTGGTAGAGAAAAATCTAAATAAAAAGCCTATTTATGAATTACAAAAGAATATTTTATTATTTTTGATGGGAGTAGGAGTTATTTTTACTTTTTTAGGACTTTTTCTAGGTAAACTTTTTGTGGCTCCCATGCGTGAGTCTATGGAACAAATGAATCATTTTATACAAGACACGACCCATGAGCTCAACACACCTATTAGTACGATACTTACGAACATTGAAATGTTAGAAACTTTTGGAAAGTGTGAAAAAAGTGATGAACTACAACGTATTGAAATAGCCTCTAAGACTTTATCTCGTATTTATGATGATTTAACATATTTGAATTTAAATCATAACTATCATAGAGAGATAGAAGATATAAACCTTTCAAAGTTTTTAAAAGAGCGCATGTTATACTTTAGTATGATGGCTGAGACTAAAAGTTTAAAGATAGAAGTTGACATTAAAGACAATGTCATACTCAAGATAGATAAGAATGATCTTACAAGACTTATTGATAATCTTATCTCTAATGCTATTAAGTATAATAAACTTAAAGGATTATTGACAGTGAGACTTTCAAGTGACTCTCTAACAGTCGAAGACACTGGCGTAGGTATAGATAAAAAAGATTTGAATCATATTTTTCAACGTTTTAAAAGAGCCAATAAGTCTGAAGGTGGCTTTGGTATAGGACTGGATATTGTCAATCAAGTTGTCAATAGTTATGAGTATAGTTTATATATTGACTCTGAACGTCATAAAGGAACAAAGGTCTCTATAGAATGGAAAAAATAATATTTGTATGTTTGTGTTTAGTGTTAAGTTTAAAAGCACAAGAAAAAGATGTTCAAATACAAGAGCTTGAAAATAGATGTCTTACTTGTCATAAACAAGAACAAATACCCTCAGAGCGTACTTATAGACGTTATCTTATGAAGTATAGTACGAAAGAGGTGATCACTGTTGCGATGATAAAGTATTTAAAGGATCCTAAAAAAGAGTTATCTGCTATGCCTCCACAGTTTTTATCTCGATTTCCTATGAAGCTTACTTTAGATTTAGATGAAGTAAGTTTAAATAAATATGTTGAAGCATATATAGAACGGTTTGACGTGAAAAAAAAGCTTATATTCGATGAGTAGTTTGAGAGAAATAGAGTCTATAGATATAAAGTTAATAAAAAGGGGTATATAGTGAAAAAATGGCGTTTAGATTTTAGAATATGGCATTGGATACATGCCGTTGTAGTTTTGGGATTACTTGGGACAGTATTTTTACGAAAAACATTTTTAAGTTGGAGAACGAACAGTGAATTATTGACGCAAAAACTTGCAGAGATTGATGTGGAAGTGACATCAGAACAGGCAAAAGTTCTTGCAAAGGCGATTCGTGCACCTATGTGGGAGTGGCATATCATCTTAGGATATACATTAACTGCGTTGATAGTGTGGAGAATCATACTTTTTTTCACTGAAAGTGGCAAACAAAACTATCTGAATAACAAAGAAGATACGCTACATAAAAAGATGGTCAAATGGGGTTATATAATGATTTATATGGTTCTTGTCTTTATGAGTGTGAGTGGGTTAACAATTCACTTTCATGAATTTCTTGGTCTAAGCAAAGCTATAGCACATGATATAAAAGAGATACATGAATTGGTGTTTAATGCCATACTCATTTTTGTTCCTCTACATATAGTAGGTATTGTTATCGCTGAAAACAGAGCTGAAAGAGGCATCATATCTGCTATGGTTCATGGAAATAGGAAGTAAAATAGACGCTTTTTTTGTTAAGGTATAAAATTTACTGAATTCATATTAGGTTCATACATGGATGATATTATTTTATAAATATTATAAACAGGACGAATACATATGAAAACAGTAACTTTTAAAAGTATGATAGCAATAGGACTAGTAGCAGGTCTCGTAGGGTGTGGGAGCTCAAATTCTTCTTCAGAAAATGAAGAGACACATGAAGAGGGTCAAACTCCTAGCACAGTGACAGATGCTTTAAATTCAGGGGAGTCCACACTAAGCCCAGAGTTGAGAGACTCCATTACATACATGTATAGTGAAGAGGGTTTGGCACATGATGTGTACCTAAATATCTATAAGATACAAGCTGTGAATCAATTGAAAAATATTGCTACAAATTCAGAAGTAAAACATATTGAAGCGGTGAATCAACTTGCAGAGAAATATGATTTAAATATAACAAAATACCCAGATACCGATAAACCATATAGTACAGATGATTTAGAGAGATATGGAAGTGGAGAGTTTCCAGTAGAACCTATACAAGAGTTGTATAATGTACTTTATGATAAAGGAATACAGTCTAAAATAGATGCCCTAGAAGTAGGGTGTATGGTAGAGGTGGTAGACATCGATGATTTAAATGCATTTATGGCTCAAGCAGAAGCATCTAATGCTCAAGATGTATGGGATGTATTTGACTTTTTACGTAAAGGAAGTTACAACCATTACTGGGCATTTGATAAGGGTCTAAAAAATATGGGAATAGATGACGGGTGTTGTTCTGTACCTGATTATGAAGGTCATCAGTTTTGTCATCCTGAGTATCCTCAGGAAGATAAGGGTAATGAAGCATAATGAATAAAATAAAATTATATACAATAGTGTTTATACTCATAGGGTATTTATCCCATGCTAATGCAGTCTCTAGTAAATATGTACCTATTGTAGTGAGTGATGGGCTTATGACTTTTATACCATTGATGGAAGAGATACAACTTGGCACTTCCACGCTAACTCAAGAGCTAAAAGACTCCATTACCTATATGTACAGTGAAGAGGGTTTGGCACATGATGTGTACCTAAATATCTATAAGATACAAGCTGTGAATCAATTGAAAAATATTGCTACAAATTCAGAAGTAAAACATATTGAAGCGGTGAATCAACTTGCAGAGAAATATGATTTAAATATAACAAAATACCCAGATACCGATAAACCATATAGTACAGATGATTTAGAGAGATATGGAAGTGGAGAGTTTCCAGTAGAACCTATACAAGAGTTGTATAATGTACTTTATGATAAAGGAATACAGTCTAAAATAGATGCCCTAGAAGTAGGGTGTATGGTAGAGGTGGTAGACATCGATGATTTAAATGCATTTATGGCTCAAGCAGAAGCATCTAATGCTCAAGATGTATGGGATGTATTTGACTTTTTACGTAAAGGAAGTTACAACCATTACTGGGCATTTGATAAGGGTCTAAAAAATATGGGAATAGATGACGGGTGTTGTTCTGTACCTGATTATGAAGGTCATCAGTTTTGTCATCCTGAGTATCCTCAGAAATAAATAAGACTTAACACTAAATTAACACTTGTGAGTCATAATACCATTGTCTCGTCGAAAAAGGCAAAAACTTTTACTCATTTTAGTAAACGCACTAAATTGAGGCGCTAATGCTAATGTATTTTTTTCTACAACTCCTTTGAAAATTTGGCACTTAGCGCTCCTGTTTATATCTCTAGCACATCACGTTTGAAAAGATTAACACATAATTAACACTAGCATTATAAACTGCTTGGACAAAAAGTGGATTACTATCGTCAAGATAGATAATTCTCATAAATTCTAGGAGTGTATGATGAAAAAAACAATTTACCTTTCTATGGTAACAACATTGGTGACAACATTATGTGTGCAAGCAGCAAGTATAGAGTTAGATACCATTCAAGTTGAGGAAAAAGCAGGGGTTAAACTTATTAAAGATGTCTCTGGGGACGAGATAAAGTCTGCAGACTTAGGAGAAGCACTCTTTAAGCAGTCTCCATCAGTATCTCTCATAAGACGTTCAGGTATTGCTAATGATGTTCGTGTAAGAGGGCAGAAAAAAGACAATATCAACGTAACTATAGATGGGGCAAAGGTATGTGGTGCTTGTCCAAACCGTATGGATCCACCTATTTCTCATGTACTTACGAACAACGTAGATTTCATAGAAATCAATGAAGGACCTTACAATGTTGAGGACTTCGGTGTACTTAGTGCAGATCTTAAAGTACATACTATAAAACCTAAAGAAGGATTTGAAGGTACGTTAAATCT
Organism: uncultured Sulfurovum sp.; assembly: GCA_902727855.1. Taxonomy (GTDB): domain Bacteria; phylum Campylobacterota; class Campylobacteria; order Campylobacterales; family Sulfurovaceae; genus Sulfurovum. The sequence continues at coordinate 31,616 of CACVAS010000105.1, forward strand.
TGGTGCAGGTAGTTTTGGGTATCAAAAAGGTGCATTAACGTTGAGTGGTGGAACGGAAGATGTACGTTTTTTACTCTCTGCATCTACTGAAAAAGGTGAACAGTATGAAGACGGAAATGGAGATGATTTTGTAGGACAAATCTCTCGTGAGATAGAAAAAGGTTCAGTATCTAAAACAGTGCAGTATCAAGATAAATATAAAAATATGGATGCTTTTGCCAAGCAAACACTTATGGCAAAGATGTTTTGGAATATTACAGATACGCAAGAGTTAAAATTAAGCTACACAGCCAACAGAAGTGATGATATTTTATACCCAAGTTCGAAGATGGATGCGATATATGATGATTCGGATATTTATAATCTAGAGTATATTAGTAAAGATTTGGGTGCGTATTCAAAAGAGTTGAGCCTTCAAGTCTATCAATCTGAAGTTGAACATCCTATGTCTACAAAATACAGACTTATGGGTGCTACAAATTATATGACCCATGCCTTAACCACTAAAATGCAAGGTGCAAAAGTTAAAAATAGTTTTGATGTAGATAATCATACTATCACAACTGGTATTGACTATAGCAAAAGAAATTGGGATGGTGGATACTACAAAAATGATAACCCACTCCCCGCAGCAAAGTTTCACAGTATTTGGGATGTAGATACTGAAAATACTGCACTCTTCTTAAAAGATAAAATTGCATTAGGAAAATTGACTGTTGATCTTGGACTACGTTATGACATGACAGAGGTAACATCAGCAAACCCTTTACAGCAAAGCAATGATTATGATGACTTAGGTGGGTATCTTTTTGCTACATATCAAGCCAATGAAGATACAAAGTATTTTGCAGGTCTAGGTAAGTCTTCTCGTGTACCAGATGGTAAAGAGCTCTATTGGGTAGGTTCTATGGGAAATATGATTGGCACACCTAACCTTGATGCAACTGTTAACTATGAGCTTGATATGGGTGTGGAGAAACAGTATAGTGACGCAAGTATCAAAGCGAAGGTTTTTTACTCTAAAATGAAAGACTATATTGCATACAATGCAAGTGCAGTCAATAAAATGGGAGCTTCTTATCATGCCTATGAGAATGTTGATGTAACCCTTTATGGTATAGAGTTGTCTGGAACCTATGTAGCGACAGATAGTATCTATTTTGACTATGGTGTATCTTATCAAAGAGGTGAGAAAGACAATCCACTTACAGGACAAACAGGTACAGAAATGCCTGACATAGCGCCTTTAAAAGTCAACGCTGCACTGAACTATGATTATGATGAGAGCTTAAACTTAAGAGCTGAAGTGATAGCTTCAGATAGTTGGAGTGATTTTGATGCTGAAAATGGTGAACAAGCACTTGACTCATACGCAGTCCTTAATTTCAAAGGTTCTAAACAATTTGGGAAAAATATAGAACTTACTGTAGGTATAGATAATGTATTAGATGAGACATATGCAGTATCTAATACCTATAAAGATTTAGTTTTACTTCCAACGGTTGGAAACAATGAAGTAATGCTTATGAATGAACCAGGTCGTTACTTTTATACGAACTTAAAATATACATTCTAGACTGCAAAACACACTATCTATAGACTTCATGTCTATAGATATCTCTCTTTTTCTTCTACAGTTTCTTCACTAAAAGATACCATATTGAAACACAAATAAGTATTTCATAAAATATTATGAACTTTATTATCATTTTTTTGTTATACTTGTGCGTATTTTAAAACAATTAAGGAGATTCAAATGGCATTATTTGATGACGTAAAAGAAGTGGTAGTTGAGCAATTAAATGTGAGCCCTGATGAGGTAAAAGAAGAGTCTAAATTCGTAGAAGATCTTGGAGCAGACAGTCTTGACGTTGTTGAGTTGGTTATGGCACTTGAAGAAAAGTTCGATATTGAAATTCCTGATGATCAAGCAGAAGCAATTGCTACTGTTCAAGATGCAATCAAGTTTATCGAAAACGTATAATTCTTAGAATATACCCCTCTGTGGGGTATATACGATTTCTAATAAGTCATATATGAGTACTTTATGAAGTATTTATATATATCTTAATCATATTTTATAGGAGCCTTTTGTGAAAAGAGTAGTAGTTACAGGTTTAGGCATGATCAATGCTCTAGGACTAGATAAAGAGAGTGCATTTGCAGGTATCATAGAAGGTAAATGTGGTATTAAAACAATAGAAAGTTTTGATACAGAAGGTCAATCTGTAACCATTGCTGGTGAAATTACAGACTTTGATGTTTCTGAAGTACTTGACGGCAAAGAAGCAAAGAAAGCAGATAGGTTTATTCAGCTTGGACTCAAAGCAGCTAAAGAAGCTATGGCAGATGCGAAACTTCCTGATAATGTAGATATGGAAACGTTCGGTATTGCCTCTGCCTCTGGTATTGGAGGTCTCCCAAATATTGAGAAAAATGCTGTGGTTTGTGCAAATAGAGGTCCAAGAAGAATCTCTCCATTCTTTATACCTTCTTCCCTTGTGAATATGTTGGGTGGCTTTATCTCTATTTATGAAGGAATGAAGGGACCAAACCTTGCATCTGTTACTGCTTGTGCTGCAGGTACACATGCTATTGGTGAGGCTGCAAAATCGATTATGGTAGGTACTGCGGAAAAGATGTTAGTAGTCGGAGCAGAGTCTGCAATTTGTCCAGTGGGTATTGGTGGATTTGCTGCTATGAAAGCACTCTCAACGAGAAATGATGATCCTCAAACAGCTTCTAGACCTTTTGATGCAAACCGTGATGGATTTGTTATGGGAGAAGGTGCTGCTGCTTTAGTGCTTGAGTCATATGATGATGCAGTGGCACGTGGTGCTACAATTTATGGTGAACTTATTGGGTTTGGCGAGAGTGGTGATGCAAACCATATTACAACACCTACTATGGATGGTCCTTTACGTGCTATGAAGGGTGCGTATAAAATGGCAGGAGAGCCAAAAGTTGATTATGTCAATGCGCATGGAACTTCTACTCCTGTAAATGATAAAAATGAAACGGCAGCTCTCAAAGATTTATTTGGTGGAAAAGAAAACTGTCCTCCAGTCTCTTCTGTAAAAGGACAATTAGGTCACTGTTTAGGTGCAGCTGGTGCTATTGAAGCAGTGGTATGTCTTATGGCAATGAGAGATGGTGTACTTCCTCCAACTATTAATGCTGAAAGTGCTGATGAAAACTGTGATTTAGACTATGTGAATACAGGGTCAAGAAAAGCAGATATAAATGTAACAATGTCGAATTCATTTGGGTTCGGTGGCACAAATGGTGTTGTTATCTTTAAAAAAGTATAAGGACTAAACTATGGCAACTTATTTAGATTTTGAAAATAAAATTGAAAAGATACAAGAAGAGATAGTCTCTTCACATGCCATTGCAAATATGGACGCAGTTAAGAGTCTTCAAAAAGATTTAGAAAAAGAGGTTAATAAGACATTTTCCTCTTTAAGTGATTTTCAAAAACTTCAACTGGCACGACACCCAGATCGTCCTTATGCCTTAGATTATATAAAAATGCTTATGACGGATGCTTATGAAATACATGGTGATAGAGCGTTTCGTGATGACCCTGCAGTACTATGTTATCTTGGTTGGGTAGAGGGTCAAAAGACTATGATTATTGGTGAACAAAAAGGGCGTGGACAGAAAAATAAAATCAAAAGAAATTTTGGTATGCCTAACCCAGAAGGATACAGAAAAGCATTACGAGCAGTTCAAATGGCAGAAAAGTTTGATATTCCTGTATTGATGCTCATAGATACTCCTGGTGCTTATCCAGGGCTTGGTGCAGAGGAGCGTGGCCAGTCTGAGGCAATCGCTAGAAACCTTTTTGAATTTGCAGCCACTAAAATTCCAATGGTCTCTGTAGTGATTGGTGAAGGTGGTTCTGGAGGCGCATTGGCTATTGGTGTCGCTGATAAGCTTGCAATGATGCGTTATTCAGTCTTTTCAGTGATCTCTCCAGAGGGCTGTTCTGCCATATTATGGAATGACCCAAGTAAGGTAGAAGCAGCGACTAAAGCATTGAAAATCACTCCAGATGACTTGCTAGAGCATAAACTCATAGATGATATTTTAGATGAGCCTCTTATTGGTGCACATCGAGATAAGCAGACCACTGCAAGCGTACTTAAAAAATACTTTCTTGAGAACGTAAAAGCATTACGTGCATTGAGTGTAGATGCTATGTTAGACCAACGTTATGAAAGACTTACAGCAGTTGGGGCTTTTAGCGAATAATTCGCATCATTAAAGATCTGAGTACAACATAAAACATATTTAATTTTAATCGTTTAAAAGGATCTTTTTAATCATGAAAATTTTTTCTACACTTTACGCCAAGGCAATGGGTTGGGCAAGACATCCAAAAGCACCTTACTATTTAGGTGGACTTAGTTTTGCTGAATCTTCATTTTTTCCAATACCTCCAGATGTGATGTTGGCTCCAATGAGTTTGGCAAAGCCTGATAAAGCTTGGAAATATGCATTCCTTACGACAATTACTTCTGTACTAGGTGGAATCCTGGGGTACTTTATTGGTGTATTTGCATTTGATTTCATTGAGCCTATACTTCATAGTAGAGGATACTTGGATCGTTTTGAACTTGCTAAAAGTTGGTTTGAATCATGGGGGTTCTGGGCTATACTATTAGCAGGATTCTCACCTATCCCTTATAAAGTATTTACAATTGCTTCAGGTGTAGTAGGTATGGCTTTTTTACCTTTTGTAATTGCTTCACTTTTAGGAAGAGGTCTACGGTTTTTTATGGTTGCAGGACTCATGGCTTGGGGTGGCGCACCTATGGAGAAAAAACTTCATAAATATACAGATATTATAGGATGGGGACTGGTTGTCATCTTTGCTATCGCTTGGTTGATACTTAGGTAATTAACTTAAGATCCAAGCGATATACTTCTTCTTCTTAATTTTTACACTCTTTAGTGCCTTTAAAACTTTATCTGTCACGCTATGGTGTAAAGCGACATAAGATTTTGTATCGGTAATATTTATTTTACCTATGTGTTTTCCATCTATACCTACCTCTTTACATAAAGTACCTAAAATATCTCCTGCTCGGAGTTTAGTTTTTTTACCACCATGTAAGCATAAAGTATCATAATCAGATTGCATAGAGAACTTTGCATCTATACGCAACTCTTTCATCTGTTTTTTTTGTGCTTTAGAGAGGACATAAGCGCACTTCTGTGTATCATTAGGAGTAAACAATGATAAGGCAGTTCCTGTAGCATCTGCACGTCCTGTACGTCCTATACGGTGTGTGTATACTTCTGGATCAAAAGGTAAGTCATAATTGATAACCAGTGCAATATCTTTAATGTCTAAACCACGCGATGCTACATCTGTAGCAACCAAGATACGTTTAGAGCCATTAGAAAACGCAATGACAGATTCATTTCTATCTCTTTGATCTAGATCTCCATGTATGTCTATGACTGAGTGCCCATGTTTTGCCAGAGTGTCTGTGAGTGAAATAACGCCTACTTTTGTATTACAAAAGATGAGAAGTGACTCTGGTTTGTAAGATTGTATGAGTGCAGTGAGTGTTTTCAATTTATCTGTGGTTTCATATACGATTTCATTGATTTTAGCAGAGTCTATGAGGGTATCAACTTTGATGGTCATAGGCTGATTGAGTAGTTCCTTGGCTAGTTTTTCTATATTGCTTGGAAAAGTAGCAGAAAAAAGAAGCGTCTGTTTACCTCTTGGCATATTGGACACTATTTTGACTATCTCATCATAAAAACCCATATCTAGCATACGGTCAGCTTCATCTAGTACCAGTGTTTTGATGCTTTCTAGGGTAAGAGTTTCTTTGGCTAGGTGATCTTGTATACGTCCAGGGGTTCCAATGAGTATATGTGCTCCTTTTTCAAGTGACTCTGCTTGAGCACGTAAAGGTACACCTCCGTAAAGAGTGAGTATTTTTAAGTTGGGTTTGTAGCTGGCTATTTTTCTAAGTTCAATGGCTATTTGGTCAGCAAGTTCTCTTGTTGGAGTGATGATGATGGTTTGAGGCTTGTAAGAGTTTGTATTGGTATTCATTACACAAGGTAACCCAAAAGCTATAGTCTTACCTGATCCTGTTTTAGACTGAGCTAGTATATCTGAACCATCAAGTATAGGATTGATAGACTTTTCTTGTATTTCCGACATCGTGGTAAACCCAAGATTTTCAATGGTTTTGAGTAAGGCATCTGAGATACCTTCAATGGTGTTAAATTTTGCCACTATTTCACCTCAAATGTTGCATCTTCTATGAGGACTTTATAAAAGTACCCATAACCAAAATCTTTATCTACTATAACTCTACCTTTTGCAATGACCTTATCTCCAGATTTTATATTGGTAGATGATGCAGTAAATATGAGGTCATTTGTAAATATGTCTGCTTGACCTGTGCCATCATCTAAATGTACCCAGTCAAGTTTCATAATTGCATGCGACACCTTAGTAACAGTAGCTTCTACTGCAACCATTTGATTTGCTAACTCTTTTCTCCACATATGAATCTCTTCAATGGTATAAGATGATTTTTGCGTAAAAGGTTTAGTAACAGCTTGTGTTTTTGGTGCAACGAAAGGCTTTGTACTGTTAAGACCTAACATCTCTTTCATGCTTTGTGGTGCTGAGGGTTTTTTAGGCACATAGACATCTGAGACAAAGTAAATTTCTTTAAAGGTTTGATTTAAAGTTTTGCTTTGAAAGTTAGTCATCATCGTTTCTTTATCATACCCTATTTTATCACCTATTTGAACAGGTGTATTGGCAATGGCTATCCATATTGATTTACCCTCTTCATCTATTTTAAGATACTGATATCCCATTGCAGGCTTTATCTCTAAAATCTTCCCATAAAAGACTTCTTTCTCTTTTTTTACTTGATCTGATCCAAGTAAAGAAGGCATTTTAACCTCTTTACCTCCGTGCATATCTATCTGTACAGATTGTTGTGCATATATGGTAGTACTAAGAAGGGTGAGAAGAGTTAGTTTAAGAAGTGTCATTGCGTTTGCCTATAATTTTTTATCTATTATAGGCAAAGAAGTTTAAGGGTACCTATGATGAGAGGTCTCCTTAAGAGTGAGTATTAAGCTTTAGACTTTTTATAGTCCATAATCATTTTGTAGGCTTCATCTTTTAAAAGAAGCTTCTCTTTTTTAAGTATTTCAAGATCTATATCTGTCATTGGGATATCACCATTTTCTGCATGTGTGATTTTATCATCGAGTGCATTGTGTTTTTCAAAGATATTTGCAAAGTGTGCATTTTCTTGTTTAAGGTCGTGTATTTCATCTCTGTATTCGTGTAACATGTATATTCCTAGTGTTTAGATACTTAATTATAACGCTTACAAGGTTTAATGCAATTGAGATAGATTCATTAGGTTCTATATTCTGCATTTATTTTTACATATTCGTAAGATAAATCACAGCCATAAGAGGTAAATGATTTCTCTCCTAATCCAATGTCACAGGTGACTTTAAAACTCTCTTGTTTCATAATGGCATAGGCTTTTTCTTCACGAGCCTTGTCAAGCTCTCTAAAACTATGAGAGTAGATGAGTAAATCATCATAGTGAATGGTCAATGTTTCATCATTACAGGCTATACCAGATGCACCAATAGTAGAAGCAATACGCCCCCAATTTGGATCTTCACCAAAGAGAGCAGTCTTCACCAGTAAGGAATTACTTAATGCCATGGAAGCTTTCTTAGCATCTTCTTGAGATATAGCACCTTTCACTTCAAATGCCACAAGTTTATTGGCACCTTCTCCATCTTTGAGTATCATCATAGCCAGCTCAAACATGAGCTTATTTAGAGCTTGTGAAAAGGCTTCTTTGTTGTAGCTACCTGAAGTTTTATTGGCAAGTAACATTACTGTGTCGTTGGTAGAGGTGTCTCCATCTACAGATATACGATTAAAAGATTGTTCAGTGGAAGCTAGGAGTACTGCATCCATGTCATCTTTAGGTATGTCTGCATCTGTGGCAACAAAACAAAGCATGGTTGCCATAGCGGGGTTTATCATACCCGCACCTTTACAAATGGCTGCAATGTTAAAAGAGCTACCATCTTCAAGTGTAACAGTATAGGCTAACTCTTTTTTAAAAGAGTCTGTAGTCATGATAGCACGTGCAGCTTGATGAGAATTGTGTCCATTAAAGTCTAAAGCATCAAAGGCTGATGTGATTTTATCTATAGGTAAACGGTACCCAATAACACCAGTAGAAGACATCACTGGGTTGAGTATATTTTGTTTTTGCTTCAGGGTTGAAAAAATAGTTTCTATATCTTCGATACCTTTTTCTCCAGTCATGGCATTGGCATTTTTAGCATTTATGAGTACAAAGTTTGTTTGAAAACCTTTAGGGTACTTTTGATAATGTTTGATAGGTGCAGCTTGAAAAGTGTTTGATGTAAAAACAGCAGAAATGTCACAAGCCTCTTCACTACGTATAAAAGCTACATCTCCATCAATATCTGATATACCAGAGTTTGCAGGGTTTGTACGCATGCCAACATTAGCAGATCCAGAGTAAAATCCTTGTACCGTATCAAGGCCATTTTTTATTTCATCTATCTTAAACAATTTGTATCCTTATATAAACTTCAACTCTTCAGGTTTTTCTTTTTTACGTATAATTTTTTTCGCTTTTCTAATACCTTCACTTGTACCAATAAGTAAAAGTTTTGATTCAGGCATAATGAGAGTTTCACCTTGAGGCATAGGTATAAACTTACCATCTTTTTGTCGTATACCAATAATGGTTACGTTAGCAACATCTCTAAAACGTGCTACCTTTATTTTTTTGAGTACAAGCCAAGAGTTTTTTGAAACCTTTGCTTCCTCCATATCTAACGGGGTATCTTGCTTATATAAAAACTCTTCTAAAAGGTTTTCCATATCTGGGCGCGCTGCCATCGCATTGATACGTCTTGCCATCAACTTGGTAGCGGTGACTACTTTATCAGCTCCTAGTTTAAGAAGCTTTTCATCATCTTTGTTACTTTGTGCGTTGGCAATAATTAAAAAAGGTCTTGTACGTTTTATTTCACTTTCATAGAGTCTTACAGAAGCAATAGTGGCAATGTTATCAGCAATGTTGTCAGCCAATGTAATAACCCCTTTAGCAGATGAGAGGTGTGATTTTAAAATGCCTTCTTCTGTGTGTGCTTCTGCTGTCACAAAATAGGGATATTTGTGTTTTTTGGCTATCTCTTCCATATCTTCACGAGGGTCAACTACTACAAATGGAATATGATTTTCACGAAGTTGTTTGGTGACTTGAATGGTAAACTCATTATGGTAACATACAACAAAGTGCTGTTTTAATCTTGCAATTTCGTAAAGCATTTTACGCTCCTTGGCTGTTTTTTGAAATTCACCTTTTTTAACGACCTCTGCAATAATACCTACAGCAATAGAGAAAACAACAAATCCAAAAATAATGAGTGTAATAGTAAAAATACGACCCATATCCGAAAGAGGGTGTTGCTCTCCAAAACCTACAGTTGTAAAGGTAATCCCTGTTTGGTAGATAGCATCCATTAAAGGATACTGCTCTATAATCATGTATCCGATAGTACCCAATAACATCGTAAGTACAGTAAGTATAAGAGGGAGTCTAAAAGGAGCTAAGTGTCCATAATATTCGTCATTTAGTGTTATGTGGGGTTTTGGATTGTCTTTCCATCCGAAAAAACGTTTTAATTTTTTGGTAAACTTCATGATAAGAGAGTATATCTTCTCTTATCTTAAAAGGTTTAGTAGTAACAAACAGAGCGTTAGTTAGCTACTGCCTCTTTTGCTGCTTTCTTCTTCATAGTTCTAAGTGTTGAAGCTGCAACTTTAACTCTTTTAGTTGTTCCATCTTCTAGAGTGATTTTTACAGATCTTAAGTTAGGAAGTTGTCTTCTTTTTGTTTTGTTATTTGCGTGAGAAACGTTGTTTCCTACAAGTGGCCCTTTGCCAGTAATTGCACATCTTCTTGCCATAATATGTCCTTCATAAGTAATACCATTATTGTTAATGGTGAATATTTTGTGGGATTATAGGGGATTTTTGTATAAAATTTGCTTAAGTTTCTTGTGTTTTCTTTGGCATCTTTCCTCTTGGTTTGAATTGTGGCGTTTTTATTCTCTTCTACCCCAAGGGCATTTCCTCACTTTTTTCACGGCATTTTTTTAGAAAAAACGAAGCAAAAAAGCGTCGTGCTTCTCGAATCGCTTCGCTTACAAGGGCGTTCACCACGACGAGGCATGCTTTGCATGATTAATGGAAGACACTGTGTGTCTGTGTTATAATTAACCTAAATTATTTAATGTAGGATAGTAATGCAAGTAGCTCCAAGTATTTTATCGGCAGATTTTGGACATTTGGCTCGTGATGTTGAAGCCATTTGTGAGGGTGGTTGTGACCTTGTACATGTAGATGTGATGGATGGACATTTTGTGCCAAACCTGACTATTGGTCCAGTTGTGGTTAGTGCTGTAGCAAAGGCAGCAACAAAACCTTTAGATATCCATCTAATGGTAGAAAATAACACATTTTTTGTAGACCTTTTTGCACCATTGAAGCCAGCGTTTATCTCTTTTCATATAGAAGAAGAAAAACATCCTCATAGACTTATTCAGAAGATACGATCATTAGGAATACGCCCGGCAATTGTGCTTAACCCACATACTCCACCAGAGTCCATAGAGTTCCTACTTGAAGATGTAGATATGGTACTTCTTATGTCTGTAAACCCAGGTTTTGGTGGACAAAAGTTTATTTCATCAGTCGTAGAAAAGGCACAAAGATTAAAGTCTCTCATTGAGAAAAAAAATCCAAAATGTCTCATTGAAGTAGATGGAGGTGTTAGCGATCAAAACATACACCTTTTAAAAGAAGCTGGTGTAGATGTGGTAGTGGCTGGTTCATTTGTTTACAAGCATCCTAAGGGAATTAAAACAGCCATTGATGCGTTAAAATAATGTAGGGTGTTGTCCCCTGACAACACCAAATAGGTATAGAATACAAATGGTGTTGTGAGGCACAGCACCCTACGGAGAAAGACATGTTAAAAGTTAAAATATGTGGGATTACCAATTTACAAGATGCCTTGCATGCAGTTAAATGTGGTGCAGATGCATTAGGGTTTGTATTTTATCCTAAATCCCCACGTTACATTACCCCTACTATGGCTAAACAAATTATAGACAAACTCCCACCTTTTGTAGAAAGAGTAGGACTATTTGTGAATGAAAGTGTAGAACACATTGATAGGGTATGCCAAGCGTGTGATATTTCACGTGCTCAAATACATTTTGATGTTGATGAAGCATTTTTAGACACCATTGGACTAGCAACATTGCCTGTAGTACGAGCTGAGTCTGCCCAAGATGTACATAGGTTTGAAAATACATACCGTTTGGTTGATGCTTTTAGTGAAGCCTATGGAGGTACGGGGAAGCGTTTAAATCTTGAATGGTTTGAAGGTGTGGACTGTTCCAAAATTATTTTAGCAGGTGGACTTACGGAGCAAAATGTTTCAGAAGTGAAAGCATTTGGGTTTTATGGTGTAGATGTAAGTTCAGGTGTAGAGTTGACAAAAGGTCAAAAAGATTCTCATAAAGTAAAGCAGTTTATAGACAATGCAAAAAGTTTTTGAAGAACTGACGATAGCCTTTCGCAAGTATAATGGTGTCCTCTGCCAAGAGACGTACCAGGATATTGCAGAAAAGCATTGTACATTATTGGAAGATAGTGACACCATCCTTATACTGTTACAAGCTTCTGGCTACCCCATTGTAGAAGCAGAAGATGGCTATAGACTTTTAACATATTTTACCCCATACCACGAACAGAAATATTGTGTCATAGACATAGAAACCAATGGTTCCAAACCAGGCACCTCACAGGTCATTGAAATAGGTGCGGTAATGCTACAAAATGGAAAAGTTATCGACTCTTATGAAACCTTTGTAGAGTGTGCCTTTTTACCAGAATACATTACTAAAATAACTGGCATAGAACCTACAGACCTTATAGATGCACCCAGTCGTAAAGAAGCATTGACTGGACTGCGTCATTTTATGCAAGATAGTATATTTGTCGCGCATAATGCAAACTTTGATTATAGTTTTCTTAATGCTTCTTTTGAGCGTTTTGGCTTAGGTAACATAGGTAACCCTAAACTTTGTACCATAGATTTGGCACGAAGAACATTTGAGAGTGAGCGTTATGGATTAGCCTACCTCATAGATTTTTTAGAGATAGAAACAGCCACACACCATCGTGCCTATTCAGATGCTGTTTGTGCAGCTAAAGTGATGGAGAAGTCAGTGAAAACATTGCCGCAGTATGTCTTGACAGCAGATGAACTTTTAAGGTTTTCTATCTCATCTAAAAAAGAGAGAAGACTCAAAAAAGAGAAAGAAGATTAATTATTTTCTTTCCCTAAAATATGATGTAAAAAAAGTATCTGTGCAAAGACAGCTGCAAAGATATTGAGTATAGGTATATAGTTAAAGCCTGCGGCAATCATAGAGAGCATGGTTGTTCTTTTTGTTTTGTCTTTTAACGTTCTTTTGTCCTCAATGAAGAGACTACTCACATCATAAATAGTTGGTGCCTTCAGGAGTATAGACCATATCCATAACATATATACAGCACCTAAAAGTGGCACAAACATCATAGGGAACGTAAATATAAAAAGTACAAAAGCAATCAGTGCAGACTTCAAACTTAAAACAGTAGAGGTCGTAACGTTTGGACTACCAGTCACTTGTATCTTAGGGTAGTGTTTTTTTGCCAATTTTATCAGCAATGGTTCTATCATAAAAGAAGTCACTACCGATATTGTAATGACAAATATCAGATAAGAGATTGCGACAGAGGCTACTGATGCACCTGTTGTCTTAAGCCAATCCCATGGCAACCAAGAAAGATAGCTGCCAATAAATGTATGTATAGTACTCTGCGTAGACCATAATATTAAAGCAGTAATGACTAAAGAGATAAGCCCTACTTTAATGACAAAAAGTAGTACAGTAGCAGAGAGTATGTCTTTAAAACTTTTTCCTATGGTTCGTGTCATGAGAGATACTCATTTTTAAATGTGACATAACGTGTAGCAGAAGCATAGAGCTCTGCCACTTCTTCATCGGTGAGTTGACGTACAACTTTGGCAGGACTTCCCATAATGAGACTTCTAGGAGGAAACTTTTTGCCTTTTGTCACAAGTGAGGAAGCACCTACTATAGACTCTTTTCCTATGACTGCACCATCGAGTATAGTGGCACTCATGCCTATAAGACAGGCGTCTTCTATAGTACACCCATGAAGCATGACTCTATGACCTACAGTTACATCGTTACCTATGATGGTAGGGTGCCCATCACTTTCGTCTGGTTTCTTATGATGGGTGACGTGAATCATACTGAGGTCTTGTATGTTGCTTCTGTCGCCTATGTGTATGTGATGCACATCTCCACGCACCACACACCCAAACCATACAGCAGCGTCTTCACCCATGACTGTACGTCCAATGACAGAAGCCCCTTGGGCTACCCATGCGTTTTTACCTAGAGTCGGTGTCCAATGTTTAAAGTCTAAAATCATATCTGTCCTTACGATTCTTTGAGTATTTTTTTTGCCAAACGATTGACGTAGTCTGGTGTCTCTTTTTTGGTTTTGTCATGTATCTTAGAGACATACTCTTCTAAAACACAGTGGTTATTGACCTCTTTGCCTAAAGGTAAAACCTTCGTATAGTTTCCGTCACTTTGAAGTTCCCAACGCAAAGAGTTGTCTGCAAGTTGAAGCCTAAGAATCTGCTCTATTTTCTGGGAAAGTTTCTTTTCCAGTATTGGGGTCATGAGTTCTATACGACGTATGAGGTTACGTGGCATAAGGTCAGCAGATGAAATGTAACAGCCTACCTTGTCATTTTTAAAATAATAGATACGCGCATGCTCTAAGTATTTACCTATGACAGAAGAGACTTTTATATTGTCAGAGACACCTTTAACCCCAGGTTTTAAACAACATATACCACGAATAATAAGGTCAATTTTACATCCTTCTTGAGACGCCAAGTAGAGTGCTTTAATAATGTTTGAATCCACAAGAGAGTTGGCTTTTAAAATAATGTGACCCTCCAAACCATGTTGACTCTCTTGCTCTATGAGTTTAATGAGTTTCGGTTTAATTTGTTTTGGAGACATAAAAAGAGGGTCTAATGTCGTGTGCGTAGAAAAACCTGTTAAAAAATGGAAAAATTGCGTAGCATCTGTAGAAAATATTTTTCTAGAGGTAAAGTATGAGATATCGGTATATATTTTTGCTGTACTTGGATTGTAATTACCAGTGGCTAGATGTACATAACTTTTGAGTTTTGAGCCGGTACGTTTAATGACTTGGGCAATTTTGGCATGCACTTTAAGCCCAGGGATACCGTAAACCACATGTGCACCTGCCTCTTCTAGTGCTTTGGCCCATCGTAGGTTATTTTCTTCATCAAAACGTGCTTTAAGTTCTACAAGCACCATGACTTGTTTTCCATCTCGTATCGCATCTATGAGTGCTTTGACAATTGGTGACTTTTGTCCTGCACGGTAAAGCGTCATACGAATAGCAAGCGTCTCGGGATCTGCGGCACCTTGTTTTATGAACTGTACAACCGGCTCAAAAGAATCAAAAGGGTGGTAGAGTAAAACATCTTCCTTGTCTATGGCTTCAAAGATATTATTTGCGTCCAGTGGAGGCAGTGTTTTAGGATTAAAAGTAGGTAGTACTAGATGTGAGAGAGCCTTGTCACCCACTATTTGCCACAAAGAACCCAAATGTAAGGGGAGTGTCTTGTAGGAGTAGATGTCTTTGTCATCAAGGTTTAGGTGTGAAAGTAGAAACTTGGTTAGCTTTTTATTTGCATCTTCTCTGAGCTCTAAACGGATAAGTGAACCCTTGTTTCTCGAACGTAGTCCTTCTTCAAGAAGTTGTAAGAAGTCATCTGCTTCCTCTTCTTCTATCTCTATGTCTGCATTTCTAGTGACCCTAAAAGGTGTAGAAGCGTGTGGTGTAAACCCAGGAAAAACTTCAGAGGCAAAATGAACAACCACGGACTCTATGGGTACAAAAGTTTGCCCAATCTGCAAAAACCTAGGAAGAATCCTAGGTATACGTATTAGCCCATGTTTGACATTTTTCAACGCATCTTTGAGTGTAAGAGCCAGACCAAAACTAAGGTTATTTAAATGAGGAAAAGGGTGTGTTGCATCTACAGCTATGGGGATGATAACAGGGTAAATTTCATTAAAAAATACCTCTTTGAGTGTGGCTTTTTCTTTGTCATTTAATGTGTCATAGTTTTTGATATGTACATCATTTTCATGTAGTTTAGAGACAATAGAAGTGTAACATATCTCTAGCACTTGATGCTCTTTATGTAGGTAGGTATGTATCTCATTAAGCTGTTCAAGTGGCGTGAGCTTTGCTGCACCTGTCTCTTGTATGCGTGCTTTATAGAGTGCCTTAAGACCCGCAACACGTATCATGTAAAACTCATCTAGGTTTGTACCGTAGATGGCTAAAAACTTTAGACGTTCAAGTGGAGGAAGCTTCTCATCAAGCGCTTGAGCGAGTACACGAGAGTTAAACTGAAGCCATGAGAGTTCACGGTTAAAATAGAGTTGCGACGAGTCGAGATCATGAGCCATATGGTGTACCTACTATACTAAATATTTACACGCATTATAGCAAAATAAATCTATAGTTTTTTCCCAAAAAGCAAACGGTCATAGCTAGGGATAATCATTTAAAATTTCTTTTAGAACAGTTTGTAGGTTTAATATATGTTCTGTTGTTACCTCATAAACAACTTCAGCATTCAAATCAAAATAATGATGAGATAAAATATCACGCATGCCTGCTACTTCACGCCAAGGAATAGTTGTATAATTTTTAAAAAGTTTTTTATCTGTTTCTTTGTCAATTTTTTTGACAGCTTCACCTATCGCTATAAGTTGCATACATATACTATCGAGTAACATCAAGCTATTGTCATCTTGTAGATAATCATCTATAGAACAAATATCACGATTTCTATGTAATATTTTTTCTGTTGCATCTATCATATGATGAAGTAAATCAATGACTATTTCTTTATCATACATAGATGGCTTCTTTTTCTATCCGCTCTTTTAAGAGGTTGTTCATTCTGTCTCTCATTTGAACAATGTCTACATGGGTATTAAAATATTCTTCTATATCATTTTTTATAGCAATTAGTCCAAACATTGTACTTTTATTTAAATCTACAACGATGTCTATATCACTTTTAGATGTGGCTTGATTACGTGCGTATGACCCAAATATACCTATATTTTTTACATGATACATTCTTTCAAATCTCTCTTTATTTTGTGTTAAATAATCTAAAATTTGTTTTTGTGTCATACTTGAATCCTCATAGCTTCATTTCATGTATTATATCAAAAACCTTGTTTGTTTTTTAGTTTGGAGTATGATAGGCATTCTGTAGCTTGGATACTACAAACCTATGTGAGTTCTTTCACAGTCTCATGACGGATGGGAATGAGCTAGGTTTTCATATTGCCTTAAACTTCTATATCTACATCAGTACAAAATAAATGTATTATATCATTTGCCAGTTTCTTATTACTTGACATAATTTCTATCTGTATTTTCTCTTTTATCTTAAAAATCGAAACATCTGAACTATCATTATCATTCTTTATATAGATGAGACATTGTTTACTAGCTATCTTTTCATATGATTTTTTGTACTCATAATTTAATTCTATGTCTTTAATATGATTTTCTTGATTTAAAAATGGAAATAAGTTAAGGGTAAGTACATCAGTACCTTTATTTTGGTCTATACTTGTAAACAAAAAAGAAGTTGATCTGTGGTTTGTAAATTCATATGTATCAATTTGTTTTCTAAAAGGTAAAGCTGAAAAAGTATCTTGTATTGGTATACCTTCTTGACTCACAGACGACAAATGCATATTGTCTGGTATAAGGATTTCAATATTACTGATATAAATCTTTTTTAAATAAAAAGCTCCTTTTATATACAAAATTGCATAAATGATACAAAATATGAGTATTACTGATAGTATACGAATGATATTTTTTATCATCTTAAAGGTACCGAAAGTATTGGTCTGTGTAATAAATCCAATATTTTTTTGTCAATTTCAAGAATTCTTTGTTTACAATCATTTTGTTCATCTTCTGTACAACCGCAGTTCAATAAAATATCATGCACTAATTTATCTCTTCCTAGACGAAGATAATGTGTATAGAGACTATATTCAATACCTCCTCTTATATCAAGAAAAAAATCTAGAGTAACTGCACCTGCTATTAAGAGATTAACATATAACCCACTAGGATCCACAAAATTCACAGGATCCCCCAAAACATACCCATACAAATTCGAGTCACCACCACTAAACCCAATAGGATCTTTAGCTGTCCACTTACCAACATACGCGTCATAATCTCTATACCCAAAGCGTGTTAGTTTTGTATCTGTATCATACAATCCACCTGCAAAACCAAATGGTACTTTGAAGTCTGGGTTACTGTCTTTGAGTATGTTTCCGTAGGTGTCGTAGGTTATCTCTTTTATGTTTTGTCCATAGGCATTGGTAACGACTCTTAATGTACCCACTTGGTCGTAGTGTAGGTAGTAGGTTTGGTTGTGCATGGTCATGCTAAGTGGCATACGTCTGTCACTGTACGCAAAGCGTTGGAGTAAGGCATCATCTTTGTCGTAAATAGCTAGCAAGGTGGTGAGGTCTTTCCATAAGTATTTTTCTACTACTTGACCATCTATGAGTTTGGCTACTCTTTGGTTAAGGGCATTGTGTTTGTAAGTGATGGTTTGGCTAGGAGTGATGACCTCTTTTAACTCTCCACGGCTACCATACTCATAGGTTGTTGTACCCTCAGGTGTGACTTTCTCTTGGAGGTAGCCATCATTATCGTAACGGTAGGTGTTATCTCCATAGACTTCTAGTTGGTCATCTAATGTGTAAGATGCTACGGTAGTCACACCGTGCACGGTAGCAGAGGCTCTGTTACCATTGGCATCATAGCTGTAGTGTTCTACCAGTTTCCCGCTATCTTTTACATGGGTAAGCCTATTGCGTTTGTCATAGGTGTATGTAAAGCTATGTGCCCCAGCACCACGTGAATTTTCATATTTCCACTGTATTTGTCCTGCTTTATTTTCTTGGGTGTAGTTAAAGTACTGAAAACGATTATCATAATACCAGTGTGACCCATAACCATAATAGGCATCTGAGTAAGTGACTTGAAAGTTCCCCTCTTTGTACATGGTGTAGTTACTCCAAGGGCTATAGATTCGTTTTATGTGTATGTCACCGGCTTGTGTCATTTCATTGTCTAGGTTATAGAGGTAGTTTGAGGTTTTACCTGCGTAGGTTATGCTCTTTGTTAAAAAGTCATTGTTATAGCTATAGTTTATAGTCTCTTCCAATAGACCACTTTGTACTATAGAAGTGAGTAGTGTTCCATCATACGTAAACTGCATATTTTCAATGCCAGATGTAATGTTACTAGGGTTAGATTGACAGTCATATTCATAGTCTGTTCTACCTTCAGGGTAGAGAATAGAGTCTATGTTACCGTTACTATAGTGATAGTCTATAGTTTTGTTGCTTGGTTTAATGACTTGCGTGACTCTTCTCTGCTTGTCATAGTGGTAGGTAGTGGCTTTTTGTAGGGGGCTAGTGTAGTTGGTACGTTTGTTTACACCATTGTAAGCAAAGTCATGTTCTGTGGCTGAAGGTGTAATGAGTGTGGTCATGTTACCATTTTTGTCATACACATACTGTAGTGTATGGCTATTGGCATAGCGTATTTCATTCACTCTACCAAGTACATCATAAGCATAGGTTGTTGTCTTACCTACTGGGTCGGTGACTGTATGTAAATGACCATCTGCATCATAGGTGTACCGTGTGATCCTACCTTTAAACTTCTCTTGGATGACTCGCCCTTTGTTGTCGTACTGGTAGTATGTTGCATAGTCGGTAAATGGTTTTACTTTAAAAAGAGGTTCACTTTTGATGATATGTCTGTTTTGTGCATCATAGGTGATGGTGGCTTTTTTACCCTCTGGTGTGAGTGTTGTTTGTGTCTGTGTATCATAGTCTCGTGTGAGTGTTTGGGTTTTGTTGTTTGTTGTGGTGGTACGGGTGATGCGTTGGGCATTATTTTGGTAGTCTATGTTGTATGTACTTTCTTTACGTAAGCCACTAGGTGTTGTAACACTGTTAGAAGTAAGTACTTTATGTTGGGTAAAGGTATCTTTGTAAAGCGTGCCATCGTTATTTTTTCTGTACTGTTTTATGGTTTTCATGCCACAACTTTGTGTGCTACTCATGCTGTTGTCTATGGCAGTCTCATAGTGTATGACTTCACCCGAAGGGAGTATCTTGTCTGTTTTGAGTATGCCGTTTGTGACAAAGTGGTTTTTGTAGACAATGGTGTCGCCACTAGCACGCACTACAGCATTTGAACCATAGGTAGGGTTAGAGGTCGACGTAAAGTTCCATTCTCCTTCTTCTGCGTCTATGACTTTCACAATATGTCCAAAGGTATTGTAAAAATGTAAAAATCTGTTGCCATTGGGTTCATGTTCTATGGTCATGAGATGGTTCTCATATTCAAAACTATAGGAGCTTGTATCTTCGTACTGTACTTCTGTTAAATCACCGTTATTATCTATGCTTAAAAGTGTTCTTTGTCCCGTTGGAGCAGTGATTGACGTGACTAACCCCTCACTGTCTCGTTCTAAAGTGGTTATTTGTCCATAAATATCGTTAACTGTTACCAGTTTACCCATATTGTCGTACCCAAAAGTGTTTATCTTCTCTTTTGTGTAGACATTTTGCGTATAGAGTAGTTGCCCCATAGTATTGAAAATCATCTCTTTTGAGCCAGTTTTGACTAGGCTTACATTGCCATCGGTCATGGGTTCTACTACATACAGTGAGCCAGAACCGTAGTAAAGTTTGTTGTCTCGAAGCTGTGCATGTGCACTTATGCTCCATCCATGGGCTATGGTTGTGTCGTCTTTGTTGCTAGAAGCGTAGTGTAGTTGCATAGAGCTACCAGCTATGGCTATGTCTTCATGAAAAGCATTGTTATGTGGTGAGACATAAGAGCTTATGGGTTCATCTGTCTCTTTAGGACAAATGCTTGTAAGGCATCGGTATTCATCTTTACACTCTACGCGTCTTTGTTGTTGCTCGTAGTTGGGGTAAGTGGCACAGGTTGAAGTGCCATTTTCTCCTTCCACCCAAGACAATACCACAGACTGGTTCTCTGCTTTTGGAGGAAAGTCTGTGTTAGGCTCCGTACAAGTAGGAGGTGCTAAACATAAAGCGTTCACACAACAGTTAGTTCTGCTTGTTGAATGCCATGCACCATTGGCATCTTCACATACTTGGTCTGCTTGTATGCTTTGGTCTGCCTCCATACAGCTATTTTTACTGTTTATAATCTCCAAACCTTTAGGGTAATTATATGTTTCATCAGGCTCGGTACAGTCATCGTCTCTACAAACAGGCGGTGTACTGTTCATGTCTAAGGTTTCATCTTCATCACACACAGGTGTAGAGACATAACATCTCTTATTTTCCCCACAACAGCCTGTAGTCCACGACTGTACGAGTACACCAGATGCATTGGCATCTGTACACGCTTCAGATAAAGTATCGTCTTCATCTTCACAAGATACAGAATCCACAAGTTCCCAATGGGTAGTGTTGGTGTCTTCTGGAGGTGCTGGAGTTGGGTCGGAGGGCTGAGGGCAGTATTTACATCTTTTTCTGATTCTACAGTCATATTTTGATTCTTCTATAGTTCCATTTAAATCAAAACATGCTACTTCATATTCTTTCCCTTGACTGTTAATATTATTATCATAGTCTGTAACAAACCATGGACCGAAATAATGATATTCTTCTTCATCATTTGGAAATTCCATATCTTCTTCTGTACAGACACAATGTTCATGGTGTCCTACAAGTGCATAATGTGTTGTTGTTATATATGGATTATTATCAATATAAGTAATTTTTCGTTTAAAGTAACGTCTAGAACTATTTCTAATGCAATCATAATATTCTTCTTCAGGTAGTGCATTTTGAGTCCATATACCTGTTGTCCATTCTCTATGATGTTCAGGATAAAGCAGTTTCCAGTTATCTGTATAACAAAAACAGTTGTCGTATCCAGGTTTATTTGTTTCTATAGAATGCAAGTAATCAATATTTAATATCAATGCAAATATAAGTCCTAAAAGTATCTTCTTCATCAAACTCTCCCAAATTTAAATAATCATTCGGAAAAAGTATAACACAAAATAATGTGTGTTTACAAAGACTAAACTTTTGTTTTACTATACTGTTTCTATATCTTTGATGAGTGCATTTATATTGGTTTTAAGTGTAGGTAGGTGATTTGTTATAATATCCCAAAGTTCATCTGCGTCTATACCAAAATAGTTATGTGAAACAAGGTTGCGAAAATCTTTTATTTCTCTCCATGGAATATGAGAGTAGCTTTCTTTAAATTGAGGGCTTATTCTTTCAATCATCTCACCAATATTGATAAAGTGTATCATCGTCGCATCAAAACTTTTGCTGTCATGATAAAAGTCATCAGCATTTTTACTTGAACTTGAATAAAGGTTTATTTTTTCAATAGACTCAATGATGGTTTTGAGAGCTAAAAGTTCTTTAGACATATATGACATCATTTCCTATAGATTGTCTAGCTAAAGGTTTTAAATATTTTTCTCGTGCGATATCTACTTTTTTATTAAAATAACTTTCTAGTTCTTTTTTTAAGGCAAGTTTTTTTCTGTAGACATCTGTGACATTTTTATCTAATTCTATAATGATGTCTATATCACTATCTTCATGAGCTTCTTCACGTACAAATGAACCAAAAAGCCCTAGTTTTACTAGACCAAATTTTTGAAAAAATTCTTCTTTATGCTGTGATAAATAGAAAAGAATATCTGATTTTGTCATGTTCATTCACTTTAAACTTTTTATCATTATAGCATATTGTATGCTATGGATAGACACATAGGTCTGTCCCCTACAACTTCTTCACCTTAGCTATCTCATCTCTAAGCCTTGCGGCATCTTCAAAGTCTAGGTTTTTGGCGGCTACTAGCATTTTGGCTTTGAGCTCTTTTACAAGTTGTTGTCTTTCTGCTTTGGGCATTTTGTCTAGTTTGCTTTGTTTGTTGTAGAGTTCTCCCGCATCTTCTACTTTTAAGTCAGCATCTAAGTCACGTAAGGTGGTTTTGGGAGTGATACCATGTTCTTTGTTGTATGCCATCTGTTTTTCACGGCGTGCTTGGGTCGTTTCTATGGTAAATGCCATAGAGTCTGTGACTCTTTTGGCATACATAAGTACTTGTCCGTTGGCATTACGTGCGGCGCGTCCAGCTGTTTGTACAAGGGCTGTACGTGAACGTAGAAACCCTTCTTTGTCTGCGTCGAGTATGGCAACAAGGCTTACTTCTGGTAAGTCAAGTCCTTCTCTAAGGAGGTTAATGCCTATGAGTATGTCAAACTCACCCAAACGTAAAGAGCGTATGGTTTGGTTACGTTCTATGGCGTCCATGTCTGAGTGCATGTGTCTACACTTTAGCCCTAGGTCGTTGTAGTAGGTACTAAGCTCTTCTGCCATTTTTTTGGTGAGTACGGTGATGAGTACACGTTCACCTTTAGCTATGACTGGTTTCATGCGGTCATGTAGGTTTTCTACTTGGTAGGTGGAGTCTATGACCTCTATGGGAGGGTCCAGTAGCCCTGTAGGACGTACGACTTGCTCTGCCACCACAGAAGAGAGTTCCGTTTCTAGCTCATTGGGTGTTGCTGAGACAAAGAGATAGTGGGGAGCTTTGTCTATGTATTCTGGAAACATGAGTGGACGGTTGTCTAGTGCAGAGGGTAGTCTAAAGCCATGGTCTACCAGTACCTCTTTACGGCTTCTGTCCCCTGCGTACATCCCTCTAAATTGAGGTAGGCTTACATGAGATTCATCGACTATGACAAGGTAGTCATCGTGCATGGCTTCAAAGTAGTCCATCATGGAGTAGGGTGTCTCTCCAGGTGCTTTTCCAGTGAGGTGACGAGAGTAGTTTTCTATCCCTTTACACATACCCGTAGCTTCTATCATCTCTAGGTCAAACTCGGTGCGTTGTTTGAGTCTGTTGTGTTCTATCATCCTGTCTTGAGACTGGTAGTAGGAGAGTCTCTCATCTAGCTCAGTCTCTATGCTTTTGACTGCGCGTGCTAACTTCTCTTTACTCACAATGAACTGGTTGGCAGAGTAGATGGTTGCTTCTTTTTTACTTTCTTGTTTCTCACCAGTCAGAGAGTTAAACTCATAGACGGCTTCTATTTCGTCACCAAAAAACTCTACACGCGTCGCAAACTCTTCGGAGTAGGCAGGGTAGATGTCTACCACTTCACCGTTGACTCTAAAGTTACCACGGTCAAAAAACTCGTCATTGCGTTTGTAGCCCATGTCTACGAGTCTAAGTAGCAGAGCCTTTTGGTTGTACTCTTCACCCACTATAAGTTTTTGTACAATGCTTTTGTAGTCTTCTGGACTTCCCAACCCATAGTTTGCCGAGACTGAGGCTATGACAATGACATCATCATGGCTCAGTAAAGAAGCTGTGGTACTTAAACGCAAACGCTCTAACTCCTCGTTAATGGAAGAGTCCTTTTCTATAAATAGGTCTTGTCTAGGCAAATAAGCTTCAGGCTGGTAGTAGTCGTAGTAGCTGATGAAGTACTCAACATGATTGTTGGGAAAAAAACTTCTAAACTCAGAGTAGAGTTGTGCTGCGAGTGTTTTGTTGTGGGTCATGATAAGCGTTGGTTTCTTGGTACGTTCTATGACCTTTGCCATGGTGTAGGTTTTACCAGAACCTGTCACCCCAAGAAGCGTTTGGTATTGATGCCCTGCTTCAATGGACTTAGAGAGTGCATCTATAGCAGTGGGCTGGTCTCCTGCTGGCTTGTATTGGCTTGAAACGATGAAATTTGGCATAAAACTCTTCACTTTTTGATTATTTTTGTTATTATAACGAGAAAGAATATTATTACAATTTAGATGGAGTGAAAATGTCTGCATTACAACGTTTACAAGAAAAGATACTAGAATTAAAAGAAGAGTATCAATCTTTAAAAAAAGAAAATATACAACTGCAAAACCAATTAAAAGATGTAGATGTTGGTGACACAGAATCTTTGAAATCAGAAATAGCAACATTAAAAGAAGAACAACAACAAAAAGATAAAGAGATAGACAAGATCATACAGCAAGTAGAAGCACTACTCGCGTAACCATATCTTATAGAAGGAACCCCATGAAAAGTGTAGCACTCACAGTATCTGGTAACAGATATGAAATAAAACTAGATGATGAATTTGCAGACTTTGTGAACGCAGATTTAAAAGAAGCAGGTGTAAACCTAAACACAGACAACAAAGCAGACAAACTCTTAAAAGCATACTTGCGTTTAGCAAAACAAGTGACAAGCCATGAAAATGAGATGGAACTTTTGGTAGAGACACTAGACAATTGGTAATAACATTGGTGACATTTTGTCAATAGAGCACAATCTTTACACTATTTTATGTTACAATGTCGTTCAGATTGGTTATTGAACCAATACTATTTTAAACTTAACAGGAGTTACACATGAACAATGTAAATAAAATGAGACGTGGTTTTACAATGATAGAATTAATTTTCGTTATTGTAATTATTGGTATTTTAGCAGCGGTTGCTATTCCGAAACTTAATGCAACAAGAGATGATGCAAAGGTTTCAGCATGTATTAGTGATTTGACAACATTGCTTACAGACTTAAATACATATTATACATCTCAAGGTAGCTTTTCACCTCCAGGAGCAGCAGCAAACATACCAGCAAATATGCAGTTAATTACAAAAGTAGAATTATTTGAGAATACTCAACTAGCAAGTAATGGTAGTGCTGGAGATTATAGTTATTCTTGTCAAACACCAGGTGTTGGTGGGGCAGCAGGAACAGAGGCTGTGAACTATTCATTTGCTACAGTAGCAGACCCTGCAGGGAATGTAAGGATTGAAATGACTGCAACAGCAGCAACTGATGTACAAGGTACAGTTGATGGAGACTTAGGACAACTACTTACATTGAAAAACCAAGCAAGTACAGCAGGGGTTATTCATTATATTGGTGGTTTAAGAGTTAAAAGATAGAATTTGTTATCTTACAATTAAAAACATTATCTATCTTGTCAAAAGATAAGATAGATAATTCTACTCTTCTTTCTTAAATAATGGATACCTAAAATGTATAACAAAAACCAAAAAGCTTTTACGATGATAGAACTTATTTTTGTGATTGTAATCATTGGTATTTTGGCTGCGGTCGCTATACCAAAACTTAATGCTTCTCGTTATGATGCTAAGGTTTTAGCAGTGGTACTTCAAGCCAAACAACTACTACAAGATGTCCATACTTTTTATACCTCACAAGGGAAAAGTGCCTATGTTTCAAATGCCACTAAAATTGGTATGGTGACAAGTATACCTTTACATCTTGATGTTGCTTGCTCTAAACCAAGACCAGAACAAAGATGGTATGGTAAGACAATGTATCTGTGTGAAGATGGTGTACCAGTATTAATGATTACAATGACAAATGATACAAGTTTAGCACAGCAATCTATATTTTATAAAGCATATAGTTCAATTACCAATCAACTGATTATGGAGTTATCTAGAGATACAATGTTTACTACGTTAACAAACCCTACTGAACCTGATGGTACAAAAAAATATATTATAAGTGGCATAACAGTTAAACGATAGATGACGTTAATCACAACTTTGTTATAATCAGTCAAATAATCTCTTTTGATAAAAAGGAAAAAAATGCAAAATAGAAAAGCATTTACGATGGTAGAACTTATTTTTGTTATAGTCATCATAGGTATACTCTCGGCCGTTGCCATACCTAAACTCGCAGCCACGCGTGATGATGCTGTCATAACAGTAGGTGTGAATACTTTAGCATCAGTACGTAATGCCATAGCAACTGAAAGACAAAAACGTATCCTTAGAGGGGATTTTACAGGTATTACTAATTTAGATAATGATGGTGATAACACTCGAATATTTACATCGTTTAATACCGATAACAGGGATAATAATAATTCAATTTTAGAATACCCTGTAAAACAAGGTACAAATGCTGGTGAATGGCAAGTCAGCGGTACTACATATACTTTTTATTTTACAGGTGGTTCTTGTGCCTTTACTTTGGCTAATAATAGATTATCTGGTAATTGTCCGCAAATGGGATTATAAGTTTTTTTGTTTCTATATTTTATATGAGAATACATTGTCAAGCTTCTGCAACAAACCTCTCAACAAAAAATAACTATATAATTACGCTACAATACATAAAAAAGGCAAGGTCATGTCATGTTAGCCATAAAAAACAAGTATCTTCCTAATTATACCTATGATGACTATGTGTTATGGGAAGGGAATTGGGAGCTTATTTATGGTGTGCCGTATGCTATGGCTCCTGCTCCGATGATAAAACATCAAGCTATTAGTAACAAAATAGCATGGCAACTTCAAGATGTTTTACAAAAGTGTGAAACCTGTCAAGCGCTACTCCCCATAGACTGGAAAGTAGACGAAACCACCACTGTACAACCAGACAACCTTGTCATTTGCCATACCCCTCAAGAAGAAGCCTACATTAACAAAGCACCTAAAGTCATTTTTGAAATACTCTCTAAGTCTACAGCCATGGTAGACAAAAATTTAAAATATGAACTCTACGAAAGAGAGGGTGTAGCATACTACATCATCGTTGACCCTAAAGAGTCTATTGCAAAAGTCTATATGCTAAAAGAAGGTAGATACATCAAAGTATGTGATGCCCATGAAGAGCGTGTAGAGTTTGCCTTAGAAGGGTGTGCTTTTGGTTTTGACTTTTCTAAGATTTGGTAGACAAGCCCATAGTGAAATATTATGAAGTAGTACTGCTTAGGTCTTCTGCACCTACCTTAACTTACGTCTTTTCTGAAAGTATAGCTACAGGTACTGTAGTGACTGTACCACTAAAAACCACCCATAAAGAAGCAGTTGTTGTTAGAGAGGTTGATAAACCAAGCTATGAAACAGCCCAAATTTTAGATATTTCAATTAAACAGTATAGTACAGAACAGATGGCGTTAGCCAAGTTTATTGCTGAGTATTATTTTTCCTCTTTTTCTGAGGCTATTTCTTTGTTTTTGCCGTATGGTAGGGGGCGATTGCTATCGCACCAATATAACGATGAATCAAATGATACTATAGCATCTAATAGTAATGGTGTGATGGCAATCACCCCCTACGCAAACCTAAGTTTATCACAAGCACAACAACAAGCCTACGAAGAAATTTTAAAAAAAGAGAGATCTCTACTTTTTGGTGTGACAGGTTCTGGGAAAACAGAAATTTTCATAAGCTTGTTTACCAAGATGATAGCAGAGGGAAAAACTTCTATATTTTTGATGCCTGAAATTTCACTTACCCCGCAAATGGAAAAACGTCTTAAGGTCTATTTTGGTGATGGGGTAGCAATGTGGCACTCTAAACTGACAAAGAAGAAAAAAGCGTCTATCTTAGAAGGTATTGAACAAGGGTCTGTACACATTGTTGCAGGGGCTAGGTCTGCGTTGTTTGTGCCTTTAAAAAACCTAGGACTCATAGTAGTCGATGAAGAGCATGACGACAGTTACAAGTCTATGACACGCCCACGCTACCATGCACGTGATGTGGCTGTGCTTATGGGGCAAAAACTAGGTGCAAAGGTGTTACTGGCATCTGCCACACCAAGCATTACTTCGTACTACAAGTATGATGTGGTGAAACTCGCAAAGCCTTATGTTGAAACGAAAAAACAATACATTTTTACCACAGGCAACAAACTTGACCACACCATACTCAAAGCCTTACACAGTAACTACAGCAAACAAGAACAGTCGCTACTTTTTTTGCCTACTAGAGGTAATTTTAAGTATTTGTATTGTCAAAGTTGTGGAAAGACGCACCTTTGTCCTTACTGTTCGGTGGGTATGGCACTGCATAGAAATAAAAAACATATGAAGTGTCACTACTGTAATTTTACGGAAATGATTGTAGATACCTGTACGCAGTGTGGACATAGCCCTTTAAGTTCTGAACGCATGGGTACACAAGAGGCGATTGAGATTATAACAGACGCCATAGAGGGGATAGAAGTAGAGCAGTTTGACAAAGACAGCATTACAACAACGAAGAAGCTCAAAGAGGCGTTAGGACGTTTTTCTGAAGGGAAGAGTCATTTGCTTTTAGGTACACAGATGCTAAGTAAAGGGCATGACTATGCGAACATCACGCTGAGTGTCATCATGGGGCTTGATTACATTTTAGGACTTGCAGACTACAGAGCTAGAGAGCGTGCCATGTCACTACTCTTACAAATAGCAGGAAGAAGTGGAAGAAGCAAGGCTGCGAGTGTTGTGGTGCAAACGGGTGACGCCGAGTTTTTCAAAAACTACATAGCAGACTATGAGACGTTCATCAAAGATGAGTTACTTTTTTTGGAGATGGCAGACTACCCACCTTTTGTCTCTTTGGCTCGTATATTGGTGGCACACAAAGATGAAGCCAAAGCTGCAAAAATAACACTAGACACGGTAACAAAACTCAAAGCCTTTAAAGAGCTAGAAATAGTAGGTTCTGGTAAAGCACCCGTAGAACGCATTGCCAATAAGTTTAGATTTCACATATTACTCAGAAGTAAAAATCGTGTACCTTTACTTAAAGCGTTGCATAGCGTTGACTGTAGAGAAATAGAGATAGACTTTGACCCAGTCGAGTTTTCGTAGGGGGCGATTGCTATCGCACCACATCATTCAATTTTACATAAAACAGAACACTCGCCGCAAGGGCTAAAATGGTGCGATGGCAATCGCCCCCTACAGTTAATATGTTTTAGATAAAATAAAGCAATTATATTCTCAAAGGTCTCAAGTGAAAGAACGTGTAAAAACAAAAAAAATCTATGTGGGAAATGTTGCTGTAGGCGGAGATGCACCCATAAGTGTACAGTCGATGACCTACTCAGACACACACAATGTTGCAGCCACGGTAGAGCAGATAAATAGACTACATTTTGCTGGAGCAGACATAGTACGTGTGGCTGTACCAGAGATGGAAGATGCTTATGCGTTAAAGGCTATTAAAGAGCAAATCTCACTGCCATTGGTTGCAGATATTCATTTTAACTATAAACTTGCACTTGAAGCTGCAAAGTGGGTGGATTGTATTCGTTTAAATCCGGGTAACATAGGTGAAAAAAACCGCATAAAAGAAGTGGTAAAAGCGTGTCAAGACAGGTCACTCCCCATCCGTATAGGTGTCAATGCTGGAAGCTTGGAAAAAGAGTTTGAAAATAAATATGGTGCAACGGCTGAGGGGATGGTTGCAAGTGCAGAGTATAACATTAAGTTTTTAGAAGATTTGGGATTTACAGACATCAAAGTATCGCTTAAGGCCTCCGATGTAGAAAGAACGGTTGATGCGTACCGTATGTTACGTCCTAAAAATGAGTACCCATTTCATTTGGGCGTGACTGAAGCTGGGACTATATTTCATGCAACCGTGAAGTCGTCTATAGGGCTTGGTGCTTTGTTACTTGATGGTATAGGAGACACAATGCGTGTGTCTATTACCGGTGAGTTGGAAGAAGAGATAAAAGTAGGTAAAGCTATACTGAAAGACTCTGGACGTGTAAAAGATGGACTAAACATCATCTCTTGTCCTACCTGTGGGCGGATAGAGGCTGACTTGGTCACAGCAGTAGCCGAGGTAGAAAAACGTACTGCGCACATTAAAACACCTATGGATGTCTCAGTGATGGGGTGTGTGGTCAATGCCATTGGTGAAGCAAAACATGCAGATGTTGCGATAGCTTACGGTAAAGGTGCAGGGCTTGTGATGTTAAAAGGTGAAGTGGTTGCAAGACTCCCTGAAGATCAATTGGTCGATAGGTTTGTATCTGAGGTTGAGGCCTTTGCAAAGGAAAATAGCTAATGGAGAATATGTACAATCTCAATATTGAGCGTGCTGTACTCTCTGCGATTATTTTTGACCCTGAAACTTATGAGGAAATAGCTGCTAAGCTTATGAGTCATGATTTCTATTTGCCTTTTCATCAGCATGTATTTACTGCTATGGAGGATTTGAGTAGAGAAGAAAAACCTATAGACGAAGAGTTTTTACGTACTAAACTAGTGACCATGGGTAAGTTTGATGAAGTAGCGATGCTGGACTTGCTCTCTGCGAATCCTATATCGAACACCAGTGCATACTTGAGTGAAATAAAAGCAAAATCGAGTAAGCGTGCCTTGGCTACTTTGGCAACAGAGATTAAAAAAGTCACCATTGAAGATGATCTGCCTGCTGAAGAAGTGATGAACTTGGTAGAGAAAAAACTCTACGAAATCACACAAAATAATACCAATAATGACTTTAGAGAATCAAAAGAGATAACCTTAGCGATGATGGATGAGATAGAACGTCTAAAAGCACTGGGTAACTCTAAACTTGTAGGAACAGACACAGGATTTAAAAACCTTAATGACAAGACCTCTGGGTTTGGTAAAGGGGATTTGGTTATCATAGCGGCAAGGCCTGCAATGGGTAAGACGGCACTGGTACTTAACATGGCACTCAAAGCCATAGAACGTAATGAAGGTGTGGCATTTTTCTCGTTAGAAATGCCTGCTGAGCAGCTTATGTTAAGGCTACTGTCTGCAAAAACCTCCATACCTCTACAAGCTTTAAGAGTGGGAGATTTAAAAGATGAACAGTGGTCACAACTCTCTGCTGCGACACAAGACCTTTCTGAAAAGAAACTTTTTGTAGATGATGGTGGGTATGCAACCATACATCATGTACGTTCTAAGTTACGTAAACTCAAAACACAACACCCAGAGATAAGTGTTGCCGTAATTGACTACTTACAACTAATGAGTGGAGATGGAAGAGAAGGAAGACAGCAAGAGGTCTCAGAAATATCTAGAGGGCTCAAGCAGTTAGCCCGTGAACTTCAAATTCCTATCGTTGCACTTTCTCAGTTAAACCGTGGGGTTGAGAGTAGAGAAAATAAACGACCAATGCTTTCTGATTTGCGTGAGTCTGGAGCTATTGAGCAAGATGCCGATATTATTCTTTTTGTCTACCGTGATGATGTCTATCGTGAAGCACAAGAGAAAGAGAAAGAGATGAAAGCCAAAGCTGAAGGTAAAGAATACACTTCTACTTTTGCAACAAAAAAAGAAGAAGATGCAGAGATTATCATAGGGAAGCAAAGAAATGGACCTACGGGTACAGTCAAACTTGTGTTCCAAAAAAACTTTACGAGATTTGTCGATGCCTCTATTGCACCAGCATTTGAAATAGAGTATGAAGATGCAGATATACCGATGCAAGAGACACAATTTAACGTAGATATACCGACCATATAGAGTCATCTGTGCAACTAGAAAAGCCTAAACTCTTTCCTAGAAAAAAAGAGTTTTTATGGGTTATGGCTATATTGATGGTTGTCATAAGTCTACGACTTTATTTTCAGTATGACAGTTACACAAATTTCATTTCGAAACCTTTTTACTATACAAAAGCTACAGTGTTAACTGCCTATGAAAAGAGTAAACATGGTAAAAGCTATAGGGTACTTAAATTAAAGTCAGATGAGGGTTTTACTTTCTATACCACAACCCATAGAAAAGAGAACTTTAAACATAAACGTTTACGTTTACAGATATTTCCAAATAGTAGCATAGGCTTTACCGACTACCTGGGTACATTTTATGTCAAGTCAAAAATAAAGCATCAAGAAAAAATAACCCCGTCTATGAAAGAAAATTTATTACAAAAAGTTTCTTTACAACATGAGAGTAAAAGTTTACAAGATTTTTACAATGCTATTTTCTTTGCAACCCCATTAGATAAACAATTACGTGAAAGTATTGCTAAACTAGGGGTAAGTCATTTGGTTGCATTATCTGGCTTTCATTTAGGTATATTGTGGGCAGTGGTCTATGGTGTGTTACTTTTGCTCTATAGACCATTACAACAAGCATGGTTCCCTTATAGACATGCTTTGTTTGATGTGGGTATGGTTGCCATGGCTGTTTTGGGGTTTTATGTATGGTTTGTAGATGCTCCTCCTTCTTTACTTCGCTCTTATGCTATGGTCTTTGTGGGTTGGAGTGTATTGTTACTTGGGATGGAACTTCTTAGCTTTACATTTTTGACAACTATTCTATTGACACTTATGGCACTCTTTCCTTCTCTGGTAGTGTCACTTTCATTTTGGTTTTCTGTTGCAGGAGTATTTTACATTTTCTTACTCTTGCAGTATACAAAGAAATCAAATAAATGGGTGATTTCATTTCTTTTTATACCATGGGGTATTTTTGTGTTGATGCTTCCGGTGGTACATACTTTCTTTGGTGTGACAAGTTATTATCAACTTTTTTCGCCATTGTTGTCTTTGTTGTTCGTACCCTTTTATCCTTTAGTCATACTTTTGCATCTACTGCAGCTAGGGGATCTTTTTGATGATGCGTTGCTGTGGCTCTTTAGCTTACCTAAAGAGAGTGTAGAAGTGTATTTACCTCTATGGTTGATGTTGGGGTATGTTGGGTTGTCTATAGGCGCTATTTGGCGTAAATCGTTATTTTATGTTGTTTTACTCTTGGCAAGTTTATATATGTTCTATCTCTTCATCCCTATTGAGTAAGTCACAAAATTTTAAGCCATGTATAAAGATGGCCCATGAAATGTAAATCCATAAAAAGAAAAAGAGTAGGGTACTGACTGAACCATAAATACTCTCATAGGTTTTGTTATGTACTACATAGAACACAAAACCCATTTTAGAGAGAAACCAAATAAGAGAAGCAATAAAAGAAGAGATAGCGGCTGCTTGAATATCAATATGAATATTTGCAGAGAGTTGATACGCAACATAAAAGGTCATCCATGTCATTAAAAAAGGTAAAAAAGTAAAAATATGTATAGATGAGGTAATCTCATTGGCATCTAAATAGACCTGTGCAAAAGAGGAAATATAATAGGAAAGTCCCAAAATAGTAGGAATAAGTATAAGCAGCAAAAGGTATGTTTTAGAGGCTTTCCATAGGGAACGAGAAGCGGTATTAAAGATATCATTCACGATGTAGTCGTAGTTTTTAAAAAACATAATCACAGCAAAAGTCACGTAGCCAGCACCAATATAACCTAGCTTGTCGGTACTTTGCATAAATGTATTGATATATTCCATAACGACTTT
Organism: uncultured Sulfurovum sp.; assembly: GCA_902727855.1. Taxonomy (GTDB): domain Bacteria; phylum Campylobacterota; class Campylobacteria; order Campylobacterales; family Sulfurovaceae; genus Sulfurovum. Next base: position 65,137 of record CACVAS010000105.1, read on the forward strand.
AGAGTCTGTAGGCATAAGATTTGAAAAGATGAGCGTTTCAATTTTACTATAGACTGAGTCAAAGATGGGCATAGAGGTAAAGACAGAAAAGACAATGACCATCAGTGGTAAGATAGAAAAGAGTGTAGACCAGGCAAGACTAGAGGCATAATGCCCCAACTTGTCATCAAAAAGGTCTGAAAAAAAATCTCGTATAAAGAGATAATAGTTTTTAAAAATGACCTTAAATTGAAAGTTGTGCTTCATTAGTTAGGCAGACCCATTTTCCCTGGGTTTAAAATGTTGTTTGGGTCAAAAGATTTTTTGATATCTTTAAATAACTGTATTTCCATGTCGTTAAATGCTATGCCCATAAATGGTGCTTTAGAAGTACCTATACCATGTTCACCAGAGAGAGTACCACCCATGTCAACAACCATTTGAAATATCTCTTCTATGGCTTGATGTCCACGATGTAACTCTTCTTCGTTAGAACCATCTACGACCATGACGTTGACATGAATGTTTCCATCACCTGCATGACCAAAACATGGCACTTTAAAGCCATATTTATCACCAATGGCATAAATGGCGTTGAGTGCTTCAGGTAACATAGAGCGTGGTACAGAGATGTCTTCGTTTAGCTTTTTAGTACCAAATATGGTAATAGAAGGTGAAGCATTACGTCTTGCATACCAGAGTTTGTCTCTATGTGCTTTGTCATTTGCGACAATAAACTCTTGGGCGTTGTTTTCTTTAAATGAAGCCTCTAAGGTTTCTAGTTGAAATGCTACCTCTTCAGGCACGTTGCCATCTACATCACCTATGAGTAGTGCGCCTGCATCTTCTGGTAGTTCAACACCTAGTTTTTCTTTAAGTGCTTGTACCACAAGCGCATCCATAAACTCCATAGCCACAGGGTTTGCACCAGATGAGAGTGACTTGAAGACTGCGTTCATCGCATCTTCAACCGATGGGAAAATACCCATGTACCCTTTGGTATATTTAGGCAAAGGGATGAGCTTCAGTGTAATTTCAGTGAGTACTGCCAGTGTACCCTCAGAAGCTATGAGAATACCTGCAGTATTGTAACCTGCCACATCCTTAATGGTACGTTTACCTGCACGTATGACATCACCATTGGCACGTACGGCTTTTAGCGCCATGACATAGTCTTTGGTAAGACCATATTTAGCTGCTCTCATACCTCCTGCATTTTCAGAGACATTTCCTCCTAGGGTTGAGTACTCTTCACTTGCAGGGTCTGGTGGGTACATGAGTCCTACTGCTTCAACAGCTTTTTGTAAGTCCATATTAATGACACCTGGTTGCACAACAGCTACCATGTTTTGCATGTCTATCTCTAGTATCTTATTCATATGCTTTTCCATACCTAAGATAATGCCACCATTGGTTGGTAATGCACCACCAGTGAAGCCTGAGCCAGCACCACGTGGCGTGATGACTATATGGTGTTCGTTACAGTACTTTAAAATAGCAGAAACATCTGCTTCATCCCTTGGAAATACGACTGCCTCAGGTTCATAGCGTGTGCGTGTAGCATCATAGGAGTAGGCTATGAGATGTGCTTTGTCAGAGTAGACGTTATCGTCACCTACAATCTGCTTAAAATGTTTTATATGTTTTGTGTCTAACATGTTACAGTTGGCTCATGATGTCATAAAAGTTTTGTTTGTTACTTAAAGAGAACATACCCGATTCAATCTCATCAAAACGCATAAAAAATGGTGCTTCACCTTTTGCTGGTAAGTTAGAGAGTACTTTAGTCCCAACTGTTTTACCAGAGATTGGATCTAGAAGTTTAGCACTGCCATTATTGACGATATAAATAAGACCTACCTGATAGGTTTTGGCAAAGTTACGTAGGTTAGACTTTGTAGGAACTTGATCACCTTGTTTTGCTAAAAAAAGTGCAAATATATCTGGGTGAATCCAGTTCTTGTTGCTTGAAGCAGTAATTTTGGCATAGGTTTTAGCATTTGGTGCCAAGAGTAATACATTTTCATAAAGGTATCCACCAATGACTTTATCACCTACTGAAATGGGTGTCTTGATAGTAGGAAGATTTTCATGATGTATGACATCATGAGAGAGTTGCTTAATACTATGTGGACTTTGCTGTTCAATACGTCCTGTAATAGCTTGTAAATCATTGCCATAATTGTGCACAATGACTCCACTCATACCATTGACAGGAAAGGCATGGTTTAGTGTAACAGTATTTTCTGTTACATCAGATACGGTAGTTTGTACAGTTTGAGGGAAAAACCCTGCAAAGAGAGGGAGTGCCAAAAGGCAGGTAAGTGCTATTTTACGCATAGCTATCCTTTGATTAAATGTTTATCAACGATTATACAAGTTAAAGATAAGAATTTGCTTTAATAAATTCAGTTATAATGCTGTGAAATAAGAGATATAACGGAGCACAATGCAATATATTTTAATCTTTTTTTTAATGTTTACTTCTTTGTTCGCAGCGAAAGTTACAGAGTCTAAATGGAAGGAAGGTCAGACATTTTCAGAATATTTAGAATCACGAGACATCTCTACAGCACTTTTAAATGATATCTCTGAAGATGATCAAAAATTTCTTTCCGATATTGGTGGTAATAATAGTTTTTATGAGTTAAAAGATAATCGGGGCAGATTGCTTCAGGTACTTATACCTATAAGTGAGGTGATGCAAATACATCTTGCTAAAAAACATAAAGAGCATCGTTATAGTTTTGATATTATTCCTATCGAGTATGAAATCAAAGAATATTATGCCAATGTGAACATTACATCAAACCCGTATACTGATACATTTAAAACAACCAAAAACAAACAAGTAGCAGAACGTTTGAGTATAGCACTTTCAGATGTTGTGAATGCAAAAAAGTTACATAAAAATGATGAAATCAATGTACTCTATACGCAAAACTTAAGAATGGGAAAACCCTATTTAATGCCAGATATCAAAGTGGCAAGAGTAGTCATGAGTGGAAAAGAACAATTTGTCTACGTAGATGAAGATGGTGACGGCTTTGGGCAAGTAGGAAAGTCTGTGGCCTATACTGTGACCGGTAAGAAAAAAGTAACGTATACTAAAAAAGTGTCACAAAATAAAAAAAATTCACGTTTTGGTATGCCTCTACGGAACATACGTATTACCTCACACTTTACCTATAGAAGATGGCATCCTATTTTAAAACGTTATAGACCCCATCACGGTACAGACTTTGGTGCTAAGAGTGGTACACCACTGTTAGCTGTAAATGCAGGTAAAGTCAGTTTTTCTGGATGGATGGGTGGCTATGGGAATGTAGTCAAGATAAGACATGCAGGTGGGTATGAATCACTTTATGCGCACCAGAGTAGACGACGTGTCAAAAGAGGTCAAAGGGTGAAAAAAGGACAGATTATTGGTTATGTGGGTAGCACAGGTAGAAGTACTGGCCCACATTTGCACTTTGGACTTAAGAAACGTGGTAGATGGGTAAACCCTATGAAAGTTTTACGTAAAAAATCGATTAAAACTTCTGTGTTGAAAAAGTTTACCAAGTATGAAGATGTCAAAACAACAAAATATAAAACAGTTGCCATAGAAGGCACAAAAGAGAATAAAGTGAAACTTTTAAACTATGTCAAAAACAATACCCCATCGCATGTCTGGAGTCACTAACCATGCAAAACAAAATAGAAAATTTCCAGTTACAGCCTTTGAAAGACCCAAAATTTATACGTAGCTCTTTTGCAACATACAGACAAAATGGTAAAGATAAAAACTGGGAGATTGTAGAAGCACATGACTCTGTAGCAATACTCATCTACCACAAAGAGAGAGATGCTTTTGTTTTAGTAAAGCAGTTTAGACCCGCAGTCTATATACAAAATAACAATGGACTTACCGTTGAACTTTGTGCAGGCATAGTAGATAAAAATCTTTCTTTAGTGGAGATAGCCAAAGAAGAGATAGAAGAGGAGTGCGGGTATGCTGTAGTGGCAGAAAATATAGAAAAAATCACCTCTTTTCACACCTCTGTAGGTTTTGCAGGTTCAAAACAAACAGTTTATTATACAGAAGTAGATGAAGGTATGAAAGTCAGCGAAGGTGGAGGCATCGATGATGAGCAAATAGAGGTAACGTATCTTCCTATATCTGAAGCAAAAGCGTTCATCTACAATGAGAGCATTGCAAAAACACCAGGGTTGATGTTTGCTTTTATGTGGTGGTTTGGTAGAGACACAAAGCATGTAAGCTAAGGGATGTAACTCAAGCCTAGTTGAGCGAAAATAGGTTAGAAAGCTTCAGCTCTCTTTTGAGATGTCTGGGTTGTAGAGTGGTGACATATTATTTATTGTCCTTAATACTTTCACCCATACGACTACACACATCTTACACAAAGTAGACTATTTTTGATGTGTGTTCATTCATTTCTATGTATTTGTAATGTATACTTATTTTAGTTTATTGTGAAGGGAAGCTCATGGCGACAGAAAATAAATTAAAACATTTAGAGTTTATACAAAATGTGATTTCTAGAATGGCTAACAATTCATTTTTGTTAAAGGGTTGGAGTCTAACATTGATTGCTGCATTATTTGCATTAAATAAAGATGGCTTAGATGCCAAGATTATAACTATTGGAATATTTATAATCTTCTTTTTTTGGATTTTAGATGCTTATTTTTTACGTCAAGAGAGAATATTTCGTAAAAGATACGATACAGTAAGTAAACTAAGTGACGATGATATAGACTTTTCTATGAAGCCAGATTTGCCTATAAAGTCTGACGATGATATCGTAAATGTATTTTTCTCTATCACTCTAAATTTATTTTATATTCCTTTGATTATTGCTATTAGCCTCATGGGTTATTTTCTATAGATAAATATGAACGATAATAAAAAGATATTTATCTCGTATAGTCATACTGATGAAGCTTATATGAAAATCATTCAGTCTGCTATTACAGGAAATTCTTATCATAATAATGTCTTTACAGATAGGTCAATAAAGTTGGGCAAGAATTGGCATAATATTATTTTAGATGAGATTACAAATAGTGATTTAGTATTACTCCTGATTAGTACTAATTTCTTTAATTCAAAGTATATTAAAGAGATTGAAATGCCACTATTCATCAGACAATGTGAGGAAAAACAAACTCATATTATACCAGTTCTTTTAACTGCATGTTCTTGGGATACCTATGATTGGTTATCAGGTAAAGGGACTTCTAATCAAGGCTTTCCAAAAGACATGCAACCATTAAGTAGTTTTTCAAATGAGTCTTTCCATGACTATGGTAGATGTCCAAAGATTAAAGAACAAATGGCATTTCTGGTTGAGAAAATTGCACATGTGTTCCATATAGAAGCGCAGACTACTGCCATCAAAGATTTTTTATTAGACTTCTATAAAGATAGACAAGAAGATTTAGTAAAAGTGTTATTTAAATACTTGGTATTACCTAACAGGGCTGAGTATAGAAGATTAGAAAACAGTTCCATTGAGAGCTTAGTAGAAGTATTAATGAGTAGGCAGGATTGTCTATCTTGTGTACTTCAGTGGCTTAATAAAAGTGATAACTTCTCTACACTTTCAAAATATGATAATTGTGAAGAATTAGAGAAAAGCGTAAAAAGTAAGTTCTCTATAGAGTCACTGTATATTTTATTAGAAAAAAATAGAGCTAATAACAAATTTTCTGTTGAAATATATTCTAAATATTCAGATGGTACTATAGAGCTTTCGCCTCTAAGCAATAATAAATATAAAAGTTTTTATGACTATCTAAATAATGAATTAAGTAAGTTATATAGTTCACAGAAACGTGCTAAAAAAATAATAGATGTATATCTTGTGATACCAAGTTCAGAAATAGTTTCTTTTGATATAGATAAACTTAAAATAGATGAGCAACCAATTTTAAAGAAAACGCACATATCATTTAAGCTATGGGAACGGTACAAAAATTTTGACTTTTACAGTGCACGACAAGATTGGGAATTTAATACAGAAATAAAACAAAAAAATGAAAATAAATTGTGTATAGATGTACTTTATGCTGAAAATGATTTATCAGAAATCAATAGTTTTGATGATGATAGACATATTATTATTTCGGGTGAAAGAGAACCTAAAGAGATTCGAGAATACGACATTGCATTTGCAACGCTTAATCATGAACAAGATATTGATTATAAAGAATACAAGGTTAGTGCATTAGAAACCCCAATTTATAAGCATCAAACTAAATGTAAAAAGTTACGCTTTATTAATGACTCATATTTTGATGCAGAGCTATTTAATAATGCGATAAATATCATTACTGATACTAAATAGGAGACACACAATGAATAAAGACTGGTATGTATATAACAACACAAATAGTTTTGAGAAAGATGCACTTGCTAAGCGTGTAGATAAGATGCCTCCATGGCGTGATAAGGCAGAAAAAGCAGAAGATGTAGAAAAAGTTGAAACAAAAAATAACTACTACTACACTTCTAACGATGCTTTAGAGCTGGCGATTAATACTGCGATTTATTTGCGTCGTCCGCTACTTGTGACAGGTAAGCCTGGGGTAGGTAAGAGTACTTTAGCTAAAGCCATAGCACAAGAGCTGACAGGCAAAGAACCACTTAAATGGCATATCACCTCTAAAAGTGAGCTCAAAGATGGGCTCTATGCCTATGATGGATTGGCAAGATTGCACGATATACAGATGAAGCGTCTCTACACTGAGCTCAAAGATGAAGATGAAGAGGCAAAACACTATCGCAGTCACGATGTTTCTATGAAAAACTATCTTACGCTTAACCCTCTAGGTGAGGCATTTTTGAGTAAAGAGACACGTGTGGTACTCATAGACGAGATAGATAAAAGTAACATTGACCTACCCAATGACTTGTTGCATGTCTTTGAAGAGCTAGAGTTTCTCATACCAGAAGTCAAGAGAACCAACAGAGCATTAACACTAAATCTTGAAGAGACAAATGAAGATGTAACTATTCCTGCTAGTGGTTGGGTGAAGTGCCAAGAGGACTTTCCTATCGTCATCATGACGAGCAATGGTGAACGAGACTTCCCCGCAGCCTTTTTGCGTAGATGTATCTGTGTAGATATGCACTTGCCAGATGGAGATGAAGCAAAAAAAGAAGAGCTATCAGAGATGATAGAAAATCACCTAGGCACGCTTGAAAGTAGTAAGAAAGATAGTTTAGGTAACTTGATAGATGAATACATAAAGATGATAAAAGAAGATAATCCTCTGCCTACCAATGACCAGCTCCTCAACGCTGCATTTTTACTACTCAACAATGATAGCAGTGATGAAAATTATCAAAAAGCTTTAGAGAAGATACTACTACAAGAGAGCAAATAAGGAGAGTCTAGCGTGAAGAGTCATTTAGATGCTATAGCACTTTTGGAGTTGGATTTTGTCTATGGGCTTTTACAACCTAAAAAGATACCTACTCCTAGTCAAGAGAGTGACATCGTAGCTTTTGCTAGTGCCCCATTATCTACAGCCACCTCACAAGAGTCATACAACTATGTGTCACACAAGATTGTTATAGAAAAAGCTCAAAAAGCCATAGGCTCTTTTGAAGATGAGGGCTCTACCAAGCGTGTATCTATACCCCTCAAAGAGAATCGACCTCAAGAGATGCCAGATATCCTCAGACAGTTTGAATCATATAGAGTAAAGCTTGAGAGAGAACATGAAAACCATCTAAACGAATCTAAAACGGCAGACATCTATACTATGACAGATTTGTTAACACCTTATTTTTTAGATACGCAAGAATATGGGGCACGTTTTCATATACATCTACTAGAAGATAGTAATAGTTCTATGTTTTTGTGGGCAGAACATGTGGCACATTTCTTGAAAAGTATACAACGCTCCAAGGCTATAGTGTCATTTAGTTATTATCAGATAGATACTACTGAGGGTACATCCCAAGTATATCTAGGTCACACCAAGCAAAAAGTTAAGAGACCTCTATATGCCTCAAGCCCACAAAATACACTGACGTTTGTACTAAGCGACCACATAGGCTTGGCATGGCAAAATCCTACTATTTACAAGAGTCTAAAAGCATGGAGTGAGCATAGCTTTGTGGCTATGGTCTCTATGTTGCCAGAGTATATGTGGAGTCGTTCGAGTCTACGCAAGGGCTTTAGTATGTACACCCATAGCGCTTTACACATGGGCACAAATGATAGCTTAAAACCCGAGTATGATTTTTTTGACACACAAAATTTAAAAGAGCATCTCACTATCCCTGTGTTGGCATATGATGACAGCTCTTTTGCCCACTTGGGTAGGCTCTTGACCAAAGAGAAAAAACAGTGGATACATACCTATATATTTACCACCAGTGATGAGACACAACACAAAAAGACCAAAGAGTCAAAAGATAGAGAGCCTAAAGAGCGTGTAGAGAGTTACCTAGCTACCGCTACATCCAATGCTAGGAGACTTGCTATCTACGCTTCTGTGTTGCCACTGCACTATGACGTACTGCGTCAGCTTATCAGCAAAAAAGAGCTAGGCGATACCTTGGATGCTTTTGCCGAGTTTTACTTTGGTGGGTTACTAGACAAAGAGAAGTCAGAAGGCAAAGTCTATGACTTTTATGCTGGTGTACGTAGAGAGCTATTACACTACATAGGCATGGATGAAGCAAAAGAAATTTTTGTACTACTAGATGGTGCTATACGGCAAGCACTAGACATCAACTACTCTTTGATAGATTTACTCTATCTCAACCCAAAGTCTACTTATCTAGGAGATGAAAAAGACCACAAACTAGCCGAAATGCTACTAGAGATACTCTCTGAGATAGGACTGTTTTATACTACAGCCAAAGAGAATTTAGCAGTATCCAAAGATACAATACACTTAAACACCAACTCCTTCCAAATGGGAAGCGAAGATGGTAGAGACAATGAGAAGCCTGTACATACAGTGACCTTTGAGCATGACTTTGCCATAGCCAAGTACCCCGTGACCTTTGCAGAGTATGACCTCTACTGTGAAGATACAGGAGCCAAGAAGCCAGATGATGAGGGGTGGGGGAGAGTAGACAGACCTGTCATCAATGTTAGCTGGGATGATGCTCAAAAGTACTGTAAGTGGCTAAGTCAGAAGAGTGGACAAGACTATAGACTCCCAAGTGAAGCAGAGTGGGAGTATGCGTGTAGAGCAGACACGACTACCAAGTGGAGCTTTGGAGATGATGTAGAAAAATTAAAAGACTATGCTTGGTACACTAAAAATAGTGAAAGTAAAACACAAGAAGTAGGAAAGAAAAAAGAGAACCCATGGGGACTTTACGACATGCATGGAAACGTATGGGAGTGGTGTCAAGACAGCTGGGTAGACAACTACATAAACACCCCAAGAGACGGCACAGTACATGAAGATGAGAGTACTAGCAGTAAAGTCCTGCGCGGCGGTTCGTGGCTCAGCTATGGTAACGGGTCCCGCTCCGCCTATCGCTTCAGCAGGTACGTTGATAGCCTTAGGATCAATATTGTTGGGTTTCGTCTTCTCAGAACTTTACCTTAGCTTCGGCTAGCTCAGCTACCGAGGGCTTGGGTGTTTTTGGCTCGTTCCACAACTCCAGTTGTGGAATGCACATCGGTACTAGGGGTACAAAACACAGATGCTATTGCTAGTTGTTTAGGTGGCTAAAAAGAGCTTATGAGAGATAAAGATATTTTGGTATGGTTAATACTGATAGAGGTTCCACAACTGGAGTTGTGGAACTAGAGGAAGTTCACTACCTCCTCGGCATAGCCGTAAACGCTAGTAGTGTCAGCTTTGGTTGGCACTACTCATCATAAAGGTACAACATGAAAAACAACGACAAATCCTACAAAGAACCCCAAATGGTAGAGATACGGCACATACGCAAAGAGCGTAGCTTTACATTAGAGATGGTGCATACAGAGGCAAAGGGTCGTAGCTTTATGATGGGTAGTGAAGATGGACATGACAATGAAAAGCCAGTACATGAAGTAAGCTTTACATATGACTTTGAGCTGGGTAAGTACCCCGTGACTATAGAGCAGTATATGTACTTTGTACACGACACAGACTCTCATTACCCTGAGTGGCTAGAAGAGGGGAACAAGTACAACATAGAGACAGGAGATAATGACTACTATAAAAAGCTAGACCTACTGAATCTAGAGCGTCAAACTACCCCTATAGTAGGTGTGAACTGGAAAGATGCAGTGGCATACTGTAAGTGGCTAAGCGAAAAAAGTGGACAAGACTACAGACTACCAAGTGAAGCAGAGTGGGAGTACGCTTGTAGGGCAGGTACACCTACCAAGTGGAGCTTTGGCGATGATGAGGAAGAGCTAGAGAACTACGCATGGTATAACAAAAATAGTAAGGGCAAGACCCAACCCGTAGGCACAAGAGAACCAAACCCATGGGGACTCTACGATATGCATGGAAATGTATGGGAGTGGTGCCAAGATAGCTGGGTAGACAGCTATGATAACACGCCAAGAGACGGCACAGCATATAAAAATGAGAGTACTAGTAGTAAAGTCCTGCGCGGCGGTTCGTGGGGCGACGATGATATCAACTCCCGCTCCGCCTATCGCAGCAGCTGGGACGATGATTACATTAGGTGCAATTATGTTGGGTTTCGTCTTCTCAGAACTTTATCTTAGCTTCGGCTAGCTCAGCTACCAAGGGCTTGGGTGTTTTGTCATTTGGGTTTTGACATTTGTCTTTTGGAAAGCCCCGCAGGGACGCGACAAAATCCTATGAAGTGACCATGCATCTTCTGTTTGTCATACCTACCATACAATCACCAAGGAACATAGCCTACCAAAAACTCCTCTTTTTGGTAAACAGAGTTTGATGTTTGCTTTTATGTGGTGGTTTGATAAAAAATAAAGGTCTCAAACAAACTTATAACTCAACATGTCCCATTTTTGATTCAATTAATCAGACAATAACTTTTCATACATTATAAGTTTTATATATAAGGATGATATGCATTTCGTTTAGATAAGATGATAAAATATTTTAATATTCAAACATAATTATAAGATTGGAGCTATGAATGTTTTTCGGATTATTTACACCAAAAAAAAAGAGTCGTATACCACTATTTGATGCAAAACTTATTAAAAAATTTCATCATGATCATATTAAATTAGTAAAAAGCATTGGAGATATTAATAAAGCTTTAGAACAAGGTAATTCACATAAGGTAAAAAAGCTTCTTCTGCGTCTACGTATGGAGATATTGGGTCACTTTATGGAGGAAGACATTAAATTATATTGGTATTTAAAAGATTACTATAAAGATGAAGAAAATGCAAACTCTCTTGTAAAAACTTTCGATACTTCTATTAAAATGATACAAAAAGATGTTATTAAGTTTTTAGATTATTATACCCAAGACTATGTACCTCTAGATATGGAGTTTCAACAAAAATTTGATATGATGGTTTCTAAATTGGCTTCAAGAATAGAGTCGGAAGAATCAAACCTTTATCCTTTGTATCAAAAATAGTTTTAAGCTAGTAGTATACATACTAGTTTAGACTCAATCATCACAATACCTTTGTAATAAACAATTATATGCATCTATGCGTCTATCACGTAAAAATGGCCATATATCTCTTACCTCTTTTTTACGGTCATGGTCTATATTTGCATAGACAATAGCTTCTTCTTGGGAACCAGCTTGGGCTAGCATTTCACCTTGAGCACCACAAACAAAAGAGTTACCCCAAAACCTTGTGCCAGTCATCACACCTGAACTGTCTGCTTCAAAGCCTACACGGTTGCAACTTAGTATAGGAATGGCATTGGCAATGGCGTGGGAACGTTGTATGGTGATCCAAGCGTCCAGTTGTCTGTTTTTTTCTTCGTCACTATCTTCATCAAACCATCCTATGGCTGTAGGGTAGATGAGTATTTGGGCACCTTTTAGTGTCATGATACGTGCTGCTTCAGGGTACCATTGATCCCAACATATCAGAACACCTAGTGTACCCACACTTGTTTGTATGGGTTCAAAGCCAATGTCACCCGGTGTAAAATAAAACTTTTCATAAAACCCTGGGTCATCTGGTATGTGCATTTTACGGTACTTACCTGCTACTGTACCATCTTTTTCGAAGACAACGGCAGTGTTGTGGTAGAGCCCAGCTGTGCGTTTTTCAAAGAGAGAGGTGACTAAAACAATGTTATTGGTTTTTGCGACCTTTGCCCAGTAGGCTATGTCATCATCAAAATGATTGGCATAGGCAAAAAACGTTGTATCTTCACTTTGACAAAAATACTCTGTTTGGTGAAGTTCTTGTAGCACCACAAGGTTAGCGCCACTTTGTGCTGCCTCTTCTATTTTTTCGGTAGTTATTTGTATGGTTTCTTGTTGAGTGTTATGAAACTTTTGTTGTATCAATGCTACTTTCATGTCTTTGTTACTTTCATCTCTTTTTTTAACCTTTATCGAAATAGTAAAAAGTGACTAGTCACTTGAGTGGGCTAATAGGCCACCTGCATTGTAGAGCAGTGTAAGCTTCCACCTTGTTCTATGAGTTTGAGACAATTAATAGGAATAATCTCTTTATCTGGAAACAGTTTTTTAAATATCTCATGCACTATTTTATCATTATTATCACTATAGGTAGGATAAAGAAGTGCATGATTGGTAATGAGAAAATTTGCATAGGTAGATGGAAGTCTCTCATTTTGGTTATTCACTATAGCCTGTGTCATAGGTAGAGGTATGAGTGTATAGGGTTTATTTTCTACTGTACGAAATGACTTGAGTTCTTGTTCCATAGCCTCAAGGACATGGTAGTGTTCATCATCTTTGTCATCACATTTAACATAGACTATTGTCTCTTTATTGACAAAGCGAGCCAATGTGTCAATATGTGAATCTGTGTCATCTCCTACTAAATGTCCTCTATCTAACCACAAAATACGTTGTGTTCCTAAAGTATTTTTTAACTTTTTTTCTACAGTTTCTTTGCTGAGTCCTCCGTTTCTGTTGGAGTTACATAGACATTGTGTTGTGGTTAACAGTGTGCCAGCACCATCGCTTTCTATAGAACCTCCTTCAAGCACAAAGTTTATACTTTCTAAAGGAGTTGTTCCCATGTAACCTTTTTTGTGTAAAGATTGATTGACACTGTTGTCAAGCTTAGCATTAAACTTACCTCCCCACCCATCAAAAGTAAAGTCTAGTAATTTGTTCTGCTCATCTTCCTTGATACTAATGTAGCCATAGTCACGTATCCAAGTGTCATTGGTAGGTAGTTCAATAAATGTTAGATTACGGGTTGAACAAAAGAGTGATGAAGTCTTCTTTTTATCTTTACAAATAATGTAAACAGCTTGGGTGTAAGCAATGGCTTGCGCTATACGTATAAAGGGGGAAAGTGCTGACTTCAATTCACCTTCTTTTGCCCAATCTGTCTCTTCATGAGGAAAGCTCATTAAGACACATTGTTGCTTTTCCCATTCTGCAGGCATGACTCTCATTTTTGACCCTTTGTGACTAATGTGCAGTTTTTAGATATAATCTTTATATGGCATTTATTAAAATAAACAAACAACATTTCTATCATAATCTTAACCAAATAGCACTTCAAACTGGCTCAGTAGATAAAATTGCTATTGTACTCAAAGACAATGCGTATGGACATGGACTAAAGACAATTGGCAAACTTGCATCAGAGTTTGGTGTTAAACATGCTGTGGTACGTACCACCAAAGAAGCGAGAGAAATTGCGTCTTTCTTTAGCACTGTATTGGTGTTGGGAGATGAAATCATCCAAGATGAAAAACTATCATTTACTATTAACTCCATAGAGGCAATAGACAAAGCAGAGGTGGGTGCACGTGTGGAACTTAAAGTAGATACAGGGATGCATCGTAACGGTATAAGCATAGATGAACTGGATGATGCACTTAAGGGCATTGAGCAAAAAGAACTGAAACTCGTGGGAGTGATGACACACTTTAGAAGCGCCGATGAATTGAGTTCTGAATTGTTTTGGCAACAAAAAAGGTTTGCGTCTGTGTGTAAAAAAGTAAAAAAAGCAGGCTTCACAGAAGTAAGAGTACATTCACACAATTCTGCAGCCATACTAAGAACAAAACACTTTAATGAAGATTTGGTACGTGTAGGTATAGGTGCTTACGGATACAATGAACTTCCAAGCTCCTTTGACACCATTACTTTAAAACCAGTGATGGAGCTTTGGGTAAAGAGAGTCTCTACACGCCTGTTACAAAAAGGTGAACGCATAGGTTATGGAGGTACTTTTACAGCTTCTCACGCTATGGAGGTTTCTACCTATGACTTAGGTTATGGTGATGGCTGGTTTAGAGCAGACACTATGCAACCTTTTAAAACAGCAGAGGGTTTAGAGATTTTAGGAAGAGTCTCGATGGATTTCATTTCACTAGAAAGTACTAAAGATGAGGTGTGCATAGTCAGTAACGCACAAGATGCTGCCAAGCAGCTAGGTACCATCTCCTATGAAGTGACAACGGCTTTAAACCCTCACATACAAAGAGATGTAGTATAGGTTTTAGTATGTTTAAATTTTTATTTAAAATGGTATTACTTTTGATTTTACTAGGTTCACTTGCCTTACTCTATACACGACACTATTATTTTATCCCTACGCAGATACAGCAAGACCCTTTACCAAAAGTACAAACTTTAGTTGCACAAGAGAAATATAGTGATGCTTATGAGTATTTAGATTACTTTATGCAGTTTGACTATATGAAAGATAATGAAGAGGCAAAAAAAGTTCATGAGAGTCTGAGTTTAAAACGTAACTCTTTTGAGTACAAGAAAGATAAAATACTAGAAGGCATACTCACAGGTACTAGCGATGAGTTAAGTGGGCAAGTCTCAGCCATTGGTTCAGACTTTTTTCTTTTTGGTGACATACGTGACTTGGTGATACAAGGTAAAAACTATTTTAACAAAGAAGAGGTAGATGGTGTACTTGTTGGGCTTTCAAGTGTTGGTCTGGTGGCAAGTGCCAGTACACTTTTGAGTGCAGGTGCAACCACCGCTCCAAAAGCAGGGGTAAGTGTACTAAAGTTGGCACGTAAACAAAAATATATGCCAAATTGGTTGGCAAAGTTTATTACCAAAGAGGCAAAAGTGGTTGCCAAAACAAAGAATATTAAGAGTGTTAAACCTCTCTTAGAGAGTGTGCAAGTACTTTACAAAAACGCAGGACTTCAAGGGAGTATGAAGTTACTTTCAAAAAGTAAAAACCTGATGCACCTTTCAACAATCTCTAAATACGCAAAACGTTTTGGAAAAGAGAGTCATGTTTTGCTAAAAACAACCAATGGAAGCATACTTAAGCATTTACCAAATGTAGGAAAATCTACGACGAAAAATATAAAAGTTGCATCAACATTCGGTGAGGGTGGTTTAAAGTCTCTTAGTAAAGTAGGAGATAAAAATTTCATAAAAAGCATTAAAACCTATAAGAGTATTGGAAAAGTTGGATACAAAGGTGAATACCTAAACATTTTACTTAAAGGTCTGAACATGGTAAATGACATGATTTTATGGATGAGTTCACTTATTGCAGGTCTTTTTCTTGTACCATGGAGGCTTAAAAGAAGAACTTTAGCCTGATATATTATTTTTTTAAATATTAAATGATAAGATAGTGTATCTATAAACATAAAAGGAGCAAGTATGAAAACGTTTGAGAATGATGATTTAGGAAAGTTGATTTTAAGACTCATGATAGGGGGTCTTATGCTTTTTCATGGTGTGGCAAAGTTACAAAATGGTGTTGGTTTCATAGAAGATAAACTTCTGGATCATGGACTACCGACGGTCATAGCCTATGGTATCTATATCGCAGAGGTGGTGGCACCTATACTGATTATTTTAGGTTTAAAAGTAAGACTCTCTGCATTTACTATTGTCTTTGCAATGATTGGTGCTATCTATCTGGTACATATGAACGACATTTGGACACTCTCAAGAGGTGGTGCATGGGGTATAGAAGTACAACTCATGTTTTTACTGGGTGCATTAGCCATTATGTTCCTAGGATCAGGCAAATATGTAGTGCAAGGGAAAGGCTCCTAAGTACTATATAAATGTAAAAATAGATTAAGGTTGTCTATCGTTGTAATTGGGATGGTGAGGGGAATTAACCCCTGTACAGACATAGCTACTATTTCAGTAATACTCGGTTACACCGAACGTTACTAGCGATATAACACAATTAAAAAATATAAGTGTCAGTAGATAATGGGCGTTACTTACTGACAATTTGACTGACAGTTGGTACTCTAGAGAATTTTTGTTAATCTCATTTACGATACAATATAGCATACTAAAAAATACGAGGATAGAGTATGACAGCAATAATGAATAATACCAGTTCATATCTTGATTTTTTTGATATTGCTCTTGATGCTTATGAAAATAAAAAAACAGATGTCTATAGAAAAATTATGACTACTTTGATTGCATCATACAAAACACTTTTACATGATATTGAGATAGAAAATAATGATTTAGAATCTGTAGAACACCTTACTATTAGTGAAGAGGATTTAGATACTTTTTATGATGCGATGTATAATATGGTTGATTTAATTAAACTGTTAAAAAAATATCTTGAACCTGTTAAAAATAAAGATGGTCTATTTAGCGACTTGCACCAAATAGCAGAGAAGTTACATGAAGCCATTATGCTACATATAGATATTGTTTCTACACAAGAGGTTAAAGGGATACAAAGCCGTTACGCTAAAGCCAGTTAATGACTATAGAACATTCAAAAGATTATCTTCGTACATTAAAACGCATTACAAAAAAACGTACCTTATCCTCTGCTCTTATTGATACTGCAATTGAATTGTATCTTGAAGATAAAACAGATATACGTTTACAATTTAAGCACATTACTTGTAAACGTGATAAAAATAGACATTCTATCCGTATATCTAATACACAATACAGAATTCTAATGTCAATTACTAATGATATAGCACTTTTAGTATGTATATGTGACCATGATGATTATGACTTGAGAAATAAAAATTGTTAAAACAATGAAACAATTATTTACACTCCCGAGATTGCACAGATGGCAGGACATACTACTACTCAAATGATTATACAAAATTACGGAAAGTACATTAAAGGTGAACATCTAAAGATAGATAAGAGTTTGAAGTTATTTACTGACAAATCCACTGACAGTATCGCCTAAACCACGTGTTTTAGGGCTTTAAATGGTGGAGATGAGGGGAATTGAACCCCTGTCCTAAAATAGATAGAACCATGACTCTACATGCTTAGACGGTGTTGTTAAGTCTCATCTGGTTTTGTACCACACTCAAAACTTTTCCAGACCAGCTAAAATTCTCACAATGAGGCATAGCTTCCTCAAAGCATAGTCACCAGATGTGATACCCAAATGCCGTTTATAGGCTCCGATTAAGATGACACTCCTCGGTAGGGCAGTCCTCCGCGTGAGCGGGGTTAAAGACTTACGCTACTGCGTAAGCTGGACGGTAATCTGTATTGTTTGCGTTTAAATGCGAGTGAGCCGCGTAACGGAATTGCTCAGTCCGACATGCACATAGCCCCGACTACTCCAGTCGAAACCAAGTCATCCCCATAGATATTGGCATAAACATAAACGTGGGGATTCTAACACTTTTACATTATTTTGTCAATAGGCTATAATGCGATACATTATTGATAAATAGGACATGCAATGACATTAACAACGAAAGTACTTGTAGCAATGGGACTGGGCATCATAGTAGGATTGACAATCAATCTTACAGGCATAGGCGTAGAAGGTAGTTTTATAGATGAGTACATAGTAGGTGGGCTTTTTTATATAGTAGGGAAGATGTTCATCACGGCACTTAAAATGCTGGTAGTCCCTTTGGTTTTCTTTTCTCTTATTGCTGGGGTACTGGGTATTGGAGATGTCAGAAAACTAGGAAGTGTAGGGTTAAAGTCATTTGGACTTTATATGCTCACTACCGCTATAGCCATAGCCACAGCTATTGGTTTAGCAGCAGTGGTGATACCATTTTTCAGTACACCTACAGCCAGTGCTACAGCCTTTACTGGTAAAGAGGCTCCACCTATTTCAGATGTTTTGATAAACATCATTCCTAACAATGTTGTTGATGCCTTTGCATCGGGTAATATGTTACAGATTATCTTCTTTTCAATTTTACTTGGTATTTCACTGCTTATGGTCGGTAAAAAAGCAAAAAGTTTAGCTGAAGGTGTTGAGGTGATGAATGAAGCAATGATGAACATGGTCAACATCGTTATGTCCGTTGCACCTTACGCGGTGTTTGCACTTTTAGCTAAAGCAGTTGCAGAGTTAGGGTTAGATTTACTTGCACAGTTAGCAGTGTATGTGGTGGTACTCATAGTGGCACTTTTGTTCCACTTGTTTGGTACATTGATGTTTATTTTAAAACTATTTTCAGGACTTAGCCCTAAACGCTTCTTAACGAAAATACGTGACGCGCAAGTTTTTGCTTTTTCAATGGCATCTTCCAATGCGACGATACCTGTGACTTTACGTACAGTGACAAAACGTATGGGTGTTGACAACTCAGTTGCTTCCTTTACTGTACCCTTCGGTGCAACGATCAACATGGATGGTACAGCTATTATGCAAGGAGTGGCAACGGTATTTATAGCCAACGTCTATGGTGTTGACTTGGGCATAAGTGGCTATCTTACTGTTATCTTGATGTCTGTACTTGCCTCCATTGGTACAGCAGGTGTACCAGGAGTAGGACTCATCATGCTCTCTATGGTATTTGTGCAAGTGGGGTTACCGGTTGAAGGCATAGGTCTTATTTTGGGTGTTGACAGACTTCTTGACATGGTACGTACCTCTGTCAATGTCACAGGCGACGCGGTGGTTACTTGTGTAGTAGCCAAAAGTGAAGATGAGTTAGATGAAACTGTATTTACAGATGTCAATGCTGGTTTGGTAGAAGAGCTAGAAATAGACGATGCTTCCGAAGAAGCTTTGGCTGAAGTGGTGCATAAGGTGGAGAAAGGTTAATCAATCGTAAATCTATATATCCTTTTTATTGTGATATAATAATCATATATAAAAAAAGGATTATAAATGTTACAAATTGGTATATCTGATATAAGTAAAAATCCAGCTATTATTGATAAACTTGATGATGTTGCAGAGATTTTAAATAAAAAGACAAAAAAAGTAAAAGGTTTATTTATCCCAAATAAGTATTTGGATGCTTTTGATGAGGTACTTAAAGAGATTGAGTATCAAAAATTTAAAGAGAGAAACAAGACCTTGAGTAAAATGTCTAGCGAAGATGATACGGTCGATGATACAGTTTTGGACGGCATAGAAGATGCATATTAAAAGAGGCGAAATTTATCTAGCAAATCTAGGCAATGTCAAACATACGGATATAGGGAAGATAAGACCTGTACTTATATTTCAAAATGATAATTTAAACCGAATGATATCTGATGGTTTGTATGCAGATGTTATAGTGATCCCTCTTAGCTCACAAATAAAAAAGAATGATTTTACAGTGCATATTAAAAAAAGAGATAGACTAGAAAAAGACAGTACTTTGTTATGTAATGCTGTCAAGATGATACATGCAAAACGACTGATGCTAGATGATGGTATTTTAACAACACTAAACAATGTTGAGATAAAAAATGTTGAGGCTAGGGTCTCTTTGGTTTTTGGGATGGATGCTTAAGCTATAATGCTCCCTTTTTTCAAGACCAGTAAAACAACTTTTCTTATTACATCCTCTCATGATCCAGTTTCCAACAGTTTGCCTCCTCGAAAGTCTAAATTATTGATTTATTGATAATATATATAACCCCAGTTATGCTATACTCATACCATGAAAAATAAAATAAAATCTTTCTTATCTTCACAAGATGAAGTACAATTTGCCTACCTTTTTGGCTCTTATGCTAAAGGTGACCATACAAATAAAAGTGATGTAGATATAGCAGTCTACCTTAGAGATACAAGTCTTGACAGTAGGTTAGAAGTGCATCATGCATTGGAAGTGTTGTTAAAAAAGAAAGTGGATTTAGTAGTGCTTAATGATGTGAAGAATATGTATCTTTTAGAAGCTATATTGAGAGACGGCATATTACTTAAAGATGCAGACGAACGTGCATTTTTTGAGGTAGAAAAAAACCATGCCATCATAGACTTTAAAAATTTTAAGAGATACATAGATGCAGCATAAAATAGAACATAAAATGAGAAAAGTTGCTTACTATGTGACTTTACTTGAAGAATACAAAGATGACTGTAAAAGCAGATTTGAAAAAGACCCTATGTTTGAGGGTGCATTGTTGCATTATTTATATCTGGCAAGTGATGGGTGTATTGCTATTGCAGAAATGATGTTGAAGCATAAAGGGCTTGGTTCGGCAGACAGTTATTATGAGGCTATCGATACATTGGGTGAATATGATATATTGCCAAGAGAGTTCGCCTATGGCTTTGCTAAAATAGCATCGTTTAGAAACTTTTTAGCTCATGATTATGAAAAGATAGATTACATTGTTATATGTGAAGAAGCATTAGAAAAACTAGAAGATATAAAGATATATCTTGGGTACATACAAAACAAGCTAGCCTAGGAGCTAAACTCCCAAGCTCTCCACCAATTTTGCAGCAGAGCCAGCCTTAGCATTATGAGGTTGATACAAATAGTTATGTACTTTTTGGGGTATCTCTTCGGGGATTGTAAGTGCTTCGAACTCCTCTTTGGCGGACTGTTTGGCTTTAAATAGGGCCATTTGCACACGGCTGTAAAAATTGGCTGCACCTTCACCTGATGTTTCAACGCTCAAGAAGTTTGCTGAAGGAAAACGGTTAGTGACTAATGACTGTACACCATCACTTACTGCAGAGCTTGGCATACATCCAAAAGGCTTCACAGAGATAGTTAAGTGTGAAAGATTGTCTTTGACTGACTCGATGAGATGGGCTACTTCTAGGTGACCTTCGCCTCCTTCACAGTCAAGGGTATAGTATTCCTCACTAAGGGCTGCTAGTTTCTCCATATTTGGTATTTCATAGTCATGTAAACCTATGGCTTTGGCATAGATGCCAAAATGGGTTTTGACAGCAACTTTCGCTAGTTTAATGAGCACTCTACTTTTAACAGTGGAAAAGTCCACTTTTTTGTCAGTTTCAACTTCTAGTGTTTCTTTTTTAAGTAGTTTTCGTTCTGCTTCCCAGATGCTCAGCATTAAGCGGTTCATGACAGGTTGAGGGATACACTCAGCACCTTCAGATTCTAAAAACCTATGGAGGTTGTAGTTACCATCACCCTCTGTCATCGCTGCCCAAAACTCACCCATGACTAAGACTTTCGCTTTTGGTTGTAGACGATTGAGCTTTACATTTGCGAGTATTTTACGACAATTCCAAAGCGTTTTTGTAAGGTTTCTCTTCTCTTCAAAAGCCTTGGAGATAAGCAGACGACAAGACTCCATTGCTTTGTCTACAGAACCAGTTTTTACCTCGTAAGGGCGCATTTTGTAGCCTAGTAGGTTTATAATGTCACCAATAATAATCGCTTTTACCAGGGTAACAAAAAATTTAGGAGAAAGATTTAAAATTTGTTCCATTTCATCGTCACCTTGAAAAATACCCTTATCATGTTCAAAAGAGGTAATACGAAAGCCATCAAAACCTGCATCACGTAGAGCTTTTTTATATTCAGTAATGTACATACCAAATCGACAAGGCCCACAACCACCAGCAGTGAGAAAGACATATTTGGAGACTATCTCTTTTTCTGACAAACCCTGTTCATCACGAAGTTTTTGTAGATAGTTTACTAGGTTTCCAACGGTAAAATATGTTGGGTTACACTGCCCTCTGTTGCCAAATGCCTTACCTGTTTGAAAAGATTCAAAATTAGGATTGGGTAAGGCGACAAAATTTTCACCTATGGAAGCTAGGGCGCTTTCTATGAGTTTGTCTTGTAAAATGGTGAGACCACCTACAAGCATAATGGTTTCACTTTTGGGTACATAAGTGATAGTCTCTTTTGGGGCGTCATGCCATTGGGTTGCTGTTTGTCCTATGAAACTTAAATCACCATTTTTGTCTGACATTTTTACGGTACTGCATGCTGCACTCATACTAAGGCTCCTTCTTTGTGTGTATGGGTGTTGTCAGGGGACAACACCCTACGGTTTGTTATTTTTGTTAACAGTGTTTGTTTATACTGATCAAGGGTATAGGCAAATGTTTTTACACGTATTTTTATGGATCCGCCAGGTTTATTTGCATCAATGTCATGCAAGGTGAGGTGAGGGGTACGTGAAGCACCAAGTATCTTGTCGATGATAGCATATGTTGGTGCATCATGTCCACACTTAAAGCTACTTAAATCAAGTACTGCCACGTTTGGATGTCGCGCGGCAAATTTGGCTGCCCAAACTTTTTGCGCAGAGTTGGTAGAGTAGTTCTCTGCCCAAACATCACGTATGTCATAGGCAGATGCGACACGCTCTGATTGTATATCTTCTTTAAAATACTGCGCTAAGTAGGTTTCATCTTTAGGGATGGCACGCATTGAGATCGTTTTAAACCCAAGAGATTGAAACTCATCAAGTACTTCATGGTTCATACCAGGATCAGAGTGGTAAGGACGCCCTAGAAGTAAAATAACTACTTCATTGTTGGCTACGACATTGTCTAGTATCTCTTTACCCTCACGCATAATATCTGCATCATTTTTATCTAGTGCTTTCCAAGCTTGTTCTACTGCCCAGTTACTCTCATCTTCTGTGATACGTAGTTTGTTTTTCCATGTTGAAAAGAGTTGTTTTTTGAGAAGTTGTTTATTGTCAAAATTAAGAGGGTCTTCAACATAGGTGATGTTTTTCTCTTCAAAGAGATTTTTTTCTTTAGTAAAAGCAGAGTATACCACTTTAGGTGTACCAGAGATGATGGGACAAGAGGTCTGCCCCATAGTGTGTTTTACATAGCCTGGCAGTTCAGTAACTGCAGGGAACCACATATACTCAAAGTTTTTGCGTGCAAATTTTTTTTCATAAAGCAGTGCATAGACATGAGACTGTGCTACTTTAGCAGGGTAACATGAATCTACTGAACCATACTTCGCACCTTCTAAGTACATGTCTTCATTTGAAAAATCAGAGAAGATAATGTTTTTTTCACTTACTTCCAAAGCTTCAAGGTAGGTACGTAAAAAAGGAGCTAATGAGTAAATGTTTAAAACTTTGGGAATGGCTATTTGTACTTCACGTCTGTACGCACGTGCATGTTTGTCTGAAGTGTTAAAAGGTCTGTTTATCTGTTTTCTCAGTGTTGGTCCCCAACCACCCAACGTCACTGTTACCTTTTGTTCTGAAACCTTTGTAGCACTTGTAGGCAATGTTTCTACATTATAGTTGGACTTAAAAAGTTCATACGACTCTTTTTTCACAAGATTTGGGGTGTTTTGTTGTAAGTCTTTTCTAGAGTCTTTGAGTATTTTAAGTGCTTCGTGTGACTCTACTGTACCTTCTTCACAAGAGAAACCTGCAATGTATCTTACAACTTCTGAACTAGGTGTTTTTGTGTCTATAAAGGTACGTGAACAGTTAATGCTACAGAAGTTACAACGTGTTGACTCGTCTGTTTTGGAGGTGTAGGTCATTTGTAAGGCTTCATCCATACCAGAAAAAGTTGCATAGCCACGTGTGGCTACGACATCTTTAGCTTCTAGAGCAGCACCATAGGCACCTGCTTCACCTGGGTGAGGGTGTACGTCAACACGTGCATGAGGTACCTTTTCTTTGATGTAGTCTACTTGAGCTTTAAGTGCTGCTTGGTTGTACTGTGTTCCACCTTGAAGTACAAAATGGTCTCCAAATGCCGCTAAGTTTGGTGCTTGTACAACATACTGCCAAACATTCTTAGGCAGTACTTTTGAAATACCTGCAAAAAGTTCTTCTTTGGTGTAGCCCTCTTTTTGAAAATTGACACGATCAGAGTCTAAGAACACAGCACAACCATAATTAAACAATGGTGCTTGTTTGGCAGCAAAGGCAATGTCAGCAAACCCTTCTACGGGTACACCAAACTGTTTGGCCATGCTTTGCAGTAAGGTTCCATTGCCGGCAGAACATTGATTAGAAAGGCGGAAGTTTTTCATCATACCATTTTCCATAAACAATACTTTGATGTCTTGACCACCAATGTCACAAATCACATTGATGCTCTCTCCAAACTCTTTTTGAGCAGACTTCATGTGCGCAATGGTCTCGATGATGTTTGCATCAGCATTTAAGGCACCTTCTAGAACATCTGCAGCATACCCAGTGACCCCTAGCCCTTGTATGTCATAAAAATTGTGAGGGTCATGTGCTTTTATTTTTTCTAGTAGTTCTAAAGTATCTACAATAGGGTTACCTTTAGAGAGCTGGTAGACTTTTAAAAGCATCTCTCCTTGCTCGTCACACAGTACAGCTTTAGAAGAAGTTGAGCCTCCATCTATACCTAAGAAACACGTAGTTTTTTGGGTGATTACAGGTGGCACAAAAGGGTTAATAGCATAGTCATTTTTAAAAGCCTCCAACTCTTCATGGCTGTCAACAAGAGGGCTATCGTTGTTGTCACTGTTGGTGTTGCCACCTGTGTCTACCATGGTTTTGAGTTGTATAAGTCCAGTAAAGGGTTTGTCGTTGTTTGCTTCGCCTTCACCGAAGATAACAGCACCCAAAGCTGCATAGTATTGGGCATTGTCAGGTACATTGACAAGTTCATTGATTTTAGCCTTGTCATAGTCAACACCCCGTTCATCCCATATTTCAGCAATACGCATACGCCAACACTCTTGTAGAAAGGGTAAATAGGTATTTGGACCACCAAGTAAGAGTACATTTGGCATGAGTGTATTACCACGTGTGAGTACAGTGAGATTTTGCATCACAATGGCATCTGCAAGTGAGTTCATAATTTCATCACTAGGTACAGAAGTTTTGACAAGGTTAACAATGTCTGTCTCTGCAAAAACACCACATTTAGCGGCTACATGGTGAAGCTTGTCTGTTTGAAAGACCAGTTTTTGCACATCTTCACTCTCCATACCTACTTTCATGGTACATTTTTCAATCGTAGCACCCGTACCTGAAGCACACTTGTCATTCATGGATGTAAGTACAGACTTTTTCCCGTCTTCACTCTGCTTAAAGTGGATAATTTTCGCATCTTGTCCACCCAGCTCAACAACTGCTCTTACATCAGGATGGTTATGCTCAACAGCGAGTACAACGGCATTGACCTCTTGTACAAAACGTGCATTAATAGTAGGGGCAATACGAGTAGCACCAGAACCTGTGATGTAGACTTTGTCTAGTTTATTATAGACATCTGTGTGTGTTCTTGCGAGCTCTTCTAAAAGTTTTAAGAGGGTTGGGGCTTGTTTAGTGTCGTGTGGGGTATAGGCTTTGGCTACAATATTAAAAGCTTCGTCACATACCACATACTTGACAGTCGTAGAGCCTATGTCTATGCCAAGAGCATAGGTTTCTTTGGGGGTTTGCATTATTTTGGTCATGTATAACCTTTATCTTTAGTGTTCAGTGCCCAAATAATCCAAATAATTCCTATGACTATATAAGGTAAACTAAGTAATTGTCCTGTACTAAAAGGAATGTCTAATGTGTAGGCAGCTTGTCTTGTTTTGGTATATTCTATGAGAAAACGTGCAGTAAAAAGCAGTACTAAAAACAGACCTGGTAGTATTTTAGTAGCAAAAGCAGGTCTCACTTTACGGTAGATAAAAATTAAAATAAGCATAATAGTTAAGTATGAAAATGCTTCATAAAGTTGTACAGGATGACGTGGGATAAGGTCAACACGCTCAAAAACAATGGCCCATGAGACATTGCTAGGAAGTCCAAGTATTTCAGAATTAAACAGATTTCCAAAACGTACAAAGGCTGCGGTGAGTGCACCAGGTATGGCTACACGAGAAACTATCCACATGTATGACTCGTTATAGTTACGAGCAAAAATATACATAGAGATAAAGACACCAAGAAGTCCACCATGAGAAGCTAGTCCACCTTTCCAAACATAGAGTATTTCAAGTGGGTTGGAAAGATAAAACTCTGGTTCATAGAAGAGACAATGTACAAGACGTGACCCAATAACTGCACCTACCATGAGGTAAATGAGTAAGTTCTCCACCACAGAGGGGTCTTTACCCTCACGTTTATATATCCAGTTAAGTATAAGTGCCCCAATGAAGAAAGAACCGACAAATAATAGTCCATACCAACGTAATTGAAGTGGGCCTAGATGTAAGAGCGTAGGGTCAATGTTCCAGACGAAATGTTCCATAAAAAGTATTCCTTAGTTAATTAGGAGGATTATACTCTAAATTACTTAACGAAAAAATTGTTCTAAAAAGGTATAGATTTGTTTGTTTGAGTATATTTTTAAAGAGGCCAAAATACCATAATAAGAGGAATGGAAACTGCAAGTATGAGTAGCTCTAAAGGTAGACCCATTCGCCAATAGTCTCCAAATTTGTATCCGCCAGGTCCCATGATGATGGTATTGTTTTTATGACCAATAGGAGATAAAAAGGCACATGATGCAGCTACTGCAACACCCATGAGAAAGGCATCGGGATTGGCATTGAGTTCATTCGCAAGGCTTATACCAATGGGAGCAGCAATCAACACTGTAGCCACGTTATTGAGCATGTCAGAGAGTGTCATAGTAACAACCATTAAGAGTGCTAAGACTGCGACAACAGGCCACCCCTGTGTCATTGATAAGATACTGTTGGCTATGAGTTGTGTGCCACCAGAAGCTTCAAGTGCTGCGCCTATGGGGATGAGAGAGGCGACAAGTACAATGACTGACCACTCAACAGAGTCGTACATTTGTGAAGGTGTAAGTACTTTTAAAAATCCATATATAACTACTACCATAGAGAGTGCTACTGGAAGATACACAATGCCAAAACTTGAAAGTACAATGGCAAGAGCAAATAGAGAGACAGCTAAACCTGCTTTGTCTCGTTGGATGACTTGAAGTCCTCTGTTTTCTAAGGGTAAAGCACCTAGCCATTTGGTGGTATTGTTAAGCTGTTCATCTCCTCCCATGAGTAGTAATACATCTCCTGCTTGAATGAGAGATTTTCTGACTCTTTTGCGAAGTGTTTTCCCTTGTCTTGAGATGCCAAGTAACATGACTTCATGTCTATAGAGCAACCCAACCCCATAGGCAGATTGACCTACAATTTGTGCATCATAGGGTATGGTCACTTCCGTCATATGTAGTGTACCTACCAGTGTCCCTTTATGTTTAGATGATTTAGAGTAAGATAGTTTGAGTTCTGAAGATAAACTTTCAAGGTTTTTCGGATTGGCTTCTATGACCAATAGATCACTTTTTCTAATCACTTCATCGAGTACATTACCAGGAAGTCTTTTACCTCTTCTAATTAAACCTACAATGAGTGTATCGTGCTTTTCTGTCAGTTGTTCGAGTTGTAAAATAGTTTGTCCAATGGCTGGTGAATTACTGTCAAAACCAATCTCGATGGTGTAGTCATCTAGATTTCTTAAATCATCAGAAGTATTTTTCTTTTGTGTCGACTCTGGCACAAGTCGCCATCCTATAAGTGAGACAAAGACAATGCCTGCAAAGGCAGCTCCAAGTCCTACCCAAGCAAAATCAAACATACTATAGGGGTCACCAAGGGCTGTTTCACGAAATTGAGAGATAACAATGTTAGGAGGTGTCCCAATGAGTGTAACCATACCACCTAAAATGGTAGCAAATGAAAGAGGCATAAGTGTTTTAGCAGGAGAACGTTTAGCCTGCTTTGCCGTTTGAATATCTACAGGCATAAGTAATGCCAAAGTGGCAACATTGTTCATAAAGGCAGACATCACTGCACCGAGAATACCTATGGAAGCTATATGTGCACCTAGTGATCTACTCGCATCAATAAATTTTTCTGAAAGCATCTCTATGGCACCTGATTGAGAGAGTGCTTTAGAGATGATAAGTACTAACGCAATAATAATCACAGCAGGATGCCCAAAACCTGAAAATGCGTCTTTTTGAGGGATGACATTAAGTAATAGCCCTAAAGAAAGGGCACCAAATGCTACAAAATCATACCGCCACTTTCCCCAAACGAGTAGTATAAGTACGCCACCCATCAACAGAAATAGTGTGATTTGTTCATAGGTCATGATTTTTCTTTTTAAAGTTTAACTATTTATTTTTTCTTTAATCTCTTTAGCAATTTGGGAAATCTTTTTTATTTTTTGTGTATCGCTTAAACTCTCATCTAACAAAACTTTGACAAAAGCAGAACCTACGATGACACCATCTACACCTACAGCCTTATCTTTGGCTGTATTTTGGTCTACACCAAAACCTACATAAACAGGCGTATCTGAGTAGCGCTTGATAGTGCTGATGATGGGTTGTAAATCTTCAGATTTTCCTGCACCGGTAATACCTGCGTAGGCAACAAGATAGATGAACTTTTTGGCATCTGTAACAATTTGTTGTATACGTGCTTCTGTGTCAGTAGGAGCAATGAAGTCTATGAGACTAAGGCCTGCAGCTTCAATCGCTGGTTTATAGGGTTTTGCTTCTTCTAGTGGTAAATCTGGAATAATGAACCCATTGACACCACTTTTTTGTGCTTGAGCGATGAAGTGTTCCATACCTTTATGATAGAAAGGATTAAAGTAACCCATCCATAGTGTATCTATGTGGGGTGCAATTTTAGTAGAGGCCTCAAACAGATGTTCTAGTTTAAATCCATTTTGTAAAGCCTTGAGATTGGCCGCTTCTATCACTGGTCCATCTGCTACAGGGTCTGAAAAAGGCATACCAAGTTCTAAGGTGTCTACACCCGCATCTGCTAGTGTTAAAGCAGCATCAATTGTAAAATCTAACGAGGGAAAACCTGTGGTAATGTAAGCAACTAAATTCTTCAATATTTCCTCTTATCTAATATATTTTTAACATTATATGCTAAAATGAGTAAAAATATACATTTATACACTAGGATGAGAAAAGAATTATGAGTATTCAAACCCCTAAAATAGAAAAAAAAGTAACACTAACAACCATCGCTAAAATGAAAGGTGTAGAACCTATTACGATGGTTACGGCCTATGATGCACTCTTTGCTCAGCTTTTTGATGGTGAAGTGGAGATGATACTAGTAGGTGATAGTCTAAATATGAGTTTTCTTGGAAAAGAAGACACTCTAAGTGCTACAATGGATCAAATGATTTACCACACACAAGCTGTCTGCAATGGTGCAAAATTGCCATTGATTGTACTAGATATGCCTTTTGGTTCGTACTCAACAGTAGATGATGCGATACATAATGCCACTAGAGCATACAGAGAAACCAATGCACAAGCTATTAAAATAGAAGGTGGAAAAGAGCGTGCACATATTGTTGAAGCTTTAACACAAAACTCTATAGCAGTACTTGGACATATAGGGCTTATGCCACAGTTTTTACGCTCAGATGGTGGGTATAAAATACGAGGAAAAGATGCAGAAGATATCAAACATTTGCTAGAAGATGCTAAAGCGTTAGAGGCTGCAGGAGCATTTGCTGTGGTTGTTGAAGGTGTCAAAAAAGAAGCTGCACTTGCAATCACAGAAGCTATCAATATCCCAACGATTGGTATTGGGGCAGGAAATGTGACAGATGGGCAAGTACTTGTATGGTCAGATATGTTTGACTTCTTTGAAGCCTTTACCCCTAAGTTTGTTAAGAAGTATGGTAAAGGAGCACAGATGATACGTGAAGGACTTTCCGCATATAGAGATGAAGTCAAGTCTAGAGAATTTCCAAGTGAGGCATATACCTATTAATGGAACGTATGGTTGAGATAGAGCGTTTTGAAGAAGAGAGTTCTTATGAGGTCTCTTTACGTCCTAGTGGATGGGATGAATATATTGGTCAAGAAAAGATAAAAAAAAACCTTAAAGTTTTTATAGAAGCAAGTAAAAAAAGAGAAGAAGCACTAGACCACATTTTGTTTTTTGGCCCTCCTGGTTTAGGTAAAACAACCATCGCAAACATCATTGCTAACCAGATGAATACCAATATAAAAACCACTGCAGCACCCATGATAGAAAAGGCAGGCGACTTAGCTGCACTTCTTACCAATATTGAAGAGGGTGATATACTTTTTATAGACGAGATACACCGTATGTCTCCAGCAATAGAAGAAATACTTTACCCTGCGATGGAAGATTTTAGATTAGATATTATTATAGGTTCTGGTCCTGCAGCACAGACTGTAAAGATAGACCTGCCACGTTTCACACTTATTGGTGCAACGACAAGAGCAGGGATGCTCTCCAACCCTTTACGTGAACGTTTTGGTATGCACTTTAGAATGCAGTTTTATACACCTGAAGAGTTGGCAAAAATTGTAATGCAAGCTTCTCACAAGTTAAATAAGGTGTCCCTCCCTGATGCAGCTGCTGAGATGGCAACAAGAAGTAGGGGAACTCCACGTATCGCTTTGCGTTTACTCAAGCGTGTGCGTGACTTTGCTGAGGTACTCGATGAACAAGAGATAAGCCTTGAGAGAGCACAATATGCGCTTGATCAACTAGGCGTAAATAATCTTGGTTTTGATGAACAAGATATACAACTTTTAGAACTACTAGTAAGTGCTAAAAATAAGCCTATGGGGCTTAGTACTATAGGTGCTGCCTTAAGTGAAGATGAAGGGACGATAGAAGATGTGTTAGAACCCTATCTTATAGCCAATGGCTATATAGAGAGAACAGCAAGAGGACGTATTGCTACACAAAAATCCTATGAGCATTTTAAACTTGCTGGGGCGAAGGATGGACTCTTTAATGACTAAAAGTTCTTTAATGGTGACTGCACTATTTGTCTTGGCGATTGTAGGAGCTTACTCAGTGTATGCACCTTATTTACTCTCTTTAACTGTAGCAATACTCTTAACCATGGCAACATTTAACCTTAGTAAAAAGTTAGTTGCGTGGACAAACTCAGCAAAAATCTCTTCAGCTATCTCAACATTTTTACTCTCTTTACTCCTTTTTGCTCCTATTGTCTACTTAGCAACTATTGGGGTAGGGTATGTGACACAAGTAGACAGTGCAGGTATTAAAGAGACTGTGCACACAGTAAGAGAATACTTAGAACAAGCACCATTTTTTAATGAGTTAAGTAAGCAATATTTGAACGATGATA
The DNA here is from genome assembly GCA_902727855.1 of uncultured Sulfurovum sp. GTDB lineage: Bacteria > Campylobacterota > Campylobacteria > Campylobacterales > Sulfurovaceae > Sulfurovum. The sequence continues at coordinate 96,452 of CACVAS010000105.1, forward strand.
AAATTTCTAACTATATTGAGGAGTCAACCCACTATATCACTGCCTTAGGGTCAGCTGGGCTTAGTTTTATGAAAAACATGTTTTTTGTTGTGGTCTTTTATTTTTTCATTAATTTTTATGGAGACCGTTTCTTTGATATGGTACTAAAACTTTTACCTGTTTCTGCACCAAAAGGTTCAAAAATTATGCACGAAATCTCTGCTACTATGGAAGTTGTTTTCTTTTCTATCATCGTAACAGCCATATTTGAGGGTATATTATTTGGTATTATTATGAGCTATTTTGGTTTTAATGGGCTACTCTTTGGTGTCATTTATGGGTTTGCCTCTTTAGTGCCTATTGTTGGTGGTATTATGGTTTGGGCACCGGTCTCTTTATATGCATTAACACAAATAGACTCCCATACAGCTATTGTCATTGCTACGTATTCTGTAGTTATCATTTCGATTATAGCCGATACGTTTATTAAACCTATGATTATTCAAGTGATTAAAGAAGACTTTTTAAAGTGTACGGTGCAGGTAAACTCTATTGTTATTTTCTTCTCTATTTTTGCTGGTATGAGTACACATGGCTTTTGGGGAATGATTTTAGGACCAGCAGTTACGTCGTTTTTGATTGCTATTACAAAAGTCTATGTAAACTATGCAGAGAAATAGGGTTTAATTAGAGGGTTCTTGGTCACTAAACCAACATGGTACCCAGCCTTAATAAACTGATTGAATTTTTTATCAAGAATACAAGATGGGAAATCCATAATTTTTTTATGAAGTGTAGCATAGTTTTTATTCTGCTCATTTCTCAGTGATTCAAGAGGCGTAATATCGCCTCTATATCCGTTCTTTCTAAGGGTATTAAATCCCCATTGATAGGCTCTCATTTTCTTGACAAGATTACCAATATTAGGTGCCTTAACATAATCATACAATTCTTTCTCAATAATCCAATGTGAAGTCTCAACCTCACTCTGCCAAGTCTTAGCTCCAGGTGGAATGGTTTTATGTCTTGTAATGCCATTACGACGCACTACTTGTTTAAAGAGTGTGTCTGCTAATGCATCTCTTGTGTTAACAAATTCTGTGCCATTGTCTGTTTGTATCGTTCTAGGTACTACATCAAATCTTTTGAGGTGCGTAAGTAACATATCCACAAAGATACTAGAGTTATGTCTTGTATGCTCATGTGCCAAAGAAACAAACAATGCCCCTGTTTTTAGGTCTCTAGCAGTGTACTGGTACATAGGTAACCCATACTTTCTGTTTAAGTCTTTCTTCTTTTTGAGTGCCAATGATTGTTCTAGGTAGTTAGGTATGTCGGTTAGTTCTTTGACATCTATCTGTATCTTCTCAAAGGCTAGGTACTTTTGTTTTATGGCTCTACAGTCTTTCTTTTTCTCTGATTTTTTATAGTGTCTCTTTAGTAACCTATTCTTTTTCCAAATAGCATAGACCGTGGCTGCTGAAGGTATCTCTGTACATCCTTGCTGGTTTAAATAAGAGACTACATAGCAATACCCTAAGCTAGGACGTTCTTTACGAAATTTGATGATCAGTTCTCTTGTTTCGTCTTTGATTTGTAGGTGTGGTGTAATTGGGGCTTTAGAATGGTTCTTAAGTGAAGAGATATGCCCTTTAAATCTACCTACCCACTTACGTACTGTTTTACGTGTGGTATTAAACTCCAAAGCTACTGCTGTGATGGATTTTAGATCTTTAAATCTAGCTACCATTGCTTTTCTAATCTCTAAAGGTTCTTTTGAATCCTTTAGAAAGTCACTATACGTTAAAATATTACTTGCCAACATGTTTATTCTCCTTGACTTTTTAGTGGTTTAAGAAATCTTGGAAATATTATATCCATCTTCTTTAGGTGGATACCATGTTGGTTTAATCTACAAATTAGAGGGTTCTATTAATGAAGTATTAAACCTATTATAGAATAATGTTACTACAAAGGATATATTATTATTAAAATACTTATTATAGAAGACGACCCAGAATTGGCCCTTATCTTAAGTGATTATCTCACAAAATATGACATGGAGGTGGTATGTGCTGAAGACCCGTATATGGGTCTTTCTCTACTTACACAACATACATTTGATTTAATTATTTTAGATCTTACCTTGCCAGGTATGGATGGACTAGAGGTTGTACCAAAAATACGTGAACTTTCAAATATTCCTATTATTATCTCCTCTGCACGTGATGATATAACAGATAAAGTCATAGGCATGGAAAGAGGGGCAGATGATTATATGCCTAAACCTTATGACCCCAGAGAGCTTGTAACACGTATTAAGACTATTTTACGTCGTACACATCAAGTGGATGATGTAAAAGAAGAAAAAATCTTATTTGAACTAAATGCAAATGCACGTGAAATATACTTTAAAGGTGTAGCTTTAGAACTTACAGCAGCTGAGTATGATATATTGGGTATGTTGTTGCATCATAGAAATGCCTCTGTATCTAGAGAACAACTACTCTACGAGTCTGAACATATTGCAGATGACTCATCGATTAAAAACATAGATGTGATTATCTCTAGAATACGTCAAAAGATTTCAAAAATTGATTCTGATAATATTTATATTAAACCCATTCGCGGGGTAGGGTATCTTTTAAGTGATCATATTAAGTAAATTTTCTCATTTTATGAAAAACCTCTCTGTGAGTACTTTTATTCACATACTTTTTTCTGTGGCTATTGCCATACTTATTGCTACATTTTTACTCTTTCTCTCTTGGGACAGAGATCGTCAGAAAATAGAAGAGTTTAAGCGTTATCAGCTTATATCTATTACCTTTCTATCACATTTACAAGAAGACCCTACAGAAGAAAAGCGACAAGCACTCTATGAAGATTTACGCGTATTGCCATTGTCAAAAACAGAAGTTAAAAGTCTCAAAAAAGAGATAGAAAATATTGGTAATACGGTATTTTCAGGTGGATCGGCTAAAGGACAAGTGCGTGTATTTGACTTACGTAATGTACGTTACATCTATGTACAAAGAATGGGTCACAACTTAATGTTTAAGGACAATAAAAAGAAGAGTTTTAATTTTGAATACGCTGTGGCGTTAGGACTATTTCTGATTGGACTATTGCTTTTACTTTATTTGGCAGTACTTAAAAAGTTGTCACCACTTAAAAAACTCCATAAAGAGATAGAAGCATTTGCAGATGGAAAAGTAAATACAAGAATATCTTATGTTTATGATGATGAAATAGGAAAAATTGCAAAAAGTTTTGATGATGCTATTGTGCATATCCAGGAGTTATCAGCATCTAAAAACCTTTTTATGCGTAACTTGATGCATGAACTTAAGACTCCTATTACTAAAGGTCGTATTGTCGTTGAGATGCTAGAGGATGCATCTACAAAAAAGGTATTGATACGTGCATTTGAAAGGATGAATGAACTCATATCTGAACTTGCAGAACTTGAGCGTGTGACAACCAAAAGCTTTGAACCTAAATTTGAAAAAATAATGTTAAGTCATTTAGTAAAAAGTAGTCAAGAGCTACTTATGTCACAAAAGTCTTGTTTAAAAATTGACATCGAAGATATGGCAATGGTAACTGATAAAAAGTTAATGACTTTAGTCATTAAAAATCTCTTAGACAACGGCATAAAGTATGGTGCAGATGCTTGTGTGATGTTACAAACAAATGATGGTCAGATTGAAGTAGTGTCCCAAGGTCAGCCTTTAAAATATCCTTTAGCATACTACACGGAACCTTTTTCACAAGCAGAAAAAAGAAGTTCTGGCTTTGGTTTAGGACTCTACATTGTCCATAGTATATTGGAACGTTTAGGTTGTAAGTTAGGGTATAGGCATGAAGAGGGAAAAAATATTTTTATGGTTTTTCCCAAAAAGGCATAGGTTTAAAAGAGCATAAACCTTATTTTTTTAATGACTCAGCAATAAGCTCTAAAGGGTTCTTAAAGACAGTCTCTACTTCTGCGTTATTTAGTGCTTCAGAGAGCTGTACACGACATGCCGAACACTCTGCACTGACATAGTGTGCCTTGGTCTCTTTAATCATGGCTGCCTTTGGTTTCCCCGCTGCCTCAGCAAAGTGAAACTTCTCAGTTTGCATGGTTACCCCTCCAAATCCACAACATCTATTTGGATCACTCATCTCAACCATAGGGTAGTTAGGAGAGAGTAAATTACGAGGCTGTTCATAAATACCTTGTACTTTTCTAGCATGACATGGGTCATGGTAGGTCACAGCTTTATCAGACATGGTACCTTTTTCTGTGAGTATTTTTTGTAACTTAGTGTTGTCATCTAGCCATGCAGTAGCCATATGAATTTTTTCTGCAACTTTTTTTGCACGTGCTTCCCATTCTGGCATGTCATGGTTTTTAAAGAAGACTTGCCAGTCATGTTTTATCATCGCCGAACAGGTAGCTTCTGGTATGAGCATTGCGTCACATTCATCCATGAAACTCTCAAAGTACTCTATGTTGGTCTTAGTCATACGCTCTACAGAGTCTACTGCCCCAGTAAAGTATGCAGGGGCACCACAACACTGTTGTTTTTTAGGTATAAATATATCAATGTTAAGTTCTTTTAAAATCTCCACTAGAGAGTCACCTATACCTACATAGTTGTAGTTGGCTAAACACCCAATAAACAGTGCGACACGTTGGTTTTTTTCTTCTTGTTTAGGTGCAGGTATCTCTTCAGGGTAGCTGTTTAAAAAGCTCACTTTAGAAAGTGAAGGGATAAGTCTTCCTTTCTTAACCATAGGCATTCTAAAACGTGCTAGCAGACCACCTTTATTTTCATCTACTTTAAATGCACACGTTTTAAACATAAACCCAAACTTCATGACTATGTCCATGACTTTACGGTGTTCAAGTAGGTAAAAAGCAATACGTTTAAACCATGCTATACCAAATTTATCCGCAATATCTGCACGTACTTCTTCTATAATCATGTCTGTGGCAAGAGAGTTGGGACAAACGTCTACACAGTTGGTACATAAAAAACAAGACTCAAAGATATCTTTAGCATTTTTATCGAGTTCAAGGTGCCCTTGCTGGTAGGCACCTAGTAAATCTATGAACCCACGAGGAGAAGTGGTCTCATCTGGGTTTACTTGGTGTATGGTACATACAGGGATACATTTTCCACACTTAATACAGTCATTACTGGTTTCACTAAAGTTGAAAATGTCTTCTAGTCTTTTGCTCATGTTACCTTCTCAAAGTCTTGTTCCCATGTGCTGAAGGGAAACTACGTTATTTACTCTTTATAGCTAGTCTTACTAAAAATGTCAATGCTTCTCATTTCGTTTTTGGTCTAGCCATACCATAATCCCTTTTTGGGCATGGAGTCTATTTTCTGCTTCAGTGAAGACAACCTCTTCATGTCTTTCAAATGTCTCTTCGCTGACTTCGTATCCTCTATAAGCTGGTAGACAGTGTAGAAAAATAGCATCAGGTTTTGCAAGGTCCATCAAATCTTCATTGACGATGTATCCGTCAAATACTTTGAGGCGTGCTTCTTTTTCTTCTTCTTGTCCCATAGATATCCAAGTATCTGTAGTCACTACATCACACCCGTTGACTGCTACTTTTGGGTCATTTCCAAAGGAGAGTGTTGCACCTGAACTTTTTGCTATCTCTAGTGCTTCAGTCACAATAGTCTCATCACACTCATAGCCTACAGGGGTAGCCACTCTGAGTTCAAACCCAAGTTTAGCTGCAAGCATGAGCCATGAGTGTGCCATGTTGTTACCATCACCCACATAGGCAACGACTTGGTTTTTTTCTTTACCAAACTCTATCATGGTAAGGTAGTCTGTCATGAGTTGCACAGGATGATACATGTCTGTAAGACCATTAATCACAGGGACTTTAGAGTACTTAGCAAATTCTTCGAGCTTAGACTGTTCAAAGGTACGAATCATCACCATGTCTACCATACGGCTAATGACACGAGAAGTGTCTTTCATAGGCTCACCACGTCCTAGCTGTATGTCATTACTTGAGAGGAATAAGCCTACACCACCAAGCTGGTAAATACCTGTCTCAAAGCTCACACGTGTACGTGTAGAAGACTTTTCAAATATCATACCAAGTGTTTGGTGTTCCATGTAGGGTACAAACTGACGTTGTTTGGTTTGTGCCTTTATCTTCTGTGCCAGTGTTATCATCTCTAAAAGTTCTTCTTTGCTAAAGTCTTTGAGTGTTAAAAAGTGTCTCATAGGACGCTCCTTGATACATTTAAGTATATAATGTAAAAATTAAAAGAGATTATTCTACCATAATTGGGGTTATTTTGTTCTGTGAAGCCGATTTTGATTACAGGTTAATAATCATTTCTGTTGATATTTCTATATTTTTTTTCTCTTCTTTAAGTATTACAATGTACCCGTCCTCTGTTCTTATGGTATTTCTATCAATGTCTCTTTTCATCTATTAAAAGTATTTTATATTTCTCTCCAAGTTCAGAAGTAATTTTGCTGTAAGAGGTTTGTGATGTGATAATAGTTATATTATAGTGTGTCATGTTTATCTTCTTTTCCATTCTTGTATGACGTTAAATAAAACAATCATAATAGAATCCTCTGATTAACCTCGAATAATGCATTTAAAACCGATATTTAGCTAAAATAGAACTATTAAGAGCAACAAATATCTATCAAGGGAAAGTTCTATGCAACTAAGTTTCTTCGACCACG
>CACVAS010000106.1 GCA_902727855.1 uncultured Sulfurovum sp.
CCAACAATTCAGTTAAAATGATAATAAAGACAAGGCAAAGGTAGAAAACCTATATTCGAAGAAAAACAAAATACTAAAAAATTTTAAAAGAAAAAGCAGTCTAAGAATTCTTAGACTGCTTTTTTATAGGATACTTGACTTGGAAAGGAAGGTCGAAAGCCTTTAAGGGTTCTATTAGGGGATATATTTAGAACAGATATGTATAAGTACTCAAGTAGCTATACAGATAGAGTTTCTCTTGTCCTTGAAGCCGTTTTTATAAAGAACAGAAGGAAGGGCTAGTATTCATACCAAAAACGGTCAATTATTGGAGCATTTTTTATTTTGGGAAGCCCTATTCCTATAATAATACTATTGATTAATAGCCCTAAAAGTAAGGCCCCCGAAGGACCCGTTGTTTCACTAAGACCAATCAATAGGTTACCTAAACCCTCGCCAGCGTAGGCTACACCATTTTCTAAATCGACTGCTACGGTATAGGTTAAAAACGTTACCAAAGAAGTAATCAGTAGAGTAATTCCGTACTTAGAAGCCTTCTCTAAGAATGTTTTTTGTGTTCGGTCTCGTTGCAAATCATCTGGACCAATGTTGACTAAGGCTTCTTTGATTTCATTTTTGATGCTTAAGTTGGGAACTAAGACTTCTAATATCTAAAAATGTAAAATATAGGCAAGATTCTTTCCTGTAAAATTTTGCCCTGCACTCAAAAGTTAGAAGCAGGTATTCATTGGAATAGGTGTTTTATAGAAATAGCTTACAAAAGTCATTTTTTTTTTTTAAGTTTACAAGTATATATTTTTTTAATAAAACCTTAATTTAATTATAATATGGCGTATAAACTGAAAATGGACCCTAATGACCTTGCATCCATGACGTATAAGAAGTATGTTGATTTTTGTAAGAAGGAAGTTGTTAAGGCTGCAAAATTTGGAGAAACAGAAGTTGTTATTTTGTCTGACTTTGAATTTTCATGTAAAAATGTTGGAACATTGATTTTAATGGGGAAATTGAGTGGCCCTTTATTGAAATTTTATAAAAAACAGAAAAAAGAGCGAAGTCAGGAAAAAGACTTTGCAAAAGGTAGCTGTGTATTTGATAAGGATGAGCTAGGCAATCCTGTTATGAACATTGCATTAAACGATGGAAAAGGAAAACCTAGTAAGATGCTGAAAAATGGAAAGGCACTATTTAAAAAAATAGGAATGACGCCTAATATTTTTAAAGGTGATATGTTAGAATCCGTTAAAGATGGAGATTTAGCTGAAGAAGAAGTAGGTGTAATAAAAGGTCAGGTAGATGATGAAAATGATCACCAAGCAATGGCTCAAATTATACGTCAGTATAAAAAGACGTATGGAGTTGTTGTAGCTCAGATTGTTCCCATGCTAAGTAATAAAGAGGCAGCAACTACTCTTAATTCTTCACATTTAGAATTAGCAAAGCGACTTTTTGCTTTGAGTAGCAGCGTACAAAATAAATTTACTGAGATCACAAAAGGAGGAAGAAAAAAACATCAAGAATTTCATGATAAAGTTGTCGCTAAACACGATCAAGTTCGTAAGATAGCGGGGGCTGTGAAAAAAATATTGGCAGATAATGCAGATATAGAGATAGGGGTTAAAGGTATGGAAGAATCTTTGAAAAAAGATATAAAAACATTAATGTCTGAATTAAAGGCTCATGATACTAAAATTAGAGAATATGAGGCAGCTATTAGGGAAAAGGTGAAGGAAAGAGGTTTGAAGTTCGGTAAAAAATAGAAATTTTATTAAAATGACAAATAAGCATTTACAAAAAAATAAGTTTTGAATTTATTGTGAATGTTGTAAGGGTATTGAAATAGCGATACACATAATGTTGATGAGGGCAAGACAAAAACATGACCGAAGTGAACTACAAAAATTTGTGTAGAAAAAAGTATTCCCCTTTAATGCATCCTTACGTATTAAATAAAAAACAACCTAAAATCAGATAATATGAACGATGATGTTTTAGAATTGATAAAATTAGTGAAAGAACAATATGATCACTATCAGAAAAAACTAGCATCTGCTAGAGCAGAGGAGGAGGCTTATCCATTTGACGCCCAAATCAAAATGGAAGTAGAGTTAATGGAAGAGCGATTGGTGGAAATGCAAGAGTTTGTGGATAGTTTAGAAGCAACAATTGAAAGTGCAGTTATTCAAAACTATGCTACTATGAGTGATGAGCTTATTGCTGCAGAAAGAGGAAATTTAGGAGGAGATTTAGATGGTTCACTGATTGGTCTGAAAGCTCTTTTTAGAGATGAAGTTATAACGAATCTTGTAATAGATAACATGGCTTTTGCTCAAGCTCAAACCTGTATAAAGGAAATGAATTTAACAGCTAAGGCTCCATCAGGAATTGAGGCATTCGTTATAGACAAAATAGCAGAAAGTTCAGAGGATCTATTGAAAGCTGTTATACCTTATTTTGGCGAAATGATGCAATTAGCAGATGTATTGTTGCCCAATAATGGGATAGAAAAACCCAATTTGAAAGCATCTGTTATGTTAACTGTTCGTCAAAGAATCATAAACAAAGCAACAGATGGGTTTGAAGCTGTTGATAAGCTAATTGCTTATCTTGCACAGGTTGCAGAGGAACTTCGTGATAACAAGGAAATACCAGATAGAGAAAGTGTTATTAGAATGAGGACATTAAAGCATGAATTGGATACGGTGAGTTTAACTCATAGTATGGATTTTGCCAATAAGGCAGATAATATGATGATGGTGGCTATGCAAGAATTGTTTAAAGAAGCAGGAGTGACTGTTAAACAACGATGTAGAGAAGGAAATGTATTTGATAATTCACCAGATAAGGATCAAATTATTGATACTCTTTTCACACATGATAGTGTTGTACAAGATGCTATTTTTGCTATTGTTGAAAAAATGGGAATACCAGTCTCAGGAGGTGTAATACTACCTGAACATATGAGTATTATCTTTCCTGGAGTGAATATTAGGTATGAAGTACATCCCGACCATGATCAAAGTTCTGCTGGAGAGCCTTACGATTCAAAAAAAACACAGGGGGGATCTCATGCTGAAAATAGAGCTGTTCTTAGATATAAAGAAGATCTAGAAAGAACAAAAGAACAAAGAAGACAAGAGGCAGAAGCAAAAGCAGAAGCAGAACGAAGAAATATTGAAGTAGATCGTCAAATAAGAGAAGATGATCAGAAGAGGATGGCAAACAATGGCTGTATAAAAGAATCAGTAGTAGAAGATAAACCCTATGGTATGAATGATGGAATGGAATTTGCCTTTGGCAAGACCTATGATATCGGTGCTACTTTTGGAGTAAGGGAGTCTGATGGTTATGGTAATTTAGCCGTAGATGAAGTATCCGATCGAATTGACAAATTTACTGCTGCTATAAAAAAATTAAACCCATCTAAAATTAAATATTCAGCATATCTAGATCATTCTCATAAAGACAGTGGTTATGCTGAAGCAGGGGTATTTACTGGTTTAAGTCAGTTTCATGATCATATAGTATATCTAACAGGTCTAGCTATTGCAAAAGACTTAGATTATGCAAACAGTATTCATCTATTAGTTGATAAGAACGAAGTCAAAAATAGTAGATTAGGTCGCTTCTTAGAGTTTATTAAATAACAATAAATGCTAAAAAATAATTTAGAATTTTAATATTAATAATGTTTTAAAAGTTTCATCTACTCTACAGTAGATGAAACTTTTTTAATAAAAAACAATACTATGCGCATAGTTATTTTATCCGTGATTTATCTAATCATGATGCAAAGCTGTAATTCAGTTTCTGAAGAAAATCAAAAAGAACTGACTTGCCACGAAATTGATTCCTCTTCAATGTCATTTACCTACGATTCAAGCTATAAGAAATGGGAAGAAGATCACTTTTATCAAAAAAATGGCATTGAAACTTATGTAAAAAAAAAATATAAAGATTCATTACGTACTATTCCCATTCAATATGATAGTACTATTTATTGCCATTGTTGTGATACAATAATGAACCGTGTAGGGCAAGCTAGTATATGCAATGAATGGGGAATAAGGTATGACACTATATTAATGGATTATGAGGTGGTGAGAGGCAAACCTTGTCAAAATCGCTTTGTTACTGATTTCTTTGAAATGAATAATGTTATTGACATCAATGGACAATCGTATAGACTAACCAAACTACTGACTCCTTCTTGTTTGAGTCAACTTAGAACGAAAACGGAAGCATTGGAAGCATTGGAGAAGATGTATCAATTAGCTCAGCCTATAGTTGATACAATAGACTTAAAAGATCGAGAGTCTATTCATTTTTATTTTGGAGAGAACTATGAGTTAATAGTATTTTATAAGCAAATTAAAGGCAAATATTTTCATCATCGAGTGAAAGAAGGTAGTAAAGGCTTCGAAGGAGTTCATGCTAGGTTTACGATTTCTTATAGAGATATTGATAATTCATTGTACACAAGAGATCTTTCAAAGCCGAAGGAGGTAGTTTCTCCTAAAGAAATGATAGAAGATTTGAAAAAGAGTGGAGATGAAATAGAGCTATTGCAAGATTCGGTTAAGAAAAAATAAGGAACGAGTATGGAATAATTTTGTAATTGGGGGCAGGAACTTTAGTGTGAAAAAATGCTTAACTTGGATGAACAGGAATGCCATGATGTTTTTTAAATTGGCAAAAGTGTAATCTGTTGATTTTTAGCTATTTATACGAAATGATTCAATCGAGCTTTTGATTATTAATGTGTTAATGATTTTTGAATTTAGTTTTCATAGAAATGACACTCATGCTGTTGGATGAAAATATATACACCCGAACAAGAATTAATGCTTGTGAAATTTTATAAAAGTTTAGATGAATCAAGTCAGCGTCGTTATGCTGCTATTGAAGTTTTTAAATTTGGTGATGGAGGATAGTAAAGATGTAACAGATAAAAATCCAATGGAGTTAACCAAAATTGTTTTGAAAGAACTGAAGAATAATCAATAAAGGTATTATATTAAGAGTAGCACTGATACCCAAAATATTATTCACTTTTATTTTACCATAAAGTCAATCTACAATGAGATTCTTCCTTTTTTTTACTTGTTTCTTTTTTATCAACACCCTTCAAGCACAAAATAATGAGCTTGCCACCTTGTCAGCGAATACAAAGCAATATCTTTGGAAGCAAGAAAATAGATCTTCAGGCTCAAAAATTCTCCCTGAATGTGTATATCGACAAGATGCCAATGG
>CACVAS010000107.1:0-245136 GCA_902727855.1 uncultured Sulfurovum sp.
CAAAATATATCACAATATTGGAGGTGATTTCAAAGAAAAATAGCTAAAAATGACAAATTCATTTTTTTAGATGCTATAATATTTGAAATCGGATGGATTCTTTTGGTTTTTCAGAGGGTTCTATTATCAATAAGCATTAAAAGTGCGCTTATAGCTATAAGTATCCATGCAGTTTGTTTATCTTTTAGTAGTATATTTAGACGATTTTCTTCTTTAAATGTATTTTCCATTTTACTGATGCTCCTTCATGAGTTTATTGACATATTTAGTTTCTATCTTTGCACCCATTTTTTCAAATAAAGCATAGTATCCAAGGAGTGTTCGGTTGATAAATATAAATTGTTCATTGAGTTTATGTACAGAGTGATATTGTTTCTTTTGTACTTCAAATATCATCTCAAAACCTCTTTTGGAAAAGTCACTATTTTCCTTGAAGTCATAGCTCTCGTTTAGTAAGGGTTCTTTATAAAGTGTGTCGAGAGGCTTGATAACTTCTATATAAAACTTTTGCATCTTTTCCTCACTTTGTTCCTCTATCATCCCTAAATCTATATATTGAGGAATGATGGATTTATCATCATGGTTTTCAACTAAATTAAGATGAAGTTGATTATACTTTTTTAAAAAATCCTCTTCGACCGTTTTGACACAACCAAAGTCAATAAGCCCAAGTTTACCCTCTGGCATAAACAAAAAGTTCCCAGGGTTAGGATCTGCATGAATATGCTTCAGATGATAAAGAGAGTAGAAGAAACTGTCAAATATAAGTTGAGCATAAGCATCTTTTTCTTTTTGAGATGGATTGGTTTCTAAGTAACTTTGAAAATCTAAACCCTCTAAAAAAGAGGTGCTTAGTACTTTTTCGGAAGAGAGTTTGGTGAAGACATGAGGTATGACAATGTTTACATTGTTCATATTCTCTTTAAAAAAGGTATAGTTCTTAGCTTCTAAAGTATAGTCTACTTCTTCATAGAGTCGCTCTTCTATTTCAGAAATGATGTGATCAACATTTTGACCTTTTGCAAAATGTTTGAGACCAAAATGTATAAGGCTCATATCTGAAGCTATACTTTTTTTAATACCAGGATATTGGACCTTGACTGCTATTTTTTCACTCCCTTTGGTAGCAAGGTGTACTTGTCCTAAACTTGCAGCAGCAAAAGCATTCACATCAAAAATATCAAATACATCTTGAGGGTAAGCACCAAGCTCAACTTTGATAATTTTCCTTATTAACGCTTTGTTTATAGATGGAATATTGTTAAATGATTTACTTATCTTTTCTAAATAGGTAGGAGGTAAAAAAGGCATACCAAGTGCAACTTGCTGTGCTATCTTGACTGAAACACCCTTGAGTTCTCCTAGTGCATTGAAGATAACATCTGCTATTTCTTTATGGGTTTGTGCATGGTTACCGTTGGAGAGGAAACGTTTACTTTTTTTAGTACCTATTTTTAGTAAGGCTTTTCCTACTACTTTTCCACGAGATAATTTTCCTGTAGGTAGAGACTTATCCATCTAAAACCTCCCCAAGTTTTCGTTTTATTTTAGAAAATGTTTCTTTTTTAGTAGCAAAGTTTTGTAAACTTGATAGCATGTGTGTTTTGAAGAAAAACATACCTAAATCGGAAGCTTTACTTAGCAAGTCTGAGTGTAGAACTACCTCAGCTAGTCCTAAAGAGTGGTCGATGAACTGTGTAGTGTTTTCAAACATTTCAGAGTCATCTTTCACCCAATAAGCAACTACTAAGACGAAGTAATCCCAAAATAGTTTTGGTAGATGTTCTTGAAATGGTGGTTGAGGTATCTCTTCTGCTTCTATGGCAATATTTAACATCTCTTCAATGGTTTCTATAAATAGGGCATTGGTCTCATAGAGTTTTCCTATCTTTAGTCCAGAAGAGTGAAAAACCATGTCTGCTATTTGAACAATAAACTCTCTATCTTCTAAGTAGAGTTCTAGTTCTGTTTCTATAAGTGTCTGTAATTGTTCTCTCAAACTATAGGTATGGAAACTTTCTATCTCTTGTAGAATGACTATAGCTTCTTTATGTTTTTGTTCTATATAAGCATAGAGAAGTTTTTCTTTTGAAGGAAAGTAGTTGTATATGGTAGGGTTACTTACCCCTGCATTTTTTGCCATCTCTCTTAGGCTAGCATTTTCAAAGCCTTTTTCGATAATCAGGTCTACTGCTGATTGGAGTATTTTAACTTTTGTTTTTTCTTTAGCAGATTGTGATATTTTCATAATAAATCCTTAAATACTTAACTAAGTATAATATAATTGGTAATATATGTCAATATATTGTTTACTATTTTAAATATATTAATTTTTATGCATTGTTTTATAGTGATTAAAATACATAATTTTTTCAAAAATTGCTTGATATTATGGTGCTTAAGAAGGAGGGGAGAAGATACTAGTACTATTTAATAAACTAGATAATGTCTAAAATTGAGGTTTTTTAACACTATGACCTAGTTCGGTGGCTATGGAGTAGGCTACTAAATGTGCTATTTTCTTGAGTCTTGGTTGAAGCCAGTTTGTCTGTTTTTTACAGCTGAGTTCTCCTAGTTCAAGTAGTAAAAACTTGTCTGCTTTTATGTAGTTGTAGGCGTAGTAATATTTTAAGTTTTTAGTAAAGTTGTCTTTGTGCCACTTAAAAGGAAAATAGGTTTTGTAAAGGCTCTTCCACTTTTGAGCAAAGGCGTAAGAGTTTTGGTTTGGGTAGCCTATGGAGGCACCACTTCGGCAAGGTTTGGTAGCACCATCAAAATGAATGGAGACGGCAATGGTTGCTTTCATGGGGTATACACGTGCAGGTATACGCTTGACGTCGATATGCCAAAGTTTGAGTAAACGTGCCACCTCATCGGCAACAATGATGTTCCATTCTTCTTCCCTATAGTGTTTAGACTCAGCGCCAGTGTTTCCAGTAGTCCTCCCCTCATGCCCTGCTTGAATGATGACAGAGACAGGCTTGGTAAAACTCCAGTAGAGTATGAAGCCTATAAGAAGTAAAATAAGTACACTAAAGAACTTGGCAGCTTTGTTTTTTGTTTTCATAGCTGAGATTATAGCAAAAGCACCCTAAGGCATTTACCTTCAACAAGGTACATTGGGTCTTAATCTTTTATTAATATATTATGCTATATAAAAAGAGAGGTAAGACTTAGAAGGAATACACATGATAGACAAAGAACAACTCATAAAAGATATAGAAACAGCATTTGCAGATGTACATCTAAATGAAGGCATAGGCATTAACGAAGCAGACAAGATAGAGTTACGTGAAAGAGATGCCTTTAGACAAAAAGGAAGAAACCAAGACAGGCTATGGTGGCAGTCATGGAAAGAGATAGAAGACAAGTACCCAGCTTCTTACTCTTCAGTTATGGACTTTATGGATTCAGAAGGACTAAGATGGGTTATGCCGGTATATCTTATTTACATCATAAAGCATTATAAAGAGGGTTCTTTCTCCGTAGACTCTACTATCTACACCCTTGAAGCAGGAGGCTTAGGCACAGACGGACTAGACCTCTACACCATTGAGCAGAAAAAGGCCATCGCTAAGTTTTTACAGTTTATGGTTGAAGTAGGTGCAGAGTGGGTAGATGTAGAGTCTGCTCAGAATGCACTTGATAATGTTTGGGGAGAGTGGGTTTAAGCCTATGACCTTTGTAGGGTGTTGTCCCCTGACAACACCTTTTTAATGTATGCTTCCCATGTGATATATGCTTTCTAATTTTTGCTGTTGTGAGGGCACAACACCCTAGAGGATAAGGAAATTTGAAAACAATCACACTCTCTCCGTAAGTGTGTAAGTTTATATGACTTTATTTTATTGTATATTTTTCCATTCACCACATTGTGGATTTTGAAGGACGTCTCTATCTTTAACATATTTTTTATAATCATTTTCTAAGTTTTCTTTGGTGCTTATCCAAAAGTAGGAGGTAATTTCATCACTACCCTCATTTTGTGTTGTAAAGCCTCCTCCCATAGCTAACTCTTCTGCTACTCTTATACCTTTTTCTGAATAGTAATAATATTCATCATATGTTGGGATATAGTACCCTTCTTTTGAATAATTATTTAGCGAAGATGAAGTTTTTATAGTACCATTTTTAAGTACTTTTAAAAGAAAAAAATCATCCTGTTTTTCTAATGAAGAAGATCCTTTTACATTGTAAGTTACACAAATCCATCCTTTGTATTTTTCTGGTAAAAGATATTTTATTCCCTTTTCAGGATACCAAGCATAATATATTAAGGCAAGGTAAGATGTAATAATTATAATAAATGATATGAATATAATCTTAAATAATTTATTATTGATTAGTTTCCTCATTTACGAATACCAAAATAGATTATTCACCCAAAATCTCCGCTACTTCCTTCGCATGGTAGCTTATGATGATGTCTGCACCCGCACGTTTAAATGCTATCATGGTTTCCATCATGACTGCGTCGTAGTCTATGACGCCAGCTTTGGCAGCCATCTTTAACATACTGTACTCACCACTTACATTGTAAACTGCTAGTGGTAGGGTAGTGTTGTTTTTTACGTCGCGTACTACGTCTAGGTATGCAAGTGCGGGCTTTACCATGAGGATGTCTGCGCCTTCTTCTTCATCTGTTACAGACTCTGCTATGGCTTCGTTGCGGTTGGCTGGGTTCATTTGGTAGCTTTTTCTGTCGCCTTTACCAGGGCTAGACTCTGCTACATCTCTAAATGGTCCGTAGTAGGCTGAGGCAAATTTAGTTGAGTAGCTCATGACTGGTAAGTTCTCAAAACCTGCACCATCAAGACCACCTCTAATGGCTTGTATCATACCGTCCATCATACCACTTGGTGCTATCATATCTACACCTGCTTTGGCGTGTACTACGGCTTGTTTTGCTAGGTTGTCTAGAGTGATGTCGTTGTCTACTGTTTCAAGTACTGGGTCTATGACTCCACAGTGTCCATGGTCTGTGTACTCACAAAAACAAAGGTCAGTAGTGACAAACATGTCTGGGTGGGCTGCTTTTACCTCTCTTACTGTTTGGGCTATAATACCGTGTTCACAGAGTGCATCAGAGCCTACAGAGTCTTTGACATCTGGTATACCAAAGAGGATGATAGACTTAATACCCAGTGTTTTAAGTACGTCACACTCTTTGACTATCTCGTCGATGCTCATCTGGAAGACACCGGGCATAGAAGCAACTTCTTCTTTAATGCCTGTACCACTTTTAGCAAAGAGAGGGTAGATGAAGTCATTGACAGATAAGTGAGTTTCTTGGAGGAGGTCACGTAGGACTGGGTTAATTCTTTTTCGTCTAAAACGCGTAAACATAATGGGCCTTAAATAAATATTTTTATTATTTTACACTAAAAATTCTAATTTCTAATTTCTAATTTCTAATTTTCAAGTATAATGAATCTATGACAAGTATTGAAATATCACAAGTAGCGACTTTACCAACAAAATATGGTTCTTTTAATATACAAGTATTTAAAGATGAAAAAGAAAAAGAGCATATGGCCATTTTTACCGACGACCTTTGTGACACACCCGTTATACGTATACACTCTGAATGTCTCACTGGAGATGTTATGGGGTCAGTGAAGTGTGATTGTGGTGAACAGTTGGACTATGCTTTAGCGCTTATTGCAAAAGAGGGTGGTATGGTAATTTACCACCGTCAAGAGGGCCGAAACATTGGACTGCTCAATAAAGTCAATGCTTACGCACTGCAAGACAAAGGTTTTGACACCATAGAAGCTAACCATCAGTTAGGTTTTAAAGCAGATGAACGTACCTATGAAATTGTAGAGTTTATACTCAAATATTTTGGTATAGACAAGCTGAAATTACTTACAAATAACCCTAAGAAAATAGAAAGCCTAGGAAAGATAGAAATTGTCGAAAGAGTCCCTATACAAATAGCATCTAACCCACATAATGAAGCCTATTTAGCAGTGAAGAAAAATCAGATGGGGCATATGCTATAAAATGAATTTAACGCAGTATTTAGACAAAGAAGAGATACACCTTACTTCTGAGATTATTGTGAAGCTTGAGGGATTTGCTACTTTGTTACATGAGTGGAATCAAGTACATAATTTGACAGGTGCTAAGAGTATAGAAGCTATTTATATCAATATTGTCGATTCACTTTTCCCACTTACTTTTATAAAAACACCCAAAACATTACTTGATGTAGGGACTGGAGCAGGGTTTCCTGGTTTGGTACTTGCCATTGCCTTGTCAGAGTGTAATGTAGTGCTTGCAGAGCCACTTAAAAAACGTGTATCTTTTTTAAAGTATGCAGCCATAGACTTAGGGTTAGACAATGTACAAGTAGAAGCTAAGAGGGTAGAGTCTGTAGGGCATGAGCCTTTTGAACTTGTCTCTTCACGTGCAGTGACAAACACCAAGTTATTGTTGTCTCTTACCAAGCATCTTACTACAAGTAAAACAGCCTATCTTTTTTATAAAGGTTCACGTGTTTTTGATGAGGTTGCAGATGTTGGGCATCAGTTAGATTATGATATAGTACAAAAAAATCAACGAAATTATCTCTATATAAAAGGCACATTTTGATTTTAAAAGTGATTATATTTGCAATAGTAGGACTACTAATCTATAAATTTTTTGGAGGTCAGTTACCTTCTTTTAAAAAAAGTGCATCTCAAAAAAAACTTGATGATGACACACTGGTAGAGTGTGCAAAGTGTGGCACCTATGTCACTGTTAAAGAGAGTGATTTGATACAAGGAAACTACTACTGCTCAAAAGAGTGTAGACCATAGTTTAGTACATAAATTTTAGTATATAAAAAGGAAGGTATAGATGATAATTATAGGACACCAGTGGGTAGAGAGCCCTAAATTTCATAAGGTATATACACAAGCAGAGATTGAAAAATGTGCTACCAATGAAATTGCACTATTAGAACCTTTAAATCAGACACATGACCAAGCGAAGTATTGTCAAGACAATGCAATACCTTACGCAGTCATTGCAAATACGATTACAGATGCTGTTTTTGCCAATGCCTTAGGTGCAACCTATATTGTGTGCAAATATGATGATGCGACGATGTTGCATCCTATTGCACAAGAGTATTTGTTTGATACAAATATTTTGGTTTTACTTCAGGAGTGCAATACCAAAGAGATTACCAAGGTGGCCCGTAGTGGCATTGATGGCATTATTTTTCCTGAGGCTATTATCTCTTAGTCTTATGACCCATTTTATACAATATAAAATCACCTACACGCTTATTGTTTTAAATGTAATTATTTACATAGTATCAGCATTTTCTAGTCAATCATTGATAAATATGAATGTAGAAGTGTTGGTTGACATGGGAGCACTTTATGGTCCTTATGTGGTACTCAAGTCTGAATGGTGGCGTCTTTTTACAGCTATGTTCTTGCATGGAGGTATGACACATTTGCTTATGAACATGTTTTCGTTATACCTCATTGGTAGAGGGGCAGAGCGTTATTTTAGCACTATGGCCTATCTTGGTATTTATCTTTTTTCTGGTCTTTTAGGAGGACTGGCTTCACTCTATATGCATCAAGGTAGTGTAGGCGTAGGTGCGTCTGGGGCTATTTTTGGTGTGTTTGGTGCTTTGGCTGGGTTTTTCTTGGCACACCGTGAACAAATCGCTTCACATACAAAATCGTTTATGAAAGACTTTGCAGTGATTATAGGGATTAACCTTGTGATAGGATTTTCTATAGAGTCCATAGATGTTTCTGCTCATGTGGGTGGACTCGTTGTTGGGTTTATTGGGGGCTATATGGTTTCTAAAAACAGTGCATGGCTTTGGCACTATAGCATAGCCATGACCCTGTGTATGGTTGCAATAATGAACTATTTACCTAGTCAATATGCACAAGGATTTTTTTAAGTACATTTCATTATTCTAAAATAGGTTCTTCTCCGGCACCTACTTCTTTAAGTTCTGCTTCTTCTGCCAGGCGTGCCTCACGATCAGCTTCATCTTCATCACCATGGTCTGTTTCTTCACCTTGTGCAGATAGTTTATCGGGGACTATTAAAGCTTTATTTACTTCTTTTTCTTCTTCTGGTATGTCATCATTATAGGGGTCATCTTGTGTGTCTTCCTCTGTAGGTTCTGTCTCTTCTACATTTGAGTCTTCCCCATCTAAGCCTTCCTGCGTTGGCTCTTCTGCTATAGCCTCTTCTTCAGCGACTTCATTGGCTTCTTCATCTGTGACTTCTTGTTCCTCTTCGTCACTTTCGACCTCTTCATCATTTTCTACTTCTTCTACAATCTCTTCTTGTAATTCATCCTCTTCGTTAGCAATAGCAGATGTTTGAAAGAGTAATGAAAAAGAGAAAAGTAAACCCAAAATAAACTTTGACATAATAATCCTTTATAATATATTTTGAATTAAGTGTACTAAAATTTAACTAAAAGGGCAAATATATTTTGTCAACTAATTCGTTATATTCACTTTTAGCATCAGAATCGATGGTGATTCCCCCGCCACTTTTGTAAAATAAAGCATGGTTTTCTTTTTCTATAAAACGTATCATCACACCTGAACGTAGAGATTTTCCGTCAAAGAGACCAAAAACACCAGTGTAAAACCCTCTGTCAAAGTTTTCTACATTGTCTATAATGTTAATAGTACTTTGTTTAGGAGTCCCTGTAATAGACCCAGCAGGTAAAAGTTGAGACAACAGGGTACCTATAGTGTCTTTCCAGTTAGGTGGAAGAGTTGCTGTAATCTTGGAACTTACCTGCAAAAGTTCTTTGTCTCCAGCCTGTATCTTCTCTACGTACCTAAATTTTTCTACCTTGACGTTTGAACCAACAATACCTAAATCATTACGCATAAGGTCTACTATCATGACATGTTCTGCCATCTCTTTTTCGTCTGCAAGTATTTTTTCTTGTGCGTAAGGTATATTGGCATCTATAGTCCCTTTCATAGGATATGTCGCGATGGTGTCATCTTCTATTTGAACAAATCGTTCAGGTGAAAAACAGATAAACTCATTTTTATAGTAAAGTTTAAATTTTGCCTTGGCATAAGTAAAAATTTCTTTAAGTGAGAAGTTTGTCTCTATGGGAGTTTGAAACGTAAGGTTTATAAGGTAGGTATTGCCAGAGCGTATCTCTTCTAGGATGTTATCTAGCGCTTTTTTATATGTGTAAAAATCTACAGGGCTTTTAGAAAAGGTAAACGCTTTGTCTCTTTTTTTTACAGGATAATTACGCCAATCTTCTAACTTGTAGTAGATGTCATCATCTAAATCTTGAAGCGCTTGTGCAAAGATTTTTGTTTTGTTATAAGAGACAATAAAAAGAAAAGGTGTACGTGATTTACCCAATCTATCTATGGTATCAAAGTCCTCTTTAAATGGGTCAGGCGTTGAAAATACACCATTTTTTTTCACTATTTTTGACACAAGTGACCTAGATATC
This sequence comes from uncultured Sulfurovum sp., assembly GCA_902727855.1. Lineage (GTDB taxonomy): Bacteria > Campylobacterota > Campylobacteria > Campylobacterales > Sulfurovaceae > Sulfurovum. Next base: position 9,467 of record CACVAS010000107.1, read on the forward strand.
CCAAGATGTTTAGCAATACTCGCTTGAGTATAGCCATCTTGCAGTGCTATACCTATAGCACTGTTTCTATCTTTGCGTCTAAAGTGCTCTTTTAGTGTTTTACTATATGCTATGGTTTTTGTATTATCGTGAGTCAGTACTTTTTGTTTTTGTATTTTAGTCAGTATCTCTAACTCTTCATCTCCTAGTGCTACACCTATCATCTCTTGTATGTTTTCATAGTCTAGCTCTAAGAGTAGTTTGGAGTCAAGTGTGCAGGGTGGGGGCGTTTGTCTGTTGGCTATACATGATGCCAGTGTATACGGGTATTCACCTACAGTAGTAGCCAGACCAGCTTCAATAGGGTTTTGTTCTATGTAGCGTATGAGTGTATAGTAGTAGGACTCTGAGTTGATGTATCTAGAGTAGAATCTGCCTTGCCAAAAATGCCCAGAACGTTTCTGCTTTTTATTGGCATAAATGGCATAGTTACTGTTGATATGTTTCATAAAGAGTGAAAGGTTCTCTCGGTGTGTCTCTACAAGTAGATGAAAATGATTGGACATCAGACAATAGTCATGCAATACCACAGCATACGCCTTACATGCTTTACAGACAATGCCTAAAAATACAGCATAATCAGACTCGCCTACAAATATATCACTACGGTTTACTCCGCGGTTAATAACATGATGGTATCCTGCTAAGTCAATGCGTGGTCGTCTAGGCATCAAGATATCCTTTTGTATTATAGGATGATTATAGCATAAAAATAGGGTATATTTTCAACGCCTGACCCTTTAACCCTTAACCGCATTAGTGGTGGGAAAGTAGTATACTAAAGAGTGAGTTCTTCAAATTCAAGGGTCAGAGTGTGCCCAATTCAATTCAAGGGTCCAATTCAAGGGTCAGGCGTTGAAAATACACCACTTGTTGTATACATTCCTCTTTTTCCTTTCCTAATCTTATATAATCCCACATAACCCAAAAGCCTATCAATCTATTCCTCTTTCTTCTCAGGATGAAAGGCACTGGGCCTTGCTTTGTGGGAGAACTTGACGATGATTGCAGTGAGTACTGCACCTCCAGGGATGACCCATATGGCACCTAGACTTGTCATTTTCACAATGTCAAGTACTTGGTTTCCTGCTTTTTTGTACTCTTTGTTTTTAATGAGTTTGGGGATTTCAACAGTCTCTTTCCACTCTATATGAAGTCCATGCTTCATTCTTCGGGAAAATTTTCTAAATCTGACTAGGCGACGTTTCATGATGGGTATAATCCTATGCGTCTAGTAAGAGTAACTTTAAAATGGCCATTCGCATAAATACACCATTTTTCACTTGTGTGAGTACTTTACATCTTGGGTCTTCAAGCATTTGGTCACTGATGTCTATGTTTCTCATGACAGGGCCTGGGTGTAAAAGTAAAATGTTTTTGTCGCCCATACGCTCTTTGGTAATACAGTATTGGTTTGCGTAGTCGGCATAGTCTTCAAACAGTTCTTTTTCATGGCGTTCTAGTTGGGCACGCAGACTCATGATGACATCTACTTTGTCCATGACATCTTCTAGTCTTTTGTACTGAGGTAAGTCCTGTCCTATTGGTAGGTTTTTGGGCATAAACTGTTCAGGTGCTACTAAAACAACATTAAGACCCATACGTGTAAAAAGACGTATACCAGAACTTGCTACACGTGAACTGACGATGTCTCCTACAATAGCAACTGTTTTACCTTTAATGTTACCTTGAAAGTGTTCAACCATGGTAAAAAGATCTAGCAGTGCTTGTGTAGGGTGCGCATAATTCCCTGCACCAGCATTCATCACAGGGGTGGTTTGCATGTCTGCAAGAAGTTTTGGGGTACTATTTTTGGAATGTCTTACTATGACACCATCTGGTTCCATAGCACAGAGGTTAGCAAAAGTGTCTTCTAAGCTCTCACCTTTTTTTTCTGAAGAACGTGAAGGGTCAAGGTGTACCACAGAGGCACCAAGTCTTTTAGCAGCCACTTCAAATGAAGAGCGTGTCCGTGTTGAAGCTTCAAAAAAAAGTGTAATAAGCAGTTTGTCTTTTAGCAACTGTGCAGGAGGGTTATTTTTAAAGGTGCGAGTATCATCTAGTAGATTTTGTATTTGTAAGTCCGTGAGGTCATTGGTATCTACTAGATGTTGCATAGGTATCCTTAGTTTTTATATTGGTTCGTATTATAACGAATCAATGGTAAAAACTATAGATAAAGGGTTGTATTAACCGCAGTGTCCACCACCACAACATCCACCAGAAGCAGGTTGCGGTGCTTTCATCGCAATACTAAAGTCTTGACCATTTTCGCTCAGTTCAAAACCATGCTTACCACAAAACTTATCGTTCATATGATTTACCATGCCTAATGCTTTTATCATCGCATCATCTTTGTTATCGAAGGTAACATTGTTTTCTAGTGGACTTCTTTTAAAGCATCCACACTCTTGTGCTATATTTATTGTTGACATATTAATCCTTTGGTATAATTTGTCAGATAATAACCAAGTTAGTTTAACAAAACTTGATTTTCAAGCTAAATAAGATAAATTTTCTCTTATTAGAGTAAAAAGGTATAGGTATGAGAGAGCTTCCCAAACTTTTTGGAGATAAGTCGGAGAATTTGGCTACACAGTTTTTAGAGCAAGAGGGTTTTGTGATACTTGAGCGTAATTATTTTGCGCGTAAACTTGGTGAAGTGGACATCATAGCGATGCGTGATGATGTGTTGCATTTTATAGAAGTGAAGTCTGGTAAATCTGACTTTGATCCTGTGTATAACATGCGTCCTGCTAAGTTACGCAAAGTCATTAACGCATCGCAGTACTATATGAAAACCAAAAAACTAGATATGGCATTTTGTATAGATGCGTTGATTGTTCGTTACGATGAAGTGGAATTTATAGAGAATGTTACGTTATAATGGCATAACTTATATAGAGGTCCAACAATGAAACTCACATCCGTACAACTTTTACAATTTCACACAGATGGGTTTATTGTTTTGCGAAACTTTTTAGATGAAAAAAGATGTGATGCCATCCTTGAAGTTGCAAAAGTACACTTAAAAGACAAAATAGAACCCATTGAAACAGAAATAGGCTATGGAAGTAGTAGTAAAGAGCATCGTACTTCTGTAAGTGACTATGACTCTCATGAAAAGGGTGAGGTTGTTGTAAGACGATTGCGACAGGTGTATGATAGAGACCCTCTTTTTAAGGCATGGATGCAAGAGCCAAAAATTCGTCCTATATTACAGCAGATTTTAGATGACCAAGTGGTCTTGACAACAGCACATCATAACTCTATTATGACCAAGATGCCTAACGTGAGTACTGTAACACGTTGGCATCAAGACAGACGTTATTGGCGTTTTAGTGACAACAACCTTGTAAGTGTATGGTTAGCCCTTGACAATGAAAACCATGACAATGGCGTGCTTGAGTTTATACCCAAAAGCCATACGATGGACTTTACAGAGGCACAGTTTGATCTTAAAGAGTATTTTTTAGAAGGGTATGAAGGTAACCAAGAGACTATAGCCACAAAGGTGTCAGCCAGTTTACATAAAGGCGATGTTGTCATCTTTCACTCTTTACTTTTACATAGAGCCAATAAAAACTCAACTAATAAGGCAAAAATTTCTTTTGTATACACGGTTAAAGGTGCCAAAACAAAAACCGTAGCTGGCACACGCTCTGCAGAGTTTCCAGAGATATTACTCGAGGTACTTTAAAATAAGAGTCATCTAGTGCGAATAATACACAATTAATGCACATGTGATAGATATTATAAAAAATATAAGTTATGAAAATAGTTTTATAAACTAATTACGCTATAATTTTTGAATATAAACATAAAGGAATTAATATGGCAAAATATGTAGATTTAACACAAGATAATTTTGATGCAACAATCGCTGAGGGTGTAACAATGGTAGACTTTTGGGCACCATGGTGTGGACCTTGTAGAATGATTGCTCCAGTAGTAGAAGAACTTGCAGAAGACTTTGATGGGAAAGCAACAATCTGTAAGGTAAATACAGATGAACAACAAGAAATCGCAGTAAAATATGGTATCCGTTCTATCCCAGCAATTCTTTTCTTCAAAGATGGTGAAATGGTAGATCAAATGGTAGGTGCAGCTTCTAAGGATGCATTTGCAGATAAAATTAATGGAATCTTAGGATAGTCTCCTACTTTAGTACTCCTTTTTTAGGGAGTACATCTACACTTCACTTAAAAGATGATAGTTCATTTTACAAACCTTAAATTACTTCTCAATAATTTAATAAGTTTTTAAGAGTATACTCTTTAGATTTATTTAATTATTTCACTTATCTCAATATTAAGGATTTTAACATGTTAGATTGTGCAATTATTGGTGGTGGTCCTGCTGGACTTACAGCTGGACTTTATGCGACACGTGGTGGGCTTAAAAATGTATCATTATTTGAAATGGGTGTGCCTGGTGGGCAGATAACAAAAAGTTCAGAGATAGAGAATTATCCTGGATTTTTTGACAGCAGTAAAACAGGACTTGACTTTATGGAAACGTGGCAAAAGCAGTGTTTTCATTTTGGTCTCAAACATGAGATAAAAAAAGTGAATAGCATAGAAAAAATGGGAGAACACTTTACTATTGCACTTGAAAGTGGAGATAGTGTAGAAGCAAAAACGGTAATAGTCTCTACTGGTGCAGTACCAAGACGTGCGAACTTTAAGGGTGAAGATGAATTTTATGGACGTGGTGTAAGTACATGTGCGACTTGTGACGGGTTTTTCTACAAAGACAAGCCAGTCACTGTACTTGGTGGGGGAGATACCGCACTAGAAGAGGCGTTTTTTCTTTCTAACATCTGTTCAGAAGTCTATGTGGTACACAGAAGAGACACCTTTAGAGCTGCACCACCTACACTAGATAGGGCTGTAAGAAAAGAGAATATTCATCTTATCACCGACTCAGTAATAGAAGAGGCTGTAGGCGATGCCATGGGGCTGTCTGGCGTGGACATAAGAAATACTAAAACAGATAAAATCACACACATGGACAATACTGGACTTTTTGTTTTTGTAGGGCAAGATGTGAAGAATGATGTACTAAAGGATGGCAATGGTGATTTTATTTGTCAGATGAGTGACTTTGGGCAAGTGGTTGTAGATTTGAAGATGCACACTTCAGTTGAGGGTCTATTTGTCGCAGGAGACCTACGTATAGATGCACCAAAACAAGTGGTGTCCGCTGCGGGTGATGGTGCTATCGCAGCGCTTCAGGTCATTTCACATTTACAAGAGCAAGCGTAATAGTGGATGTCAAAATGAGAAGAGAGAGTAGCACTTTCTCTATAACCCTCACATTAGATAATCTTCTGTATAATTCGATATATTAAACCCTTAGGATAAATAATGGCAACAGTTGGTATAGTAGGAAGTACAGGTAGAGTCGGTAACCTTTTAATAGATGCATTGTTACATGATGATGTTTTACCCTTGAGTACAGTACATGTATTTGATGATTTAAAAAGAGATTTACCCAAAGATATCCTCGTGACCAATAGCATGAAGGCACTGCTTGAAAACTGTGATGTAGTCATAGACTTTTCTGCTCCTATTGCAACTCAAACACTTTTTGAAGCTGCACTTGAAAACCCTACACCTCTTGTTGTCGCTACGACAGGCTTTACAGAGCATCAACAAAATCTTATGGATGAAGCTTCAACAAAGATGCCTGTTTTGTATGCATCAAATATGTCTGCGGGTATTGCTTTATTGAAACAACTGGTAGAACAAGTATCTCGTACTTTAAATGATTTTGATATTGAAATTGTTGAGCATCACCATCATCACAAAGTAGATGCACCTTCAGGTACTGCGTTGACGCTTGGCGAGTTTGCTGCTAAAGGTAGAGACTTAGACTTAGACAAAGTAAGAGTCTCAGGTAGAGATGGTCAAGTAGGTGCAAGAAGCAAAGATGAAATAGCTGTTATGGCACTTCGTGGTGGTGACATTGTTGGTCGCCACACAGTTGGTTTTTACAATGATGGAGAGTTTTTAGAACTTAATCATACAGCAACATCTCGTGAGACATTTTCAAAAGGTGCCATACGCGCAGCCAAATGGTTAGTCAACCAAGAGAGTGGGCTTTACTCTATTAACGACTGTTTAGGAATATAACATGTGTGCAATTGTCGGAGTATATGGGGCTGAAAAAGCATCTACTGTAGCGTACTATTCGCTTTTTGCTATGCAACATAGAGGACAAGAAGGTACTGGTATATCCGTAGCAAATGGAAAAAGTATATCGGTATATAAAAAACTTGGTATGGTTGCAGATGTCTTTTCTCAAGATACATTAAATCATCTAGAAGGGACGTGCGCTGTAGGTCACAACAGATATTCTACCGCAGGTAAGGACTCAAAAGGTGATGTACAGCCTGTGTTTGCCAAATATAAACTGGGTGAAATTTCCATCGTACATAATGGCAACCTAGTAAACAAAATGGAAGTCCGAAACAAGTTGATTGATAGAGGTGCTATTTTTCAAACAGATATGGATACAGAAAATATTATACACCTGATTGCAAAATCTGAAAAAGATTCTTTGGTAGATCGTATTAAAGATATGCTGACAAAGATTGAAGGGGCATTTTGTTTGGCTATACAGAGTCGTAAAAAAATGTTTGTGATTCGTGACCGTTTTGGCATCCGTCCATTAAGTCTTGGTAAGTTTAAAACGGGTGGTTACATGGTAGCCTCTGAGACTTGTGCTTTTGATTTGGCAGGTGCAGAATTTGTACGTGATGTGAAACCAGGGGAAATGCTTATTTTTGAAGAGGGTAAAGAGCCTCAATCTGAAATGGTTTATAAGAATGTAGACTTTCATCCTTGTGCATTTGAGTACATATATTTTGCAAGACCAGACTCTGACATTGATGGTAAAAATGTCTATGAGACCCGTTTGGAAACGGGTAGAAAACTCGCACAAGAGACACCAGCAGAAGTAGACCTAGTACTACCAGTTCCAGACTCAGGTGTTGCAGCAGCCAAAGGATTTGCAGATGAGCTTGGTGTTCCTTTTGAGATGGGTATTGTACGAAACCACTATGTAGGACGTACATTTATTGAGCCAACCCAAGAGGTACGTGACTTAAAGGTTAAGATGAAGCTCTCACCTATTAAGCACATGATAGAAGGCAAAAGAGTAGCCATTATAGATGACTCACTTGTACGTGGTACAACCTCTAAGCAGATAGTGCGTATGTTGCTTGATGCAGGAGCTAAAGAGGTACATATGCGTATTGCTGCACCGGAGATAAAGTACCCTTGTCGTTATGGTATAGACACGCCTACTAAAGATGAGCTAATCTCTGCAAATAACACTGTAGAAGAGATTAGAAAAAAGATAGGTGCTGCGTCACTTGGATTTTTATCGATTGAGGGATTAAAGGAGTCATTGGGTAAGGAGAGAAACTATTCTATGGTTTCTTTTGACGGTCATTATTTTGCAGGTGGGAATGCCGATAGCCCTTCTTGTGGGGATAGTTAAGTTATTGTCCATAGGTGTGATTTTATCACATCTATAAATTATTTATTTCTACTCTCTTTTTCTACTATCCCAGACATATTAAATCTACGTCCTAACTCTTGCTTGACTCTATCTGGGGAGATGTCTCTATAGCCTAAACCTACAAGCGTATGGTAGAGTAAGTCGGCACTTTCATAAATGACTTGTTCATCGTTCTCTTCGTTTATGGCTACACAGACTTCATCTGCCTCTTCACGTATTTTGGAGAGCATAAGGTCTTTGTCATCTAGTAGTTTTTTAGTCCATGACTTGGCTTCTGCTGGTGCATTCTTACGTTCTAATATCGTGTGGTAGAGTGTATCTACCACACCATACATTTCTGTAGTATCTACTTCTTTTTCTAGAATGACTTTACTTTGCATGACAGAAGTAAAGAAACAGCTTTTAGCTCCTGTATGACATGCAACACCATTTTGGTGTATTTTAAGTATAAGAGTGTCTGCATCACAATCGAGTAGAATATCTTTTACCTCTTGTGTATGGTTAGAACTTTCGCCTTTTTTCCAGATGCGTTGTTTGCTTCTACTAAAATAGTGTGCATACCCTGTTGTAAGAGTCAGTGTATATGCCTCTTCATTCATATAGGCAAGCATAAGTATTTCTGAGGTTTCATAGTCTTGTGCGATGGCAGGAATGAGGGGGTTTTTGTTCCAGTCTATGGTCATGATAATTTCTCCAAACTCGTTCCATCTCTTTTGAGATAGAATGTATATATAAATTTAATGAAATGATTAAACTTGTGTATACGCTACACCTCGAAAGAGGTGGAACGAGAGATGGCTTATTGTTGACCCATCATACGTTGTTGTTTTCCTTTTGCATCTACCCAGATATTAGGTACTGCGCCACCAGGAGTCAGGAAGATTTGCGCATCTTTATTTACTTTAAGAGCTTCATTGAACTTCGCTTGTGTTTTAATCTGCTCAAGTTCTATAAGAGCAGGTGTCAGCGAGTGTGAAATCAGTGTATTTGCTTTGGCTTGTTCTTCAGCCTCAATACGGATTTTGTCAGCCTCACCTTGTGCCTCAATACGGTTTTTCTCAGCAACACCACGAGCGACTTCTGCTGCTTTTTGTGCATGTTGTTTTGCTTTTTCTTTCTCTTGCTCTGCTATGGTTACATCTTGCTTTGCTGCTTGTACTTGCTCTATTTTCTCTTTAATCTTTGGAGGAAGTACAATGTTTCTAAGCTCTACAGAAGAGAGTATAACCGGTTGATTATCGAGTGCATCTACCTTTTCTGTTACTTTTGTTTGGATAGCTACGGCAATGTCATTTCTCATCTCCGGGAGTTGTTCTGCTGTGTATTGACCCACAACATCACGTACCACTTCTCTTACTTTAGAGTTAATGATTTTTTCTTCCCAACTTGCACCCCATGTAGCAATAGTGGCTGGTGCAGAAGCTGCTTTTAGACTATATTGTACTGCTAGGTCAATGTTGACTGTAAGTCCACGTTTATCTAGTACAGGGATGGCTCTATTTCTTTTAAGCCCACCTTCTAAACCACGGTACTGATCCCCTAGTTCTGATGTCATGTCGTTAGAGTAGGTGATAAGTCTGATTCGTGTATTGACAGGGATAATCTTCTGTAATACAGGAATAAAAATGTGAAAGCCTGGATTTAATGGTTCGGTTTGAAATTTACCTGTGGTAACTTTAATACCTACTTCACCTGAGTTGATGATAGTGTAAGGTTTGAGTATGACAATGGCTAGTATAATGGCACCTATAATGATGACCCATGAAGGTAAGCCTTTTGGTAAGTTTCCTAGAGGGTTTTGCGTATTGCCTCCTCCTTGGTTACCTCCATTGCTATTGTTGTTGCTGTTGTTATTGTTATTATTTCCACTTGACTTTTTTTTCTTAAAATAGTCATTCATGTCTGCTGGCATCGTTTTTCCTTTTTAGTTGCTTTCCCTTCGACAGGCTCAGGGAAAGTTTTTTATTTTGTTATATATTTTCTTCGTTAGCTGAGCTTGTCGAAGCTAGTTAATATATGTTAAGTGTTGAACGTAGTCAGGATTTTTACCTGCAACTACATCAAAATAGGCTGTTTGTAATTTTTCAGTAATGTTTCCTCGAGAACCAGAACCAATAATGCGTGCATCTACCTCACGTACAGGGGTTACTTCTGCAGCAGTTCCTGTAAGGAAACACTCATCACATATATAGATCTCTTCACGGCTAATACGGCGTCTTATAACTTCTATACCCATATCACCAGCTAGGTCAATGACAGTTTGTTGTGTGATAGACTCTAATGTATTATCTGATGGAGGCGAAATGAGCTTACCATCTCTCACCATAAAGAAACAAGCGCCTGATGCTTCGGCAATATAGCCTTGGTCATCTCTTAAAAGCGCTTCATCGTATCCAGCTTCCACCGCTTCGTACTTAGCCATTTGGCTATTAAGGTAGTTTGCTACAGCTTTTGCTTTACCCATACTAGATGTATTTGGTGTTCTTGTCATAGAAGAAATTTTAAGACGTATTCCTTTTGCTAGACCCTCTTCACCAAGGTATGCACCCCATTTCCAAGCAGAGATAGAGACTTGAACGGGACACTCTTTGTGGTAAAGTCCCATGACCCCATAACCAAGATAGACCAATGGTCTTATATAGGCACCATCAAAAAGTTCATTTTCTTGTAGGAGTTTGATTTGTGCTTCGTTAAGTTCTTCTAGCGTGTAAGGTACGTCCATCAGTGTCATTTTTGATGAATTTAAAAGCCTTTTTGTATGTTCATTAAGCTTAAAAATAGCACATCTTCCATCGACAGTTTTGTAGGCTTTTGTTCCCTCTATGGCACCGTTACCGTAGTGTAAAGTATGTGTGAGGACGTGTACTTGTGCTTCATCCCATGGAGTGAATTTACCATCCATCCAGATATATTTTGCTTTATCCATTGTTATTCTCCAAGGCATACTCTATAAAGGCAGCCAAAATTAATGGATTATTTTAGCAAAAAATCTGTTAATAGTCGGTTATGTGTAAAATCATGAACAAATACTGAGTTTATAAAATAATTTTTAATAATATTAAATTATATCACATGGCCTATGATATAATTTATTGATTGACATTAAGGACTTATAATTTATGTTTAAACTAAAAGATATACCACTTTTTTCATCACTAGATGATAAACAACTTACGCAGTTGCAATCAGATGTGCATATACATCAGTACGATAAAGGCAGTATTGTGTTTTATGAAGGGGATCAAAGTGAGTATCTTTACATACTGCTTGAAGGAGATGTCCGTCTTTACAAAACATCACCTAAAGGCAAACAGATACATATGCATAATTTTTTGGCTCCTGCTGCTATTGCAATATCTGTTGCTTGTGAAAAGATTCCATTTCCTGCTACTTGTGAGTTGTTAACAGATGGGTATATAGGCTTATTGCCTTTAGAAAAGTTTGATGTTTGTTTAAATAATGTTGATTTCTCTTCAGCTATGGTTAAAGCACTTGGACAAAGAATGCAACTTGTTTCAAATTTACTACATAAAGAGACGGTCTATTCTTCAGAAGCAAAAATAGCAGATATACTTAACAGTAATCCAAGTATATTTAAACGACTGAAAAATACTGAAATAGCAGGCATGTTAAACATAACACCAGAAACCCTTTCTCGTGTTTTGACTAAATTGAAAAAAGAAAATATTATACGTATAGACTCACATGAAGTGACTATCATGAATACTGATGCACTTCAAAAAATCATTCATACAAATGGTATAGAAAGTAAATTTTAAGTCATCAAAGTATTCTCTTCTCTATGAAACTCCATTCTTAATTAATTATAAATACTAATTTTACTAAATAATAAATATTAATGTAAAAAAAGTTGTTAATTTTATTATTAAATTGACATAAATCAATATATATTTCCTCAAATAGTGATACAATTAAGAGTAAACTAATTTCAAAAGGAGGAAAGATGTCATTAAATAGACGAGATTTTTTGAAAAATTCAGCCGCAGTAGCAGCCGCAGGTGCAGTAGGTATAGCAGTGCCACAAGAAGCCCAGGCAGCCGCAGCTAAAGCAGAATCTAAATGGAGATGGGACAAGGCGGCTTGTCGTTTCTGTGGTACGGGGTGTGGAATCATGCTAGCAACTAAAGGTGGACGTATTGTTGCAGTGAAGGGTGACCCAGCAGCGCCTGTAAATAGAGGGCTTAACTGTATTAAAGGGTATTTTAATGCGAAGATCATGTATGGGGCAGACAGGTTAAAAAGACCACTGCTTCGTATGAATGATAAAGGTGAATTTGACAAAAAAGGTAAGTTTAAAGCAGTAAGCTGGGAACGTGCCTTTGATGAGATGGAAGTGCACATCAAAAAAGCACTTAAACATGCAGGTCCAGAAGGTGTGGGTGTCTTTGCTTCAGGTCAATACACGGTTATGGAAGGGTATGCTGCTCAGAAGATGATGAAAGCAGGGTTCCGTTCAAATGCCCTTGACCCAAATGCACGTCACTGTATGGCTTCAGCGGTTGTTGGTTTTTACCAGACATTTGGTATTGATGAGCCAAGTGGATGTTATGATGATATTGAGCTTACAGATACAGTTGTATCATGGGGTTCCAACATGGCAGAAATGCACCCAATTTTATGGTCACGTGTGACAGATAGAAAACTTTCTAACCCTGATAAGGTTAAAGTAGTAAACCTCTCTACCTATAGACACAGAACGTCTGACCTAGCAGATATAGAAATTATTTTTTCTCCAAATACAGACTTAACATTATGGAACTACATCGCACGTGAGATAGTCATGAGAGATGATGCAGAAAAGATTATCGATTGGGATTTTGTAAAACAACATATGGTATTTGCAGCGGGTCCAGTCAATATCGGTTATGGTTTGAGAAGAGAAGGTGAAAAATCACTTACACCTGTAAACAAAGATGGTTCAGCAGGGAAGTACTCTGCACTTGAGATGGAAATAGTCTCTAAAGAGATGAGCAAAAAAGTCTCCGCAAAAGAAGGCCCTTCACTTGAACCTTATGGGTACAAAGAGGGTGATGTGATGAAAAACACGCCAGGTACACTCAAGCACTGGGAAATCTCTTTTGAAGAGTATAAAAAATCGTTAGAACCATATACATTAGAGTATACGGCAAAGATTACTAAAGGTGATCCAAACGAAGATATAGAAGCCTATAAGAAAAAGCTTCAGTATCTTGCGGATTTGTACATCCAAAAAGGAAGAAAAGTGGTTTCTTTCTGGACGATGGGTATGAATCAACATACACGTGGTACATGGGTAAATACCTTGTCTTATAATGTACACTTCATGTTAAACAAACAAGCCAAGCCTGGTTCTGGAGCATTCTCTCTGACGGGTCAGCCTAGTGCATGTGGTACGGCAAGAGAAGTAGGGACATTCTGTCACAGACTTCCAGCAGATATGATGGTGAAAAACCCTAAACATAGAAAGATTACTGAAGCAGGGTGGAAAGTGCCAAATGGCACGATTAACCCTGTAGGTAACCAGCACATTATGAAAATTCATAGAGATATTGAAGATGGCGTGATGAAATTCGCATGGGTGAACGTCTGTAATCCATACCAAGATACTGCGTCAGCGACGCATTGGATTAAAGCAGCAAGAGAGATGGATAACTTCATCGTAACAAGTGACGGATACCCTGGTATTTCAGCAAAAGTTTCTGACCTTGTACTCCCTTCAGCGATGATTTATGAAAAATGGGGTGCATACGGAAATGCAGAACGTCGTACACAGCACTGGAGACAGCAAGTCCTTCCTGTAGGTGACGCGATGTCTGATACATGGCAATGGATAGAGCTTTCTAAAAGATTTACCGTAGGAGACCTGTGGGGTGAATCGACGCTAAGAAATGGTAAAAAACTTCCAGATATTATAAAAGATGCCGCAAAAATGGGATACACAAAAGATACGACAATGTACGATATATTATTTGCCAATGAAAAAGCAAAATCATACAAACTTACAGACACGTTCCCTCAAGCAGGATTTGACGACACTGAATCAAGAGGTGACAGTAGAAATGTCCTTGGCTCAGATGGTAAGCCATGGAAAGGGTATGGATTTATGATTCATGAATACCTTTTTGAAGAGTATGCATCTTTTGGTAGAGGGCATGCACATGACTTGGCACCGTTTGAAGTGTATCACAAAGTTAGAGGACTTAAGTGGCCTGTAGTCGATGGCAAAGAGACACAGTGGAGATTTAATGTGAAGTATGACCCATATGCAGCCAAAGCAGCCAAAGAAACAGGTGCTACAGACTTTGCATTCTATGGTACATTGGCTAAAGCATTGCCTCAAGGTGATTTGCAAGGGATTAAAGACAAAAATAAAAAACCACTTCCAAATAAAGCGAAGATTTTTGCCAGACCCTATATGGATCCTCCTGAAATGCCAGATGCAGAATATGACACTTGGTTATGTACAGGACGTGTACTTGAACACTGGCACTCAGGTACCATGACGATGAGGGTGCCTGAACTTTTCCGTGCAGTTCCAGAGGCACTTTGTTATATGCACCCAAAAGATGCAAAAGACAAAGGATTCAAACAAGGTGGACTCATTTGGGTTGACTCACGTCGTGGTAAGGTTAAAGCAAGAGTAGAGACCAGAGGGCGTAACAGAGTACCTCAAGGACTTGTCTTTGTACCATGGTTTGATGAAAAAGTCTTTATCAATAAGGTATGTCTGGATGCAACATGTCCAATGTCAAAACAAACTGACTTTAAAAAATGTGCAGTAAAACTGTATAAGGCATAAGAATATGAAACACTCCAATGGCAGAAGAAACTTTATGGCAACAAGCGTACAGAGTGTAGGCTTGGCAGCACTTGGTGGTATGTTGTGGAGTGGCTATACTGATTCTGTAAAAGCATCACCACTGGTACTTAGACCACCAGGAGCACTGAAAGAAGAAGATTTTTTAGCAGCGTGCATTAAGTGTGGTCTATGTGCAGAAGCATGTGTCAACAGAGAAACAAATATTGACAGAGATACAGGCAAACCAAGACCAGGCACACTTCAAATGGCAAAAGGGGGTGATTCTTTACTTATAGGAACACCTTTTTTTGTACCAACCGAAGTTCCTTGTTATATGTGTGAAGATATTCCTTGTGTACCTGTTTGTCCATCGGGGGCTTTAGATATGCCAAGTCTTATCAATGAAAAAAATGAACTTGATATCAATAAAGCATCTATGGGGTTAGCTGTGGTTCATAAAGAATCTTGTATTGCTTATTGGGGGATACAGTGTGATGCGTGTTATCGTGCTTGTCCACTCCTGGATGTGGCAATTACGCTTGAGTATCAAAAAAATCCTCGAACAGGAAAACATGCATTTTTACTTCCAGTGGTTCATGATGATCCTTGTACCGGATGTGGACTTTGTGAACAGGCCTGTGTGACTGAGGAGCCTGCTATATTTGTCTTGCCCAATGATATTGCAAAGGGTAAAACAGGAGACCACTATGTAAAAGGCTGGGACAGTAATGACCAAAAACGTGTAAAAGATGCAACATCAAAAGAGACAAAAACAAATCTCTCTAAAGATGATGCGGATGATTATCTAAATAGTGAGGTAGCGTACTAATGAAAAATGTAAAATATCTCCTTCTTAGAAGAACAACACAGATTGGGCTGATGTTTCTCTATTTTGCAGCCAATGCGTATGGATGGAATATCTTAGCGGGTACATTTGGTAACTCATATATATTTGGAACAATTCCTCTGGCTGACCCTTATACAACATTGCAAGTGCTGGCAACGGGGTTTGTTTTAGGTGCAGATGTTTTACTCGGAGCTGCCATCATTACACTGTTTTACTTTGTGGTTGGTGGTAGAGCATTTTGTTCTTGGGTTTGTCCTATCAACATGGTGACAGATCTTGCAAACTGGTTGAGACGCAAACTTAATCTAGACAAAGAAGAGGTCAACTACCGTTTTCTCAAAAGAGGTACACGTTACTGGATCATGGTTGTGGGGCTTATCACTTCAGCTTTGGTCGGTGTTGCTGCTTTTGAGGTCTTTAGCCCAATTACCATTATGCAAAGAGGCATTGTCTTTGGTTTTGGCATGGGTGGAGCTGTAGTTCTAGCCATATTTCTTTTTGATCTTTTTGGAGTGAAAAATGGTTGGTGTGGACACCTTTGTCCTTTAGGTGCAGCATATTCTGTTATTGGTAGTAAAAGTCTTATAAGAGTTAAGCATAATGCTGATACCTGTACGGCATGTATGGATTGTAAAGTAGTATGTCCTGAAAGTCAGGTACTACATATGGTCACTAAAGAGAGTATTTCTGTCACTGATGGTGAATGTACTAACTGTGGTAGATGTGTGGATGTGTGTAATGATGATGCACTTAGCTTTAGTATTCGTAATTTACGAAAAAATGATTAGGAGAAAAAGTATGAAAAAAATAATAACAACAGTAGCACTAGGTGCTTTATTTGCAACCAGTAGCTATGCAGTAAGTGTTGCCGGATGTACGGGGTGTCATGGACAGTACTTTGAAAAAGCGGCAATGGGAAAATCGAAGATTGTTAAAGATATGTCTTATGAAGAGATCAAAGATGCCATGATGGGGTATAAAAATGGTACCTATGGTGATACATTGAAAGGTGTTATGGAAGCACAGGTCAAACATCTTAGTGATGAGGATATTGAAGCAAAGTCATTACTTATGTCAACGCAAATAGGTGTTCCTACGCAAGCAGCAACTGAACATGCAGCAGCTGCTGCAGTAGCTGCATCAGGGGGTTCATATGTAAATTTGAATGAGGGTGCTTCAGATGATTTACGTATTCAGAAAGAAGATCTCAATAGTAAAAAATCTGTATCTGAAGAGAGTTTGGGACTTAGAAAAACAGATCTTTACTCTGAAGAGAAAACACATGATAGTCAAACAGATTATGATAGACCGGCACCTGGTGCCTCTAAGAAGTTTGAAAGAGCCTTTAAAGATGCACCACCTATGATTCCACACTCTGTTGAGGGTTTACTCCCTGTAACTAAAATGAATAACCAGTGTTTGGGGTGTCATATGCCTGAAGTGGCTTCATCAGTAGGTTCTACAGCAATACCACCGACACATTTTACCAACTATAGACCTGAGACCACAATGAAGGGTGACATGGTTTTAAAAGAGGGGCAAGTACTTGGTTCAATGATGGCAAATACTTCAGATGTTGTCATAGCCGACGCACAACAAGGAGATACATTGTATCAAGGGCGTTTTAATTGTACACAATGTCACGCACCTCAATCCAAGGTTGAAGCATCGGTAGCTAACACCTTTAGACCGGATTATGGAGATGATGCTGATAAAGCACACTCTTCTTTAATGGATCATATGAATGATGGTATTGACTACGAAGTATCAGAATCTGCCCCTTTTATGGAAGGTCAATAGCCGTGGCTAGTAGACGAGATTTTTTAAATACCTTTAGAAAACCGTTGGCTCAAAATGAGGAGAACTCACCATTATTGGTGAGACCTCCTTATGGTTTGAACGAATCTCTTTTTCAAAGCGAGTGCATAGAGTGTGACTCAAAAGCATGTGTGGCTAGTTGTGATGAAAAGATTATAGTTATACAAGAAGATGGTACACCTACATTAGATTTTTCAAAGAGTGGGTGTACTTTTTGTGAGGAGTGTGCAAATGCCTGTGAATTTGAAGTATTGAGCTTAGAAAATACTTATACTTCTGAACATCTCAATGCTACGTTTCAGATATCGACTCAGGCATGTGTGGCACATCATGGTGTGATATGTTTTTCATGTAAAGAACCATGTATTGATGATGCTATACTATTTAATGGCATGTTTAACCCTGTGATAGATGATGAAAAATGTACGGCATGTGGTTTCTGTTTGGGTCGATGTCCTACTGAAGCAATCAGCTATACCCCTAAACCTATAATGGAGAAAACGGCATGACAAGTCAAATGATTGAAAAGAGTTATCCAAAAATTTTTAAAAAACTTCCAAAAGATGAGATCGAATTAAGGTATCTTTTGGTGATAGATGAAAATTATGATGATGATGACTCTGATGAGTTTGATGCCATAGACCCTGAAGACTTCAATTATCTTGTTTATGTGACAGAGACACTACAAACAGTAGTAGGTGAAGACAACATTGTTTCACTGGTAAAACAACTTAAAGTACATAAGGACATAGATGAGTTTTATCTCTCTGAGGTGGATCTTTATGGGATACAGACCAATCTAGATGAAGAGGGTATTGCCATGATGATGTTAGGCATTTTAGAAGAATTAGTATGATAAAAATATTTTTAATGCTTTGTTGTAGTGTTATGGGTTTATATGCAGTGAGTAGTGTATCACCGATACACGAGATAAAAGTAGATGGCATTGTCAAAGATATGACGCTACATGATGATGAACTGCTTATTGGTACAGATGCTGGTGCTTTACATGTTTATGATTATGTCAATAAAGTTTTTACAAAGCAGATACAATTAGACAAAGTAGAAGACTTTGTGGGTGATAAGATAGAAGCTCGAGTCTTTTCTGTAGATAAAATGCAAAATCGTTATTTACTTTTGAGTACAGCTGGAAAAGGTGGCTACTCGAACTTATGGATGCATGAAAATAATGTCACAACACAACTCCTTTTCCCTGAAGATAGGCAAGCAGTTATCAAAGCTAGGTTTGTTGATAAAGGGTATATTTTACTTGGATACCTGAGTAATGAGGCAGTACTTTTTGACATTAAAAATAAAAAAGAGTTGTATAAAGTACAGCTAAGCCCGTCTAAGTTTTCAGACTTTGCACTTAATGAAGATAAAACACAAGCAGTGTTTAGTTGTGAAAGTGGGGTGCTTAGTGTGATAGAGACGAAGACGGGAAAAGTACTTCATACGCTAAAAGGACAGAATCTTGACAATGTCTATAAGGTAGACTATAAACAAGGCATAGTATCAGCCGCAGGACAAGATAGAAGAGGGGCTTTATATGACGTGATGCTTAATCAAGGCACCTACATAGAAGGTTCATTTCTTATTTATTCTACAGCATTGAGTCCAAGCGCAAATAAAGTGGCATTTACAATGGATGAGAAGAACAACATCTCTATCTACAACCATTCAACTAAATCAAAAATTGTTGAACTTCAAGGGCAAAAGAGTACTCTTAATACGATTATATTTAAAGATGAAAATACACTCTTTTCTTCTAGTGATGATGATACGGTCATGATGTGGAGGTTAAAATAATGCACAGTACCAGAACTATGAATAGCTCACTCTTGGCAATCTGTCAAGAGAGATTTTGTTCCTCTATAGATCAGCATAAAAGGAGTGAAAATGAATACAACATTTGATATGTTTATAGAAACCGAAGTGCCTGAGCATGTCGAGATAATCTCAAGGACGGATCTTGGCGGTGTAATCACATATGCTAATGATACCTTTGCCAAGATCAGTGGTTATGAGGTGGATGAACTGATAGGCAAGCCACACAATATTGTTAGACACCCCGATATGCCCAAGTCAGTTTTTGCGGATATATGGGAGACACTTGGGCGTGGAAAGAGTTGGCAGGGGTATGTGAAGAATAAACGCAAGGATAATGGATACTATTGGGTGTATGCGAACGTCTCTGGTGTTTATAAAAATGGAACGCTGGTTGAGTACAAGTCTTTACGTTCTCCGATAGATAGAGAAACAGAGATAAAGATGCAAAATACCTATGATGCATTGAGAAAAAGTGAAGAGAAGAGCTCCAGAGTCGTCTTATACGTGACAGAGAAGCAGTTAGAGCAGATTGAAAAGCTACTCTGATTTGGTTAAAATAAGAAAAGAAAGGTAGAAAGATGAATATATCAAGCATAGTCGTACAAGTAAAACCAGAAAATTATGGTGCAGTAAAAGAGATATTGGAAAGCAGTGGTAAGTGTGAGTATCATTTTGGGGAAAAAGAAAAAGGTAAGATGATCGTGACTGTTGAGGGTGAGGGTGTTGAAGAAGAGATCGAAAAACTCGTCTTTATCCAAAAAACGCAAGGGGTACTTGCTGCTGATATGATGCAAACGTATCAAGAAGAACTTGAAGGTGCCATCAAAGATCTTGAAGAAGCAGATGTCATACCGGATATGCTCAACATGGACAGTGTGGATGTCCGAGACATCATCTACAATGGAGACTTAAAAAAGAAAGACTTTAAAGGTGGCGTGTAGATGGTTGTCATAGAGTCTGTTATTAAGTCAAATGCACTTGGACGATGGTATATCGAACTCTCAGATACACTAAAGGAAGAGAGTATGGAGATTTGTTTAGATATTAACGAATATGCAGACAAAGTGGAGATGATGGGACAGGAATATGGTGGAGAAGTTGAGGTAGCGTGGTCAAGTGAAGATAATGTTACACCTGAACAAATTAATGAGGTACGTCAACAAATCATGGCATATGAAGCTGAAGTAGAAGCCAAAAATAAAGAAGCAACACACATGCCTGATGGTACACCAAACTTTAGTGTGTAAACATTTTAAAAAATATGACAATTTGAGATATATATAACTTTGTTATCACATACTGTGTATAATATGCAAAATTAAATTTGTATAAAAGGAAGATATTATGGGTGAGTCTCAGGCTATTATAGAATCATCAAATCATTTTTCTTCTTTTATTCAACCTCTACGACACTACTCTAGTATAGAGCTTTTTGCTGGAGCCGGAGGGATGGCTTTGGGGATGGAAAAAGCAGGATTACATCATATTTTACTGAATGACTTTGATAAATATGCGACACAAACATTAAAGAAAAACCGTCCTGAATGGAATGTTGTGCATGGCGATGTAGGACAAATAGATTTTATGACATACAAAGGTAAAGTAGACCTACTGACTGGTGGATTTCCTTGTCAAACTTTTTCATATGCAGGTAAAAAAATGGGTATGGAAGACACGAGAGGGACATTGTTTTATGAGTTCGCTAGAGCATTAAAAGAGTCTGAACCTAAGGTGTTTTTAGCTGAAAATGTCAAAGGGTTATTCTCTCATGATAGGGGCCGTACCCTGCAAACAATGGTAGATGTCTTTGAGTCTATGGGCTATGAGGTTTTGTCACCTAAAGTGTTAAAAGCAATACATTATCATGTACCACAAAAAAGAGAACGCGTTTTTATAGTGGGCATTAAAAAAGAGTATGCAAATAAAGTAAAGTTTGAATGGCCCAAAGAGAGTAACGTGCAGTATACACTTAAAGATGCACTTAAAAAAGGAACATTGTTTTCTTGTGATGTACCTATGTCAAAAGGACAAACCTATCCAGAAAAAAAGAAAAAAGTTCTTGATTTGGTACCAGCAGGGGGATATTGGCGTAATTTGCCTTTGGCACTTCAAAAAGAATATATGATGAAAAGTTTTTATTTAGGTGGTGGTAAAACAGGTATAGCAAGACGCATAGCGTGGGATGAAGCATGCTTAACCTTGACGTGTTCCCCTGCACAGAAACAAACAGAACGTTGTCACCCTGATGAGACACGCCCTTTTCAAGTGAGGGAGTATGCACGTATACAGACATTTCCTGACACATGGATATTTGAAGGTTCGATGACGCAACAGTATAAACAGATAGGTAATGCTGTACCTGTTAATTTAGCCTTTGCATTAGGAACAGCATTGATTCAAACATTAAATGATATTGAAGATCTTGAGTATGCATCCGTATAATTTAAGTTTTATTTCCGATGAAAATTTGTTTAAGCATGTACAAGAGACTGTGGAAAAATATCGTTTTAGTATTGATCTTAAAAAATTCAATAAGAATCTTGTTGATCCCATAAAACTGACATTTGATTCTAAAATATATGCAAAAACTTTAGAAGAGACGATAGAGTTAGAGATTATTCGTCAAATGGATAAGTCTAATACAAATCATATAGGTTATTTTCACCAAAACATTTTTAATTATATTGATGGGAATTGGTATGTACCTAGGCAGGGATTTGATTTAGTTAATGAAGTAGATAAATGTTATGTAGAGATGAAAAATAAACATAATACTATGAACTCATCATCTGCACAGAAAACTTATATTTCTATGCAAAATAAAATACTCAAAGGTGCAGATGTACAATGTATGTTGGTTGAAGTCATTGCAAAGCATAGTCAAAATGTACCTTGGAAGATAAGTATTAACTCTGAATCTTTTGAACATGATAATATTCGTAGAGTCTCTATGGATAAATTTTATGAGTTAGTGACAGGTGATACAACAGCATTTAAGTCTTTATGCGAAGTCTTGCCAAAGGTTTTAGATGATGTGCTTGAAAATTTAGAACAAGAAAATATTGAAAATACTGTTTTTACAGAATTAAATCAAATTTCTCCAAACTTATTAAAAAGTTTGTATCTTTTGTCTTTTTCAAAATATGATGGATTTGATAATTTAGAGATATAATCGCAGACTAACCCCAATTTGCTATAATCATTTTTATATAAGTTAGAAATACAAAGGTATATAGTATGTTTGGAATGTTTGGTAAAAAGTCAGATGCAAATGACGTGAAAACAGAAGAGGTAATCTCTCATCAAAGGGTCATAGCCCAAGCAAAGATTTTTTTTGGTTCGTTAGCCGAAGTACGTGAAATACAATCTGAAAGATGTAGCCCTTTTGATGGTAGAGTAGTGAGTACAGCACCTATATGTGATGCAGAAGATACACATAAAACACTTAAGATTGCAAAAAATGCTACACAGGCAGCAAAAAATGCTTCATTGTCACAGCGTATTTTGTGGCTTGAAGATGTAGCAGAAAAGTTGACAGAACAAAAAGAAGACTTTGCATTGATGCTCACTAAAGAAGTGGCAAAACCAATCGCATTTTCTCGTATAGAAGTAGAGCGTTGTGTGGAGACTATACGTTTAACAGCTATGGAGTTAGCCAATTTACATGGTGAAACCATACCTACAGATGTGATGCCTTCCGGTAAGAAAACACTCTCTTACTTTAGACGTGAACCCGTGGGTGTTGTTGCATGTATCACGCCATTTAACTTTCCATTGAACCTTGTTGCACACAAAATAGCGCCAGCTTTGGGTGCAGGAAATACTGTTGTACTTAAACCTACGCCAGAAGCGCCAATGACAGCCTATATGTTTGCAAAACTTTTTGTAGACTCTGAATATGCAACAAAAGATGCACTCAGTGTAGTGTATGGGGATGCTGAGGTAGGTGCTGCGTTGGTCCAAAGTGACATACCTAGGGTTATCTCTTTTACAGGTTCAGTACCTGTTGGTAACATTATCACAAAACAAGCTGGCATTAAAAAAGTAAGTTTAGAGTTAGGTGGTAATGCTGCAACTTATATAGATACTTCTGCAGATTTAAAAACAGCTGCAAACCGTTGTGCTTTTGGAGCATTTTATAACTCGGGTCAAGTCTGTATATCACTCCAACGTATTTATGTCAATGAAGATGTCTATGATGATTTTGCTCGCTATATGTCAGAAGAGACAAACAAATTAAAAGTAGGTTCTCCTTATGAAGAAGATACATTTTTAGGCCCACTCATAGATGATGAATCACGTGAACGTGCCAACGGATGGATAGACTCTGCAATTTCAGAAGGGGCTACTGTACTTACAGGTGGAGAACAAAATGAAAGCATTTTTTTACCTACAGTCATGGCAGATGTCACTGATGATATGAAAATCATTTGTGAAGAGGTCTTTGCACCGATTGTGAGTCTTGTAAAAGTGCCAAATTATGAAGTCGCCATAGAGAAGATGAATAACTCTCCGTATGGGCTACAGTTTTCTATCTTTACCAATGATTTGAAGTTGACACAGAGGTTTATAGATGATGCCGAGTGTGGTGGTGTGGTGATTAATGACATCCCAACACTTCGTTTTGATGTACAACCTTATGGAGGCTCTAAGCTTTCAGGTGTTGGGCGTGAAGGACCTAAATGGGCACTTGAAGAGTTTACAGAAGTTAAGTCTGTTGTGATATGCTAACAAAAATTATTTTTAGGATTGTAGTATGGATGTTTTATTTTCATCGGGTTTTTTAGGTACACGTGCACCACTTTTTATGGATATTGTTTCAGTGATAGTCGCAGTGTTGCCATTTTTAATATATGGGGCAATTAGCTTAGCCAAGAAAAAGAATTATCGTGGGCATGAGCTTACGCAAAAATTACTTTTTGTTATTTCTGTGATTGTCGTAGGGTTTTTTGAATTTGGTGTACGTATGGAAGGCGGATACAAGAATCTTATGGAGGGGAGTTCTGTATCGCATGACTATTTGTTGTATGTGTTAATATTTCACATTATCATCTCTGTGATTACTTTGATTTTGTGGACGATGACACTCCATTTTGCTAGACGTTACAAAAGACAAAAGACGCTTCCTGGACTCTACTCAGATGTACATAAAAAATATGGTCAACGTACCTTTATTGGTATTATCTTAACCATGTTAACTGGTGGGTGGGTGTACGCACTTTTATTTGTTTTTTAATGACAAAAAACGTTGCCATATCAGCATGTTTGTTAGGAAATAAGTGTCGATATGATGCTAAAGACAATAAAAATGAAGATTTGTTAGAGAAACTAGAAGGGCATACACTTATCTCATTTTGCCCAGAGGAGCATGCTTTTGGTACACCCAGACCTACTATGGACTTAGTGGCATATGAAGAAGGAAATAAAGCCATATCCAATGAATCAGGCGTAGACCTCTCTGCTCCTGTACAAACATACGCCCAAAACTTTTTTGACACCCACACCAATATAGATCTTTTCATAGGTAAAGACAGAAGCCCATCATGTGGTGTCTGCTCTGCAAAACTCTATGATAAAGAGAAAAACTTACTCTCTACTAATGAAGCTGGACTTATGGCTAAAGAGGCACTAGAAAGAGGGATAGTTTGTGTGGATGCGGAGGCGTATCTTAGCTTGTCTTGGTTATAATTTATGTAAATTATATTTGAAAGGTGAGGGATGAAGATAGTATCGGATAATTCAGAGTTTTTAGATAAGGTTCATAAAGAATTAAAACTGGCACATATAAAAGTGAAAAAAGAAACAAAACCTGTTGATGGTGCTATGGCTGATGAGATAACTACGGCTTTAGACTTACTTGACATGGCACAAGAAAATTGGGAAAGAGTAGCTTTTTATGTAGGCGCAGTTCGAGAGACAGCTAAATATTTAAAAGCCTCCATTAAAGTAGAAAAAAAAGATGGAACATTTATTTCTTGGGAAGAATATGAAAAG
Organism: uncultured Sulfurovum sp.; assembly: GCA_902727855.1. Lineage (GTDB taxonomy): Bacteria > Campylobacterota > Campylobacteria > Campylobacterales > Sulfurovaceae > Sulfurovum. The sequence continues at coordinate 34,324 of CACVAS010000107.1, forward strand.
ATGACAGACGAAGAAAAAACAGAGGTTTTTTAGTCTAAATGAAAAGAGTTGCTTTTATCTATAGTGGAGATGATACTGGATTGAACTCATTAGAACACAATAGAAATGGAGTTGCTCAAAAATTAAAAGACTTTGGTGGCTGGGAAACTACTATTAACAAAAAGCTTGATAGTGAGTTGACTTTTATAGAAGATTTAGAAAAATATCAAGATGATGATATTGATAGTCTTTTAATTTATTATACTGGACATGGTGAAATTGCTGAGCCTTTTGAGACATTTCAACTTAAAATCTCTGATAAACAAGGTATTACTTTAGATACTTTGTATTCAAAAGTCTATCAATGCTTTTCAAATGGAAGTAGTGCCTTACCATTAAAGTTAGCGATTGTTTTGGATGCTTGTTATAGTGGTGATACTGTTTATAAAGCTGAGCAGTTTGGAACCAGTGAAATTGTCGCATCTTCATTAGCAAGTCAACAAAGTTTTGAATTGGGTTTTCCCAAAGATAAAAATGCTCAAGAAGTTAAATCTAAAATGAGTCTTTTTTCTCACTATTTTTGCGAAGCTATTGAAACATTACAGACTGAATTAGAATTAATAAACCTTTTACATATTCGTAACTATATTAATGGTTATGTGAAGTTACAAACAAGTCCCTATTCTTTTAAAAGTATTTATGATGACAACCCTATGACTATTGCCAAAGGAAGTTTACAAGAAGAGTATCTAGCTGATATTGAGATGATATATGTCTATGTCTTCCCTAATGACAATCAATATGAAGTAGTTGTAAACCATGAACCAGTATTGAGTGTAGATAAAGATGAGTTTGAAACTGAAGATGTTCAGAAACAGATTATTGATAAAATTAATGCACTTATAGTTCCTTTTGTAAATTCAAGAGTAGAGTTAATGTTACCCAAAGAGTTATATTCTAAAACGTTACCACTATGGAGAGAGCAGATAACTTCACGTTGTGAAACTATTATTCGTTCTGAGTATAAAGCATCAATGGCTGAGAACTGGTTACCTCAACTTAAGAAACGTTGGAAAGATATTTTTGATATTTGTCAAAATAAGAGTTTTTTACATAATGATGTAACAACTAAAGTTCAAAATGAAGCTATGCAACACCCTAAACGTATATCAGTACTTGTTGAAAAACAAGTTCAAGATGTAAAAGTATTTGATGGTATAGATCAATACTATTTTATTGCACTTTGGATTAATAGTTGTGATAATGAGGAACATTATAAAAACATGATAACAAATGTCGGAACAAAACCTTTATGTAAATTATCGGAGAATATAAGGTCACAAGTTGTTGATAATGAAAAGAATTGCAGTTCAAATATAAATTTTATGTGGGATGATCCACATACTTACCAAAAGGAGAAAAGATATGGCTAATACAGACTGGTGTTACTTTCAAGGTGATAGTGAACAAAAAGAGTTTAAAGCACCCACAGCACCACCATGGAGAATTAGAAAAAATAGAGTAAAGAGTTATTGTACCTTTTCAGATAAAGTTAAAAAGATGGTTTCAGCAGCTTTGATTTTGAGAAGACCTCTTCTTATTACAGGTAATCCTGGGATTGGTAAGTCTTCTTTGGCAGAAGCAGTTATGCATGAGTTAAAGCTAGGTGATGAGGTACTTTACTGGCGAATTGGAACACAGAGTAAGTTAAAAGATGGTCTCTACTCTTATGATGCTTTGTCTCGTTTGCAAGATGTTCAAACAGGTGAAGAAGATTCTGAAGGTGAAAAAATCTCTAAAAAAATTGAAAACTATTTGAAATTAGAAGCTTTAGGTACAGCTTTTACTTCTAAAACACAACGTGTTGTCCTTATAGATGAGATAGATAAAAGTCCTATTGATTTACCAAATAATTTACTGCATATATTTGAAGAGAATGAGTTTGAGATACCTGAACTAAAGCGTTTAAAGAACTATAGTTTTGACAATGGTGAAGGTTTTCATACAATCGATAATGGTCTAGTAAAATGTGATATCGATACGTTTCCACTTATCATTATGACCTCTAATGGTGAACGTGACTTCCCAATGGCATTTATGCGTCGTTGTCTTCACTTAGAGCTTAAAGACCCAACGGACAAAGAGTTAGCTAAAATTGTCAATAAACATTTTGAACAGATAAAAGTTAAACTTGACCAAGAGAAGTTAGAGAAGATTATCAGGTCATTTATTAAACTACGAGATAGTGAAGAGAACAAAGTATATCTTTCAACAGATCAGTTGCTTAATGCTGTCTATTTGATGGAACAAGATGAAAGTATTGACCTTACGAATGCTGATGATGAGATGATTGATGGTATTTGGAAAAATCTTTTAGGTTAGAATTTTGAAACAAGAACTTGAAGAGCTAATTTCTTACTTACACCGTCTTGACCATGTAAATATGGATAAAATGGACGATGCACAATTAGCAGACATACTATGGTTGGCTACGCACATACCAGAAGTACAAAAAGCTAGGCAAAAGAAGTCAAACAGTGAGTTTTTGAAATGGTTACGTAAGTGGTTCTCTTCTTTATTTTCAAGCAATATAAAATATAAAGACAAAAACGAGGAAAATAAAAATAAGAACACCATTGATCAAGATGACTTGATTGTAGAGGAGTCTACGCCTCTTATTCCAAAACGATTAAAAGATAGCAATCAATTTAGTGTTCAAATTCCTCAAAAGAGAGATTTTTTTATAAATAATGAACTTTTAAAAGCATTAGAACCTTTGAAGATTAGTCATGTTTCGAGTCAAGAGAGTTTAGAAGTTGATGTAGATGAAACTGTAGATAGTTTTGCTCAGACCAATGTACTTAAACCTAAATTTCAAGCCAAAGTTGAAAACTACTATGATTTATATTTGATGATAGACATAAGTGAGTCGATGTATATTTGGCAAGAGAGTATCGAAGTTTTTATGAAAAAGTTAGAGATATTTTCTATCTTTAAAACGATTAAATTTTTGTACCTTGATAGTTCGGAAAATGAAGCACAGATATATAACAATAAACACAAAACTTCCAAAGCTTCTAAGTTGTTAAATCATGAAGGACGTAGTATTCTTTTTATCATTACTGATTGTATCGCTCCTGCTTGGAGTAGGGGTGATATGATGGCGAAGCTTTATGGGTATCAGAAAAGAATGCCAACAAGCATCATCAATATGTTACCTAGAAGAATGTGGAAAGGTACAGTACTTAGACAAACAAACATTACAAGACTAAAAAGAGAAGGTCAAGTCATAAGTTCAGATATAGATGAATTGTTACTTTCATTTGATCAAAACTACTTTAAACAAGATGTTTTAAAAGTTCCTATTGCCAACTTTTCTATAGATAACTTTAGAGCTATGGCAAGTTTTATGAGTGGTAGAGTAGATAGCTCATGTAGAGGAATCATCGCTAGTATAGAGGAGTTTTCAAATCAACAAGAAAAAGAGTTAACTGAGGAATTAACAGCAGATGAACGTGTTCAAGAGTTTTTTAACCACAGCTCAAGTTCTGCTCATAAATTGGCACTCTATCTCTCTGTTTGTACCCATTTAAATTTTCCTATTATGAAAATGATTCAACACAATATGCTTCCAGACTCGACGCAGTTAGATTTTGCAGAGTTTTCTGTGGGTGGGCTTTTAGATAAAAGTAAAAAAGATGAATTTTATACATTTCATACAGGAGTAAGAGAACTATTACAAGAGAAACTGAGTCCTTACAAATCAGCAGAGATATTTGAAAGAAACTCAAGGTTTATTGCCAAAAACTTAGGTTCATCCTTAGAGTTTTCTGCATTATTAATGGATGAGAGTAGTAATGATGAATGGACAAATAAGGATAAAATATTTGCTGAAATGTCTTTTTCTGTTTTGGAACGTTTGGGTGGTAATTATCAACAACGAGTAGAGAGAATTCGTAGAAATAGATTTGGAAATAGTCATAAGAAGAAAGATTTACCAAAAGAGGTAATTCATGAAATAGTCTTCAATAGTGATTCTGAAGATAAAGACACCATCCACCCAAAAACCAACACCTACCAAATGGGTTCAAACACTGGAGATGACGATGAAAAACCAGTCCACCAAATCACTTTCGACTACGACTTCGCTATAGCAAAAACCCCAGTAACCTTTGAAGAGTATGACTTATATTGTGAAGATACCAAAACAAAAAAACCAGATGATGAAGGTTGGGGAAGAGGACAACGACCTGTTATAAATGTTTCGTGGAATGATGCAGAGGGATACTGTAAATGGTTAAGTAAAAAAACAAAAAAAGAGTACAGACTACCAACAGAAGCAGAGTGGGAGTATGCTTGTCGAGCTGGAACAACTACTAAGTGGAGTTTTGGAGATGATGAAAAAGCGTTAGATAATTATGCCTGGTATACTAAAAACTCTAATAGTAAAACACACCCAGTAGGTAAAAAGTTGCCAAATCCATGGGGCTTATATGACATGTATGGAAATGTATGGGAATGGTGTCAAGATGACTGGTTAAATAATTACAATGATACTCCTAGAGATGGAACAGCCTATGAAGATGAAAGTACAGATAGTAAAGTTGTTCGTGGTGGGTCGTGGGTCGTTATTGCTTTCTTCACTCGGTCTGTCTATCGTATCGATGGGGATCCTTCTTATCGTTATTTCAGTGGGGGGTTTCGTCTCCTCAGAACTTTACCTTAGCTTCGACAAGCTCAGCTTCCGAGGTTTTTGGTCTTTTTTACCCTTGGGATTCTTTCTTTTGGTTTTTTCTTTTGCGATGAATATCGCACGATAAACTTTGAATTGAATAAATGTTTTTAATTTTCTCTGTGAGATGGTCACACCTACGGTCGGCATGATTGAAATTGTTTGTGGAGGTAGTACCTTCGTGGTGGGTCGTGGAACAATAATGCTAACAATACACGTTCGGCTTATCGTAACAATAGGAATCCTACTAATCGTAATAACAATAGGGGGTTTCGTCTCCTCAAAACTTACTGTGCCAGAGTTTATAACAGTGATGTTATAGAGCGTGCCATTTTTAAGTTCACTACCTCCTCGGCTTTGCCGTAAACAGAGATGGTGGTGTTGGTTTTTAAATCAGCATCATCCTAAATGTGTTATAATAAATCAATAATTTAAAAGGATAGAGCATGAGTTTAAATGATATTATTAATGAAGCATTGACTTTGAAGCCACAAGAGCGTTATCTTATTATTGAAAATTTAGTTCAGAGTTTAAACCAACCTAATCCTCAGATAGACAAACTTTGGATAGAAGAATCAATGAAGCGTGTTGAAGCTACTAAACAAGGTACATTGAAAACAGTTTCTTATGAAGATGTTTTTTCATGATGACTTTAGCATTTTCAGAGTTAGCTCAACAGGAGCTAGAAGATGCACGTGACTATTATAATTTACAACAAGAAAATCTTGGAGAAAGATTTAAAGAACATATAAAAGAGAGCATTGATAACATTCAAGAGTTCCCTTTGCTCTACCCAAAAATTAATGATGTGCTTTATCGAGTTGTTGTACATAAGTTTCCATACAGTATTTTTTATATAGTAGATGAAAATAGAATTGTGATTATTTCTATCGCTCACCAAAACAGAAAACCTTTTTATCAGGTAGATTAAATGACAACAAAACCAAAATTTAAAGAACCAGAAATGGTAAACATCATCCACCCAAAACCTAAAAAAAGTATGACTATAACTATGGTACATTTGCCTAAGGGTACGTTTATGTTTGGTGAAGGAAGTGGTGCTAAAAAAGTCAACATAGATGATGAGTTTGAGATAGGTAAATATCCTGTTACATTTGATGAATATGATGCTTATTGTGAAGATAAAAATATAGAAAAACCAGATGATAGAGGTTGGGGAAGAGGAAAACGACCAGTTATAAATGTTTCGTGGCATGATGCACAGGCATACTGTAAATGGTTGAGTGACAAAACAAACAAAGAGTACAGACTACCAACCGAAGCAGAGTGGGAATATGCTTGTCGAGCTGGAAAAAATACTAAGTGGAGCTTTGGAGATGATGAGAAAGAGTTGGGTAGGTATGCTTGGTATGATAAAAACTCTTATGATTTAGGTTCTAGTAATGAAGATTATGGAACACATCCTGTAGGCGAAAAACTGGCTAACCCATGGGGGTTACATGATATGCATGGCAATGTATGGGAGTGGTGTGAAGATTGGTATGACAAAGATAAAAAAAGAAAAGTCCTTCGTGGTGGGTCGTGGGTCGATGATGCTAGCTTCTCTCGGTCTGCCTATCGTGTCAATTGGTATCCTACTATTCGTAATATCGATGGGGGGTTTCGTCTCCTCAGAACTTTACCTTAGCTTCGACAAGCTCAGCTTCCGAGGGTTTTGGTCTTTTTTACCCTTGGGATTCTTGCTTTTGATTTTTTGTATGTCGGTTTCTGTGATGCCGACAACTGTTAAACCTTACCCCATTAACCTACAATTAGATAAAAGACTATAGAATATTTCACTAAATATAAGGAAATATCATTTAATGAAATTATTTATCACAGTATTATTAAGTACGCTATTTGTAGTTGCAAATGCTTCACAAGAAGACATTACTAAACAGGCTATTGTTAAAATATATACAACATCTAAAGTTGCAAACTATTTAGAACCTTGGAACTCTTCAGTGCGTTCTAGTACGGGTTCTGGTGCTATTATAGAGGGTGGGTACATTCTTACTAATGCGCATGTGGTTGCCAACCAGTCTTTTTTAGAAGTACAACGCTATGGTCAACGAAAACGTTATATAGCCACCGTGTACGCGGTGTCACACCAAGCTGACCTTGCGTTGTTAAAGGTGGAGGATGAGGCATTTTTTAAGGGTGTGGAAGCACTTACTTTTGGCACTCTACCAAAAGTAGAACAAAAGATTGTGGTCTATGGTTACCCTATGGGAGGGTCTACCCTTTCAGCGACTATAGGTGTGGTGTCCCGTGTAGAGCACCATACCTATGCGCATAGTGGAGAGTCTTTTTTAGCCGTACAAGTTGACGCTGCTGTGAACCCAGGAAACTCAGGTGGCCCAGCACTTTCAAATGGAAAAATAGTAGGTGTGGTGATGCAGGTGATTAAAAAGTCACAAAATATAGGTTACCTAGTGCCTATAAGTATGGTTAAACACTTTATAGATGACATGAAAGATGGGAAGTATAATGGATTTGCAGACTTAGGCATAAGCACACAAAAGTTAGAAAATCCTGCTTTGCGTCGTTACTATAAGTTAGATGAGAATACGTCTGGAAAACTTATTGACAAAGTGGTACATAACTCTTCTCTTAGTAAAGTTTTACAAGTGGGTGACATACTCACAGCAGTCGATGGCCATAATGTAGAAAATGATGGTACAGTAGAGTTTCGTAAGCATGAGTACACGCATTTTCATCATTTTATTGATGCCTATCAAATGGGTGATGTAGTGAAACTAGATATTATACGTGACCAAAAGCCTATGACGATAGAAGCAACATTAAAATACACCGCAGATGATATGTATTTGGTAAAAACAACACGTTATGATGAGATGCCTACTTATGCCATCTATGGTGGCTATGTCTTTTCTCCTTTAACACGTAACCTTATACGTGCTACCAATAGAAATCGTTTAAAGTTAAGCTACTTAGCATCTAGATGGAAAGAGAAAGACAAAGATGAAGTGGTGGTGCTTCTGAAGGTACTCGCTTCAGACATAAGTAGGGGAGACAACAACTTTGGTATGTGGCCTATTGAAAAAGTAAATGGAAAAACCTTTAAAAACTTTAAAGAGTTTTATGAACTGGTAGAAGCTATAACAGAGCAATACATTGTACTTGAAGACAATGATGGTGTCAAAGTGATTATTGACAAAAAAGAGGTTGAAGAGAAACAACAGAAGATACTCAAACAGTATAATATTGAGTTTGATAAATCAGAAGATTTACGTTCTTAGTATCTTTAACAGTGAGAGATAAATGCTAGGAGTACTTCTTAAACTGTTCTAGCCACGCCTTATCTTCATCACTGAGTTTACCTACGCGTTCTAAAAGTTTGGCTTTGGTGTTGATGAGGTCTTCTATTTCAAGGTACTCTAAAAGAGCAGGGTTAATTGTGGGTTCTTCTCTTCCATACGCGATCAGTTTTTCTATGTCTGCTAGTAGTTTTTCTTTGCTTGGTTCATTTTCAATATTCATTTTGCTATACTATCAAAAAATCTATAAGGATTACCCATGCTAGAAGTAGGAACCCAAGCCCCAGACTTTTGTCTGCCAAACCAAGACGATGAAGAGATATGTCTAAGAGATATTAAAGGTAGATGGATAGTCCTTTACTTTTACCCAAAAGACAATACACCAGGATGTACGACACAAGCATGTGCATTTACCGAAGCAGAGCCTGAGTTTACCGGTATGAATGCCATGATTTTAGGTGTAAGCCCAGACTCGACTGAAAAACATAGAAAATTTATAGAGAAAAAAGAGTTAGGCATTACACTGTTAGCCGATGAAGACAAAGAGCTATGTAACCTTTTTGGTATTTGGCAACTCAAAAAGTTTATGGGTAAAGAGTACATGGGTGTAGTACGTTCAACGTTTATCATAAACCCTGAAGGTGAAATAGTAGCGACATGGACAAAAGTAAGAGTCAAAAATCATGTAGACGAGGTGAAAGCTAAGTTGGAAGAACTTCAAAAGTAATCATTTAATAGGTGGGAGTATCTTCTCTCACTTCTCAGAATCTTTCCATTTTATAAAATCTTAAAAATATTTCGATATAATTGCGTTTCTTATTCCGTATGGGATATGAAAAATACACATGTAGTTATTCCTTGCACGGTTGTGTGGCTTTACTTTAAAAGCAAACATTGAGGACTACAGCGGATTAAACCTAGTGATGAAGCAAAATGTGCTTTTAACGAAATTTTTATGCAGTATGTTATTGAAAATTTTATTATGATTATATATGTCAAGGAGACAAAATGGTAACAATGAAAGACCTATTGGAGTGTGGAGTACACTTCGGACACCAAACAAGAAGATGGAATCCAAAAATGAAAAAGTTCATTTTCGGTGCAAGAAAAAACATCTATATTATTGACCTTCAAAAAACACTTAGATATTTCAAGTATACTTACAACGTAGTAAGAGATGCAGCAGCTGAAGGACAAACAGTTCTTTTTGTTGGTACAAAAAAACAAGCTAGACAAGCAGTAAAAGAACATGCTGAAAGATGTGGTATGCCTTACGTTGCAACTAGATGGTTAGGTGGAATGTTAACAAACTACCCAACAATGAAAAAGTCTATCAGAAAACTTGAAATCATCGAGCAAATGGAAGAGAACGGTCAACTAGATATGTTGACAAAAAAAGAAGCACTTATGCTTTTAAGAAAAAAAGAGAAACTTACTTCATACCTAGAAGGTTTCAGACACATGAAAAAACTTCCAGACATGATGTTTGTTATTGATGCAGTGAAAGAGCATATTGCAGTGAAAGAAGCAAAACGTATGGGCATGAAAGTGGTTGCGCCACTCGATACAAACTGTGATCCAGATGTAGTTGACTACCCAATTCCTGGAAATGATGATGCTATTAGATCAATTAACCTTTTCTGTAAAGAGATGGCTGAAGCTATCATTGAAGGTAAAGCAGCATACGCTGAAGCAAATGGTGGAAGTGTTGATGAAGTAGCAGGTTCAGACGAAGTTGCAGCACTTATGGGTGAAGCAGCAGCAGAAGATGCAGCAGCACCAGCTACAACAGAAGCAGTAGCAGCACTCAGTGCAGCAAAATCAGCACCAAAAGCAGAAGAAACAAAAGCAGAAACTGTAACAGAAGAAGCACCAAAAGCTGAAACAGCTACAGCATCTTCAGAGGACAAAGGTGATGACCTTACTAAAATTGTAGGTGTTGGTAAAGTATACCAAGGTAAACTCAACGATGAAGGTTTCTACACATTTGATGATGTAGCAAACATGAACGAAGCACAGATTCAAGTAATGGAAGAAAAGTACTCTTTCAAAGGTGACTTTAAAGATGCTGTAGCATCTGCTAAAGAATTGGCAAAGGCGTAATCATGGCAAACTTTGGACCAAAAGACATTAAAAAACTCAGAGAAATGACTGATGCTGGAATGATGGATTGTAAAAAAGCACTTGCAGAGTCTGATGGAGACATGGACAAAGCAGTCGCTTGGTTACGTGATAAAGGTATGGGTGCAGCGGCTAAAAAAGCAGGTAAAGTTGCAGCTGAAGGTGCAATTGGCGTTAAAGTTGATGGCAAAAAAGCAGTGATTGTTGAAATTAACTCACAAACTGACTTTGTTGCTCAAAATGATAAATTTATTGCTCTTATGGATAAAGTAGTAGGTCACGCGTATGATAACAGCATTACTGATGCAGAGGCTATTAACGCGTCTACAATAGATGGTGCACCATTTGCTGAGTACCTTACACAAGAAGTAGCAACGATTGGTGAGAAACTGGTAGTAAGAAGATCAGGACTTATCTCTGCTGATGAGAATACAGCTGTAAACGCATATGTACACTCAAACAAGCAAAATGGTGTTATTATTGAGGCAAAATGTGATTCTGCTGCTACAGCAGACGCAATGACTGCTACACTTAAAGAAGTAGCAATGCATGCAGCGGCAATGAGTCCATCTACACTTTCATACCAAGATTTTGATGCATCATTTGTTGAAGAAGAAACAAAAGGTAGAATTGTCGCTATTGAAAAAGAGAATGAAGAGCTAGTAAGACTTGGAAAACCTCTTAAAAATGTACCACAGTACATCTCTATGAGTCAGCTTACAGATGAAGTCATGGTATCTGTTGAGACTGCACTTAAAGAAGAGCTTGCTAATGAAGGTAAACCAGAAAAAATTTGGGATAAAATTCTTCCAGGTAAAATTGCAAGATTTATTTCAGATAATACAACACTTGACCAAGAGCAATGTCTTCTTGATCAAAAGTTCGTAATGGATGACAGTAAAACAGTTGCTGAGTACATTGCTGAAAAAGCAAAAGCAGCAGGTGGAACAGCTGAAATTACTAACTTTGTAAGACTTGAAGTGGGTGAAGGTATTGAAGTAGAAGAAGAAGACTTTGCAGCAGAAGTAGCCGCACAAATGGGCTAAAATAGTTCTTCTATTTTGAAGCATCTTTGACTGAACGGCTTCGTTTCGTTCGGTCATGTACTATCCGTACACTCCCTCTCTTCACTCACGCCATTCATCCAAATCTACATCAAACTAGAAGACTATTAAATTTAGGGTATGCTCTCGAACAACAACTCACAAATATGCAACAAATCAGAAAACTATTAAATTTTCAGTACACTCCTTCAGCACAACCTTCAAATCTACAGCAAACTAGAAGACTATTTAATAAACACTTTCTTAATATTGTATATACCCGTATTTAAAATTTAAAATCACTTTACCACTTACTTTTTTATGTTAAAATACCCCAATTGATTTAAAGGTATATCTATGTCTAAAACACTTTTAGAAGCTACAAGTATCTCTCACTCTTTTGATACACTTTTATTTTCAGATGTAGACTTTACGCTTCTTGAAGGTCAGAGTATGGCTATTGTTGGGCGTAGTGGTTCTGGCAAGTCTACATTGATGCATATTGCCTCTACATTTATAGAGCCTAAAGAAGGTAGTGTGAAACTTTTTGGTTCTGAACTCTATACGCAAAGTGAAGAGCAAATAGAACAGTTAAGACGGTATGACTTAGGTATTGTTTTTCAATCTCATTATTTGTTTAAAGGGATGAGTGTTGTAGAAAATATAAATGTTGCTACTATGCTTAGTGGAGAGAGTATTGATGAAGCATTGTTAGAAAAGTTAGAGATACAAGCGTTTATGAATCAAAAAATTTCTGAGCTCTCAGGTGGGCAACAGCAACGTGTTTCTATTGCTAGGGTATTAAGTAAAAAACCTCGTATTATCTTTGCAGATGAGCCTACGGGTAACTTAGACAAGGCTACAGCGATGATTGTCATGGATACACTGATGTCATATGTGAAAGAGAATAAAGCAGGGCTTGTACTTGTCACACATGATGAAGAGCTATCTGCATTATGCGATATTACAGCTAGGTTAGAAGAGAAGAGACTTATTGTCTCTCATGGGGTCACTATTTAGCTTGAGCTATAAGTACACCTTCAAGAAGTTTATCTATATCTCCATCTAAAATAGCATCAACATTAGAGTATGGTATGTTGCTTCTTGTGTCTTTAACCTGTTGGTAGGGTTGCATGACATAAGAGCGTATTTGATGTCCCCAGCCGATGTCTGACTTTTCTACACCATCTAGTGCAGCTTGTTTTTTTGCCATTTCGTATTCATAAAGACGTGACTTTAACATTTTCATAGCTGAAGCTTTATTTTTATGTTGTGAGCGGTCATTTTGACACTGTACAACAATGTTGGTTTCTATGTGTGTAAGACGAATGGCTGATTCTGTTTTGTTGACATGCTGCCCACCAGCACCGCTGGCACGGTAGGTGTCCACACGTATATCTTTATCTTCTATGACAATGTCTATGTCGTCATCTACTTCTGGTGAAACCATCACAGAAGAGAAAGAAGTGTGTCGTTTGGCATTAGAGTCAAAAGGGCTAATACGTACAAGCCTATGGATGCCATTTTCTACTTTGAGGTAACCGTAGGCATTTTCACCTTTTATCATGAAACTTACATCTTTTATACCAGCTTCATCACCTGCTTGGTAGTCAAGACTTTCTACTTTAAAACCATGACGCTCTGCCCAACGTAAGTACATACGGTAGAGCATACTTGCCCAGTCTTGACTCTCAGTACCACCAGCACCTGGGTGTATGGAGACAATGGCATTGTTGCCGTCATGTTCACCACTTAGCATCATTTGTACTTCTAGGGCATTGGTGTTTTCATTGAGTGCGTCTGCATCGGCATAGAGCATTTCAAGGGTTTCATCATCTTTTTCTGATTTTGCCAGTTCAAAATACTCTTGTGCTTCTACTACAGAGTCATTGGCATCATGGTAGGTTGCTAGTATGCGTTCTGTTCTTGTTTTTTCTTGGGAGATTTTTCCTGCAAGTTCAGCATCATTCCAAAAGTTTGGGTCTTGTTGCATAGTATCTATCTCATCGAGCCTAGCTTGTAACACATTGGGTTTTACAATATTACCAATATTTTCCATTTTAATCGTAAGCGATTTAAGAAGTTCACTGTATTCGTACGCATCCATGTGAAAAAGTTCCTTTTTTTATATATTCTTCTTAAAATAGAGCAAATCTCTATTTTAATTCATCTCACTAAAGCTTCGGTTATCACCTCAGAAAATTTAGAAGTAAGTCATGATAGTGTAATTTGGTGAGTGACTTTTTATATCCATGTTATTTTGGTATGATTTTAGCAAAATATAGCAAAATAGAGGGTTAGAGATGATAATAGCTAGAACTATTGAAGAATTGCAAGAGGCAAAAAAATCATTAACAGGTAGCATAGGCTTTGTACCTACCATGGGTGCATTACATCAAGGACACCTCTCACTCATCAGACGAGCACGAGATGAAAATACACATCTCATTGTCTCGGTTTTTGTGAACCCTACACAGTTTTTGGAGGGTGAAGATTTAGAAGCTTATCCACGTAAAGATGATGCCGATATTAAAATTTGTACACTCGCTGGAGTAGATATACTTTTTATGCCTTCCATAGATGTGATGTACGAAAAAGATGAACTTTGCATAGGTGCACCTGCAGTACGGGGTTATGTACTAGAAGGAGAGAAGCGTCCAGGACATTTTGACGGCATGTTACAAGTGGTGATGAAGTTGTTAAATTTAAGTGGCGCAACCCATGCCTACTTTGGTAAAAAAGATGCCCAACAACTAGCCCTCATCATGCAGATGGTGAAGAACTATTTTATGGATGTAAACATTGTACCCTGTGACATTGTAAGAGATGAAAAAGGTTTAGCACTAAGTTCACGCAATGTCTACCTCAAAGATGATGAAGTTGAACGTGCATTAGCACTCTCTCAGTCACTTAAAAAAGCAACCCATATGATATTGGCTAAAGAGTTTAATGTAGAGCGCATCAAAAAAGAGATGTTAAGCATTTTAAGCCAAACAGATAAAGTAGAGTACGTCGCTATAGTAAACAGAGATTTCCAAGCCATAGAAGAGATAGAAATAGGCAACACTATCATCTTAGTAGCTGCATGGGTAGGTAAGCCAAGGCTGATTGATAATTTGTGGATTTAAGGTTTAAATATGACACCAAACTATCCAAAATCATAAATTAAGTTTACCTTAAGCTTAATTTAAAGAGAGAGACAGCTATATGTTAGACTCATAACAAAATATTATGAGGGTTAAAAATGTTCTATCTCAAAAAACGACTACTGTCTCTCTTTCTCGTGGCTTCTATGTCGCTCACATCACTCCAAGCATCAGAAGAACATAACCTGACAGATGTTCAGTTACATGCAGTGATGGGGATTATTACTAATTTTATATTAAGTTCTAGCCCAGTAGAACCTCCTATCACGCATAATGGCACCACTTACGATACTGTGACCTCTCCTTACACGGGTAAAGTGTGGCTAGACAGAAACCTTGGAGCCAACAGAGTATGTACAGCAGTACAAGATGCCAACTGTTATGGTGACTACTACCAGTGGGGTAGGGGGTTTGATGGACATCAAGAAGAAGACTCTAACGAAACCAATGTGCTGGCCCCTGATGTTCATAACCCAGGTTCTAGATTCATCACGTCGTCTGTTGATACTTATGACTGGACAGCAGGTATAGATGTCAATGGTACCCAAAGAATGGAAAAATGGGCTAAAGTAGATGGAAGCTCAGTCTGTCCTACAGGCTTTAGAGTTCCTAGTATCAATGAACTTAAAGCAGAACTCTTTGAAGAAGGTGCAGACATCAATAACAGTGCAGATGCGTATGCCAGCTTCTTAAAACTCCCTTCTGCCGACTCTCGTAGTAACACTGGAGGCACAGTAAGTCATGTATTTACAAAAGGTTCTTTATGGGCAAATTCTATCTTTAACAGTGAAGGTGCAGAGATACGGTATGATTCTTTCGATGATGCAGGTGCAGGGGCTACCTACAGAGCCTATGGTGAAAACATACGGTGTATACAAAGTGATGTCTCACCCGTTGTAGACATACCTGTGTTTACTTCAGATGATAACATCTCAGTAGATGAGGGCGAAACAGATGCGTTCACCATAACTGCACCTACACATGGTAGTGTCATGTATGCCCTTTACGGAGTAGACAGTAGTGCCTTTGACATCAACATGACTACAGGGGTAGTCACCTTTAAAACAGCACCAGACTTTGCCACAAAGTCAAGCTACACTCTGCTCGTAGCTGTCACAGCATCTTCTGGTAATGTCGTGACACAAGAGGTCACCATACACATCTTAGACACCACCCCACCCACATTCACCTCAGAAGACAACAGCACAGTAGCAGAAAACCAAACCTCTGCCATTACCTTGCAAGCCACAGATGCGAGTGCTATTAGTTACGCCATCAGTGGAGCAGACAGTGCAGACTTTGATGTCAATGCCACGAGTGGGGTAGTCACTTTTAAAGTTGCACCAGACTTTGAGACAAAAGATACGTACACCTTTACAGCCACTACTACAGACGCGTTCGGGAATGAGAGTACGCAAGAGGTGACTATAGAGATAGAGGATGTCAATGAGACTATCGTCCATAATGGTACCACCTACGGTACAGTCATCTCACCTTACACAGGTAAAGAGTGGCTAGACAGAAACTTAGGAGCCAACAGAGTCTGTACCAGTTTTGATGACACAGAGTGTTATGGAGACTACTACCAATGGGGAAGAAACTTTGATGGACACCAAGAGAGTAACTCTACTACTACAAGTACTAGGGCTACAGATGTAAACGCTACGGGGAGTAGCTTTATAATAGGTAGTAGTGACTGGGCATCAGTAGATGGTACGGGTACAACAAGAACCACCAACTGGTCTGCTTTAGATGGTTCTTCTGTTTGTCCTGTAGGCTTTAGAGTACCCACACTCATTGAATTAAGAGCAGAGTTGTTAGATGCATGGTCTGCCCAAATACAAAATAGAGATGACGCCTTCAATAGTTTCCTTGCCTTGCCGTCAGCTGGTTACCGCAGCCGCCACTCAGGCTCCTTGGGCAATATGGGTTCGTGGGGTTACCTGTGGACTAGCTCGGTCGATCGTTCTTACTCGCACAGCGTCGACTTCTACAGTAGTGGTGCGTACTCGTACAACGACTATCGTGCCTACGGTTTCACGGTACGGTGTCTGAGGGATTAGGACTTGATACTTGTGCCCTGACCGTAGGGAAGAAATGCCCTTGGGGTGCGAGCTTCAGCTCGTTCGAAATTTTTTTTCTGTTGTTGCGTTTGGGTGGTTGCATGGGTTTAGACAGATGACTTACTCAAGGGAATTTTGTTGGATATTGGTGTGTGGTTTGGTGCGATGGCAATCGCCCCCTACATTTGCAAATTGAATACCTGTAGGGGGCGATTGCCATCGCACCAATATAAATGTGAAGAAAAAACAGACCCAAAATCCTAAACCCAAAAAAAGGATCTGGTAATAATCACAACCTAGATATAAGATAGAAATTTTTTTGATTACAATGTTACATTGGCATGTAAAATATATTGGGATTTGATGTGTGACACGGTCACACCTACGGTATGTCTTGGGGTTGATTTTTGATTTTTGATTTTTTGACATGTTTTGATACTTTGGGTATAATCATTCTATGGCAGAAATAGACGAAGTAAAAGAAATATTAAATACCTTACGTGTTGCTATGAGTATAGGGTTTGGTATATTTGTATTGATTGTAGGTAAACTTACATTGTTGTATCAAAACCATGATTTTACTGAAGTATTTTGGATAACTATTGCTGCAGCATTATTAGATATGTTAGCTATTTTGTTTATAGTGAAAAAGATAGCGGCAAAAACAAAAGAGATAAAGGATTTATGATGACATTACCTATGATTGCACTTATAACTGTGGGTGTTTTATTTTTTGCTCTATTTTTTTACAGTATTGAAAAACTTTCTGAAGGATAAAGTAAAAGAAAAAAGCTGACAGGCTTTTCTAATTTGGATTGGTATATGTTTAATGTCGGGATAAGGACAACTTGACCTACAATATTGTTGAGGATATAAAGTTGCTTTGCTGAATTAATTAAAGTTATACATTGCCACAAACGCTTAAAACAAATCTTCAAAAAGCTCATGGGCTTCTTTAGTGTTGGACTGTATTACTTTAGGGCTGGGCTTCGGTTTAGGCTTTACTTTCACTTTTAATGGTTTCTTTTTTATAGGTTGTGGTTTTTGTGCGGGTTGTGGTTTCTTTATGTTAAAAAGCTTTTTTACAGAAGGTTTTTCAGTAGCAGGGCTTTGACTGGCGTCTTGTTCTTTCTTTGGTTGGAGTGCATTGGTACTAGGTGTTGGAGTAGGAGTAGGTTTCTCTTCTACACCAAAGAATGATGCGTCAATGCCTTTTTCAGTTGTTTCATTGGCATCTGGTGTAAGGTGTCCTTGGTTGACCAAAATGCTTACAATGTTTTTAAAGGTAGGCACTGCGGAGAGTGATGCAAAGTATTTGTAGCGTTTTTTGGCACGGATGACTAATACGCCTATGGTATATTTTTTACCTTGTTTGTCATTGGCAAATCCGTAAAAGCTACTATGGTACTCACGGACATAACGTCCATTTTTTGCAATGTGTGCTGTACCAGTTTTTCCTCCAATTTCTAGTCCTGAGTATTGTGCTTTTACGCCTGTACCACGTTTGACTACATCCTGCAATATAGTCTTGACTTGATTGGCTGTTTTCTTACTGACTGCCTTTATGTCACCTACTTTGGGTTCAAGGGTGTATTGATTGCCATCTTTATCTCCAAGGTAAGAGACAATGCGAGGTGTCATAGCCATGCCCTCATTGTTAAATGCTGAGTAGGCTTTGAGAAGTTGTGAAAATGTTGCTGTCATACCATAGCCGTAAGAAGAGTTGGCTCTATGTAGTTTGTGGTTGAGTAAGTAGACTTTTTTAAGGCTTCCAGGAAGATCTCTAGAGAGGTCGAGTCCAGAAGGTTTTGCCATACCAAAGTTAATGAGACCTTTTCTAAAGGCATCACCACTTAGTTTCCAAGATATTTGAGAAATCCCGACATTTGAAGAGTGCACAATAATATCTGTCGCATTAAGCGATTCAAATTTATGATCATCAGTAATGGTACGTCTTTTGCCAATCTTCATTCTTCCATTGTAGGTATTGAACCATGTTTGAGGTGTGATGAGATTATTTTCCAGTGCAATGGCAAGGGTAATGGGTTTAACTACAGAGCCTGCTTCATGAGGGTACTCTGAAAATTTTGGGTTAAGTGCGGGGATGTCTTTTTGAAGAATATGTGCGGGGTCAAAACGTTCTGTACTTGCTAAGCTTAAGACCTTTCCTGTTTGACTCTCCATGACACCTACAAGTATTTCTTGGGCATCTAGTTTCTCTTTCATCGCATCTATCATGAGTTCTACTCTACGTTGTAGTGCCAAAGGAATGTTTAGGTGTAGGTCTAGACCATCTACGCGCTCTGAGTCAATGCTATTTTTGTCGTGTATAACCGCACCTAGTACATCACGTTTACCTTTAAAATAGCCATCTTTTTTTGAGGTAATGTGTTCGTTGTAGTTTTTTTCTAAGCCTTTTTGTCCCTCAGGCCTTACATAACGTCCTTCTTGCTTTTTACCAATATATCCTAAAATGGGGCTCATGACATCTTTGAGTGGGAAACGTCTACTCTCTCCGTTTTCAATGATGTCTAGTCCAAAGAGTACGTTAATACCGGCACGGTTTTTAGTGGAGCGAAAGACACCTAGTCTACGTAGTTTGAGTGCTAAAGATTTGAGTTGCATGGCAGTACTACTGTTAATGGAGTCAGATAGCGTAATATTTCTTTGTATATATTCTCCAGATTTGTAGGTTAATGATGCACGTATCTTTTTTTCGGGTATATTTGCATAGATAGAAAAAAGCTTTATAAAAACTTCTCTTTTCTCAGGCTTGATACTTGCCCCTTTGATAACAGCTTGATAGGTTTTTTGTGAGTTTGCAAGTGTGTAGTTGTCCGCTGAGATGATAGCACCACGAAAAGAACGGTCATGTAGTGTGGTGTTGTGACTAGGAATTCTTCTTTCATTGCTAATGGTTTGAATAACAGAGAGTAAAAATATACCCATACCAATGACTAAAAGCCAAAATAATATCGTAATTTTAGATTTTCGTTGGTCTATAAAATGTTTTGGACTATTTGACATTTTTATTCCTATCAAAATCTTGGGCTTGAATGGTTATGTGTTTGGGTGTAATTTTATATTATTTTTGATAAAATACTAATTAATATTATAGTAAGAAATGAAAGAGAATTCAAATGATTGATAAACCACTTCTTCTAAGCGTTATGACACTTTTGACACTTTCGCTTGTGATGAGCTACTCTCTGTCAACTTACACGGTGGTTTATTTAGAATATAATGATTTTCATTTTTTTAAGCGCCAAAGTATTGCGATATTTATTGGGTTTATGGTTATGGTGATATTGAGTAAATTAGAACCAGACATATGGTTTTCACGTATAGGCTTAGTACTCTTTATTGGTTTTTTTATTGTGATGATTGCCATGCCATTTTTGCCAGAAAACTTAGTGAATGAGGCAGGGGGTGCAAAGCGTTGGATACGTATAGGACCCATCTCTTTAGCACCTGTGGAGTTTTTTAAAATAGGATTTGTGTTTTTTATTGCATGGAGTTTTACACGTAAACTATTGGGCAATCATAAGATGGGATTTTTTGAAGAATTTCGTATGTATGCGCCTTATTTGTTTATGTTTTTGATTGCTGTTTTACTTATAGCAGTGTTTCAGAAAGATTTAGGTCAAGTCGTGGTTTTAGGTGCAACGTTGATGGTGCTGTTTTTGTTCATAGGCTCATCATTAAAATTCTTTTTTACGCTGTTGTCTGCTGTATTTATGGCTTTTGTTGCACTGATATTTTTAGCACCACACCGTATGGCTCGTATTAAGTCTTGGTGGGGAACAGTACAAAATGATATACTCTCTTTGTTCCCTTTTGAATCTTTACAAACTTTGCGTGTTGAAGAAGGTAAAGAGCCTTATCAAATATCAAATTCACTGAATGCTATACACAATGGTGGATATTGGGGTGAAGGTTTAGGTAATGGACAGTTTAAATTGGGCTATCTCTCAGAGGTACATTCAGACTTTGTTTTAGCAGGTATTACTGAAGAGTTAGGATTTTTAGGATTATTGCTTGTTGTTGGGATTGTACTTTTTATTGTATTTCGTATTTTTATTATTGCTGCAAAAGTGAAAAACCCAGTCTATTATTTATTTTCTATAGGAGCAGGGCTACTCATAGCATTTGCATTTTTACTAAACGCTTATGGTATTTCTGGTATCACACCGATTAAAGGAATAGCGGTACCATTTTTAAGCTATGGCGGTTCACATATTTTAGCATCATGTGTGACAATAGGTATGATACTAATGATTTCAAAAAAAGTACCTAGAGATGTAGATGGAAGGATTATATAATGAGTATACTCATGACTGGCGGTGGTACAGGTGGTCACTTGGCTATTATTAAAGCAGTGAAGGAACAGTTAATTCTTCGACATGCTCAGGAATCGGTGGCTGAGCCTTTCGAAGTCATTTATGTTGGTTCCACAAAAGGGCAAGATAAAATGTGGTTTGAAAAAGATGAAGATTTTTTTCACAAATATTTTTTTGAGACACGTGGCGTGGTCAATCAAGGTACACTTGGTAAGATAAAGTCATTGTTTATGATGGCTAGTGCAACGTTTAAGGCCATGAAACTTATACGTAAACACAAAGTGAAAGTTGTTTTTTCTGTGGGAGGTTTTTCTGCAGCACCAATGGCATTTGCAGCTAAACTTAGTAGAACACCTTTAGTCATACATGAGCAAAATGCGGCTTTAGGGTCTTTAAATAAACTTTTGAAACCTTATGCAACACATTTTATCTCTTCCTATTTAGACGAAAGTCCTATCAAAGCGTATCCGATCAAAGATATATTTTTTAAAAATGCTTATGTGCGTATGGAAGTAAAAACAGTCATATTTATGGGTGGGTCGCAAGGGGCAAAGGCTATTAACGCTTTAGCACTTAAGATGGCACCAGAGCTTAAGAAAAGAGGCATTAAGATTATTCACCAAGCAGGTGAAAAGAATGTCGAAGAGGTAAAGAAATCTTATGAAGACTTGGAGATAGAAGCAGAAGTGTTTGGATTTACTACCAAATTGGCAGCCTATATGTATGAAGCAGACTTTGCAATTGCTCGCTCAGGTGCATCAACACTTTGGGAGTTAAGTGCAACAGCATTGCCAACACTCTTTATACCGTACCCCTATGCAGCCTCCGACCATCAGTATCATAATGCACAGTTTTTGGTAGAGAAAAAACTAGCATGGATTATGAGAGAAGAAGCCTTAGAGAAAGACAAAGTGCTCGCTTTGTTAGATGAAGAACTAAGTGTAGTAAGTAAAGGACTTATGGATGTCGTCAAAGAAGACGGAAGTAAAAAGATAGCCCAATTACTTCTGGGCATTGTTCAGTAGAAGTTTTGATATAAACTTTGAACTCTCTAGTCCATCTTGGATACTCCACCAGTGAGGAAATTGTGCATCATAATAAGGTTGCGTGACTGTTGGAAACTCTTGTTTATCTTCGTGTAAATTAACACACCAATCAAACTCAATATGTCGTGCTTCTAAAGCCTCCATAGAAAGAAGTGTGTCATTGATACAACCTAAACGGCTAGGTGTAACGAGCAGTGTTTTGATGTTTAGTTTAACAATGAGATCAATCATGTTAAATGTTTTTGTGATGGGTACATGTAAACCACCAGCACCTTCGACTAAAAGAATGTCACAAAGTTTTGCAAGTTTATGATACTTTTTTATAATCTCTTCTATTTGTATGATATTTTTGGTATCTGCACAAAATGGGGCTGCGGGTAAAGGAAAGGTATAGGCTGTAATATCTGAAACTTTTAAAGATTTAAAGTGCTTGTTAACCTTTTGACAAGCTTGAAGTAGTATAGTTGCATCAGGAGCTGTGTGAATGACCCCTGTTTCGATGGGCTTAAAAACACCAACGTTTAAACCTTTGGCAGCAAATGCTTCAATGAGTTTGAGTGTGACGTAGGTTTTGCCTATATCAGTGTTAGTGGCAGTGATGAAAAGTGTGTTCATTCACAATTCCTTTATATATTAATAGTATCATTATATATAAAATAATATAATTTATTAGATTTGTCTTTAAATAAAGACATCAGTAAGGATAAATATTGCCAAAAATTGAAGAAGAATTAGACTTAGCACTAGAACTAGAAAAACCAAAAATGTTTAAGGTACTTTTGCACAATGATGACTATACAAGTATGGATTTTGTGGTAGAGATATTGGCAGGGATTTTTCATAAAAACCAAATAGAAGCTGAGAAAATCATGTTGCAGATACATGATAAAGGCAAGGCGATATGTGGTGTGTATTCTTTTGAGATAGCACAAACAAAAACACAACAAGTAAAGCAAAAAGCAAAACAAAATGAGTTCCCGCTTTTAGCAACTATAGAAGAGGATGGATAATGATAAGTATAGCACTAAATGATGTATTTAAAGATGCAGTGGAACACGCAAAAGAGAATAAACATGAATATCTTACTGTTGAGCATCTTTTTTTAGCCATTGTACGGTCTAAAGAAGGTAGTGAAATATTGAGTGGACTGCATGCAGATGTTGTCGTACTTGAGTCAGGTATAGCAGAGCATATTAGAAAAACAATTCACTCTTTAGACAAAGAGGTAGAGCCTTTTGAAACGACATCATTGTCTCATGCGATTAATGACATGATGTCTCATATAAATTCTTCAGGTCGTACAGAGGCTAGTATAGGTGACATGTTGGCATCTATATTTATGCAAGAACACTCTTATGCAGTGTATCTTATGAAAAAAGAAGGACTCTCTAGAGTAGATATATTAGAGATGATATCACACCGGTATGGTCCAGAAAATACCAATAAAGTACAAGATAATGAACAACAAACATATTTAGAACAATTTACAATAGAACTTGTTGCACTTGCTAAAACAGGTAAAATTGATCCTGTCATAGGACGTGTAGATGAGATAGAACGTGTGATGCAGACACTTTGTCGCCGTAAAAAGAATAACCCTCTACTTGTAGGTGAACCAGGTGTTGGTAAGACAGCTATAGCTGAAGGCTTAGCACTGAATATTGCAGAAGGCACAGTGCCCCAGATACTCAAGAGTTCTTTAGTGTACGCTTTGGACATGGGAGCACTTGTTGCGGGTACAAAATATAGAGGTGATTTTGAAAAACGTCTAAAAGGTATTATTTCTGAGATAAGTCAAATAGACGATGCAATTATGTTTATAGATGAAATACATACTATGGTAGGTGCGGGTTCAACAAGTGGGGGGAGCATGGATGCTTCTAATTTACTTAAACCTGCACTCGCACGTGGTGAACTAAAATGTATAGGAGCAACCACATATACAGAATATAGAAACTTTTTTGACAAAGACAAAGCACTCAGTCGTAGATTTGCAAAGATAGACATAGATGAGCCAAGTGTTGAAGACACTTTTACTATTTTAAAAGGTGTACAAGACAAATACGAAAACTACCATAATATTAAGTTTACAGATGATGCATTGCAGTCGTCCATAGAGCTTTCAGTGAAATACTTACATGACAGGTTTTTACCAGATAAAGCGATGGATATTATTGATGAAGTGGGTGCACATTTTATGCTTAAAGGTAAAAGTGGTGGTACGATTACACCTAAAGATATAGAAAGGTCCGTTGCAAAAAGTTTAAAACTTCCTTCAACAGTGATAGGCACAGACGATACACAAAAACTTAAAACCTTAGAGAAGGATCTCTCTTTTCATATTATTGGACAAGAAGAAGCGATTGGGGCAATTTCATCTGCAATAAAACGTTCATATGCAGGGCTTAATGGTGCAAATAGACCTATTGGATCATTTCTATTTGTGGGTCCAACAGGTGTAGGTAAAACAGCACTCGCAACACAATTGGCTAGTACTATGAATGTACATTTTGAGAGATTAGATATGTCTGAATATATGGAAGCACACACTATCAGCCGTTTAGTGGGTGCACCCCCAGGTTATGTGGGCTATGAACAGGGTGGGCTTTTGACTGAGATGATTAAAAAACATCCACATACTGTTTTATTACTTGATGAAATAGAAAAAGCCCATCCTGATATTATGAATATCTTACTTCAGGTAATGGATGGTGCTAAATTGACTGATAATAATGGTGTGGTTAGTGATTTTAAAAATGTGATACTTATTATGACGTCAAACCTAGGAACAAAAGAGGCCAATGTGATGGGCTTTAATAAAGACAACTCAATGAAGACAGATAAAGCATTGACTAGCTTTTTTACACCTGAGTTTAGAAATAGACTTTCAGGAACTATTACATTTAATGCACTTGATTTAAGCACATTAGTGACCATAGTAGACAGAGAAGTAGAAAAATTAAATCTATTATTGGCACCTAAAAAAGTAACAGTAACAGTAAGTAAAAAAGCAAAAGAGCATTTGGCTAATGAAGGATACGATGAACGTTATGGAGCCAGACATATTGGACGTGTCATAGACACATACATTAAAGAGGCACTCACCGATGAGATACTTTTTGGTAAACTTCAAAAAGGTGGTTCTGTTAAAGTGAGTTATAAAAGAGAGAAACTTGAGTTTCATTTTGAAGAGAAATAAAATCTAATGTCTTCACATTTAGAAGATGAGAGTTATTATATACCTTCACTTAGTGAAGATATAACACTTTTTCCAAATCCTCGTCTAGCATTAGATGAGGGCTTACTTGCTTATGGTGGGGACTTGTCACCACAGAGACTTTTAAATGCCTATAAAAAAGGTATATTCCCGTGGTATTCCAAGGATGACCCTATACTTTGGTGGTCACCCAATCCTAGACTCTTACTTTTTCCCAACAAATTTATAGTACGTAAATCATTTAAACGGATATTACGTGCTGGAAAATTTAGTGTTACTTTTGATAGATCTTTTTCTGAAGTGATTAAGCATTGTGCTTCAGTAAATAGAAAAAGTCAAGAATCTTCATGGATAGTAGAGGAGATGATAGAAGCTTACATACGTTTGCATGAAGAGGGTTTAGCGCATTCTGTAGAGGTATATAAAGAGGGTAAGCTTGTTGGAGGACTCTATGGGATTGCGTATGGAAAAGCATTTTTTGGTGAATCCATGTTCTCTCTCGTTTCGGATGCTTCAAAAGTAGCATTTAAAGCACTAAGTGATGTTTTAGGAAGCAAAAGCTATGATTTTATAGATTGTCAAATGAAAACAGACCATATGGTAAGTATGGGTGCTGAAGTTATCGATAGAAATCTATTTTTAGATTTACTAGAAGAGACAGTGCCTAAACAGACAGATTTTGGTAAATGGAATCACTTTGAATGGAAATATAATGATTAAGGATTTAAAATGGTAAATAGAGATATAAATTTCTCTTTGTGGTTAGATTTTGTAGAGAGAGACTATTTAAAAAATGAATTTTCAAAACTGATTGAAAATGGTGTTATTAATGGTGCTACAAGTAATCCATCTATTTTTGCTTCGGCTATAACAACATCCCCTGCGTATAAAGAACAATTAGAGTCTTTAGAAGGAAAGAGTGCCAAGGAAAAGTATGAAGCTTTAGCCATAGAAGATATAAAATCAGCAGCACTCGCACTAAGAGAATCTTATGACATAGGTAATGATGGCTATATATCTATAGAAGTTGATCCTTTTTTATCTAATGATACAGAGGGTACTATTGAAGAGGGTAAGAGACTCTTTACAGCAATTGGTGAACCAAATGTCATGGTAAAAGTACCTGCTACAGAAGCTGGATACGCTGCAATGACTGAACTCTTAAGTACAGGTATTTCAGTCAATGCAACCCTTATATTCTCTCCTAAACAAGCAAAACAATGTTTAAAGGCAATGAAAAAAGGTTTAGATGCTTTTGCCGCTTCTGGTGGTGGACGTTGTGAAGCTGTTATTTCTGTATTTGTCAGTAGATTTGATAGATTGTTAGATAGTGACTTCGAACAAGAAGGTTTAGATGTCTCTTTAACAGGCATATATAACGCTGCAAAAATTTATAATCTTATTGAGGCTAACCATACTCCTTCTGTACGTACTCTTTTTGCAAGTACAGGGGTAAAAGGTGATGCTTTAAGTGCAGAATATTATATGAAAGAGTTATTGGCTCCTCACTCTGTCAATACTGCACCGTTGGCTACAATAGAGTCTTATGTTTCTAGTGATATATCTGCACCAAAGTTACCTATTGATGAGCAGGTACTTAATGGTTACTTTACAAAACTGGAAGATAATGGTTTTGATATGGATAAAATATATGCTCAATTATTAAAAGAAGGATTAGAAGCATTTGAAAAGTCGTTTCAAGAGATGCTAGATACATTAAAATAAAAGACTATTAGGATGCTATATTGGTAGAAGAAAAACTTAAACTCTATTTAAAGACAATGGTTCGTAACCAAGGTTCAGATTTGCATTTGAAATCTGGTGCTGTACCTAGAGTACGTATAGATGGCATGTTAAAAATTTTGGGCAAAGAAGTTTTAGATGCAGTGATGCTAGATAGTATTGCCCAAGCAATTATGAGTCAAGAACAGTATAGTAAGTTAAAAAATGACAAAAGTTTAGATTTTACATATATTTATAGTAAAGAGTACCGTTTCCGTGTGAATTATTTTTATCAAATGGAAGGACTCTCTGCTGTATTTAGACTGATTCCTGTCAAGATTGCAACACTTGAAGAGTTGAAGCTTCCTAAGGTTATTGAAACATTTACGCAAGTACAGCGTGGATTAGTATTGGTTACTGGGGTAACAGGTTCAGGTAAATCTACAACACTTGCAGCACTGATAGATAAAATAAATAATAGAGATAATAAACATATTGTCTGTATTGAAGATCCTATTGAGTTTATACACAAAGATAAAAACTGTCTTATTAATCAAAGGGCTATTGGGCAAGATACACATTCGTTTTCTGATGCATTAAGAGCAGCACTTCGTGAAGATCCAGATATTATTTTAGTGGGTGAGATGAGGGACCTTGAGACCATAGATATTGCTTTACATGCTGCAAATACAGGGCATTTAGTTTTTTCTACAGTACATACATTAGATGCGAAAGAAACGGTAGATAGAATAGTAGGTATGTTTAGTAAAGAAGAGCAGAACAGAATACGAGGTTCTTTAGCCTCTGTACTCGAAGGTGTGATTTCTCAAAGGCTCATACCTACAACACTTGGTGGCCGTGTTGCAGCCATTGAAGTGCTTAAAAAAACAGCACGTATTGAACAACTGATTATGGAAGACCGTGACCATGAAATACCAGATGCACTCTTTGATGGAAAAGATATATACGGTACACAAACATTTGATCAGGCACTGTTAGATCTTTTACATGAAGGAAGAATTACTGAAAAGGTGACTATGGAGTATGCAACGAATCCTGCCGACATGAAATTAAAAATTGAAGGTATTGGAAGAGGTGCTTTAGCACAAAAAAATCGTGATATTAGTGAAGACGATGTGTTTTCTTTTAAAGAAATTGAAGAATAATTCGCTATAATTCGCACCCCATCATTTTCTTAGTAAAATGACGAATATTTAAATTAGTAAGTAAGGACAACAATATGTTAGAAGGTATCATTAGAGAGAGTATCGGAAAAGTGAATGCAAAGAAGCTTAAAAGAGATGGTTATCTAATCGCAAACATTTATGCAAATGGTGTTGAAAATATCAATGCTGCATTTAAACGTGGTGATTTTGTAAGAGCAGTGAGAGCGAAAGAGACACTTACATTCCCCGTAAAGGTTGGCGATAAGGAACTTAATGTATTTATCCAAGAATATCAAATGCATCCAGTCAATGGTGATGTATTGCATGTGGACTTAAGAGTTGCAGTACCAGGGCAAGTAACGAATTTTCTTGTACCTGTAACAACACATGGTATCCCTAAAGGGCGTAAAAATAAGGGTGTCCTTGTGATGTCTAAAAAAAGATTAAAAGTAAGAGGTGCTATTGAAGATGTACCTGCTAAATTTGATTTTGATGTAACAGAGCTTGACAGAGATGATTCAATTCTTGTAAGAGATGTTGAAGTACCTGCAAACTGTAGATTAATGGATAGACAAGATGTTGCTATCTGTGGTGTTATTAAAGCCAAGTAAGTTAAAACAGTTATGACACTTTTCGTAGGTCTAGGTAATCCAGGATCAAAATACGAAAATACACGACACAATATTGGTTTTAAGGTTGTTGATGCATTAGCTAACAGCCTTAATGCTAGAGATATTTCTAAAAATTCTTTTAGAGGTATCCTTTCCCGAAATACCTCCTCACTTTTTTTAAAACCTACTACATTTATGAACCTATCGGGCGATAGTGTACAAGCCGTTAAGCATTTTTTTAAAATAGAGTTAGAAAATATTATTGTCATTCATGATGATATTGACTTGCCATTTGGTGCAGTACGTTTTAAAAAAGGTGGTGGTCATGGCGGACACAATGGGCTCAAGTCTATTGATGCCCAGCTTACAAAAGAGTATATACGAGTACGTGTAGGCGTAGGGAAGCCAGAACATCAGTCCCAAGTGGCTGACTATGTCTTACATGACTTTTCCAAAGAAGAGTTAACCCAGATTGATAAGCTTATAGAACATATTGTTCTAGCATCAAAGATGTTGATGGAAGAAGAACTCATAGAAGTAAAATCAAAATATAGTTTAAAATCTATTGAAGGGCTTAGGCTATGAATTTTATAAGCCCTCCGCTATACTTTAGATATTTAGTTACATTATATGGTAAAAATTTATTGGCTGTTCTCTTTGGGCTATCTTTCGCTTTTGCATCAATTGATTATTTTCAACATATACAAAAACTTGATGTCTCTGGCAATTATAAAATACTCTATATTTTTTATATGTGGCAAGAAGCTTTGGGATTACTCTATCCTCTCTCCATTGTTTTTGCGCTCATTATGACAAAATTAAGTTTAGTTAAAAACAATACTATGGGTGCACTACATGCCTTTGGATATGATAAAAAGAGATTAGTGGTACCTTTTGTTTTTATTGCTCTATTAACCTATGGTATTTTTACGTATTTGCATACGACTCAATTTTCATATGCTAAAGACAAAGCAAGTGTTTTATTAGAAAATCAATTAAATGCTTATGATGTAAATGATCTTTTCTTTAAATATAATGATACTTTTGTCTATATCAAAAAGTTAGACCCAGTAGAGAAGAAAATTCAAGATATTACTATTTTTAAAGTTGAAGGTTATAAGGTTAAATATACAATTAATGCACCGTTAGCAACGTTTCATAATGATGAATGGACTGCAATCAATGCCATTTTAAAAACCAGTGTATATGAAAATAAAGAGCTGATACGCTATACAACTGAACATAAAAAAAGTATCCAGACTCTTAAGGGCTATAAGCCAAAAATTATAGAATCCTTACATGAAGGTAAAGCTTTAAATATTGTTGATGCGTATAATACATGGAAATTGTTAGACAAGCAAAAACTTAATACAGATAAAATAAGATCGTCACTCTATGATAAAGTAGCTGTTCCTTTTTTCTCTATAGCACTTTTGATTATTTTATTTTTTAAATTACCTTTTCATGCACGTATGATGAGTTTTGGTGCTGTAATCGCTTTAGCACTAGGAGCTACATTTGTCATATGGGGTATATTGTTTGGTTTAAATCAAGTAGCATCAAATGGTGCTATCTTACCAGAATGGACAGCCATTTTCCCTGTATTACTCTTATGGGTGTATGCACTCTATGTCTATTTCTTTGACGAGACTAAAATTTAATAAAAATGATTTACATTTAATATCTAGTTTTAGTGTATACGTAGAGAGCTTAGGTAACTTATCGCGTCTTCTTTTTTATAGTAATATCGCATAGTGGTTAACTTTTTCTTATTACTGTAGTGAGAAACGAGTATGTATTCAAAAAGTTTTTTTTCTATTTTTCTGTATTGATTAGGATTTATCATAGAACCTTTTAGAAAATAGAGGCGTTTTTTATGAAGGATATATTTTAATGTAATCGAGGGTAGGTTTCCTATAATGGGATTATAGGTGACATTTATATCTGTAAATTTGCTTTCTATAAGTAGTTTTTCTGAAGATGTTTGAATTCTATCAGGACAGACATAGAATGTCTTATTTCTAAATATATCTTTGTCTGTAAGATCTTGAACCGATCGAGAATTTGGAGTGAGTAAGTAGTCTTTTTTTGTGATAACAAATGGGAGAGACGGTTTTGTCACGGTATTACTCTTATTTGTTTCATTATTGTCTATAGTTGTATATTGACTGTTTAGAACTGGTTTGCTAAGATTCTTTGTTGGAACATACACCATAATATAAGCATCTATAAATACTTTTTTGTAAAGAGGTAACACTTTTTGAGCATCCTCTTTGTTTGAAAATGGTAGGGAATAGATTTTATGAAGACTATTTTCTTGTGCAATAGATATTTTTTGATTAATTGCTTTGTCTAATAAAGATATTTGTGAGATAGCACTCTCTTTTTTTGAATAACTTGCTAATTTAATAATAAATTGAGTGGCTTGTAGATGACTAAACGATAATAAAAGTATCAAATAGACTACAGGTTTATAATTTTGAAGCATATTCCCTCGTTTCATGGAGATAGATTTAGAAAATTATAGAGTTTTTCCCCTAAAAATATACTATAAATCGATAACTTTTTATTTTTTAATATAATATTCCTATTTTTTAATATACATTTAATATTAATTAGTTTAAAATTTGTTAGATATGTGTAATGACATATAAAAAATTGTTTTAAAGGAGCAATGATGAAAATAGTACACTCTGTGTTATTAGCAGGATTAATGTTAACAACATCAATCAATGCGGATACAAAAGAAAATAAATTAGGCGTGAATGTTGGAGTAACTTCAATTTACAATGAAGACTCTATAGAGATGGATAATCTTTCAGCTGGTGTGACGTACCAATTTAATGAAGTGCGTTCAGAAGTTAAGCCGAGAATAGATTTAGACTATGTCAAGATAAAAGACTATAAAGAAGTAAGCTCACTTATAAAAGGTTCAGTCAATGGTGTGTATGAGTTGAGTGAAGACTATGTTGTGACGCCTTATGTTATGGCAGGTGTTGGATATGAAGTCGTTACCGATTCAATAGAAGGTGAATTTGATAGCCGTGCATTTGCACAAGGTGGTGTGGGTGCAGTGTATCATCAAGAAGATGGTTATGATGTTAATGTTGAGGCAAAAGCGCTACAAGTATTTGGTTCAGATAACCAAGACAATGAAATTATTGTGACCGCGGGGGTTGCTGTTCCTGTAGGGACTATTGGAACATACCCACAAGATAAAGATGAATGTCCAATTAAAATAGATGAACCGGATGAAGATAGAGATGGTGTAGCAGATGTTGTAGACCAATGTCCTCAAACACCTTGTTATTTTACAGTAGATGAGTATGGTTGTCCAATCAAAGCAACATTACGTATACATTTTGATGTAGACAAAGCAACTATTCGTCCACATTCTATGCCAAAAGTAGAAGAATTTGCAGCGTTTTTAGCAGCGAACAAAGGAAGCATGGTCAAAATTGATGGACATACAGATTCGGATGCGGATGATGCTTACAATATGATACTTTCTGAAGCAAGAGCAAATACAGTTATGAATAAAATAGTTGAACTAGGTGTAAGTCAGAATAGGTTAACTGCTGAAGGTAAAGGTGAGACATCACCAACTACATCTAATGCAACAGAAGCTGGTAAGCAACTCAATCGTAGAATTGAAGTTACATTGACTTACCCAACTAAATAAAGGATAAAAGATGAATTTAAATAAAAAAATATTAGTAAGTGGATTAGTCGCAGCTCTGTTTTCTTTAAGTGGTTGTAATGATAGAGCACAAACAGATAATGATTCTATTAAAGGATATATTTATTATTCTGATGGTGTACTTTATGGTGTAACAAAAGATAAGGCACCAAATGAAAACTTGAACTATAATGTGTATGGTGCAGATGGTGGTAAAGTAGGTGCAATTGGTACAAATCATCATGTGATTGGTAATGACTTGCAACCTGTAGCTCCTGGAGCATGTATTGGTAGTGCAGATGCCTTTGATGAAGATAATTTCCTTGTAGGTTCATGTACGTTGTCTGCACCATTTGCAAAAGATGGATTATCTGCGTATGAAGTAGCGGTAATCAATGGTTTTGTTGGAACTGAGGTAGAATGGTTAGCTTCGCTTGAAGGTGCCGATGGATCTAATGGTCAGGATGGAACAGACGGACAAAACGGAACAGATGGTTCAGATGGGCAAGATGGTTCAGATGGGCAAGATGGTGTAGATGGAACAAACGGTGTTGACGGAAAAGATGGTGTTGATGGAAAAGATGGTGCTGATGGGACAAGTGCTCTCACAACTGTAACGACTTTACCTGCATCAAGTACATACCCTAATGGTGCAGTAGAGGTTACAAGTGGACTTGATACAAACGGCAATGGGACATTAGATGCTTCCGAAGTTACATCTACCTCAATTGTTTTGAATGGTACAGATGGCACAAATGGAACAAATGGAGAAGATGGTGGGCTTATTACACCGCCGGAGTATCTTTGTGAAGCAGGAGATACTGATCCAAAATGTGGAATCAATCAAGATGATTTTAAATTAGATGAACTAATCTTTTCAGAAGAAGCGTTTGCAACTGACCAATATAACTATGGTGGTACAGGTTATAATGACATAGTACGTGGTGTTACCGAAGCAATCACATGGAGAGTAGAGTCTACCAATGGTATTATCGCATCTGACTTTACTATTAATAACCAATGGGATAACGGAGATTTTATGAGTGATACAGCTGATTACTCGCCTGTGAAAGGATTTAGATTAATTTCTCGTGATGGTAAATTAACTATTGAGCATTCAGATGGTAGAAATGCTACAGTGACAGTAGATGAAACAGGTCTTATATTCATAGAAAACTCAGGTCTCACGATGAGTAATGATAAGACCAATAAACAATTATGTATTACAGCAGAAAGAACAGCGTGTATTTCATATATCACATTATGGACAGCAAAATAACGTAAAATGCTTGGTAATTCTCACTTTTTTAGTGGGAATTACACGCTTGAGCAGCACATTTTAAAACAGCTAAACTACCAAGAGCCACTTTTAATCACTTTTTAGATAAAATCATCTTCAATTACATATACAAAATAATTAGGATAGATAGATGAATATTGATTATAAAATATTGGCAGAAAAATATGGTACCCCATTATATATGTATGACTTTGATTATATAGAAAATAGATATACAACACTTAAAGAAGCTTTTGCCGGTAAAAAATCAATCATTAATTATGCTGTCAAGGCCAACTCAAACCTTTCTGTTATTGCCCATCTTGCAAAATTAGGTGCGGGGGCAGACTGTGTGAGTATTGGTGAGGTAAATCGTGCACTCACTGCAGGTGTGGATAAATATAAGATTATTTTTTCAGGTGTAGGAAAGCGTGATGATGAGATACGTGAAGCGTTAGAAAAAGACATTTTGTTACTTAACCTTGAGAGCGAAGCTGAAATGAAACGTGTAGAGATGGTAGCGCGTGAACTTGGACGTGAGGCACGTATTTCTATTCGAGTAAATCCTAACATAGACCCACAAACCCATCCTTATATTTCAACGGGTCTACATGAAAATAAATTTGGTGTAGAGATAGACATGGCAAAGCGTATGTATATCTATGCCAATAAGTCAGAATTTTTAAATCCTATAGGGATACATTTTCATATAGGATCACAACTTACAAAACTCTCTCCTATTAAAGAGGCTGCACAAATTGTAGCAGATTTAGTACGTTCACTTAGAGCTATTAAGATTGACATTAAATTTTTTGATGTGGGTGGCGGTATTGGTGTTGTATATGATGATGAAGTAACCATAGCAGCTTCTGCGTATACCCAAGCTATTTTTGAGGCAACAAAAGGCTTAGACATTACACTTTTATGTGAACCAGGTAGATATATGGTAGCTAATGCAGGCGCATTTTTTACCAAAGTACTGTATGAAAAAGTAAATGATGGCAAGCGTTTTGTGATTGTAGATGGTGCGATGAATGATTTACTTAGACCCAGTCTTTATAATGCCTACCACAAAATAGAAGCTGTACAAGTTCAAGGGGAATCTACAGCAGCAGATGTTGTGGGACCCGTGTGTGAGAGTGGAGATTTTCTTGGAAAGAATGTACCTTTACCTCCATTGGAACATAACGACCTTCTTGTTGTACAATCTGCCGGTGCGTATGGTTTTACAATGGCGTCAAATTACAATACAAGAGCGAAAGCTGCTGAGGTAGCATTGCAAGGTGGAAAAGATAGACTTATACGAAAACGTGAAACCTATGAAGATCAAGTACGGTTAGAACTGGACTATTTGTAAGAATGTCGACAAAAAGGATTAACGAGATGACTTTAGATGATTTGAGACTCAAAATAGACAGTATCGACAACACACTTCTTGAACTTTATAATGAACGTATGGAACTAGTCCATGCTGTAGGTGAATTGAAGAATACAACAGGTGCTCCTATTTATAGACCTGAGCGTGAACAGGCTATCTTAAATCGTCTTAAGAGTCAAAATAAGGGTAAACTAACAGACAATGCGATAGATGCACTTTTTCTAGAAATGTTTGCCGTAGCTAGAAATCTTGAACTTCCCGAGAGTATTGCATTTTTAGGACCTGAAGCTAGTTTTACACACCAAGCTGCAGAGTCAAAATTTGGTGCAATGTCTAAGTATATACCGATGGGGTCAATACAGTCTATTTTTCGTGAGGTGAATAAGGGCACTGCTAAATTTGGTGTCATTCCTATAGAAAATTCATCAAATGGTATTGTCTCAGATACTATTAATTGTTTAGATGAGTATGACCTTAAAATTATTGCAGAAGTTATGATTGACGTACATTTTGCTTTTGCAACGTTATCAGAGGATATTAAAAAAATTACGAAAATTTATTCTAAAGATATTGCTTTTGGACAGTGTCGTCTTTTTTTACAAGATTTAGGACTTGATGATGTTGAGTTAATACCCGTTGAGTCGACTGCAAAAGCTGCTAAATTAGCAGTCAATGATGAAACGGCTGCTGCTTTATGTCCTGCTTTAGCAGCCAAACTCAATAACTTACCTATACGTTTTGATAATATAGAAGACAATACGAATAATAAAACACGATTTTTTATTATTTCTAATTTTGAAAATATCTCTTCAGGCGATGATAAGACATCTATGCTTGTAAGACTTTCTAATCAACCAGGTTCTTTGGTAGATTTTTTAAATCACTTTGAAGGTACGGGAATTAACCTTACGAAGATAAAGTCACATATCGTAGGAGGTGAGTCAATCTTTTTTATAGAGTTTCATGGACATAAAGATGATACAAAGGTTAAAGGTATTTTAGATACATTGTATTCTGAAATAAAAATATTGGGTTCTTATGTGCGTGAGACTGATGATGTTTAAAAGTAAAAAAGAAGTTGGAAATGATAAAGTTTAGTAAAGTACTTCAGAATATTAAGACCTACGAAGCCGGTAAACCTATAGAATTAGTTGTACGGGAATTTGGTATTTCTCCAGAAGATGTAGTGAAATTGGCGTCAAATGAGAATCCTATTGGGACTAGTCCTTCTGTTAAAAAAGCATTGATTACAAATGCTGATAAAGCACATTTGTATCCAGATGACTCTATGTTTGAACTGAAAGATGCCTTGGCGTTAAAGTATGATGTAAAAGAAAATAATATTATCATCGGTGCTGGTTCAGACCAAGTGTTAGAATTTATCTCCCGTGCAGTTCTTGATGAGAATTCAGCAGTATTGATGTCTGCAGTTACCTTTGCAATGTATGAAATTTATGCGAAACAAATGGGTGCTAAAATAGTACGTACCATGAGTTATGAACATAAATATGCCGAATTTATAGAAGCATATGAGATGCATAAACCTAAAATTGTTTATATTTGTACTCCCAACAACCCTACAGGTGATGCAACTTCTAAAGTTGAAGTGATAAAAATCATCAAAGCCATAGGTTCAGAAG
This sequence comes from uncultured Sulfurovum sp., assembly GCA_902727855.1. Taxonomy (GTDB): domain Bacteria; phylum Campylobacterota; class Campylobacteria; order Campylobacterales; family Sulfurovaceae; genus Sulfurovum. The sequence continues at coordinate 70,767 of CACVAS010000107.1, forward strand.
CGATTGTCGTTGTAGATGGTGCATATATGGAGTATGCATCTGCTAAAGATAAAGCATATTCAATTTCACCCAATGATATTTTGGAGTTTCCAAATGTTATTTATCTGGGGACATTTTCGAAGGCATATGGTTTAGGTGGTATGAGGGTTGGCTATGGAATCGCACAAAAAGAGTTGATAGAACAACTTTATAAAATGCGTCCACCCTTTAATATATCTACGCTTTCCCTGGCAGCTGCGATTGAGGCAAGTAAAGATGAAACTTTTATTAAAAAATCTATTTTGTTGCATCAATCAGAGATAGGACGTTATGAAACTTTTGCCAAAGAGAATGGATTTGCGTATATAGACTCTTATACAAACTTTATCACCTATATGTTTCCTGAAGATATGGATTCTACATACATTGCAGATACTTTACTTAAAAAAGGTGTTATTATACGTAATCTCGCATCTTATGGTTTGAATGCGATACGTATTACCATAGGAACAGAAAAACAAAATGATACATTTTTTAGACATTTTGCTGAGGTTATAGCGTGAATTTACAATCACATACTATAGAAGAGCTCAATAAACTTGCAGGAGAGATTAGAGACAAAATACTTAAGACTGTGAGTCAAAATGGTGGTCACCTCTCTTCAACGATGGGTGCAACAGATCTTATAGTAGCGATGCATAAGGTTTTTGATGTTGAAAGTGACCCCTTTATTTTCGATGTAAGTCATCAAGCGTATGCACATAAACTACTTACTGGAAGGTGGGATAACTTCTCGACACTACGTCAGTTTGATGGTATCTGTGGCTATACAAAACCTAAAGAGTCTAAGTATGATTATTATGTAGCTGGACACTCTTCAACATCCATCTCACTCGCTGTTGGTGCAGCTAAAGCGATAGCGCTTAAAGGTGAGAGTAGAATTCCTGTAGCATTGATTGGTGATGGGTCGATGTCAGCAGGGATGGTTTATGAAGCACTCAACGAGCTGGGTGATAGAAAATATCCAGTAGTGATTATACTAAATGATAACGAAATGAGTATTGCAAAACCTATTGGGGCAATTTCTAAACTACTTTCTCAAACGATGGCGGGTTCTTTTTATCAAAAGTTTAAAGGTAAGGTAGAAAAAGCTTTAGAACATTTGCCAGAGTCTGCACACTATATGGCAAAACGTTTTGAAGAATCATTTAAGCTTATCACTCCTGGTATATTGTTTGAGGAGATGGGTATAGAGTACATTGGCCCAGTAGATGGACATGATATTGAAGCTTTAATTGAGACTATGGAGGTTGCAAAAGCTTTAGGTAAGCCTGTGATTATTCATGCACAGACGACCAAGGGTAAAGGGTATGAAATAGCAGAAGGTACCAAAGAGCATTGGCATGGTGTAAGCCCTTTTGACCTTAAGACAGGTACCTCTCCTAAAAAAACATCTGTTAAAGCAGCTACCGCTATTTTTTCTGAGACTTTAGTTGAATTGGCAGATAATGACAAGAAGGTTGTTGGTGTGACTGCTGCGATGCCAACAGGTACGGGAATGACAGCAGTCATAGAAAAATACCCTGAACGTTTTTGGGATGTTGCTATAGCAGAACAGCATGCAGTCACTTCAATGGGACCTTTGGCTAAAGAAGGATTTAAACCATTTTGTACAATTTATTCAACATTTTTACAACGTGGTTTTGACCAGGTCATACATGACATAGCACTTATGGATTTAGGTGTTGCTTTTGCAATGGACAGAGCTGGTATTGTCGGAGAGGATGGAGAAACCCATCAAGGTGCTTTCGATATCTCTTATTTAAGAGGTATCCCTAATATGACGCTTTTAGCACCTTATAATGAAACAACTATGAAGCTTTGTATGGCATTTGCAAAAGACTATAACCATCCCTGTGCTTTTAGATACCCAAGAGGTGCTTTCTTGGGTGATGATAGACCAAGTGTAGCCTATGAGTTAGGTAAATCTGTTCTTTTACAAGAAGGAGAAGAGGTACTACTTATTGGTTATGGAAATGGTGTTGGACGTGCAGAGCAGGTTGCTGTACTTCTGGAAGCTAACGTCGCAATTTTAGACTTACGTTTTGTAAAACCATTAGATGAAGAGATGCTTGTGAAGCTTTCTTCAGAGTATAAAAAGTGGTATGTATTTTCAGACTCTGCTAAGATGGGTGGGGTTGGTTCTGCTATTTTGGAGTTATTAAGTGAAAAACATATAGAAGATGTTGTTTTGACCTCGTTTGAATATGATGATGACTTTATTACCCATGGTAATACAAAGTTGGTAGAAGAGAGTTTAGGTATTTTACCAGAACAGTTGGCAAAAAAGATTTTATAAGGGTATATAGCGATGTATACTCTACAGTTGAATTTAAAAAAGAAGCAATACATCTTTTTTTTTAAGTTCAGTGACAGTGAACAAAACAGAAAATAAATTTCTCTTGATTAATTGAGGCAAATGCCGAAGCTTTAGTGAAATGAATTGAAAGATTGGCTTTTGCCAATTTTCAAGAAGAAGGATTATGAATGAACGAATACATTTTTACAAGTGAATCAGTCACAGAAGGGCATCCCGATAAAATGGCTGACCAGATCTCGGATGCTATATTAGACTACATTATCGCAGAAGATCCACAAGCTAGAGTAGCATGTGAGACGTTAGTGAGCAATGGTTTTTGTGTTATTGCAGGGGAGTTAAAAACAAAAGCGTACGCACCGATGCAGGAGATTGCAAGAGAAGTGATAAAAGAAATAGGGTATACCGATGCACAATTCGGATTTGATTATCGCTCAGCAGGTGTGCTTAATGGTATAGGTGAACAGAGTCCAGATATTAACCAAGGAGTTGATCAGGATTCAGGAGAGATTGGTGCAGGTGACCAAGGATTGATGTTTGGTTATGCATGTAAAGAGACGGCTGAACTTATGCCTTTACCGATCTCTTTAGCACATAAAATTACGGCCAAATTAGCAGAAGTACGTAAGAATGGTACGGTCCCATTTTTACGCCCAGATGGTAAAGCACAAGTGTCTGTAAAATACGTAGATGGTAAACCTGTTTCTATTGATACGATTGTTGTCTCAACTCAGCATCATGACAATGTAAGTTTAGAACAAGTGCAAAAAGCCGTACTTGAAGAGGTTATTAAAGCAGTTATCCCGGCTGAATTGATGCATGATGATATTATTTATCATATAAATCCAACGGGACGTTTTGTTATTGGTGGCCCTCAAGGTGATGCGGGTCTTACAGGAAGAAAGATTATTGTAGATACCTATGGTGGTGCCTGTCCTCATGGGGGAGGAGCATTTTCGGGTAAGGATCCTACTAAGGTAGACAGATCTGCAGCCTATGCTGCGCGTTATGTGGCTAAAAACCTAGTGGCAGCTGGTGTATGTGAAAAGGCAACACTACAAATAGCTTACGCTATTGGCGTTGCTAAGCCAGTTTCCATCTATGTAGACACACACGGTACGGCTGTAGTAGATGAATCAAAGATTATAGCATGTGTAGAATCATTGTTCGATTTAACACCAAAAGGCATTATGACTGAGTTGGATTTACTTAGACCTATTTATAGAAAAACGGCAGCCTATGGACATTTTGGTAGAGAAGATGCAGATTTTACATGGGAACAAACAACAAGAGTAAACGAGATAAAAAAGTACCTAAATCTTTAATATAATATTCATTATCAATACTTTTTAAAATTCTTAGCTGTTGTGTTTTACACTTATTCTTAATTTTTAAGATAAATAATATATGTATTAAAGGTTTATTTAAATATTTGTGCTATAGTTCAAATATATTAACATAAAGGAATAAAAATGGCAGTAATTATTGGCGATACTTGTATCAACTGTGCAGCTTGTATTGACGAATGTCCAGTAGAAGCAATTGTAGATGAGGATGATAATCCAACAGGTGAGGAATACTACTATGTATATCCTGATAAATGTGTTGAGTGTGTAGATCACTTTGATAGCCCAGCATGTGCTGAAGCTTGTCCAACAGAGGGTTGTATTACATGGGATATGCCATTTACAGCAGATCACAAAGATCACTTTTCTGGAGATAACTATATTGATGGTCAAGCATACGTTATGGATGACGCAGATGCAGTTATGCCAACAAGAGATGACATCTCAATAGAAGATAGACAAAACAGAGAAAACGTAGTCGACGACTAATCTCTTCTATCTAAGGCTATCCACCATTGCGTGGATAGTCTTCACTTTACTTATAAACCTCATTATTTAATAATCCCTTAAACACTTTTTCGATAAAATTCCGCCCAAATACTCTCCACTAAATAGTATGGAAGTAAATAATTACTTAGGAATAATAAGATGGAACAAACATTATCAATCATCAAACCAGATGCAGTAGCTAAAAACGTAGTAGGAAAAATTCTTTCTAGATTTGAAGATGCTGGTCTTAGAATTGCAGCAACTAAGAAAATACAACTTTCTCAAGCAGATGCTGAGGCATTTTATGCAATTCACGCAGAAAGACCTTTTTTTAAGGATCTTGTAGAGTTTATGATTTCTGGTCCTGTTGTTGTCACAGTACTTGAAGGTGACAGTGCAATGAGTAAAAATAGAGATTTAATGGGTGCTACAAATCCTGCAGAAGCAGAAGCTGGTACAATTAGAGCAGATTTTGCAGAGAGTATTGATGCCAATGCAGTACATGGTTCTGACTCTGTTGAGAATGCAGTCAATGAAATTAGCTTTTTCTTTGCACAAAGAGAGATTAATTAATACAATTTCTTAAGGATTCTTAATGAAAATTGTTTTTGATAAAATTGGTTCCACTATAAAACCTATTGAGTTAACTTCAGAAGGTATTTTACTGAAGGGAACTTTAGTAAAAAGTGGTTATCACCAAGTATTGTTGGATGGAACATTAAGTGGAAGTCTTGAATTAGCCTGTGATAGATGTGGTCAAATATATGATTATAGTATTGACAATAGGTTAAAATTAAAGCTTACTGATTTAGTTTCAGAAGATAAAGATGATTTAGATATAATTGAGTTTTTAGATGGCAAAATTGATATTTTGCATATTTTACAAAGTGAAATTACTTCAATTCAAAGTGGATATAATTATTGTTCTAATTGTGACAATGATAATGAAGACTTTGAAATAGAATACTAGGCATTCTGAGGCCTGAAGCTTCAGTGAGATACGCCCAAGGTTATTACCTAATGGGAAAACTTAACATAGATTGGCTTTGCCAAGTCTAAGAATAAAAGGATTATAAAATGGCAGTACCTAAAAGACGTCATAGTAAGACGAGAGCATTAAAGAGAAGAACACACTACAAATTAACATTACCTATGCCTGTAAAAGATGCAGATGGGACATGGAGAATGCCTCACCACATGAATATGACTACTGGTGAATATAAACAAACTAAAGCGTAATTGATGATACGTATCGCAATTGATGCTATGGGTGGGGACTTTGGTCCTGAACCTATTATAGAAGGTGTAATTCAAGCACTTGATGAAAAACAATTCTTACCTATTCTTGTAGGTGTAAAAGAAGACATACTAGAATTTCTCCCACAATATTATGTAGATAAAGTACAGTTTGAAGAAGCAAGTGATATTATTGCTATGAGTGATGCTGCAACAGATGCGCTTAAACGTAAAGACTCTTCTATTTTTAAAGCAGTTGAATTGGTTCGTGAAGGAAAAGCTGACGCGGTACTTTCTGCAGGGCACTCTGGGGCGACTATGACTGCGGCAACATTAAGAATGGGAAGAATACCAGGCATTAATAAACCTGCACTTGCAACTTTAATGCCTAGTATTACAAAAAGTAAAACATTAGTGCTTGATGTAGGCTCTGTTACAGATTGTAAGCCTGAAAACCTTTTTCAGTTTGGTGCAATGGGTGAAGCTTATGCTGCAAAAATTTTGAAAATAGAAGATCCAAAAGTTGGTTTACTTGCTAATGGAAGTGAAGACTCTAAAGGAAATGAACTAACAAAGGCTACTTTTCCTCTTTTGAAATCTTTAAGTGGATTTATAGGAAATGTTGAAGGTAAAGACATTTTTAATGGCAAAGTAAATGTTGTTGTATGTGATGGATTTACGGGAAATATTTTACTAAAAACAGCAGAAGGTGCCGTCTCTACTGTGTTTGACTTGATGAAGCAACATATTAGAAAATCACTACCGGCTAAGATAGGTGCCTTGATGATGAAAAAGAAAGTTTTTGGAAATATGAAAAAACAAGTTGACAAAGATGAGTATGGTGGCGCACCACTACTTGGGCTTAAGGGCTGTGCGATCATTTCACATGGTGCGTCAAGTTCAAAAGCAATAAAAAATGCAGTATTTCAAGCAATATCTTATGTTGAATCGGATGTGAATACAACGATTGAGACACTTTTGGAAGAAGCGAACGAAAACGTATAATAACTCGAAAAAGGAACAGTGCTTGTCATGTTCCTTTTTTCTCTCCTATTTTTAGAAATCTTGTTTACTATTTATGGTAAAATACATCTAATTATGAGTTAAGGATACCCATGTCACAAATTTATGCTTCATTTAAATCTATAGGTGCGTATGTACCAGAAAAGGTTTTAAGCAATGCCGACCTTGAAAAGATGGTAGATACCACAGATGAGTGGATAGTGAAGCGTACAGGTATAAGTGAACGTCGTATTGCAGCAGAAGATGAATACACTTCAGACATGGCAGCTAAAGCCTGTGAATTGGCTATTGAACGTTCTGGTGTTGCAAAAGAGGACATTGACCTTGTTGTATGTGCAACAGTCACACCAGACTACTTTAACATGCCTTCCACAGCATGTCTTATCTCAGATAAACTAGGTATTAGAGATGTTCAAGCTTTTGACATTTCCGCTGCCTGTAGTGGTTTTGTCTATTTACTTTCAGTAGCAAAAGCTTTTGTTGAGTCAGGTATGAAGAAGAATGTACTTGTAGTAGGTGCTGAAAAATTTTCTTCTATTGTTGACTATACAGATAGAGGTACATGCATATTGTTTGGTGATGGCGCTGGTGCTGCTATGATATGTGCCACGACAAATAAAGAAGAAGCTTTTGTAGATTTACATGCAAGTGCTGATGGCTCTTATGCCGATTTCCTAGTCACACCTGCTCCTGGATGTGTAAATCCTGTAAGTCAAAGAGTGATTGACGAAGGTTTACAGTATGTTCAAATGAAAGGAAATGAAACCTTTAAACTTGCAGTAAAAACATTGACAAAAGATGTCAAAGAGATACTAGAAAAAAATGAGATAAACTCAGATGACATCCCTCATTTTATTCCTCATCAAGCTAATTATCGTATTATAAAAGCGGTGGGTGATTCACTTAAAATGAAAGAAGAGCAAGTGGTTCTTACTGTAGGTAAATATGGAAACACTTCAGCAGCTTCAATTCCTATGGCAATTAATGATATATGGGAGTCTGGTAGACTTAAAGAAGGTGAGTTGATGTTACTAGATACTTTTGGTGGTGGGCTTACATGGGCTTCTGCATTATTGCCTTTTGCAGGGAAAAGCAAGTAGGCACTATTGAAAATTGCTTTTATTGGTGATATTGTAGGAAAACCTGGTCGCTTGATGCTTAAGCGACATCTAAAAAGACTTCAACAAGAACATTTTATAGACTATACTATTGCCAATTATGAAAATGCTTCTCATGGCTTTGGTTTAACCGAAAAAAACTGTATTGAACTCCTAGGCTATGGTATTGACATGATGACAGGTGGTAATCACTCTTTTGATAAAAAAGAGATACTAGAAATGTATAATACCTACCCACTTATTCGCCCTATGAACTACCCTAAATCTACACCAGGTAAAGGGATATTTGAGACTACAATATTAGGTAAAAATGTTGCTATTTTGAACCTTATGGGGCACTACACCATGCCTTTGGTAGATAATCCTTTTACGATGATAGTTGATGTGGTCTCTCAATTAAAAGAACAAGGTTTTAGGCATATTATTTTAGACATACATGCTGAAGCAAGTTCTGAGAAGAACACTTTACGACAAATGCTTAAACAAGATGTTTCTGCTATCTTAGGTACACATACACACGTGGCAACAGATGATCTAGAAGTCATAGATGGTTGTTGTTATGTGACTGATGTGGGGCTTACTGGGTGTAAAGATGGTGTCATAGGTATGAAAGATGAAATACCTATTAAACGTTTTCTTACAGGTATAGGTGGACACTTTGACATTGCCAATGAGTGTAAATCAGTTTTACAGATGATTGTCTTTGAATTAGATGATAATGGACGTTGTGTGGGAGCCGAAAAAATCAAGATCTATGATGACAAGCCTAAGATAATCACTCAGGCTTGGATGGATTGAAAAAATGTATATGGCTACTTACATTGAATAATCAAATTTCTAGTATGTGTACTGGAGCCAAATAAACCTTCTTTCCCTGCAAAAATGCTAGACTCTTTATCTTCCATTTTTTCCAAGATTCTATAACCTTTTGTCCCACAGAGCTCACTTACCTTTTCATAACAGTCACCCCAAGTACTGAGTTCACCTGAACAGTCTATGCTATGTCCTTTTGTACCACTGGATGTAAAAACTGGTTTTGAATTTGCACAGCCTACTAGGAGTAGTGTTATTATAGTTGTGAGTGATAGTGTTTTTATTGTTGTCATGTTTTATCCTTTTATGTTTTGATGTTTACATTATTATCAAATAAAATGAAAAAATAATGAAAATAGATTCAAAGTATTATTATTTATATATCTCTTCCATGAGGGTAAAACCTAAATGATGAATATCACCTATATTACCTTCTAGGGGTACATTTGAAAGTACGATAATACCATTATGATTTTCTTTATCTAAAATCATAATAGACCTATATCCCTGTGTTGCTCCACCATGAAAGTAAGCGTTCACATCTGTATTTATAAACCAACCTAAGCCTAATGATTCCGTATTATCTATTTTTACTGTCTCTTCTTGTGTTAACAAATATTCAGGCTCATCTCCAAAAGATGCTAAAGCAAACTTATATAAATCTTCTACACTAGAATGTATGCCTCCTGCACTATCATAAGCTACTGGTAATGAGTCATCATTTTCCATCAGTGCAGGAATAAGAGTAGGTTGTACTTGTTCCCTGATCGTAGTAGTATTATCCATACCCAATTTATTCAAAATACGCTCTTGTAAAAGTGTCTCATACGACTTATTTTCTATCTCTGTCATCATGTATCCTAATATATTCATTCCGAGGTTTGAGTAGTGGTGTGTACCTTGTTCATGCTCCAATTTTAAATCATGCTTTAAGTACTTCTCTATATCCGTCATATTGAGTTCATGGTAGGTGTTGTATTTTGATTCATTAGCTGGTGCTACATTTGTATCTCTCGTCACTCCTGAGGTGTGATTGGCTAACTGTTTGTAGCTCATATTTATATTGTTTTTTAGTGTGTAGGGAAGTTGGTTTCCTATGCTTTCATCTAAGGTGATTTTATTATCAAGTACCATTTGTGCTAAAAGTGTGGAGGTAAACACTTTACTAATGGATCCTATCATAAATGTATTCGAATAGTTATCTACGGCGTTTATGGCACTATTACTATGTAATGCTCCATAATAATAAACCTGGCCATCTTCAATCTTAGCTATAGAGACTTGGACATTTGTAGGAAACTTCTCCATACTTCTGAAAATAATATCTATGCTACTTTTATCAAATGCACTGGTTTGGGTAAGATTATTTTTTTTTGTTGAGTTATTTTCTGAACCACATCCTGCCAATACCACTATGCTGAGTAAACCTATCGTCATTTCTTTTATCATCTTTTATCCTTTATGATTTGATACTGCTAGTATGGAAAAATAAAATGAAAAAATAATGAAAATTTAATTGGGTACTATTATGAATACGTCCCTTGGAATCAATTGTTGAATTGATATTCATATATGCACGCTTGCCCACCTTTGGTAGCAAACTCATGTAATGGGGAATCAAAATCTGCTAGATGCCTAAAACCGATTTGCTCATAGAAGCTACTGGCACCAAGCTTATTAGTCTCTACTATAATAGATTTAACCTCAGACCCGATACTCATATTTTTGAATCCAGACCAAAGTTTTTTCCCAACCCCCTTTCCTTGAAACTCTTTACCAACAATAAAAAGAATTATCTCGCTTCTACCTCTATAAACAATCTCAGCTCGATTATTTTCATGCACTTTTAATGCATTTAGCAGATCATTTCTATTGGGTTTCTTGCACTTTATCCATATTAGTTTCCATAAAAGTCCCAATCCAAAGAGGATATTGTTTCCAGGTTTATTCGAGTGTTCATTTAGCCCAAAAATAAATCCGATAACTTTTCCGTTAACTTCAACTACCATTTTGTAGTTACTGCCGAGAACTGATCCTTTTGTATAAATCAGTTTTGCTATATCAGATAATGCCTTAGGAGAGAATATATAATCGAATCTCCAAGCTTCATTTACCAGTTCCTCGCATTGCGTGTAATCACTATCTTTATATTCTCTAAACATCTCTTTCATTTTTAGCTCCATAGACTAATGCATCGCTATATAAATAACACAACCCAATGTAATGACTGTTATAGGTGCCCATACCATCCTCTCTTTTTTACTTGGAGTTATAATGTTTGATATGGAAACTATACTATGAAATGCCACTACAAACCAGATAGCTGACTTGGACCATTCGTAATATTCTTCACATGTCAATCCACTCCTAACCAATACAATCATTGTTACTAACAATAGTATGGGGATGAATACAAATAAAATAACCATACGCATATACAAAGGGATTTGTCCAGAATATCTTCCCCCCATTGTTATTTCACCCCAAGGTGCTCCAAATATCAAAGCAAACTGAAAAGCAATAATCATGGTGGAGAAAAAAAGATATAAATATACTACAATTATCTGATCAAACATCTATATACTCCTCTTATGTATTGGTACGTTCTATGAGAGAATGCATCATTTCATAGACACCTTTCTCAACTTCATTTCCTGTTGCATTGATCACAACAAAATAACCGTATCCAGTCTTATAGTTTATAAAAGTAAGTGCAAACCATCTACCATTACTTCCATTGTGCTGAATACCGTAGTCTCCTTCTGTAAACCAACCTAAACTATAATCAAGATCCTCATCTACTTTTACAATAGGGACATAAAGTTTTTGAGCATTTTGTGATCTCATTAGTGAGGTATTCCCTTTTATAGCTTGAAGGTGTGTGATAAGATATTTTCCCATATCATCTAATGTTGTAAACATTCTACTCCCTGCCGGTACAACTATTTGAGCATTGGCTACATGATGTTCGCTTGGATCAATGGCAACTCTTGTACCCTTTACATATATATGTCCCCATATATCATCTTTTTGTGTATCAATATTGACATGTGTATCATGCATCTCTACTGGACGTAAAAGATAAGTCTCTAGAAGTTCTTCAAAAGATAAATCCGTCAACTTCTCTAGCATCGCAGCCACAACTACATAATTGATATTACTATATGTAAATGTACCAGCCATAACATCGCTTTCATACGCTAAGACTTCTTTGGTAAATGTGTACCGCTGGTCTACCACAGAATTCATGCTGTTCACATATCCTTTCCAAATTTCATCATCATCTTGAGGTAAGCCAGTACTATGAGAAAGAAGTGCCTCAATCGATGTGTCTTTATATCTAGTTTGCATATTTTGAAATTCTGGAAATACTTCCAATAATGTTGTGTTCCAATCTAAGATTCCTTTATCTACGAGAATAGCACTCAATGTAGCTGTCATCGATTTTGTGATAGAACCGATACCCCAATGGTCATTCTCTTCTACAGTTTCTATGCTCCCGAATTTTCGTAGTCCTAATGATGCTTTTTCCACAATTTTGTTATCTTTTACTACTACTGCTGCCATGGCAGGAACATTATATTTGTCTCTATAATACGAGAGAGACTCTTCTATTGTGGCATTTACTGGTTCTTCTTGATTTTGTGATGCTTGACTATTAGATGAATTATTTGAACCACAACCTACTAATACTAATGTTGTAAGTAAAAAAATCCATTTTTTTTCGCTTAAAACTTTCATTATTTATCCTTTATATTTAATTTTTAACCATGACCTATTATAGGTATTTATGAAACTTTATGCTATTCCATTCTTGCTGTTTTACTCTCAAAATGTTCTTTTAGTGTTTTTTTACCATACTGCTGCCAACCATATCCATTGACATCACGGTGAGAAAAAACTCAATAGAACCATATGTTTTTTGATCTGTTATCTTTTGTACAGTCCATAATAAAGATTTTCTGATCCAGCTTGGTATATACATTATTTTAATTGGTTTATCGAGTACATTAAAAGCTATTTTTGCCATTTTATTATGTGTCATAATCTCTGGTCCTCCGATGTTGATTTCACTATCTGAAAGATTAATCGCATCTACACAAACCTTAGCTAGATCTTCTCCATCAATTGGATTAGCTTCTTTCTTGCCATCCCCAAAGAGATAAACACGCCCAGATTTAGCCATGTGTATGAATTCTTCCATATCAGAGAAAAAACCACTGGGTCTTATGATAGTAGACTCAATATTACTTGATTGCAATGCTTCCACAAATAACTCTTTTGCCTGACATATTTTCAAGTGTTTTAAATTCTCACCGTGTAGTACAGATGTATAGATGAACTTTCTTACCTTTGCATCCAGTGCTTCGTCCAAAAGTAGTTTATTAACCCCATAATCTATATTTATATAGGTTGCACCATCTTTTTGTCGTGTAATGCCAACTGTCGAAATCACTGCGTCCACATCTTCAAACAATCCTTTATAAAATTGTTTATCTCTCATATCTCCTTCTATGACATTATCAGCGATGACCATCTTATTTTTAAATGACTGTTTATTACGTACCAAAAGAGTTACATAGTATCCTCTTGACTTCAATTCCTTAGCTATATATCTACCAAGATATCCTGTTGCTCCAGCAAGTACTATATGTTTCATCTTTTATCCTTTAATTTTTTTTCATTTTTCATTATAATAAAATATACAGAATTTAACTTCTCCATTATTGCTATCATCAAAGGATTAGAAATGTACTCCAAAGAGATTATCAAAGTTATCGAATATATTGAAACAAATTTATTTGAAGAATTAGAGTTAGAACAACTCTCGGTAGTTGCTGGATATAGTAAATATCATTTCGCTCGTCTATTTAAAGAAGCAACAGGTGAAAGTATCATATCTATGATAAAACGATTACGTTTAGAAAAAAGTGCAAAAGATCTTTTTCATTTAAATACGCCTGTCACAGAAATAGGTCTTAATGTAGGGTATTGGACACCAAGTAGCTACAACAAGGCATTCAAACAAAAATTTAAACAATCACCCAGTCTCTTTAGAGAGACATCTAAACAAACATTTCATACCATAGCAAGAAAATATGACCTAAGCGTAGAAATCATAGAACGAAAACCACAAAGAACACTGAGTTATAGAGCTATTGGTGACTATAAGGAAAGTTCTTATGTTGCATGGAATGCACTGATCAATATATTAGATACTTTCCAAAAAGAGTCAAATGAATTTATTTCAACAAAACATACAAACTGTTATGGATTGGCTTTTGATATTCCTACTATTACGGATGAAAACTTATTAAGATATGAGGGCTGCGTAGAAGTCTCAGATGAATTAGATTTTACTATGTTTGAAATCTATCATAGAGAAATACCTGGTGGAACCTATGCTAAAGTAACATTTCAAGGTGATTATGATGATATCTATGATGTCTGGGTTTGGTTTTATGGATGGGTTCAAAAAAATCAATACAAATTAGCTAATTTTCCTCCCCTAGAGTGCTATCTCGATGACCCCAGAGAAGTAATGAAAGAACTACCTCCTCAGCCTACTACTGAGCTATTACTGTTATTAGAACCATAAGAAAAAATGATGTAATGAAATTAAAGTATAATGACATATGCAGACAAATTTTAAAGACTTAACCATACTCTATGTAGAAGATGATGATATCATCCGAAAAAATGCACAAATGTACTTAAATAAGATATGTAAAAAAGTATGGCTAGCTAAAGATGGGCTTGAGGCTTTAGAGTTGTATGAGGACTATAGTCCTGACATTATTATCTCCGATATAAAGATGCCTCGACTCTCTGGGCTAGATATGGCAAGTAAAATTCGTAAAACAGATAAGTCCACCCCTATCATACTCGCAACAGCTTTTACAGATACTACTTACCTTTTACAGGCTGTAGAGTTACAGCTTATCAAGTATCTTGTTAAGCCTATCACTTCGACTAAGTTACTTGAAGCACTAAAACTAGCCAATGAACATTTGAAACAAGATACCCTAAGTCTCATACAACTCAATGAAAATACAGTCTACGACACACTCAACAAAACGCTTATTATAGATAACGAGGTCATCAAACTTACAAAAAATGAACTGCTTCTTTTGGATATACTGGCTAAACATACTACAAGGGCAGTGACTTATAATGAGATAGAGAACTATATTTGGCTTGATGGGTTTATGAGTATGGATACACTTAGGTCGCTCATGCGTTCTTTACGCAAGAAGCTACGAAATATAATGATAGAAAATGTCTCAGGTGTTGGTTATAGACTAAAAATATGACCTTTTCATTATTTTTTCATTTATTGATTTTATACTTCAACTATTCAAAACAGAAAATGGGGTACATTGTAGTCTTTAGATAATTCTGATAAGGTATAGTGATGAATCTTTTTATCTTCTTTATGGGCATGGCATTTGGTCTTATCTTGATGACTTCCATTTATAATGCTGTGCTTTATTATTATAACCGTGAGAAAGCTTTTCTTTATTATGCTCTTATGCAAATAGGCATGTTGGGGTCACTTTTTTATGAACAAGATATCATCCTTAGTATTATACCCTCGCATATAGAAAGTGATGTTGTATTCGCATCCATTTCTTTATTTACATTCTTTTTTATTGTGATGTTTAGTAATCGTTTTTTGTCTATCTCCCCGCATCTAAAAGAACATGTAAAGACTATAAGGTTCATTTTAATGTTTATAGTTCTTGATTTTCTTTTTTATCCTTATTCGCTCACTTTTGATTTTGGGGTCTATCTATTTATCTTTTCTTACTTGGTTTACTTGGCATATTTACGTGTGAAACAAGGCTCTATCTCTTCTCGATTTTATTTAGTAGGATGGGGTGTATTTTTCTTTTTTGTGTTGTCCGATGAATTTATAGATGTACATATTGAAGAGGTTTTATTTAATCCTATGATTGTAGGTTCTGTACTAGAAGCTATCATCTTAGCCATAGCCCTTTCATACCAAATTAATGAACGTAAAAAAGAACAAGAATCACAGAAACAACTTCTTATTCATCAGTCTAAACTAGCTTCCATGGGTGAAATGTTAGGTAACATTGCCCACCAATGGAGACAACCTCTTACACGTCTGTCATATACGTTTATGAACATTGAATACTCAGAGAAACAAATAGAGAGAAGTCAGCTTGTAAATGAAGGTACGCAACAGCTAGAGTTTATGTCCCAAACTATAGATGATTTTACAAACTTCTATGCACCAGCTAAAGAAAAAGAAAACTTTATGTTAGCACAAGAACTACAAAATATCCTAGAACTTGTACACCATGATGAGATAGAGATAAATGTAGATATAAAAGAAGATAGTACTCTCTTTAATTACAAGAATGAATTTAAACAAGTGTTGCTTAACCTGATAGTCAATGCCAAAGATGTATTAGAAACACGAAAGATAAACAATCCCCAGATATTTATAATTATAGATAAGAATACACTGTCACTAGAAGATAATGCTGGAGGTATTAACCTGGAAAATATAGAGAAGATATTTGAGCCTTACTTCACCACAAAAGAACTAGGTTTAGGTATAGGACTTTATATGTCAAAGTTAATTATAGAGAAGAACATGGGTGGCAGACTTAGTGTTGAGAATACAGATAAGGGTGCTTTATTTACAATAGTATTTTTGAATAAATAGGGATTAACTATTTCTTTTAATCCTTACTTTTTTAGGGTCAAAAAGTGCGATAGCTTCTTTAACCATGGGCTCTTGGAGTAGGGTTGAAGGGTCTTTTTCTTTTGCTGCTTCAGTCTCACCTGCATCTGGCGCTATACATGAGCTTTTCATTTCAATATCTTCTATCATCGATGAAGTATCTGCATCATTATGTGGGATTTGGGCTTCGACAGGCTCAGCCACCGTGTTTTGTGTGTAGTTCCTAGACTGAGGAGTATCGCTCACTGAGCTTGTCGAAGTGGTGGGTGTTGAGTTTTCTGCAGTGTTAACTACTTTTTTTTTAGGAATGTTGACAATTTTTGTTTCAAGACCAAATGTCTCTTTTACAAACATATTGATGACGCCCCAGTGGGCTATAAGAGATTTTTTGTCATCACCTTCGGCTGTAGATTCCCAGGTCAATTTATTTTCTATAAAACTTATAAATAAGATATTGTTTTTAAATACTTCACCTACATCAAAACTTCTATCGTAGATCTTTTCTATTAATAGATTAAAAGTACTTTGATGTGCATTGGTTGTTGGTGTTTCTACTGTTATGTTATTATCTTCTATAGGTTCATATGTAGGCTCTATAGATCCACCTACAGGTGGTTGGCTATCTTCTATGGAGACTTCATTAGTTTGTGTAGTTGATGTTTCTGTAGATGAAGCCTTTTCCATAATGTCTAATGGTTTTATCTCTGTAGAGGTTTCATCAGAAGGGAGTACAAAGAGTTCTTCAGCTTCATCTTTTTGAATGATTGGTTCTACTGTTTTTTGAGGTGTCTCTTTTTGTATCTCACCTTTTGTGTTTTCTACTATTTTACTTTCTTCTGGAGGGGATGGCCTTGCGGGAGTAGGTTGAGAGACAACTTGTGTAGTGATTTCTACACCTTTAAGCTCATTTTCTAAGCTTCGTATCATAGTGTCAATCTCTTTTGTTTCTAAAGACTCTACCATCTTAAAGAGTGATAAAGAGAGTACAAATTCACCATCGCTACCTAGGGCTAACAGAGATTTTGAATCTGCAATGACTCTAAAAAAACGCTCTATAATCATAGGACTAAACTTAGTACTATGACTTAAAAGTAGTTCTTTAAGATAGAGTGTTAGCTCATCCAATATCATTTCTGCTTCATAGTCTGTTGCCATATGTATAAAAGCTAAAATCTTTTGGGTATCTTTTAACATGATATCGTTAAGTAAGTTTTCTAAGTGAGATGGTTCTATGATACCTAACATTTGGGTGACAGTGTTAATATCTACAAAATTCTTAGAATAGACGATGGCTTGATCTGTAAGTGTAAGTGAATCTCTTAAGCTCCCCGCACCAGAGCGTGCTAAAATTTCTAGAGCATCTTTTTCAAAGCCTATGTTTTCTAGGTTTAGTATGTGTTCTAAATGACCCCGTACAAGGTTTTGTGGAATTTTTTTAAATCTAAAGTGTTGGGTACGAGAGAGTATGGTTGCAGGCAGTTTTAAAGGGTCTGTTGTTGCCAAGATAAACTTGACAAAATCTGGTGGTTCTTCTAAGGTTTTAAGTAGAGCATTAAATGCTTGGTTGGTAAGCATATGGACTTCATCTATGATAAAGATTTTAAAACGAGCAGATGATGGTTTATATTTGGTATGTTCTATGAGGTCTTTAATATCGTCTATACCACGGTTTGAGGCAGCATCCATCTCTATAATGTCCATATGACTATTGCTACTTGCCATGGTACAGTGTGTACATGTGCCACAAGGTTGTGAAGTAGTCCCCTTTTCACAGAGTAAAGCTTTCGCAAAGATACGTGCAGTAGAAGTTTTACCACTTCCTCTTAATCCAGAGAAAAGATAGGCATGAGAGAGTCTATCTCCATCTAGTGCTAGTGACAAGGTTTGAGAGACTGCCTCTTGGCCAATTAAGTCATCAAATGTGGCAGGCCGATATTTTCTTGCTAAGGCTAAAGACACAATGACTCCTCAATTATTTAGTACTACTATTGTAGTTAAATTTTACTTTTAACCGGTATAATTTAGTTAAATTCGAAAATCAATATTTAAAGGCTAGTGATGAAATGGAAAGGTGGAAGAAAAAGTTCAAATGTTGAAGACAGAAGAGCTACTTCAGGTGGGGGTGGTGGTCGTGGACTACCTTCAATGGGGACAATGATGATGCTATGGCCTGTCGTTCGGCCACTGCTTAAAACCAAGTTCGGTTGGGCAATTATTGGGCTAGGTGCAGCAGCATATTTTGTTGGATTTAACCCTTTGTCACTCATAGGTATGGGTGGCTCAACTTCTAAGACGACAGTTGCAAATGAGGCTAAAGACAATGAAATGTCAGCGTTCATGTCTACAACATTAGGCTATACTGAAGAAGTCTGGAACACTGTCCTGCCAAAATATGGTATGAAATATAGGGAACCTAAAATGGTGCTTTACCGTGGTGGAACAAAATCTGGATGTGGCTTTGCAGATTCGGCAATGGGGCCTTTCTACTGTCCTGCTGATTATAAAGTGTACTTAGACCAGAGCTTTTTTGAAGAGCTTGCTAAAAATCATTCTGCTCCTGGTGACTTCGCTCAAGCTTATGTCCTTGCACATGAAGTAGGACACCATATTCAAAACCTTCAAGGTACATTGGCTAAGGTACAGCAGGCAAAACAAAGTTGGGGAGGTAGTAGTACTAAAGCGAATGCACTACAAGTCAAAGTAGAACTTCAAGCAGACTGTTATGCAGGGGTGTGGGCACACCATGCTCACAATAGGTTTGGTATTTTAGAAAAAGGTGATTTAGAAGAAGCACTTCGTGCGGCTGCTTCTATAGGTGATGATACTTTACAAAAAAAAGCAGGACAGTATGTAAACCCCGATGGCTTTACACATGGCTCCTCTGCACAACGTATGGCTTGGTTAAGACGTGGTCTTAAAACAGGTGATATGAGAGAGTGTAATACGTTTCAATAGATGAAAAAATATTAAACTATCCACCTCTCCTCTTTAAATACAAGTACATTGTTTATAGTAAATGTACTTGTGTCTATCATCACATCGATGTGAAATTTTCCGCTATTTTTTTTCATGCCTTCTTTGGCGTAGATACCATGTTTTGCACCTAAGGAGAGGTGAATCTAAGATAAGTAGATTAGTGCGATTTGGTGAAGCATGGTGTACGAGTGCAGTAGTCATTAGTCATCATCCTCGAAATCGCTTGGATCAAACTCCATCTTAAAGGGTTCCTCAATCACAGGTTTTAACTCTGTAATATCTTCAGCAGATATACTAAGAGTCATTGCTACAAATGAGGCTAAAGCATTATCATCTATAATCTCTTGGCATGTTTTAGAGGTGTTGTAAATTGTGAGTATACGGTCTTTCATGAGAATATCTCTAGTACCAATATTTAAGTCTGCGGCTATCTCATGTAAATCTGGACGATTAAGGTGTACACCATTTACTTTCATGCTAAAGCCTTCTCTTGGCTTACTTCCTGGAAACATTTTTCTTCCTATTTTTAAATATATTTGAACAGAGTATATCTAAATATACATTTAAGGGGTAAGAAGACTCTACAGACATATCTAACCCCTTATTCGATATAATCTTTAGCAATATGAAATACCAAAAAATAAGTGAGAATGAATGAGTTACAATCCAAGTGAGATTGAAGCCAAATGGCAGAAGAAATGGAATGAAGAGAAGGCTTTTGAGCCGGATGATGGATTAGAGAGAAAAAAGAAATATATTCTCTCTATGTTCCCTTTTCCTAGTGGACGTCTGCATATGGGACATGTAAGAAACTATGCCATTGGTGATGCGTTTGCTCGTTACTACAGGAAACAAGACTTTAATGTACTCCATCCTATCGGTTGGGATGCTTTTGGTATGCCTGCTGAAAATGCAGCGATTAAACATGGAAGACACCCGAAAGACTGGACATACTCGAACATAGACTACATGAGAAAAGAGCTAAATACTTTAGGGCTTTCTTTTTCTAAAACGCGTGAGTTTGCTACATGTGACGAGCTATACACGAAGTGGGAACAAGAGTTTGTCATCAAGATGTTTGAAGAAAAGCTTCTGTACCGTGAAAGCACTACCGTGAACTGGTGTGAAGACTGTCATACAGTACTTGCTAACGAACAAGTAGAAGAAGGGTGCTGTTGGAGATGTGATAATCCAGTAGAACTTAAAGAGATGCCTGGGTATTACCTTGACATCATCAAGTATGCAGATGATTTACTAGGTGACCTTAAAGAACTTGAAGGTAAGTGGCCAAATCAGGTACTTACGATGCAAGACAATTGGATAGGGAAGTCTCAAGGGCTTGAGTTTGACTTTGAACTTAGTCCCGCTTCAAAAGAGAAGCTTGGTGGAAATTTTGATAAATACACCGTGTTTACCACACGTCCAGATACCATCTATGGTGTGACCTACTCAGCACTTGCTCCTGAACATGACATTACGAAGTACTTACTTGAAAATAGATTGTTAGATGCAAAGGTAAGTGAGCGTATCATCGAAATTATGAACATGACTGAGATCGAACGTGCCAAAGAGGGTAAAGAGGGGTATGACTTAGGGATTACCGTGATACACCCGCTTACAAACGAAGAGATACCAGTATGGACAGCAAATTTTGTACTTGCAGGTTATGGTGGTGGGGCTGTGATGGCCGTTCCTGCACATGATGAGAGAGATTTTGAGTTTGCTACAAAGTATGACTTGCCTATCAAACGAGTGATAAGTGGTGGTGATGAACTTCCCTATACACTTGCGGGTGAGTTAGTTGATTCTGCTGCATTTACAGGGTTAGGTAATTATCCGGCTCAAGCTAAGATTATCTCTATGTTTGAAGAGGGTGGTTTAGGTAAGGGTACAACAAACTACAAGCTAAGAAACTGGGGTATCTCTAGGCAACGTTACTGGGGTGCACCTATACCATTTGTACATTGTGATGACTGTGGTTTGGTAGCAGAGAAGATAGAAAACTTACCTGTAGCACTTCCTGAAGATGTAGAGATAACGGGTGAGGGTAACCCACTTGATAATCACCCAATATGGAAACATACCAAATGTCCAAAATGTGGCAAAGATGCGACACGTGAGACAGATACGTTAGATACTTTTGTACAGTCAAGTTGGTATCAGTTCCGTTATGCGACCCATCCTAACAAATGGAATGAGATAGGCATAGACAAAGAAGAGGCAAACTATTGGCTAGGGGTAGATCAGTACATCGGTGGGATAGAACATGCCATCTTACACTTACTTTATGCACGTTTTTTTACCAAGGTACTCCGCGACCTTGGATACCATGATATAAATGAGCCGTTTGAGAACCTACTTACCCAAGGTATGGTACTCATGGATGGTGCTAAGATGTCTAAGTCTAAAGGAAACACGGTTGACCCTGACGCATTGGTAGAAAAGTATGGTGCTGACACAGCTAGACTTTTTACACTGTTTGCTGCACCTCCAGCTAAAGAGTTAGAGTGGAATGACTCTGCTGTTGAGGGTGCATTTAGGTTCTTAAAGAAGTTATTTGACAGACATGAAAAAGTAATTGGTAATGCACTACCAAACATTGACCAAGAGGGTTTGTCAAAAGAGTCTAAACTTGCACGTGTCAAAGTGTATGAAGCGTTACAAAAGTCTAGTGATGTGTATGAAAAGACATTTGCGTTCAACACACTCATTGCAGCTTGTATGGAAGCACTTAATGCGCTTGATAAACAAGATAATGGTGATGTGTGGACAGAAGGTATGTACATCATGCTTAATCTCTTAGAGCCTATTGTTCCGCATGTAACATCTGAGCTTTCTGAGATGTTGTTTAGTAGAGAAAATTTAGGTGCGAAGCTTGAAGTAAAAGAAGAAGTCTTCGTACAAGATAGCATCCTCTACATGGTGATGATAGGTGGCAAGAAGCGTACTGAAGTAGAAATGAGTCCATCTGCATCCAACGATGAGATACTTGCTACAGCAAAAGAAGCTGGGGCAAAGTGGCTTGAAGGTATGAATATCGTCAAAGAGATAGTGGTACCAAATAAATTGGTTAACTTAGCTGTAAAACCAGATAAAGGATAGAGTATGAAAAAAGTATTGTTGTTTACCATATTAGCATTTGTTGTAACTGCATGTGGGTATAAACCATCATCACACTACATTAAGCAAGTTTTTGA
The DNA here is from genome assembly GCA_902727855.1 of uncultured Sulfurovum sp. GTDB lineage: Bacteria > Campylobacterota > Campylobacteria > Campylobacterales > Sulfurovaceae > Sulfurovum. The sequence continues at coordinate 93,038 of CACVAS010000107.1, forward strand.
AGACACTGTGTATGTTGAAGTAGAGGTTGACAGGGTTGAACCTGAAAACGCTCCTTTTGTGAAAGACGAAATGAATCGTTTAGTCTATACACGTTTTAAAGGAAGTATTGTCCCTAAAGAACAAGCTGGTAGCCAAATACTTATTAGTTATAGTGGAAGTCGTTTTAGACCTCTTGCGTATGAAAATGGTTATGTTACGCGATATAGAGCAGATATTAGGGTGAAGTTTGAAATGAGAACCAAGAGAGGTAAGTTGAAAAAAAGTATCACTTCTAGAGTTGAGTCTGACATTGAAGCATCATCACTTACATCCTCTAAACTTAGAACAGAAGCAATCCGAAGTGGGTTAGAAAAAGCACTAGACGAATTTGTAGCTTATGTATCGGCTAAGGGTACGACTAAAGCAAAAAAGAAAAAGAAGAAAAAAATTAAAGTAGAGAAATAAAATATAGTGTCAATACCACTTCATCTTTTTTTGGATAACAAACCACTCTATTATAAAGAGATAGATCATAAGTGCGTTCATATCGCTTATGACCTACTTAAGCCTCATATACAGCGTCCTAGAACTGTACATATTGTAGGTACGAATGGCAAGGGGTCTACGGGACGAATGGTGGCCCATCTTGCATATTTGCAAGGCATTAGGCAAGAGAAATTAGGTATGAGAAAGTATAGTGTTGGACACTATACATCACCACATATTTTGAAATTTAATGAACGTATCTGGATAGATGGTGATGATGCTTCAGATGAAATGTTAGAAAAGGCACATCAAAGACTTTTTAGTATTTTAGGTCAAGAGATGTCTGAGCTTTTAAGCTATTTTGAGTACACAACACTTTTGGCTTTTGTGGTTTTTGAAAAATGCGACTTGATGGTACTTGAAGCAGGGCTTGGTGGTGAGTTTGATGCAACAAATGTATGTGATAAGGAACTTTCGATTGTTACACCTATTGGATTAGACCATCAATCTTTTTTAGGAGAGACCATTGAAGAGATTGCAAGTACAAAGATACGAAGTATACAAAAGAAGGCTTTGTTAGCGCCACAAGTATATGATGAAGTAGTCGTAGTTGCAAAAAAAATTGCAAACGAGGTAGGGGCAGTCCTTCGACAAGCTCAAGAACCGAAGAATAACAAGGTGGCTGAGCTTGCCGAAGCCAAAGGTTGGGGTGATTATCTGATTGACAATGCAAATGTAGCTTTACAAGCATTGGATATTTTAAATATAAACTATGATATTAATGATTTAAAATCTTTAGAGCTCTTTGGACGTTTTTATGCGTTGCGTGAAAATATACGGATAGATGTAGGACATAACCCCTTGGCTGCGCGTGCTATAGTAAAAGCGCTAGATGAAAAAGTAGTTTTGATATATAATAGCCTTGATGACAAAGACTATGAAACGGTGTTACGTATTTTAAAACCTAAAGTGAAACGCGTAGAGATTATTTCAATAAAGTCACAACGTGCTACAACTACACATGAGATAGAAAAAGCCTTAGAAACTGTAGAACTCGAATATCGTCATTTTCAAAATAAAATAGATGATAACGAGACATATTTGGTTTTTGGATCATTTTATGTCGTAGAAGAATTTTTAAAACAAAGAAATATGTAGGGGGCGATTGCCATCGCACCAAAAAGTGAGAATATGTACCAAAGTAATATATACCAATATTTAGAAGAATTATCCCTTCGAGACCCTTCGACACCCTTCGACTCAGGGAACACTCAGGGAACGGCGGCTGAGCTTGCCGAAACCACACTACTCATTTGTAAAGACGATAAAGAAGCTGTCCAAATACGAGATGTAGCTAACTTACTTGAGTTTGACACATTTGTATTACCTGATTTACGTGTATCTTTGGGAGAAGACTTACGTCCTTACGATGAAGACATACAACTTTTTTTAATTACTTTAGCAAGTTACTATGAGAGTAAAAATAAAAAAATACTTATTTCTCCTTTACGTACACTTCTTATACCTTTTCCAAGGCAAGAGTACTTCTCTAAAGAGACTATCGAGTTTGGAGATACTTTACAGTTAGAAAATTTTAAAGATAAGCTTTATTGTTGGGGGTATCATTTTACTGATATTGCTAGTACACAAGGAGAGGTGTCATTCCGTGGAGATATTATAGATATCTTCCCTATTGATGCAGATAAACCGTACCGTATCTCTTTGTTTGATGAAGAGATAGAGGCAATACAGCATTATGATGCAAATACACAAAAACGTCTTCTTGATGAGTTAGAGTCATTCACTTTCTCTCCAGCATTTTTAGCACTTGAAAATGATACATTAGAAGCATTAAAAGATAGATGTGTATTGAGCCCATACGACTCTTTTGTCAAAGATGTTGATTCTTTAGGGCTTTGGCACTTGGATGATTTAGCGCAGAGTGCATTAGAACAGTTTACAGGTGTATGGGCATCAAACTTGGATGATGAATTAAAAGAACTTTATGATCTTACTGAACCACTCGTACCACGCAAGTTATTTTTACTACCTGCCATACCTGAGGGTTCAAAATATCGTGATTTAGTAGCTGTGAATCACAATAAACTATTAGAATCACATAAAGACAAAAATATTACCATACTTGCAAAGAATGAGAGTATCGTTAGAGGTTCTGAACTTGATAGTTTTACGAATCTAACATTTGTCTATCAAGAAGGTATTGTTAATATTGTAGGTTCAGATAAACTTATCCTTTCACTCAACAAACCTTTTAAACGTAAAAAAGTTAAAAAATCGACTATGATACTCGATGAGTTAAAAGTCGGTGACTATGTGGTACATGAAAATCACGGAGTAGGGATTTTTAAAGGGATTGAAAAAAGAGAAATCCTTGGGGCAAATTCAGAGTTTGTTGTCATGCATTATCAAAATGAAGATGCTCTGTTGATTCCTGTTTCAAGTTTAGAAGTGATTGATCGTTATGTCGCTGAAGGTGGTGCATTACCAGTACTTGATCGTATGGGGAAAGCTAGCTTTAAAAAGCTCAAAAGTAAGGTAAAAGAGAAATTATTTGCAATAGCCTCACAGATCATTAACTTATCTGCCCAACGTCATTTGAAAAAAGGTATTAAACTTAAAAATAACATGGAAGAACATGCCATTTTTATGTCAGAAGCTGGTTTTGTACATACAGAAGATCAAGAGAGAGCTATTAGAGATATGATGGATGACATGAGCTCTGGTAGAATGATGGATAGACTTCTGAGTGCCGATGTAGGATTTGGAAAAACAGAAGTAGCAATGAATGGTATGTTTATGGCGGTTAAAAGTGGGTATCAAGCTATGATGATTGCACCTACAACATTACTTTCATCGCAGCACTTTAAAAGTTTAAAAGAACGTTTTTATGACCATGGGATAAAAGTGGCAAAACTAGACAGGTTCTCTACAGCAAAAGAGAAAAAAAATGTACTTAAAGCGTTGGAAGAGGGTACTCTTGATGTTGTAGTAGGTACACATGCACTTTTGAAAGCAAAATTTAAAAATCTAGCATTAGTGATTATTGATGAAGAGCATAAATTTGGAGTCAAGCAAAAGGAAGCACTGAAAGAAATAGCTATAGATGTACATCTGTTTTCGATGTCAGCTACCCCTATACCACGTTCACTTAATCTTGCTATGTCAGAGGTAAAAAGTTTTTCTGAAATTCTTACACCTCCTACTGAGCGTCAAGGTGTCAGAACATTTGTAAAGTCCTATGATGATAAAGTGATTAAAGAAGCTATCATGCGTGAAATGCGTAGAGGTGGACAGATATTTTATGTTTTTAACTCTATTGCAGGTATAGAAGCTAAGAAAAAGACACTGCTTACCATACTTCCAAAACTTCGTATAGCAGTGTTACATTCTAAAATATCGGCAAAAGAGACAGAAGATGAGATGATGCTTTTTGAAGATGGAGAGTATGATGTCCTGCTCTCTACATCTATTGTAGAGTCAGGTATACATATGCCTCATGCCAATACAATGATTGTTGATGGAGCAGATAATTTTGGTATAGCAGACTTACATCAACTAAGAGGAAGAGTAGGTCGTGGTGGGAAAGAAGGTTACTGTTATTTTATGGTATCAGATAAAGATCGCCTTACAGAAAATGCAAAGCGTCGACTCTTGGCCTTAGAGTCTCATTCAGATTTAGGTTCAGGGGCTGTTTTGGCTTTTCATGACCTTGAGATTCGTGGTGGTGGTAACATTATAGGAGAAGCACAGTCTGGACATATTAAGCAAATTGGGTACACACTCTATTTACGTATGTTAGAAGATGCTATCAAAGAGCTTTCAGGTCAAGAAAAAGAGGTGACGCATCATATTGATATGAAGCTTTCTGTAGACGCTTATTTAAATGAAGAGCTGATTGAAGAAGATAGACTAAGACTAGAGTTGTACCGAAGATTGTCACAATGTGAAACAACAGAAGAAGTGCATGCTATTGAAATAGAAATAGCTGACAGGTTCGGTAAACTAGACACAATTACTACACAATTTTTAGATATTATAATTATGAAAATATTGGCTAGAAACAAAAATATTTGTAAAATTTCTTCTTATGGAGAAAATGTATATATAGAATACAAAGATAAAGAACAAGATAGAGTCATCTTAAAATCACCTAGTAAGGATGATGACGATATTATTGTTACAGCAATGTTGTTTTTGAAAAAAAATTAATATTTTTAGAATTTATTCTATATTTTCTTATCATATTATTGTTACGAATTGTATATTATTTATACAAAGCCAAACTTATCGCGAGGTAAGGACGGAAAGCTATGGGTCTTTTTTGAAAAGACAGCCAGGTCACTTTAAATTTACACATGGAGTAAATATCATGAAAACAACACAAAACTATATAGCCAGGATTCTTTTGGTTATTTCAACATTTTTTCTTTTAACGAGCATCACGTATGCAACGACTTGTTCCTCTGGCTATACCTACAAGGATATAAGTTCCTATACTAGCGGAGCGAGTACTAGTTCTAACCTTGTTGTTGATACAGGTATTGTACTACTTCCTAAAGAGAGTATAGACTTACAAGATGTAGAGACATATGAGAGTCATACAACTGTACAACCGCATGAACGTTACAAAGCAGTACTACAAAACGCAGGAGAGACTGCATATACTACAGATATTGATAATAGTAATCCCGGTTCAGTACTAACGGATTTAGGGACACTCGATAATACTTCTGGATCAAATAGTGCTCTTACATTTAGACACTATGCGGCAGATCATGATACGTTAAGCGATCCTGATATCTATAACTCTGTTACACTAGAAGGTTTTTGTTATAAAATAACACCTGCAACATGTGATACAGGGTACACCTTTTTAGAATTAGATATCTATTCTTCTGGTGAGAATAACGGTGGTTCTAATCTTGTCCAAGATATCGATCTTATATTTGATGCTACAGCAGAATCTATAGATTTTAAAGATGTATGGACTTTTAATGTAGATACATCTGATCAAGAGCATGAACAGTTTTTAATTGAAGCCTATACGACATCTTCAGGTACATCAACAGGAACTACAAGCTACACAATAGATGTTAATAATTCCATGGCTAATAACAATCAATTTAGTGATGTTGGTTCATTAAATATTGACAGTACAATGAGTCTTAGGGCACGGCACTATGCAAAGGATAACCCTGTTTCTGGAACAAATTCTGTGAGCTTAAAAGGACTTTGTTATAAAATAATGTCTAATAGTGCACCAACAGCCGTACCAGATACAAAAACAACACCAGAAGACACACCAACAACCATTACTGTTTTAGGCAATGATACAGATCCTGATGGCGATACACTGAGTGTCACCACTCTCACGCAACCAAGTCATGGTACAGCAGTGAAAAATGCCAATGGCACAATTACCTATACACCAGATGCAAACTACAATGGTACGGATGTCTTTACGTATAGTATTACAGATGGCAATGGTGAAACAGATACAACAACGGTCACAGTGACCGTGACACCAGTGAACGATGCACCAGTAGCAGTAGATGATACGACTACAACCCAAGAAGATCAACCCGTGAATATTCCAGTGGTATCGAATGATACCGATGTGGATGGAGATATACTTACTGTGAAACCAGGTTCACTTACAACACCAGCAAATGGTACAGTATCGATTAACCCAGATGGTACAGTGAAATATACACCAGATGCAAACTTTAATGGTACAGATACCTTTGAGTATACAGTGCAAGATGGTAATGGCGGAGAAGATACAGCGACAGTGACTGTAACAGTACTGGATACACCAGATGTACCAGTAGCCAATGATGATAGCTTTACATTGAATGAAGATACGACAAAAAATGGTACATTGATTACCAATGATATACCAAGTACAGATGGTGGCAATGTATGGTCAAAAGTGAGTGATCCAAGTAATGGAACAGTCACAGTGAATGCAGCAGGGACATTTAGTTATGTACCTAATGCTAATTTTAATGGACTAGATAGCTTTACATATAAAATCAGAGATGCTGATGGTGATGAGAGTGAAGCTACAGTGATACTTGATGTAAAGTCAGTGAATGATGCACCAGTAGCAGTAGATGATACGACTACAACCCAAGAAGATCAACCCGTGAATATTCCAGTGGTATCGAATGATACCGATGTGGATGGAGATATACTTACTGTGAAACCAGGTTCACTTACAACACCAGCAAATGGTACAGTATCGATTAACCCAGATGGTACAGTGAAATATACACCAGATGCAAACTTTAATGGTACAGATACCTTTGAGTATACAGTGCAAGATGGTAATGGCGGAGAAGATACAGCGACAGTGACTGTGACAGTCGGTAGTGTAAATGATAGAGTTATTGCAGTGGATGATTATGAAACAACAGACGAGGAAGTAGCAGTTGACATCAATGTTTCAAACAATGATATTGATGATGATGGAGATGCACTTACTGTAGATTCCTTTACACAACCAAATAATGGTACAGTGACTCAAAATACAGACGGTACATTAAAATATACACCAGATGCTAATTTTGATGGTGTAGACTTTTTTACCTATGTGATTACTGATGGTAGCACCAATGATAGTGCTTTTGTTGTTATCACAGTAAATGATACAAATAAACAGCCTATTGCTATGGATGACGATAAAACAACACCGGAAGATACACCTACAACTATTACAGTTTTAGGAAATGATACTGATCCTGAAGGCGATACACTGACAGTAAAACCAGGTTCACTGACAACACCAGCAAATGGTACCGTAGTGATTAACCCAGATGGTACAGTGAAGTATACACCAGATGCAAACTTTAATGGAACAGATACCTTTGAGTATACAGTGCAAGATGGCAACGGTGGAGAAGATACAGCAACAGTGACCGTGACTGTTACACCTGTCAATGATGCACCAGTTGCAGTAGATGATAATGAAAGTACACCTGAAGATACCCCAATTGATATTAATGTAACTATGAATGATATAGATGTTGATGGTGACATACTTATAGTAGATGTATTTACTCAACCTAATAATGGTGTAGTGACTCAAAATGCAGATGGTACTTTGAAGTATACACCAGATGCAAATTTTAATGGTATTGATATCTTTGAATATACAGTGACAGATGGTGTATTAACAGATACTGCAACCGTAACCGTAACAGTAGTACCAGTCAATGATGCACCAATTGCCGTGGATGACACTAATGAAACAGATAGAAATACATCTATAACACTAGGTCTTGAAGATATAGTGCTTAGCAATGATAGTGATGTAGATGGTGATACTTTAAGTATAGTATCTGTATCAAACGAGGTCAATGGTACAGTGATTTTAAATGGTGATGGCACAGTAACATTTGCACCAGATGTTAACTATACAGGAACAGGTCAATTTGACTATACAATATCAGACGGAAATGGAGGATTCGATACTGCAACAGTGGTTATTACGATTAATGAAACAGTATTCCCACCAGATTACAGACCAATCTTAACAGTATATGGCGGGATTGTCGCAGGTGAAGGTGAACATATAATCTCATTTGATATTTTAATTAGAGACTTGATAGACAATGGTCAATATGATCAGAGTAATCCACTGGTTGTGAGAGTTCCCAAAAATGATGCTATTTCATTGGTATATGATAGTACGATGACATCATTTAAAGGCCAGTTTGTAGAAAATTATTTATGGCAGTTTGACGATAGTGATCCTTTTGATTACGTATTCACATTTACTGGCATAAATGATCACTTGAGTAGAACTCGTTTTGCAATTGAAGGTACCTTCGCAGTTGAAGTAGGAGAAATTGGTAAGTTTATTTTAGAAGCAACGATTAAAGCAGGTACAGGTGGAGATAGTAATATTGACAACAATAGTGATAGAGATACAATTGAGAAACGTTTAAATTAAAAAAGGAGATTAATTTCAATTCATGAGTGTAAAATGGGTGTTTAGGTAAAGCTGGTAACTTGACTTTTAAGTCAAGTTACTAAATCATAATCATATCTTAGGAAGTATAAAAAATGCACAAAATAAAAAGAACTATTCAAACGTACATTATCATGATGTTAATGACATTAGGCACACTCTATGCAGCACCACTCATGTCATTAGCTCAACCTGCTATCGAACCATCACCACTTGATGCTGTTGAAAATGCAGGAGAAGGAAATGTATCATTTCTAATTAGTGAAAGAAATAATGTAGTAGTTGATGGAATCAACAGATTTAAAGTAACAGTTACACTGGGAAAAGTAGATTTAAAAAATGCTGATATAGCTGGCGTAAAAGTTTTAGATGCAAGAAATAGCAATGCCGATGTTACAAATAAGTTTGATGTAGACTACTTAAATGCACCTGATTATATTGTACGTATTCAACAAAAGGCTTCAGAAGATCTACCAGGTGATATGAGATATCTTGTTGTAATTCCAATTACTGTTAGAGTCAATACACCTGTAACAAATCCAGGTAACGGATTTTTAGTAAATATGAGTTCAGAAGGTGATGCGATAGCAGATGGTGATTCCAGTGACTATACATTTACTAGATCAGCGATTGTCGCTACTAATGATATAGGTACCACCCTAATAGGAAATGTTGGAGGTTTAAGTTTGGCAGATGTTACAAGCAATGACACTTTAAATGGAACGGCTGTTACATTAGGTACAGATACTACGATTACTAATGTAACTAATACCACACCATTGGTTGTTAATACAATAACAGGACAGGTGACTGTACCAGCCGGTACACAAACAGGTATCTATACAGAAACATATACACTATGTGAAATGACAGATAATACAAACTGTGATGACGCAACAGTGACTGTTACAGTTACAGAGGCAGAAATTATTGCAAATGATGATACCAATGCATCAGTATCTAGTGAAGGTGGTATTGTTATACCTGAGGTTACACTGAATGACACACTATCAGGTGTAGCATTTACATTAGGTACAGATGTCAATATCACTAATGTTACAGATAATACGCCTTATTTAACGATTAATCCTATTCGAGGCGAGGCTACAGTCCCTGCTGATACTCCAGCGGGTACCTATGTAGAAACATATACTATATGTGAAAACTTAAACCCTGCAAATTGTACAACAGCCGATGTGAACGTGACTGTACTGGCAAGTGAGATTATTGCAAATGATGATACTTCTACACCTATATTAGGCATCACAGGTGGTATAGCAATTACAGATATAACAGATAATGATACTTTAGGAGCTGTTTTAGTCAATCTAGGAGGTGATGTAAATATTACGAATGTAACTAATACTACACCATTGGTTGTGAACACAACAACAGGCCAAGTAAGTGTACTAGCAGCTACCCCGTCTGGAACATACACAGAAACGTATACACTTTGTGAAAAGTTAAATCCAACAAATTGTGATACAGCTACTATAACAGTTGAAGTTGTAGCAAATCCAGATTATAAACCAACACTTACAGTATACGGTGGAATAGTCTATGGAGAAGGTGTTCATGAGTTCTCTTTTGACACATTAGTAAGAAATCTAATACCAAATACGCCACACAATGTATCTAATCCATTACAAATAAGAATTCCTAGAAATACAGCTATTTCTTTAAATTTTGATGTTACAATGACAACGTTTAAGGGCGAAACGGTTAACAATAGCTTATGGAGCTTTGACGATAGTGATTCTTTTGACTACATAATTACCTATATAGGAAGTGATACACCTATAGATAGATTACGTTTTGCATTTACGGGTACATTTAGTGTTGAAGAAGGAGAAGTTGGAAAGTTTATCTTAGAAACTACAATTAAAGCAAATACAGGTGGCGATAGCAATATCGACAATAACAGTGATAGAGACACACTTCAAAAGCGTCTCTAAAAAAGTAATAAGTAAAAAAGAGTAATAACTAAAAAGAAAAGGATAGAAAATGCATACATTAAAAAAACATGTGCAAATAAGTATATTAATTATGTTTATGACTGCAGGATTTTTACAAGCAGCACCACTCATGTCACTGGCTCAACCAGCAATTGAGCCTAGCCCACTAGATGTGTTAGAGAATAATGGAGAAGGTAATGTTACTTTCTTAATGAGTGAGAGAAACGATGAAGTTGTAGCAGGTAGTAACAGATTTAAAGTCACTGTTACACTAGGAAAAATATCTCTTAAAAATGATGATATATCTGGTGTGAAAATTTTAGATGCTAGAAATGCTAATGCAGATGTTACGAGCAAGTTTGATGTTAACTACTTAAGTGCACCTGATTATATTGTACGTATTCAACAAAAGGCTTCAGAAGATCTACCAGGTGATATGAGATATCTTGTTGTAATTCCAATTACTGTTAGAGTCAATACACCTGTAACAAATCCAGGTAACGGATTTTTAGTAAATATGAGTTCAGAAGGTGATGCACTAGCAGATGGTGATTCTAGTGATTATACATTTACACGTGCAGCTGCAGCTGCAGTTGATGACAATGTAACCACATCAGAAGATACAGCTGTAGATATTAATGTAACAGCAAATGATACAAATACAACAGCTTCGGTAGATTCAGTTACGCAACCAGCAAACGGTGCAGCAATTGTAAATCCTGATGGTACAGTGAAATATACACCAGATCTTGACTTTGTTGGTGTAGATACATTTACATATACTGCTGATGGTTTAACCGCAACCGTGACAGTGACAGTTGGCGCGATAAACGATGCACCAGTAGCAGTAGATGACAATGAAACAACACCAGAAGATATAGCTGTAGATATTAATGTAACAATGAATGATACAGACCCTGATGGAGATACTTTAACTGTCACAACGGTGACCCAACCAAGTAATGGTACAGCAGTCAAAAATGCAAATGGTACAATTACCTACACACCAGATGCAAACTTTAATGGTACAGATACATTTGAATACACGGTAACAGATGCTCTTTTAGCAGATACCGCAACAGTGACAGTCACTATCACACCAGTAAACGATGCACCAGTAGCAGAAGATGATACTTCAACCACACCAGAAGATACAGCTGTAGACATTAATGTAACATTGAATGATACAGACGTAGATGGAGATGCATTGAGTGTTGATTCGTTTGTCCAACCAACAAACGGAACTGTGATACAAAATGCAGATGGCACACTTAAATATACACCAGATGCAAACTTTAATGGTACAGATACATTTGAGTACACAGTAACAGATGGTAACCTTACAGATACTGCAACAGTGACAGTCACTATCACACCAGTAAACGATGCACCAGTAGCAGAAGATGACAATGATACAACACTAGAAGATGTAGCAGTAGATATTAATGTAACATTGAATGATACAGACGTAGATGGAGATGCATTGAGCGTTGACTCATTTGTACAGCCAAGCAACGGAACTGTAACAGAAAATGTAGATGGCACACTTAAATATACACCTGATGAAAACTTTAATGGTACAGATACATTTGAATACACAGTAACAGATGGGATTTTAACAGATACCGCAACAGTGACAGTCACTATTACGCCAGTAAATGACGCACCAGTAGCAGTAGATGATGTTTCAACAACACCAGAAAATACAGCAGTAGATATTAATGCATCTGATCTATTAAGCAATGATAGTGATGTAGATGGAGACACCTTGACTATTACATCTGTTGATAACCCAACAAATGGTACAGTAGTACTTGTTGGTACAACAGTGACATTTACACCTGATGCAAATACAACAGGACCAGCAACATTTGAATACACAATTTCTGATGGAAATGGTGAAACAGATACAGCGACAGTAACTATTGATGTGGGTGCAGTAAATGATGCACCAGTAGCTAATGATGACACAACAACTGCAACTGAAGATACACCAAAAATAATAGATGTATTAGATAATGATACGGATGAGAATAATGATTCTCTTACCGTTACAAGTGTGACTAGTCCAACCAATGGTACAACAAGAGCAAATGTAGATGGTACAGTGACGTATACACCTAATGCAGGATTTAATGGCACAGATACATTTGAATATACTATTCAAGATGGAAATGGTGGAGAAGATACAGCAACAGTCACAGTAACAGTCAATGAAGTAAATGATTCGCCTCAAGCTATTAATGATACTGCTAGTACACCTGAAGATGCAGCGGTAACAATTTCTGTACTTGATAATGACAGTGATACAGATGGCGATACATTGACTATTGATTCAGTGACTAACCCAACCAATGGTAGGGTGACTACTAATGGTAGCACAGTGACGTACACACCAGACGCAAACTTTAATGGTACAGATACATTTACCTACACAATAAGTGATGGCAAAGGTGGAACAGATACTGCAACGGTATTGGTAACAATATCTCCAGTCAATGATGCCCCAGTAGCTGTGAATGACACAAATACAACTGAGTCAGGTACACCATTAGTTATACCTGCATCTGAGTTACTTAAAAATGATACTGACCCAGAAGGTGATACATTGACTATCATATCTGTTGGAAGTCCAACAAATGGTACTGTGACACTTGTTGGTACAACAGTTACATTTACACCTGATGAAAATGCATCTGGATTAACAGGTACATTTACATATACTATAGAAGATGAAGAAGGTGCTACATCTACAGCAACAGTAACTGTAGGTATAGACACAGCATCAGCGCCAGACATCACAAGTATGGATGATAATACATCAACAACTGTTAAGACAGATGACTCAACACCAGAGATTAATGGTACATGTGAAGCTGGTCTTGAAGTGATAGTTCAGATAAACGGTGAAGATATAGAACCGACAACCACATGTAAGAGTGACGGTACATTCTCTATGATTCCTGATGATGCACTGAGAGATGGTGAGTATAATGTAACCGTAGAACAAATAGAGGATGGAGAGCGTTCACCTACTAGTCCTGTGAGAGTTCTTATCATAGAGTTAGCAGCAACGGCGACACCTACGCCAAGTCCTACATCAAGCCCGACAGCGACAACAAGTCCAAGTCCGACTGCAAGTCCAACAGCAACAACAAGTCCAACTGCAACAGCGACAACAAGGCCAACTGCAACTGCAACGGCTAGTCCAACAGCAACTGCAACACCTGAAGCAGTACAGACATGTAGTGATACTGATGCACCAGTTGCAGCAAATGACTCTGCTGACATCACTAAAGGTGAAGTAAGTACAATTAATGTTCAATCGAACGATACAGGAACAGACCTTATCGCGAATAGTACAAGACTACTTGATGATGAAGGTAAAGCAGCAACTACATTGTATGTTGAAGGCAAAGGTACATGGTTAGTAGATACAACAACTGGAGCAATACTCTTTGATCCAGATGACGTATGTGAAGGTACAGTGAGCGTGAAATATGTGATTGCTGATAAATGTGGTAATCAAAGTAACCCAGCTACTGTTACAGTATCATTTGATGGTACATGTGAGAGTACGCAGTCATCAGACAGTGGTGATGCACTTGGGAATATTAGTATGCTTCTTTTAGCGCTTCTTACAGGAACACTTGGTCTGTTCTTTGTAAGACGTGAAGAACTGAATGCACTTGTAAAATAAATTAAAGGACTATAAATGAAAAAAAGTTTTATATTATCGACAATAGCAGTAACAGCAATATCGACGATAGCATTTGCTGGCGGTGACATAGAAATACCTGAATACATACCAGTAGAGCCAATAGTTGAGCAACAAGCAACAACACCAGTGTATGTCGGTGTTGGTCTTACTCGTGGAAGATACTATGACAGTTGTGGTAACTGTGAGTATGAAGATGTTACATATGGTATGATGTTAAGAGCTGGTTATGATTTCAATGAATTTATAGGTATTGAAGCAAGAGCTATTGCTACTTTCTGGAAAGACGATGAATTATCTGGACAGAAATTACAGCACTTTGGACTTTATGCTAAACCACAAGTACAAATAGATGAGTCATTTAATGCATATGCTCTCTTAGGGTATGGATGGACACAAACATCAACAAACTCTGGCAGCAAAATGTCTGAAGTTGATGAGAGTGGTTTTGCCGCTGGTTTAGGTCTTGAGTATGCACTTGAGGGTCCAGACCAAGGTTTAGGTTTATTTGTTGATTACCAGCGTCTACTTATAGACTCTGATCAACCAGATATGGACGTAGTATCTGCAGGTGTTACTTACGACTTTTAAGTCTTAAGTAACTATAGGGGCTCTTATGTGAGCCTCTATATCTCATAATATATTTCTTAGAAAAGCATCTATTTGCCTATACAGTTACACCAAGTTTTTAATCTTCTTTTTATTATATCTCTTTCATATTATTTAGGTTATTTATATTTATCTATTACTTCAATTTTCTTTATTATTATATTTACATTTGCATTGGATCATCTTTTATTTTATATAAAATATCAAAAGCGTTCATCTAGGTTTTATTCTTCCTTGATAACTTCATTTGGTATTATATTGATGATGGTATCAAGTGAAATATATATTTATTATGTGGTAATATTTTTGGGATTATTACAAAAATACTATTTGACTTATAAAGAAGATTTTGAAGAAGTACACTTTTTTAATCCATCGAATATTGCATTGATATTAGGACTATTATTATTTTATGATAAAACACATATAGTGATAGGGCAACTGGGTGAGACATTATGGTTGAAAATAATCATTATAGTCATGGCAACAATAATACTGCTACGTGCCAAAAGAGTAATCATTCCAATAGGTTTTGTAATATTTTATATGATTAGTCAAAATGTATTTGTGATTGGTTACGATCCAATGTTAACAATGGAAGAGGTATATAAAAGATTTTATTCTGTGTCATTTATTGTATTTATACTTTATATGCTAACTGACCCTAAAACTACACCAAACAGATACGTCACTCAACTAATCTTTGCATTATTATTGGCAGTGTTATCTTCACTTCTAGATAGGTATTATAGTTTTCGTGTACAGCATTTATTTTTAACTCTATTTCTATTGAGTTTATTTGTACCTATGATAAATTATTACCCTAATAGTAAAAAAAGAAATAAGTTATTATCTATAACAGCTATCCTCTTCTTTTTGGCTCTTAGTGTTATAATCACAGTAGAGAGCCAAGCTCCGTATTATTTTGAAATGGATGGTTGATGAACATTGCAATAAAAATAAGTATAGCAATATTGTTTTTTGGATTATTATTAATAACACTCTATTGGTTTATACCTTATAACGAAAGAACAGCTGATAGTAAATATGATATGAGTAAGGAAGAGATACTCTTACCAAAGTACAATAAAAATATTTACAAAGAGATACCTGAAGTGAAAGAGTATATAGAAGACTTGAACATCTTGTTTAAGTCAGGGAAGTCTATATTGGAATTGAATGATAATGAATTAGATAATTATGGGATTGAAGCACAAAAGATAGTACTTGAAAATAAAGAATTTACAAAAGACAGTAAGCAGGGCGAGAAGCTTTTACATAATGATATGATGCGTATACTTCCTGTGATTGTAAGTTCTCTAAGCAAAGCTGAACAAGAGAAGTGTAAGAGTGATATGTGCTACCAAGCAGAAAAATATAATTTTGTCACCAATACAACAACAGTTGCTATTGTTAATGTCGATGCAAAAAAAGTTTTATCCGTGAAGCGTTACATAAATATGCAACCTGATATTTCTTTACGTTTAAAGTATATTGCTCAGGCAATTGCGCTCCATGCACCTGAAGTAAAAGAAAAGTTGGGTACCAAGCCCTCAAAGAAAGATATGAGTATGGCAAATGTGAGAGGGAATTTAAAAGATTCGCCTTGTGAGAATGCAAAGCACTTATGTGTTGCCCCCACATTTACAGATCATAAAAATGAAAAAGCATTATGGGCTATCGTAGATTTAACAGATTTAAAGTTGGCAGCGGCAAAATGGGCAGGATTGGGTAAAACAACAACACCTGCATGTATCTCTGAGAGGACATTACAGAATAGACATATTATGGAGACTTATTGTCAAAAAAATACACGATTGAAGAAAAATAATTGGGATATACAGTATAGGTTAACTGGTTCTGATGGGTTGGAGGTCATTGATGCAAGTTATAAAGGTAAACCGGTATTAAAATCTGCAAAAATAGTTGACTGGCACGTCAGTTATCAAGAAAAAGGTGCAGAAGCGTTAGATACGACATCTCCTACATATTTCGATGGAAGAATCGTTGAATACAATATTGGTGAAAATGGTGAATATCTTTTTGGATATAACGATGCAATGGGTTGTCCAATGTTCTCAACATCAGTTGTATTACCATTTAATGCACCTCAAGTGAAAGAGTTGTTAAGTAAGGATGGATTTATGCTTACTCAAGATTATAGAAATCCAAAATGGCCTATGGCATGTAATTATCGCTATGAAAATCGTTTTGAATTTTATGATGATGGTTCATTTCGTGTCGTGGGAGTGAATAAAGGAAGAGGTTGTGGAGAGAATGCCATCTATAGACCTGTAATGCGTATAGATATGGATATATCTGAGGAAGAAAATTTTTACAGTTATGTCAATAACAGTGAATGGAAAGCATGGATGGTTGAAGGACATGAAAAAGTGAAGGATAATATAAAACATGCCTATAAAATTGTTTCAGCCAACGATGAAACTAAAGGATATTATATTGAACCAAACTATGGTCAACATGGCGACAACAGCAGAGGAGATAATGCCAATATTTATCTTACTGAATACAAGGAAGATGAAGGTTCCAAAGATTTATTGACATTAGGATCCTGTTGTAATTTAGACGATGATGGCATGAATAGATATATTGATAAAGAGGTATCGACTTTAAACAAAAATCTTATACTGTGGTACGTCCCACGTATTAGAAATGATGCAAAAGAGGGCAGTGAGTATTGTTGGGCAGATACTGTTGTTGGCGAATTAGGCAATTTAGAAGTAAAAATTTGGCCATGTAGTGTTGGCCCAAAATTTATACCAATGGACCAATAATGAGTAAAATTTTACCTATAATATCGCTACTCATGGTTTTAGCTGTAGGCTATTTTGTCTATACTAAAAAAAATATTCAAATAAATAATGTATTGGAGACAGAAGAAAATATAGGAAACTTTACAGCAATTCAAAATTGTAAACAATTACCAAAGTTTTTAAATAATCTAAAAATTAGACAACCTATTATGATAGATTTATCTCAAAAGAAGTATAAGGGAATAGCTCTTCTACATGGACAAAAACTTGAAAAAGTATTACATCCAAAAATATGGGAAAAGTATGGACATTTTAGTACATATACTTTAGATAAAGAAGGTAATATATTTCTTGCCCCAATGCCTTTTATTTCGGTCAAACCTACTACATTTAATTTACAAAAAAATATTTATAAACTACATAGTAGTTCAGGAAAATTAGAAATCTTTATGCATTTTGATGATGTAATACCTTCTGCTAATAATCCATATGGGGTGAATGCTCTTGTACATGATTGTGATGATAATACTTTGTGGGTTTCAGCGATTGATGAAACAAACTATGAGGAACAAAAAGGTTTTATTTATCATATAGATATTAAGAGTAAAACAATATTACAAAAGGTTCAGACTCAAGATGCTTTATCACTTAGTTTAGTTAAAAGTACCCAGGGTAAATATCTTCTTTTAGGTGCAGCACGTAGTAGTGGGTTGTATGCATATAAAATAGAAACTATTGATGGTAAACAAGTAATGAACGAAGTACCAAAAAAGTTACTTGAACTTACGAATCCTAATGAACATATACGTAAAATAAAAGTCAAAGCAAAAAACAAGTTAGAGTTACAGTCTATACCCTTTTCTTATTCACTCATCGCACAAACAGTTGAAAATGATAGAGTCCATTATGATGTAGATTGGGTTCAAGATAAAAAGAAATGGAATATTATAAAGCATTAATCTTCAATTAACTTCGAAAAAGTATACTTCTTAAAATTAAAACTACAAAAAGGACTGTTTTGAGTCATGTAATTGAGAATATTAAAACAGAGATATCTAAAGTACTCGTGGGCCAAGAGAAGATGATAGAAGGGCTTTTAGCGGGGTTACTGTGTCGAGGGCATATTCTATTAGAAGGTGTACCTGGACTTGCTAAAACAACTGCAGTCAATGCACTCTCAAAAACATTGGGACTAAATTTTAAGCGTGTACAATTTACCCCAGATTTACTACCTACAGACATTATTGGTACTGAGATATACGATCCTTCTAATAACACTTTTAAAATTAAGCAAGGTCCAGTTTTTACTAATCTACTTTTGGCAGATGAAATTAACCGTGCGCCTGCAAAAGTGCAATCTGCACTCCTTGAAGTGATGCAGGAGAGACAAGTAACCATTGGAGATGAAACGTTTAAAATTGATCTTCCTTTTCTAGTTATGGCTACACAAAACCCAGTGGAACAAGAGGGTGCTTATGAATTACCAGAAGCACAGTTAGATAGGTTTATGATGAAACTTGTTGTGGGATACAACACGAAAGCTGAAGAACTTGAGATTGCTAGACGCGTAGCGAACAATAGTTTTGGTCAAATAGAACAAGTTGCAACTCTAGATGACCTAGAACAGATACGTAATGAGGTTTTAGCTGTCCATATGGATGAAGAGATAGAAGCGTATGTGGTTGAGCTTGTGTCTGCGACACGAGATCCAAAAGCATATGGACTTGAAGAGCTTGAAACATACATAGAGTTTGGAGCAAGCCCAAGAGCAAGTATTGATATGTATAAAGCATCACGAGCCATTGCCTATTTAAAAGGGAAAGACTATGTCTCTCCTTTAGAGATAGCATATATTGCTAAAGAGATATTACGTCACAGAATTATACTTAGTTATGAAGCACAAGCAGAAGAGATTACACAAGATGAAATTATAGAAAAAATCTTAGTAGCTGTTCCTATTCCATAAGAGGTTACTTTGAACAAGGCTGTCAAAAAAATTATTCTTAAGACCAAAAAACAAGTCTATGGCGATATGATTGGTAACAATGCATCATTGTTTCAGGGTGAAGGGTTTGAGTTTACAGAACTTCGTGAGTATGTACATGGTGATGATGTACGTAAAATAGACTGGAAAACAACAGCAAAGCTAGGTAAACCCTTTATAAAAATCTATAAAGAAGAACGAGAATTGAATGTGGTGGTTGTTTCACTACTTTCTGGTTCTACTTACTTTGGTACAGTGAAACAAAAGGCTGATGTGATTGCCGAAGTGGTAGCTACCTTGGGTTTCTCAGCGGTAAAAAATGCGGACTTATTTTCACATATGATTTTTTCCAATACGATGAACAGTTTTTCGAAACCAAGTAAAAAACTTTTTTCTGTGCATCAAGCAGTAGATGATGTGATGGGTTTTGATTCATTGGGAAAAGAAGCAAACTATGAGGTATTGGTTGAGACACTTATTTCACGTCTGCGAAAAAAAGCACTTCTTTTTATTGTTTCGGATTTTGTAGGAGAGATTGACTTAAAACTCTTAGCCAAAAAGCATGATGTTTTTGCAGTGATTGTGAGAGATAAATTTGAAGAAAAGCCTAGTGAGTTAGGTTACTTGAGACTTATAGATATGGAGACAAAACAGAGTTTTGAAGGTGACATTAATGCACATACTGTAAAAAATTATGAAAAAGCATTACATGACAATGATGAAAAGCTCTATAGACAATTTAAAAAACAAGGTGTACGTTTTACTAAAATCTATACAGATGAAGATGTCGCATTAAAGTTAATGAAGAAGATGCAATGAATGAAGAAAATTTAACGAACCAGTTACGTGATATTAAGCCATTACTTGAAATTCCTGACCACTCATATTATATCTATTGGGGTCTAATCCTTTTTGGTAGTTTATTGTTGGTGAGCACTCTATTTTTTATCATAAAAAAATTTTGGGATAACCGAAAAATAAATCTTGAAAAAGGTTACCTAGAGGCTATGAAAAAGATAGATTGGGTCAATACCAAAAAGTCAGCTTATGAAGCAACACACTATGCAAGATTATTGGCTACAGATGAAAGAAGACAAGAGATTTTCTCTCATTTAGAACCTATGCTAGAGCAATATAAATATAAAAAAGAGGTAGAGAATCTCGATGAGGAGACAAAAAATAAATTTAATCTCTATGTGCAGGTAGCAGATGAATCAATTTAGTTTTGAATATCCTTACTTTTTAGGGCTACTACTTCTTTTTATTTTGTGTGCAAAGTTGTGTAAGGAGAGAAGCCGTGCCATATACTTTCCTCATGTAAAGTCACTGATGGTTAAAAGTAAAAGGGGTATTTCTTTTTTAGATGTATTAAAATGGGTAGGTATACTCGCGGCAATTGTTGCTTTTGCCTCTCCTGTTATCACAAAGTCCTATACAAATACAAAAAAAGAGGGACGTGATATTGTTCTTATTATTGACTCTTCTGACTCAATGAGGCAACGAGGTTTTGATGCCAATGATCCATGGAAAAATAAATTTGATGTAGTCAAAGAGGTTGTAGGTGATTTTATAGAGAAGCGTGAACATGATCGTATTGGTATGGTTACTTTTGCAGATATCGCTTTTATAGCCTCGCCTTTGACATTTGAAAAAAAGTTTTTAACAGACATTACGCGTATGCAGAAAATGGGTGTAGCAGGAAAACGTACTGCTATCAATGACGCCATAGTACAATCTTACAATGTACTCTCAAAAAGTAAGGCAAAGTCAAAAATAGCCATATTGCTTACAGATGGTGTAGACAACATGTCAAAAGTACCTTTTACAGACACCATTAATTTGATAGAAAATCAAGATATAAAACTCTATACCATAGGCATAGGGGATGAACGTGATTATAATGGAGCGTATTTGAATGAGCTGGCTAAAGTAGGGAAAGGTTTTTCTTTTGCTGCTAGAGATGCACATACCTTAAGTAAAGTCTATGCCGAAATAGAAAAACTTGAAGCAACAAAAATAGATAATAAAAAAATAGTACAACATACATACTTATATATATATCCTTTATTCTTGGCTATTTTGTCTTTGTTATTATTTGTTTATTTTAGAAATGCTAGAGGTGTATAGATGACATTTGTAAATCCACAGTTTTTTTTGGTGATGATTGTGCCTTTTCTCATTTTGGCTTTTTTGATTTCTACAAATAAAGAAAGGCTCTCACGTGTGTTTAATGATAGGGTTCTTAAACGTTTAAGTGCCAATGATGAGAGTATGCCTTTAGTCGTTCGTAATATTATACTTTTTATAAGCATACTTCTTATGATCGTTGCCATGGCAAGACCTGTTGTAGAAAAAGGTGAGAGAAAAGTGGAAGTAAAAGGGCTTACGCTACTGAGTGCACTAGACATATCTGGGTCGATGCGTAGTAAAGATGTCTATCCTAACCGTTTGGCGTTTGCAAAAAAGAAAATGTCTGCATTTTTTGATGCAATGCCAAGTGATGAAGTAGGTATTATGGCATTTGCGCATAGCTCTTTTGTATTGGCACCATTTTCAAGTGATAAAGAGACGCTGAAAATGATACTAGGTGGTGTAGATGACTCTTATATTAATATGGGTTCGACAGATTTTGCAGCATTAGCAGAACTTAGTGCGTCACTTCTAGAAGAAAAAGAACCTAAAATATTGGTACTTTTTACTGATGGTGGAGACAAAGAAGCGATTGAAAACTTTGAAGAGATACTCGAAGAGAATAATATAGAGCTTTATGTGGTACTTGTAGGTACAACAAAAGGGGCACCTGTGATTGATAAAAATGCAAAGCCTATTACAAAGTCTGACGGAACAATCGCTATTAGCCAAAGAAATGATAGCTTGGGTGAAGTAGCAAAAGAGAGTGATGGTGCATTTGTGATAGCATCATCAGGTAAAGAAGATATAGAAGAACTTGTATCGGTTATACGTAGTAAACATCAGGAGAAAGAACAAGGAAAGGTTGCTGTGACTGAACGGATAGAGTACTTTTATTATCCTTTAGGGTTGGGATTATTTTTTCTACTAATCTCTTTTGCATCTTTCCCTAAAAGGAGAGTATCATGAATTCATGGAAAAATATTTGGATGGTCTATATATTGACGGCAACTTCTTTGTACGCAGGCATTACTGATTTTAAGACGATAGAGAAGGCAAAGGAAGCGTATGACTCCCAGGATTATGAAAAGTCTGTAAAACTGTTAAAGTCGTTAGGTACGACAAGTCCACAAAAAGAGTATGATGTTGGAAACGCATACTATAAAAACAAAAACTATGATAAAGCACTTGAATCTTATGAAAAGGCAAAGGGGATAGATGAAGCAACAAGATTACATAATATGGGTAATAGTTATTTTCAAAATAAGGCTTTAGACAAAGCCATAGAAATGTATGAAAAAGCGCTTGTGTTAAAAGAAGATGAAGACACAAAATTTAATTTAGAACTTGTAAAGAAGCAAAAGCAACAAGAAGAACAAAAGAAGAAAGAAAAAGAACAAAAAGAAAACAATAAGAAAGACGAACAAAAAGAGCAGAAGAAACAAGATAAAGAGAATAAGAACAAAGAAGATAAAAAAGAAAAACAAAAAGAACAAAATAAAGATAAAAAGAAAGATTCAGACAAAAAACCTAATAAAGACAAGAAGAAAAAAGACGATAAGAAAAAAGAGGGCGATAAAGATAAAAATGATGCTAAGCAGAAGGATCAATCAAAAGAGAAACAAGGTGACAAATCTTCCTCAAAACCAGAAAAACAACCCAATAAAATGAGTGAAAAAGAGAAACTAAACAAACAAGAATTGAAACGTCTTATGAAGAAGATGCAAAAAGAAAAAACACCTACTATGATGTATCAGATGGACCAAGGAAATAAGGGTCCAAGAGAAGAAGGGATTAATCCATGGTAAATCGAGGAGAAACACATATGATAAAGAAATTACTATACACATTCATTTTAATATACTTTGGATTCTTAACTTTATTAAGTGCAGAGAGTGTCGAAGCGAAGGTAAACAGTACAGATATTGTGCTAGGTAACCCTGTTGAACTTAGTATCACTGCGGTGGGTGGAGCTGCGGCATTTCCCAATATTCAAACGATTGGAGGCTATAAGGTACGTGGCACAGGTACCAGTACAAACCAGAGTTATCAAATCACCACAAATGGTATGAAGAATGAAAAGTCTACTACAAAGACTTACAGTTTTTTACCGACTAAAAATGTAAATATCCCTGCTTATATAGTTAACATTTCTGGACAAAACTATAAGACAAAACCTATAGAGGTAAAAGTTTCAAAGTCACAAGCACCCAAAATGAAAAATAGTTCTCAGTTCTCTTTTGCGTTAAATAGCGATAAAAAAGAGATTATGGTAGGTGAGTCATTTTTAGCAACTGTCTATATCTCTGTTTCAAATGCACTAAGACATAGACAAATAGCTAATTACACTGCACCTATATCAAAAGATTTTTTTATAAAAGAGATGGGAAAAGCTAAAGAGTATAAAAGTAATGGTTACCACGTGATTGAGATGCGTTACTTAGTGACCGCAAAGAAAGCAGGTACTTTTAAAATAGATGCTGCAACGGCTAAATTAGGTGAACCTGATAGAAGTAGACAAGATATATTTGGTAGATACGATACCAAGTGGACACCCATTAAGTCTACAACCCTAGAGATAAAAGTGAATGCACAAGAGACTCCCTCTCATTTAGTAGGTGACTTTAAGATAGATATAAAAGTAGACCATACAAAAGTAAAAGCAAATAAACCGGTAAATTTAACAGTAGAGATTACAGGTGAAGGTATTCTTGAAGACTTTGAATTAAGTGAGTATGAAATAGAAAATGTAACAGTCTATGGTGATGACGCAAAAGTGACCAGTAGTGTAGAAAATAATAAGCTAAAAGGTGCTTATGTGAAAAGTTTTGCGTTTATTGCTGATGAAAGTTTTGTCATCCCTGAACGTAAAATATCTATGTATGACCCTGAGAATAAAAAAATGAGTTATCTCACTATACCTAGTTATAGTGTAGAAGTGGAACTTAGTAAAGAGATGGTGGCACAAAACAATACATCTGATGCCAGTCATGTGCAAGTAAAAAAAACGCCTGTCACACAGATTACGGAGGCAGTTGAGCAAAGCAGTGAAACTAAAAACATAACATGGTGGATGCTTGCTGTAGCTTTTGTCTCTGGTTTATTCATCATGTATCTTTTACAAAAGACGCCTAAACTATTTAACCATAAAAAACAATATAAAGAGTCTGATGCACTAAAAATACTCTATGCACACATTAGTGAAGATAAAGCGGTAGAAGAGATGGTGAGAAAACTTTATGCAAAAAAAGGTGGAGATAAATCAGTCGTCATAGATAAAAAAGTTTTAAAAGAGATGCTAGAACGTTTTAGATAAAATACAGCATGATATATTATATTTATGCATCCAATAAAAAAGATTTTGTTGAAGAGATAAAACAATATTTACTAGATGAAGAAGTAGAGTACCTTTGTTTTGAGGCACTTGACAGGTTGAAGATAGATGATGTTTCTCATCTTTTAGTGACAGGTTGTCTAGATGAAATTAAACTTTTACTTGCTATTGCAAGTCAAAATGAAATTAGTATAGGAGTGATTGCCCATAGTAGTCAAAAAGAGCTTATGCGTACTTTTGCACTTCCTTCTAACTATCCAGAGTCTGTTGCACTTGCTTTAACAAAGACCCCAAAAAAGATTGACTTACTGTATAGTAATGGCACACTTGTATTGCAAGAAGTGGTTGTGGGAGATGCCCCACCACTTGATCGGTTTGATTCCACACTCAATGGAAAAACCTATATTGATAGAGTTAAGATGTTTTGGCAGACTTTAAAAAAAGTAAAATCATTGCAGCATACACCTCTTAAAATTAGTGATGCAAAAGAGAATGAAGTTAAAGTGTCAGCCGTAGGCGTAGTAGGTATTAAACATAACAATGATACCTTTGCATCTAAACTCATTTCCTCAGAACTTTCACCTAATAATGGAAAACTCTCTATTGTCATTCTATCTCCACGTTCTATGGTGGAATATATGGGTTATTTATTTCAATCACTAGTCTCTCATTTGACACCTAAATCCTTACCTAGTTCTGTAGGATACATGAGTGCCTCTACATTGACCATAGAGAGTGATGCACCACTAGAAGTACTCATTGATTCTACCCAAAAACAGGAAACACCTATTGTGTTAGAGATAAAACAAAAAGCATTGGCACTCAGTGTAGGAGAGAAGTTCTGGGAACACAAGAACCCTAATAGTACCACTAAAAACAGTATGAGAGTAGAGCATTTACCTTCAGATAGTGAAAATAAAGTTTATTTGAGTCAGTCAATCCCACTGTTTACACATGCAAGTACAGCACAATATGCAAGTTTATTTACAAACCTTAGGGAAGAGAGTAGGGTGAGTAAAAACTTTATAGTATTGCTTATTTTGGCAACAATGATTGCTACTTTTGGTTTATTTATTAACTCCTCATCTGTGATTATTGGGGCGATGCTTTTAGCACCACTGATGCAACCCATAGTCAGTGTAAGTATGGGTGTATTAAGACAAGATGAAGGCTTGCAATTGGCTGGATTTAAGACAATAGTCATAGGGGTGTTGAGTGTGTTACTCACTGCGATGTTTATAGCACTATTTACCCCTATAGAGTATTTGTCTTCTGAAATGGCTGGAAGGCTTAGTCCTACTATCTTAGATCTTTTTGTTGCTATTGCTTCGGGTGTAGCTGCCGCGTATGTGAAGACAGATGAAAAAATACTAGGTTCTTTAGCTGGCGTTGCCATTGCGGTTGCATTGGTACCTCCTATAGCAGTTGCGGGTATTGGACTTGGCTGGATGGATTGGTCTATGTTTTTTACTGCATTTTTACTGTTTATAACAAACTTGGTAGGCATAGTATTTGCTGCAGCATTAACCTTTGCTATATTGGGGTATTCTCCTTTGCATGTAGCAAAAAAGGGGATTGTTATATGGTTGGTCATTGTAGCGATAGTGTCTGTACCACTCTACACCTCTTTTAGAAAAATGAAAGAAGACATAAGCATACAAAAAACGCTCTCTAACACGACATTTTTTGTAGGGAAACATGAGGTTAAACTTACAGATATTGAGCTCATACATAAGATGGAGATAGATCAAGTCAATTGTAAGGTCATTAGCTCTGGTATACTGACGAAAGAAGAAAAGAAGATTTTAAAAGATGAAATACTCAAGAGCGTAGGTAAATCTGTTGAGGTTATAGTGACGTTTAGGTATAAATTATAATTTTAAAACTAATCTAAAATATCATGTAATGTATTTGCTTCGTCCATCCACATATTGAGCTCAGTCCACTCTTCATTTTCTATCATTTTTTCACACCTTTTCAGTTCTGACTGTAAGGTGTGGATACTTTTAAGAACATTGGTTTTATTTTGTCTAAAGATATCTTCCCACATTTTAGGACTAGATTTTGCAATGCGGCTCATGTCTTTAAAACCACCTCCTGCAAGGGTAAGTATGCTTTCATTGTCTTCTTGTTTCATGACAGAATTTGCCAGAGCATAAGAGAGTGCATGAGGCATGTGAGAGATAAATGCAGCATGTCTGTCATGCTCTTTTGCTCCCATGTAAACAAGTTGCATTCCTATGTCAGTAAAGAGTTGGATGGCAACATCTTGTTGATGCTTACCTGAGAGTTCAATGTCACAAAGTACAACAACTTTGTTAGTATAGAGGTTATCTAATGCTGCACTTGGACCAAATTTTTCTGTACCTGTCATGGGGTGAGCTGTCACAAAGTTTTTACGTATATTTTGAGGGATAGAAGTAGAGATTATTTCTTTTGTACTCCCTAAGTCTATCACAGTACATGAAGCATCTAGATTTTTTAAATTTTGGCTAATAGCGATAATACCATCGACGGGTATGGAAAGGAAAATAACATCACACTTTTGTAATACATCAATGTCTTGTGTAATTTCATTGACAAGGTTAAGTTGTAGTGCTTCATCACAGTGTGACTCATTGTGGTCTAACCCTATAAAGTAGTAGTCTTGTGCAGTGTGTTGGAGTGCTAAACTTAAAGAGCCACCCATTAAGCCTAAACCAACAATACCAATTGTTTTTGTTTTCAAATGTACTCCTCAGATTCACTGCTAATTTGTCTTAGGAGTATAGCATTATTTTTATGAGTCTCTTATAGTAAAGACGATAAAATAAATACAAATTATATAAGGCTTACTATGATAATTAAAAAAATTGTACTTGCATTAATGCTACCTACATCGTTACTTCTTGCGCAGAAGGTGACCCAAGTAAAATATGAAGGTTTGGCACATCTTTCTCCTAGTGTTGCTAGTGAAATAACCGATATTCATGTGGGTGATAACATGGATGCAGATAAAATAAATCGATCGATTAAAAAGTTGTTTGCTCAAGGGTATTTTCAAGATGTTTGGGTTGACAAAAAAGGTGGACAACTTACATATCACTTTACAGAAAAGGTAGCCATAGCTAACCTTGAAATAAAAGGATATGGTACAGGAGATGATGGTGTTAAGTTACTAGAAACCATTGGACTTAAAAAAGGTGACCTTTATGATGCAAGACGTGCAGCAAAGGCAAAAGCTACAATTATATCTAGATTAGAGAGCCAAGGGTATTATGACACTGTGGTAGAAGCCACTACTACCAAAATCAATGATAGCAGTGTTTCTATTGTTTTTGATGTAAACAAAGGTGAGAAGATAAAGATTAAGAAGATGAACTTTATAGGTGCATCTTCACTTTCTCAAAGTGACATTGAATTGGATCTTGCCAATAAAGAGTCAGATATCTTAGGTTGGATGCCATTTAGAAATAATGGTGTAGCAAGCGTTGACCAGTTGGAATATGATGCCTTACGTGTAAAAGATGCCTATATGAAACATGGGTATTTAGATGTTCAAGTGAGTAAACCTTTAATGCGTGTTGATTTTGGATCTTATAGTGCTGAGGTAGACTACCAAATAAAAGAAGGTCCGCAGTACCGTGTAGGAGATATTTCTATTTCTGAGAATATACCTGGGCTTGATACTGAGGCTTTAAAAGATGAACTCTCTATGAAAAAAGGGAAAATTTTTAATATCAAACGTATGCGTAATGATATGAAAAAGCTTAAGGAAGCGGTAGGTAACTTAGGATATGCATATGCAAATGTCGCACCTCAAATGCGTAAAGATGCTGATGAAAAAATAGTAGGTATTCAGTATGCTTTACATGCTGGACAAGAAGTGACTATTAATGATGTTTTAATCTCTGGAAATAATAGTACAAAAGATAGAGTTATTCGTAGATATCTTTATTTAGCACCTGGAGATAAGTTTAATGCAACTGATTTAAAAGATTCTAAAAATGCCTTGGGAAGAACTGGTTTTTTTGAAAAAACAGATATTCAAAGTCAAAGAATTTCAGAAGATAAAGTCAACCTTTTAGTGAAGGTGAAAGAAGCACCTACTGGAACTATTTCTGTAGGTGGTGGGTATGGATCTTATGAAAAACTTATGTTAAATGCAAGTTACTCAGAAAAAAATGCTTTTGGTTCAGGAATAAGTACTAATATTGGTTTTGATTTTTCAAAAATATCTACCAATTACAACATTTCATTTACTAACCCTAAAGTATGGGATAGCCAATACAGCATGGGACTTTCTATTTATAAGAAAAAGTATGAGTATACAAGCTTTACACAAGACCAGTTAGGTGGATCATTGACTTTAGGTAGAGAGTTTTTGAGATATTTCCGTGCCTCTATAGGAGTAGGGTATATAGATAACCAATCTGAAAGTACAGATAACAATGTTTCAAGTACAGTTGCATTTGACAATAATGGTGTTGCACCTACACAAGAGATAATAGACTTGTTTTACGGTGATAAATATAAAAAGACTTCAATATTTACCTCTTTATCATTTGACAATACAGATGACTTTTATGTCCCTAGAGAAGGTATGATTGCTGCTGTAAACTTTGAATTTGCCGGGTTAGATGGTGATCTAGCTGGTACAGATATTACAACATATCCTAAAGGGTATGGCTCTTACGTAAAAACATCTGCTAAACTAGGTTTGTATTATGGTGTTGAAGACTGGATTGATTATGATTTAATTCTACGATTTAAAGCTAGAGCATCAAGTATAGATACGGGAGAAGGGGAAAAAATCCCTGTTGCGGAAAAACTTTTTATGGGTGGTATAGGTTCTGTAAGAGGATATCAGCCGTATTCTCTTTCTCCTGAAACAAATGGACTAGTCTCTGGTGGTACGAAACGTGCTTCTACTAGTGTAGAAGCCAGTATACCACTTTCAGTAGCTGCAAAAATGAGATTGGCTGCGTTCTATGACTATGGTATGATTGGTGAAGAAAATTTTGATGAAATTAAAAGATCTTCTGCTGGTGTGGTTGTAGAGTGGCAGTCTGCATTTGGTCCTATTAATCTTGTATTTGCTAAGGCATTAGATAAAGAACAAGGTGACAGCACATCATCGTTTGAATTCTCAATGGGTACTAAGTTTTAATTTACAGTCAAATAAAGGTGCGTTGTTACGTACCTTATTATAAGATACCTAATTTTTTATTTTTAGGTAAACTATCTTCATCTTCTATAATTATTTTAAAATCCATAGGTTTCTCTAGTTTCTCAATCTTTTCTTTTGCCAAATAAAGCGGTTTATTAGACTTTATATAAAGTGTTGTATTTGAGTAGTTAAAGTCAATTTTTGCTGCATTTGATGCTTGATGTAAATAGACTGAAAGTGTATAAATAAAACTCAACCAACGTAGATGATTTATAGTGGGTAGTAAGGCTTTGTATTCGTCATGTAGTGAACGTAATATTATAGATTTTCCATGTATGCGTAAAAGTGATGCAATGAGTACAATCTGGCTGTGTGTAAAAGCATAGTTTAGTTCTTGCATAGCTATATAAAAAGCATGTTGATTTGATTTATAAATAGTAAGCGTTTTACCTATACCGGAGAGTTTAAGTGCCCATAAAAGTTCTTGTCCAAAACGTTTATCATCATCTATTTCATATTTCAATACATCATAAAGCCTTAACCCCATTTTTAATTTGGCTTTACGTTTTTTTTCTATGGTAATAAGAGGTTTAAATCTATCTAAAATAGATTTGACACTAGGGTTTGAAGTTAAAGGGAATTGCAATTTTTCGTTTTTGAGAAAGTGTGATAAAAAGACACCTTCTCTAACACCTACTGATGATGATATGACGTGTGTAGCTTGAATATAAGAGAGAATTTCTGTGAAGATCAGTGTTCCTTCTCTTATTGTATCATATCGATTTTTCTTTATTTGAAATTGTTTTAATTTCTT
The DNA here is from genome assembly GCA_902727855.1 of uncultured Sulfurovum sp. Taxonomy (GTDB): domain Bacteria; phylum Campylobacterota; class Campylobacteria; order Campylobacterales; family Sulfurovaceae; genus Sulfurovum. Next base: position 123,967 of record CACVAS010000107.1, read on the forward strand.
GATGGATGCAAATGGTATCGCTTCGAGGTAGTCAATATGGTTGGCTAATGTATATTCATAGGCATGAAGCTTGTCTAAAGGATAGGAAGATCGCTTCATAATAGCTTTTGAAAGGGTTCTTATAGTACCACCAATACCAATAGCAAGATGATGCTTAAAATGCGAAGGAAGTGATAATAATTCATTTTGTATATAGGCTCTAGCCTTTGCATGCTTAGTAGCACTGTCTAAATCTTTGTCAAAAAAGAGTTCTTTGAGTCGTACTGTGCCAAGGTCAAGTGAATAGGTATCAATAATTTCATTATTATGTATAAGAGACATATCGCTTGAGCCACCACCAATATCGATAGTGATACCAGAATGTACGGGAAGGAGGTTGTTGGCTGCAATGGCACCGTAAAGGGCTTCTTTTTTGCCATCTATAACATTTATGTTTAACCCCAATTCATTATGAACCCACGAAATAAAATCTTGTGCATTAGGTGCATCTCTTAATGCAGATGTTGCGACACAATGGGTTTTTATTACTTGGTATTTTTGGATTGTATAAAGGAATGATTTAAGTGTAAGAAAGGCACGGGTAATACCAGGTACTTGAAGATGGCCCTTTTTTTCATAGGCACCTTCTCCAATACGAACTTTGGATTTTTGTTCACATATAAGGTGAAATCCATAACGACTTGTTTGTTCAAATATAACAAGTCTTGCTGAATTAGAACCAATATCAATGATAGCAGTTCTAGTTAGCATATTATGCGTTCAACTCTTCTTGTAACTTATGGTATTTAAACATAAGCTCTTCAGCATTTTCAACATTGTCAGGGTCCGAAATAATACAATCTACAGGACAAACTGCTATACATTGAGGTTCATCAAAATGACCTACACATTCAGTACATACATCAGGGTCGATAAGATATATTGGATCATTCTCTTCTATTGCTTCATTTGGACACTCTTCTCTACAAGCATCACATGCGATACATTCGTCAGTTATTGTTAATGCCATGGCGTTTCCTCTATAGTTCATTAGATATTATTTATAAGGAGTTATAACTCAAGATAGCTTACGCCCAAATTAAAAGAGAAGTAAAAAAAAATAATTTATAATATAATTTTTAAAAGAGTGGATATATCTCGCCTTTTGCAAGATATAGGTGTATAGTATGTAGAAAGTGTTAGAGAAAATGTTTAGGTGAGTTTTTTAGGAAAACAAAATCTATAGCCACGTCTTCGTACAGTTTCAATTGTTGAGATATCTAAAGGTTTATCCATTTTCTGACGAATTTGGTTAATAGCAACTTCTATAACGTTAGGTGTAACAAGTTCAGGTTCTTCCCAAATAGCATCCAAAAGTTGCTCTTTAGAAACAATCTGGTCTTTGTGCATGGCTAAGTGAGTTAAGACTTCAAACGGCTTACCTTTAAGCTCAATCTCATTACCTTGGTAGATAATTTTTTCTTCTTCTGGATTGATTATCAGCTCATCTATTTCGATAATATTGGAAGCACCAAAACGTAATTTTGCTTCGATTCTAACGAGTAAAATGTCATAGTCTAGAGGTTTTTGTATAAAGTCATCTGCACCACTTTTAAGTGCAGATATTTCGCTCTGTTTATTTGTGTCTTCAGAGAGTACTATAACAGATGTCTTATGTGCGTTTTTTTTGATATCTGTGACAAAAGAGATATTTGTAGTTCCTGAAGGCTCCCAGCCTAACAAGACAAGATCATAGTTTCGGATATCAAGGTAATACTTTGCATCATTAATATTTTCAGCTACATCAGATTGATACTCTTTTTCTTGTAATGTCTTTGAAAGTAATTTTCCAAGTTCAATGTCATCTTCAATCACTAGTACTCTCATCTGAATATCCTTAATTTTAAGATTTATTTAATATTATAGCATAAAATAAAAGTTTCTGATACTAAAGTAACTAAAAAATTAAAATGTCCATTTTGCACTAAGAGCGACTATACAATGTGGCAGTATATCTGGTTTTTCAATTTTAATTTGTAACGACTCAATATGTGGGTAAGTATGATGAATAAGTACTTTGAGACCAAGTAGCGCATCCTCAAGGAGTTCATAGCGTTTTTCTTTAAGCTCATTTTCAATGAGTTGTACTATATCTGCATAGTCAATGAAGTTTTTGGCACTATAGTTGTAACAAGCTTCAACATGTATGACAACACTTTGAGGTTTTTCTCTTTCAAAATCTAAAAGACCAATAATGACATTAAAAGTCAGTGCATCTATATGTATGGTCATAGGGTTAAACTTTTGTTTCTTCTTTGTTAAATAATCTTACTATATTAGGAATATGTTTGTATGTAATAACAAGAGCAATAATCCATATGGGTGCATGAGAAATAATGCCGGGTACTTCCGGGTAGAGTACATAAGATGCAATAATAAATGCTGCCAAACCAATGAGTGATGAAATAGACGAAATTTTTAATCCTTTGGCTGCAACTGCCCAAACAATAATAGCAATAAGTGCAGGGACTGGCATCATAACAAGTAGTACACCAAAACCTGTAGCAACACCTTTCCCCCCCTCAAAAAATAAAAAAGCTGAAAAACAGTGGCCCAGTACTGCGAGGACTGCAAGTGTCCAAAGAACACCTTCTGAAGCGCCTAAATATTGTGCAACTAAAATAACAAGTACACCTTTAATCGCATCTAAAAAGAGGGTAATAGCACCAAGTTTTTTAGCAAGTTTAGGATCCTTTTCTTTGACTACACGTAAGACATTGGTAGCACCAATGTTACCCGAACCTTCGTTTTTAATGTCTACACCTGCGAACTGTTTTGCCAGTATGTAGCCAAAAGGAATACCTGCTATGAGGTATGCAGCCAAATAGAGTAAGATGTTTTGATTTGTAAATAAGTCCATGATTGTTCCACAATTTTAATTTATAGTGTATGTATATATAGTGTACCTTTGATTAATAGGTGCACTACACAAGTTAATACTGCAATTTTAGCCGAATTTTGTTAAAATAGCTACAATTAGATGAAGGATAGGTAATGAGTATTGACTTTAAAGCAGAAATAAATAGAATGAAAAAAGAGCTGGACGTTACAGTTGTGGCACACTATTATCAACGTGATGAAGTATTTGAAATGGCTGATATCGTGGGTGATAGCTTGGAGCTTGCACGTAGATGTCAAGCCAATGACAACAAGTGGGTAGTGTTTTGCGGTGTGGGGTTTATGGGGCAGTCTGTTAAGATTATAGACCCCCAGAAGCGTGTACTTATGCCAAAAATTGCTTGTTGTGCGATGGCGAGAATGATGGATGGCTCCTATTTTGAAGAATCTGTGCAGTACATGGTTGATAATGGTGTATCTAAAGATGACATTTTACCTATTACTTACATTAATTCTGATGCTTCAGTGAAAGCAAAAGTAGGAGAGATGGGTGGACTTGTATGTACTTCTTCAAATGCTTTTAAAATTATAGAAAAAGGGTTAGAGAGTGGTAAAAAAATACTTTTTGTACCAGACAGATGTTTAGGACAAAATTTTGCTATACAGATGGGTTTAAAGTCTTGTGTGATTGGTGTGGAAGAAGATGGTAAAGCATGTGACCCAAAAGAAGCAGATATTATCTGTTTTAATGGTTTTTGTTCTGTGCACCAGCTTTTTACTGTAGATGACATAGAGTTTTATCGTAACAAGTTTCCAGATATTAAAATAGCTGTACACCCTGAGTGTGATCCTTCAGTTGTCGCTGCTGCTGACTTTTCAGGTTCTACTTCTCAACTTATAAAGTATGTCAATGACCTAGACCCAGAACAAAAAGTAGCTATTGGTACAGAGTACAACCTTGTAAACCGTATGAGAAAAGGTAACACATATGTACTCTCGTCAACGAAGCCAGAGTGTCCTACTATGAATGAAACAACTTTAGAGGATTTATATAACACATTAAAGTCCATAGAAGATGATAAACCTATGAATGAGATAGTTGTTGACCCTGAGGTTAGAAAGTACGCAAACATGGCGTTAGAACGTATGTTGGCGTTAAAATAATGCTAAAAGAACAATTTTTACAAGCACTTGTAAGGGAAGATATAGGACGTGGGGACTTATTTTCTCGCATTTCTGTAGGTAAATATATACGTGCTTACATAATTGCAAAAAGTGATGGAGTGTTCGCAGGGCAAGAGTATGTGGAAACATTAGCCAAAATGTATGACCTTTCTCTGTCATGGAAAGTAAATGATGGTGAGTCGTTTAGCAAGGGCGAGAAACTGCTTTTCATCTCTGGTGATTCTAAAACGATACTTTCATTAGAGCGTTCTATTTTAGATATGGTGCTTCATGCAAGTTCTATTGCAACTTTGACTTCTAAGTATGTGAGTGCTATTGCAAATACAGGTGTCAAGTTGTTAGACACGAGAAAGACAAGACCACTTTTACGCGAATTTGAAAAGTATGCAGTACGTTGTGGGGGTGGCATTAACCATCGTATGGGATTAGATGACTGTCTAATGCTGAAAGATACACATTTAAAAACGATAGATAACTTGGAAGGATTCATGGTAAAAGTACGCCAAAAAATACCTTTTACCTCTAAAGTAGAGATAGAGTGTGAGAGTTTAGAGATGGCACAAAATGCCATGAAGGCAGGAGCAGATATTGTGATGTGTGATAACATGAGCTTAGAAGAAACCAAAGAAGTTGTCGCTTACAGAAATGCAAACTATACACATATTTTATTGGAAGCTTCAGGGAATGTCACTTTAGATACAATAGAGCAGATAGCGACGACGGGTGTGGATGCCATTAGTTCAGGTGCTGTAATACATCAAGCCAATTGGATTGACTTGTCCATGAAAGTTGAATAGTGAGAAAAAGTAGCGTAACTCAAGCACCTACAACAAAACAGCTTCTTCCTCATAAGAAAGTAGAAGAAAAAATAGAAAATGCAACATCTGTCACGATACTTTCACATGTAAACCCTGATGCTGATGCTTTAGGTACTGCCTTGGGTATCTATGTTTTACTCAAGTACAATGCTAATGTAAAAGTAGAAGTAGTGAATGCCTCTAACATATTACCAAAGTACCTAGATTTTTTACCATATTTTCATAAAATAAAAAAACATATAAACTATGCAGATTCACTTATTATTTCTTGTGATTGTGCATCTGTTGATAGACTAGGTTTTGAACTTAAGCATAGAGATATTATTAATATCGATCATCATGAGAGTAATACAATGTTTGGGAACATTAATGTTGTATTAGATAAGTATGCTTCTTCATCACACGTTGCATTTAGGTTGTTTGAAAAAATATACACAATAAATAAAGATGCCGCTACATGTTTTTATGCAGCGTTACTTTCAGATACTAGACATTTTACAACAAGGTCAGTGGATTATGAGGTGTTTAGTGTTGCAAAGGTATTAGTAGAAAATGGCGCAAAGCCTGATGAGATTGCGTCAAAGATGACACAAAGAAAATCATTGGCATCTATGCGAATATTAGAAAAGGCATTGGCATCTTTATCTTTTTACAATGATGCAAAAGTAGCAGTTTTAACAGTCAGCCAAGAAGAAATTTTACAAACAGGTGCTAATGTACCTGATATGGAAGGTATTGTAGAATTTGCAGCTGCTTTAGTGACAGTAGAAATGGCTATTTTTGCGATGGAGTTAAAAGATAGTGTACGTATTTCTTTAAGAAGTAAAGGTATAGATGTATCAAAAATTGCTAAGAGTTTAGGTGGAGGTGGTCACAGGTTAGCAGCTGGATTTAGTATAAATGGTGGTAACCTGGAAGAGAGTATAGAAACAACTCTGGCTAAGGTTAAAATGTTAGAATCTTTGTCAAATTTATAAAGTAAGTTAGGAAAAAAATGCGAAATAGAAGTAGTAGTAATAGTGGATTTAAAATTATAATAGGGATACTCTTAGTAGGCATAATAGTTGGTGCGGGGTATGTTTATACCGCACCTGAGTTTGAAAGAGAATCTCCTATTATTGAGAGCCAGAAAAATATTTTTTGGAATAGAACTGACCCTTTAAAGCTTAAGTTCACAGATAATTTTGCATTGAAGCATTACGAACTCATTTTAAGTGATGGTGTAAAACGTATCATGATTGGTAGTGGTGATTTTGAAAAAACAGTAAAAGAACAAACTTTATTGGTACATTATCCTAAGAGCAATACACTCAATAAAAAAGCAAAAAAACTACAGTTGAGTGTCAGCGTAGATGATAATAGTATGTGGAATTTTTTTCAAGGTAATAAAACGCTCAAAACTATTGATATACAAATAGATCATAAACGTCCTACTATTAATATACTTGCTAACTCGTATAGTATTACACAAGGTGGATCTGCGCTAGTTGTATTTTACGCAGAAGATAAAAATTTAGACACCTTACATGTTGAGGTTGGAGATAAAGAATTTAAGGTACAGCCATACAAAAAAGAGGGATATTTTGCGGCACTTATTGCATGGCCGTTTAATAAAAAAGATTTTGATGCAAAAATTGTTGCTACAGATAAGGCTAATAATAAACGTATTACAGAGATACCTTTCTATCTGAAAAATCGTTCTTATAAGGTATCATGGATTAGGGTTAAAGATAAGTTCTTAGATGGAAAAATTACTGATCTTGCATCTGCAGATCCAGAGTATGCAGATATTACAGATAAAATAGAGAAGTTTGTTGCAGTGAATGAAAAAATGCGTTTAAAAAATGAAGAAAAAATACATATATTAAGTAGTGGAATCTCGTCAAAGATATTAGACAAGTGGAAAATTAAAAAGTTCTATCCATTAAAGAATGGTGCAAAAGTGGCTAGTTATGGTGATGAACGACATTATTATTATGGAACTAAAGATAATGAAGTGTCGACTTCATATCATGTGGGGTATGATCTAGCAAGTACTAAAATGGCAGTCATTAAAACATCAAATGCAGGAAAAGTAGTGTTTTCAAATGAAAATGGTATTTACGGAAATATGCCTATGATTGATCACGGTTTAGGATTGTATTCATTGTATGGACATTGTTCTCAACTTTTGGTAAAAGAGGGCGATGAAGTAGTTGCTGGACAAGCCATAGCCAAAACAGGCATATCTGGGCTTGCACTCGGAGATCATTTACACTTTGGCATTTTAGTTCAGGGTATTGAAGTAAGACCTGTTGAATGGTTTGATAGTGAGTGGATACGTAAAAATATAGATATAGTATTCAGTAAAGCAGATAAGATTATTTTTCCATCATAATCAAGTAAAATAAAATAAAAATTTATCTATTGTGAATTTATTACACATTATTTTACAAAAGTGTGCTATAATTCTTTATAAATTTATATAATAGCTTGAAAGGAGAGAACTTCATATGCAACAAAGAACCATTAATAAAGCTGTAGAAGTTGTAGGGATAGGTTTACATAAAGGTGAGCCAATTAAGCTTCGTTTAGAGCCTTTAGGTACAGATGCCGGTATTGTGTTTTACCGTGAAGACTTAGCATTAAATATAGCACTCTCTCCAGATGCTGTCATAGACACTCGTATGGCTACTGTCATAGGAGATAAAGAAAAAGGGTATATCTCTACGATAGAACATTTTTTATCTGCTGTATATGCATATGGTATAGACAATATGCGTGTCATTGTGAATGGCAATGAGATGCCAATTATGGATGGCTCAGCTATTTCATTTTGTCTTCTTCTTGATGAAGCAGGGATTAAAGAACAAGAAATTTCAAAAAAAATATTACGTGTAAAAAAAGTTGTTGAAGTACAAGATGGTGATAAGTTTGTGCGCATGCGTCCAAGTGATGATGCTACATTTAATTTTGAAATTGACTTTAATCATCCTGTTATTGGGAAACAAAAAGAGAGCTTTCACTTTTCTATGTATGATTTTGTCGAAGAGATAGCAAGAGCTAGAACTTTTGGTTTTGCAAAAGATATACAGTATCTACAAAGTCAAAACTTAGCGTTAGGAGCTTCTTTAAAAAATGCTATAGGTTTAGATGATCACAAGGTATTAAATCCTGAAGGATTACGGTTTAATAATGAGTTTGCAAGACATAAAATATTAGATGCCATGGGCGATATGATGGTGTGTGGTCACAATATTTTAGGGGCATATGAGTCATTTGCTGGAAGTCATCACCTCAATTATGAATTGACATCTAAGCTGCTTTCAGATGCTTCTAACTATGAGCTTGTTGCTGTTGAATCTTTGCAAAGTAGAGCATTTGCAAAATCTTTTGCCTAAGAAGTATACACTTCTGATTATTTCTATATCATCACCTATTCTTGTAGGTGTGTATGAGGATGGACTTTTAATAAAAAAAATAGAGTCCACAAAAAAAACATCTGAAATTTTACTCCCAATTATTGTCAAAGAACTTGACCTCTATGATATTTCTAATATTATTTATACAAGAGGACCAGGGTCATATATGGCCATTAAGTTAACATATATTATTCTTAAAACTATTGAAATTACAAGAAATATTCATTGTATCGGATGTAGTGGATTTTTATTAAATGATAATAAGCCTATTAAAGCGATAGGTAACCTTTATTTTATCAAGGAAAAAGAGACTATAATAACAAAAAAATATGAGCAGCCGGTCAATATTAATTTTATATTACCTCAAAGTATTCATGATCTCCCTATAGATGAAGAATCAACCCCTGAGTATATATTGCCAGCTGTATAATGAAAGAAGTAATGAATGTTTGTATCTGTACCGGCAACCTCCGCTAACTTAGGACCAGGCTTTGATACTTTAGGTTTAGCTGTTGATTTAAGAAATGAGATTATTATTAAGCCTTCAAAATTTTTGAGCCTCTCTACACATGGAGAAGGGGCAGAAAATGCAAAAATTAAAAAGAATTCACTTTTTCTTAGTATTTTCAATGAAAATTATAAAATTTTGACAGGAAGAGATGATAATTTTAGATTTGAATTTCATAATCGTATACCTATATCAAGAGGATTAGGCTCATCTTCTGCTGTGATTGTGGCTGCATTAAGTGGCGCTTATGCATCTGCAGGTAAAAAATACAATAAAAGAGAAATTTTAAATTTAGCATTGAAGTATGAAAATCATCCAGACAATATCACACCCGCTGTAATGGGTGGCTTTAATGTGGCATGTGTTGAAGGTGATAGAGTTTATAGTAAAAAAAGACGTTTACCCGAGTACTTAAAAGCAGTTGTAGTAGTACCCAATCGTACTATTTCTACAGCTAAATCACGTACAATATTACCAAAGATGTATCGAAAAGATGAAGCTGTATACTCTCTTTCAAGGTCATCCTATATGACTGCACTTTTTATGTCAGAGTCTTGGGACTTACTGCGTATAGCATCCAAAGACAAGTTACATCAATCAAGACGTATGAAAATGATACCTGAATTATTTGATGTTCAGAAGTTGGCATTAAAACATGGTGCTTTAATGTCAACACTTTCAGGTTCAGGATCTACATTTTTCAACCTTGTGTATGAAAAAGATGCAGAGAAAATAGCAAAGTTACTACAGACAAAGTTTCCAAATTTTAGGGTTTTTACACTTGATTTAGATAACAGTGGTGTGATCACAAAAGGCTAGGGTGCTCTTAATATCTTTTAGGGTATAATACGCGATGAAAAATTCACAGCCTATACGTATGTGCATTGCTTGCCGAAGTAAACAACCTCAAAATACTTTAGTTCGATTCAAACATGAGGGGAAGTTAATAGTGGCATCCAACGGTTTTGGTAGAAGCTTTTATCTATGTCAACATTGTATGGAAAATGAGAAAAAAGTCAAAGGTCTTATAAAGCGTTTTGGACAAGAAAAAGCGTATTTTATGGCGTTAATGACAGAGATGACAACTACGTCAACTTATGCGATGAATCGCATTTAATTTAAGGAGTTTAGAAATAATGGATAAAGTTAAAATCCAAGAAATAGCAGAAGAGGCAGGTCTTTCGAACCAAAACCTATTAGAAAAAGCAAAAGAATTAGGTTTTGACGTAAAAGCTGCAAATAGTACTATCAGCTATGATGATGCAGGCGTACTAGTGGATTATGCTATTTCAGGTACATTACCAAAAGGCTTTAAAAAAGCAGGTGATAAATCTAAAATTACAGTTGTTAAGAAAAAAGTTGTGACCAAAAAAGTTGAAGACACTATAAAAGAAGATAATGATGTAGAGGCTACAGTTATATCTGAGTCCAAAGAAACACCTCAAGAAGAATCATCAGATGATAGTATCAAAGAGAGCAAAGAGCTTCCCAACAAGGTTGAAGAAGTAGCTGAAGTTGATACATCAACTCAGGTTGAACCTGAAGAAAAGATAGTTACACCACCTAAAGAGGTGAAAAAGCGTAGAGGTATTTCAGTTGTGAGTAAAACACCTGAAGAAACTGCTACTATTAAAAAGGCAGAAGAGTCTACTCAACCTAGAAAAAGAGGACTCTCTCGTGGTGGTATAAAGATTGTAAGAAAAGCGAAGCCAGCACCTACTAGAGCAGCAGCAAATATTTCTTTGGGAAAAACATTTGGAAACAAAGATTATGAACCTTATGTCGCTAAGAAAAAAGCAAAAAAAATCGCAGAAGCAAGAGACAGTGGTAAAAAAATAGATATTTTTAACCATGACTCAATGTCTAATGAGATTGATAGTGGTTTTGGAGAAGAAGAGGTAGTACTCTTAGACTTTTCAGATAAAAATATTTATGAAGACATGATGAGACAAGAGCAAAAACGTAAAGAAGAGATGAAAAAACGTGAAGCTCAAAATGGTGGTCCAGCTCGAGGGAGACAAGCTTTCCGTCCTCAACAAAAGCGTTCATTAAAACGTGGTGGTAAACGTAAAAAGTATGTGAAAGAAGAAAATACAGAAATAGTGACATCTGTTGAGATTCCTGAAAATGTAAGAGTCTATGAGTTTGCAGAAAAGGTGAACCGTACGATGAGTGAAGTGATTTCTGTACTATTTGCTTTAGGTATGATGGTTACTAAGAATGACTTTTTATCAAAAGATGAAATTGAAATACTTGCGGAAGAATTTGAAGTAGAGGTAACAACCATAAATCCTCTTGATGAACTTGATTATGCAGATGCGTACGATGCAATTGAAGATGAAAATGCAACAGAAAGACCACCTGTTATCACGATTATGGGGCATGTTGACCATGGAAAGACTTCACTCTTAGACAAAATACGTGAAGCTAGAGTCGCAGATAGAGAAGCAGGTGGTATTACCCAACATGTTGGTGCATATCAAGTAGAAAAAAGTGGTAAAAAAATCACTTTTGTTGATACCCCAGGACATGAAGCATTTACTGAAATGCGTTCACGTGGTGCTCAAGCAACTGATATTGTAATTATTGTTGTGGCCGCTGACGATGGTGTAATGCCACAAACAAAAGAGGCTATATCACATACAAAAGCAGCAGGCGTACCTATGATTATTGCTGTGAATAAAATGGATAAAGAATCTGCAAATCCAGATAATGTTAAAGCACAACTTTCAGAAATAGGTGTTATGGCAACAGATTGGGGTGGAGAGTATGAGTTTGTTCCTGTATCAGCACATTCTGGCATGGGGATAGATGATTTACTTGAAACTATTTTGCTTCAAGCAGAACTTATGGAGCTTAAAGCAGATGCGAAGAGAGATGCGAAAGCAGTCGTAGTTGAAGCATCACTTGAAAAAGGTTTTGGCCCAGTTGCAAATGTTATTATTCAAAATGGTACCCTTAAAGTAGGTGACAATGTTATTGTAGGGACAACTTATGGACGTATTAAAGCCATTAAGTTAGATGATGGTAGTAATACAAAAGAGATTGGACCATCAACACCAGCAGCTATTGTAGGTCTTAATGAAGTACCAGGCGCTGGAGAAGAACTGATTGTAATGACTACAGATAAAGAAGTCCGTGAACTGGCTGAAAAAAGAGCAGAATATGATAGAGCCAAAGATCTTTCTAAGAGTACAAAAGCAACGCTTGATGATTTATCTGCACTTATTGCAGAGGGTCAACTTAAAGCCCTACCTGTTATTATTAAAGCAGATGTACAAGGTTCACTTGAGGCAATTAAAGGTTCATTAGAGAAGCTTAGAAATGAAGAGGTAAAAGTAAATATTATTCATGAAGGTGTTGGTGGCGTTACAGAATCAGACTTAACACTTGCAGATGCTTCTGAGCATGCAGTGGTACTTGGGTTTAATGTACGTCCTACTGGTGCGGTGAAGAAGAAGTCAAAAGAGTTAGGTGTAGAGATACGTTCATACTCAATTATTTACGATTTACTTGATGATGTGAAGTCATTACTTGGTGGTATGATGAGCCCTGTATTCTCGGAAGAGGTAACTGGGCAAGCTGAAGTTCGTGAGACTTTTGTTGTAGGTAAAGTAGGTACTATTGCTGGTTGTAAAGTATCTGATGGTTCTATTACAAGAAACTCTAAAGCTAGACTTATCCGTGATGGTGTGGTTGTTTATGAAAGTTCTATTTCATCACTCAAGCGTCATACAGAAGATGCTAAAGAGGTCAAAAATGGTTACGAGTGTGGTATTATGCTTGAAAACTTCAATGATATTAAAGAAGGTGATGTAATTGAGACCTTTAAAGATGTTGAAGAACAAGTGAAAATGGACTAATAAGGTCTAAGATGACACAAGAAGAAATAAAACGTCACCGAGTTGAGTCTGTACTCAAAGAGATTATTCCTGAGGCATTGGGTACACTTGATGATGAGCGTATTAACGGTTTATCTGTTACAGATGTTGTGTGTTCTAAAGGACGTTCCGATGCCAAAGTGTATATGGATAAATCATTTTTAAATGATAAAGAGCAGGGAGAAGCACTCAAGCAGTTACGTCGAGTGGCAGGATATATACAAAACCATTGTAAACAAAGTGAAGGTTGGTTTAAGGCCCCACGTTTTGTTTTTGAATTTGATCATCAACCAGAGCATCAATCTAAGATGGAAGACCTATTTAAACAGATATCCAAGAGAAAAACAAATAATGAAAATCCTGAGGACAATAGTGATGAATCTTGAAGTACAAATAGCTAAAATCATAGAAGCAAATGGTGCGGCACTCTATGATACTGAAGTTGTTACAGAGTTTGAAGAGACTATCTATAGAGTGCTTATTACAAAAGTTGGTGGTGTAAATCTTGACTTATGTGCAACTATCTCCCATGAGCTTTCACCTTTTTTAGATGTTCATCCTCCAATGAGTCAGGCTTATCGTTTAGAAATATCGTCGCCAGGTATTGAGCGTAAACTTGCGAAACCAGTGCATTTTAAGAATGCTATAGGTGAAAAAGTAAAACTTAAATTAGGTGGAGGTGAAAAGCTCAAAGGTGAGCTTAAATCTGCAGATAATGATGGTATAGTTATCATGACTAAACAAGGTGATGAAACATTTAAATATACTGAGCTTAATACTTCTAAAACGTATTTTGATTGGAATTAAAAGGTAACTAAAGGAGCGTTGCAATGAGCCATGAGTTTTATATGCAACTAGCCCTAAATAAAGCTTGGGAGTACCAAGGTTTAACTTACCCTAACCCTTCTGTAGGTGCAGTGGTAACTATGGATGGTCAGATATTAGCTGTAGAGGCACATCAAAAAGCGGGTACTTCCCATGCAGAGGTGTTAGCTTTACTTCGAACATATGAGACCTTACAAAAATCAAAAATAGATTTTGATCCTATGGATTCACAAAAAGCACACAACTTTTTACTCTCTTTACCAAAAGGTTTTTTTAGTCAATGTAGCATTTATGTGACTTTAGAACCATGTTCTCATGTAGGACAAACCCCTTCGTGCGCTTCTTTATTACAAGTATTAGAATTAGACAAAGTTATCATAGGGACTCAAGATCCCATAGAGGGACATGATAATGGAGCCAACAAATTACAACATATCACATTTGGAGTATTGGAACAAGAGTGTAAAAATTTACTTGAACCTTTTATGATATGGCAAAAACGTGCCTTTGTATTATTTAAAATTGCACAGACCAGTAATGGACGTATTGGTGGTGGTTACCTTAGCTCTAAAGAGTCATTAAAACATGTACATCAATTAAGAGGGGTATGTAGCACATTATTTATTGGAGGTAATACCATAAGAGTGGATAGGCCTACATTGGACTGCCGTTTTACAAAGGATAAAGCCCCTGATATTGTTATTTATACAAATGAAGACAATTTTGATAGAGATATACCTCTATTTTCTGTACCAGATAGAAATGTAGAAGTGACAAATAATTTAGACTTTTTAGACAAGCCGTCTTTTGTGATAGTTGAAGGGGGAGAAGGTATGCTTAAGGCTTTAAAAGAGAAGATAGATTGGATGCTTATATATCAAACATCTAAGCTTTCTACAAATACTTTAACCTATAATACTACTATGAATTTATCGTTTTTACATCAAAGTAAAAAAGATGTAGATTTGATGATATGGAGTAAGAAAATTGGGCATTGAAAAATTGACAAATAAAGAAGAAAAACAAGATAAAATAGTGCATATGTTTAATGACATTGCCTCTACTTATGATAAAGCAAATAGAGTACTTAGTATGGGTATAGATATTCAATGGCGTAAAAAAGGGTGTGATAAAGCTTTTGAAATACTAGCAAGCAAAGAGCTAGGTCAAGTTACTGATGTCGCAACAGGTACAGGGGATTTACTTGTTTATTGGAAAGAGCAAGCAGAACAAAATGGTGTCACTATTAACAATTATGTTGGTATAGACCCATCAGTTGGCATGCTGGAGGTAGCACGTAGTAAAGTAGACTTTGCAGAATTCATAGAAGGTAAAGCACAAGATCTACCAGTAGATGATGAAAGCACGGATGTTATTTCTATTAGTTATGGTATACGTAATGTGGTAGATCGTGTAGAAGCACTGCAAGAATTTCATAGGGCATTAAAGCCTGGTGGTCTTGTTGTCATACTTGAGTTTACCAAACAAGAGAGATCTGGTATGTTAGATAAAATGGTAGATTTTGGCATGAAAAATATATTACCACGTGTAGGTGGATTTATCTCGAAGAATTATGAAGCTTACAAATATTTACCAGAGTCTATTGAAGAGTTTTTAACGACAGAAATGTTGGCACAAGAACTGGAAGTTACTGGTTTTAAGATGAAATATACCAAATCTTTTTCCATGGGTATTTCGACACTGTTAATTGCACAAAAAGTGTAGGATGTGATTGCCACCACATCACATGATAAAAATTTATAAAACAAATCATCGCCATATGGGTTTATTAAAGGTGCGTTGTTAAACGTACCCTACGGGGGAATATAATGTCTCAAAATATGATGTCCGTCTCATCACTTAACACTAAAATAAAATCACTCTTGGAAGCTACCTTTATGCATACCATGGTTGAAGGAGAGGTCTCTTCAGCTACTTACCATACCTCAGGGCATCTTTATTTTTCTATTAAAGATGAAAATTCGTCTATTAAGTGTGTTATGTGGCGTTCTTCAGTAGCAAAGATGAAATTTCGTATAGAAAGAGGTATGCACATTGTGGTTGAAGGATCGGTATCAGTCTATACACCACGTGGAGAATATCAATTTCAAACAGTGAAAATAGAGCCTTATGGTCAAGGAGCCTTAGCCTTAGCATATGAACAACTCAAGCAGAAGCTTAAAGCAAAAGGTTATTTTGATATTCAAAGAAAAAAATCTATACCTCAATACATTCAACGTGTTGCTTTAGTGACAGCGAAAAACAGTGCAGCTCTACATGATATGTTAAAGATTGTAGAAAAACGTTGGCCACTACTTGATATAACCGTGGTAGATACATTGGTACAAGGAGAGCAAGCCAGTATACAAATAGTAAAAGCATTACAGTATGCAGATAAACTCAATGTCGATGTCATAGTCACAGGGAGAGGTGGTGGTTCTACAGAAGATTTATGGGCATTTAATGAAGAGTTGGTTGCTGATGCTATTTATAATCTTAAAACACCCGTTGTCTCTGCAGTAGGACACGAGGTAGATACTTTAATCTCTGATTATACCGCAGACCTACGTGCACCCACACCTTCTGCAGCAATGGAGATGATATTACCAGATATCGCTGAGATTCGTTATTTATTGGATGATTTTACTATAAGATTTGGACACCAGTTTAAACATATACTACAGCATAAAACAGCAACTTTAACCACGTTAGATGAAACCTTACGTAGTGTCTCACCTAAAGAGAAGTTAAAGATATTAGAGACACTGTTTCGTAACCAAGAAGAAGCATTTATACGTACAATGAAATTTAGTATGACAAATAAAAAAAATAAACTTCCGAACTTACGTGATATATTGATACAACAGAAACGTTTTATTGAGCAAAGAAAAATAGATGCGTTAGAACAGATAGAAAAAAAATTCCAAATGCATAATCCTAAACTACAGTGCCACACAGGATGGGCTCAGGTGATTGTAGATGGAAAAAAAATAAACTTAGAGAGTTTATCTCTAAATCAAACTTTTTTTCTTGTAGATGAAACTAGGAAGATTGAAGCCGTGTGTACCGATGTTAAATCATTTGTATAATTTTTTATATATTTTTGGTTAAATATCTTATGATACTATAGAAGTGAAGCTTAGATGAGGCATATATTATTATGATACATAAAATGAAAAATTTTTTTACAAAAGAAGACAATGGTGAGAGTCAAGTGGCACAGTTACTTAGTACACTTAAACACCCTTTAACACAACTCCCAAACAAAACCAAAGCTATTAATGATCTAAAAAGTGCCTATGCAAAACTTCATATAGAGGAAAATCATATCGCAATTGCTGCTTTGGACTTTGAAAACTATTTATTGTTTAATACCTTGCTGGGCAATGAAAAGTCTACAAAAGTACTCTACGAATATGCACAGTATTTAGATGCAGTGAGTAAAAGCTTGAATATTACGCTGTACCATACGATAGACAATTATTTTTTACTTCTTTTAAGCAATAAAAAAACAACCAATGAAATTGTTTCTGTGGTGGAAACATTTCAGAAAAAAGCTTTATTATTTACCTCTTCAATTATGGATATAAAGCTACCACTAAATATGCTTGCAGGTCTAGCAATATATCCTTACAGTGATAATATCAATCATCTATTAGATGATGCATATAGTGCTTTACTAAAAGGTAAAAGAAATGGTAATAATAATGTAACCATTTATAGCGATAAACAGATATCTATAGATAGTACAAAAGGATATGGTGAAAAGTTGTTATTTGAAGATATACAAAATGCATTAGACAATAATGAATTTATAGTATATTATCAAGCATTAGTAGATGTTAAGACAACGAATGTAGTTGGAGCAGAAGCACTTATTCGTTGGAATCATCCAAAATATGGGCTAGTCTCTCCTCTTGAGTTTATACCTCTGTTAGAAAAGACTGGACACATTATTGATTTGGGACAATATATACTCAAAACGGTACTCAAGCAGCAAAAAAGTTGGGATATATTTAATTTTAGGCAAATACAAGTCTCTATTAATGTTTCTATGAAAGAGATTGAGAGTAAAAACTTTGTACAACATATTGAAAAAGAACTTATACACTATAACGTGAGACCAGAACGTATAAAGTTTGAATTAACCGAAAGTATGGCAATGGGTAATCCGGAAGATACCCTGATGTATTTAAAAGCGTTAAAAAATCTAGGGGTGGGTCTTGCATTAGATGATTTTGGAACAGGATATACGTCGTTTAGTTATTTAAAAGATATCCCCGCTGATACATTAAAAATTGATAAAATCATGGTAGATAATATTTTAAAAAATGATGAAGATAAACGTATTGTTAAAGGTATTATAGAACTTGGACATAGTTTAGGTATGAAAATTACAGTTGAAGGTATAGAAAACAAGGCCGCGGCTGATATAGTTATCTCTTTAGGGTGTGATTATATACAAGGATACTATTATGCAAAACCATTACCTCTATTTGAATTTCAAGAATTTATTAGAAATAATGGCATGGAACTCATATAGTTTTTATGTAAACTATATAATGTCAAGTCCCATTTTACATACCCATACCAGGCATACCACCCATACCTGACATATCTGGCACAGATGGAGTAGCTGGCTCTGGTATGTCAGAAACCGTTGCTTCAGTTGTAAGGAGTAATGAGGCTACGGAAGTCGCATTTTGAAGTGCTACACGTGCTACTTTAAGTGGGTCAATAATTCCCGCTTCTAACATATTTACATATTCACCAGTTGCTGCGTTAAATCCTAAGTTTTCTTCATCATTATTAGCAACTTTATCTGCAACTACACCTGCATCAAAGCCTGCATTTGTAGCAATTTGCTTCATTGGAGCAAATACTGCTCTTAAGATAATTTCTGATCCTACAAGTTCGTCTTCTTTTAAGTCAAGTTTTACAGCTTTACTAGCTTTAATAAGTGCAGCACCACCACCAATAACGATGCCTTCATCTACAGCCGCTTTTGTAGCTGAAAGCGCATCATCAACTCTGTCTTTTTTCTCTTTCATTTCTGTCTCAGTGGCTGCACCTACTTTAATGACTGCAACCCCACCAGATAGTTTTGCAAGACGTTCTTGAAGTTTTTCTTTATCATACTCACTTGTTGTACTTGACATTTGTATTTTAATCTCTTGTGTTCTTGCAAGTACGGCATTTTTGTCACCTTTACCGTCTACTATGACAGTATTGTCTTTGTCTATCACCACACGAGAAGCTTGACCAAGTTCAGCAAGAGTTACTTTTTCAAGTGTAAGGCCAAGTTCTTCGGTGACTAGTGTAGCACCTGTTAAAATGGCAATGTCTTTTAACATCTCTTTTTTTCTATCACCAAACCCTGGTGCTTTGACAGCTGTAATGTTTAGGACACCTTTTAGCTTATTAAGAACCAGTGTTGAGAGTGCTTCACCTTCTATATCATCTGCAATAATAAGAAGAGGGCGACCAGCTTGCTGTACTTGTTCTAATAGGGGTACCATGTCCTTTAGTGACGCAAGTTTTGCATCTGTGAGTAAGATGATAGGTGCTTCAAGTTCACATGTCATTTTGTCAGTATTGGTCACAAAGTATGGAGAGATGTACCCTCTATCAAATTGCATACCTTCAACCACATCTAGATCATCATCTATACCTTTTGCCTCTTCTACAGTGATAACACCATCTTTACCCACTCTATCCATAGCTTCTGCTATAAGGTTACCAATTGTCTCATCAGAGTTTGCAGATATAGTGGCAACTTGTGCTATCTCTTTCTTATCTTTCACTGCTTTAGAGATCTTCTTAAGCTCTTCAATAATTGCCAATGAAGCTTTGTCCATACCTCGTTTAACCTCTATAGGGTTTGCACCAGCAGTAATGTTTCTAAGACCTTCTTTAAATATAGAATGAGCCAGTACGGTTGCAGTGGTTGTACCGTCTCCCGCTTCATCTGCAGTATTAGAAGCAACTTCTTTTACCAGTTGTGCACCCATATTTTCGAGTGAATCTTCTAGTTCTACTTCTCTTGCAACAGATACGCCATCTTTAGTAATATGTGGTGCCCCATACGATTTTTGTATTAGGACGTTACGCCCTCTAGGTCCCATTGTTACTTTGACTGCATCTGCTAATTTTGTGACACCTTCAAAGAGACCTGAACGTGCTTTGTCAGAATAAAATATTTCTTTTGCCATGTATTATCTCCGTATATTTATTTGATTAATCCAAGTATATTTTTACTCTCTAAGATAAGATATTCAATACCTTCTAGAGTAATTTCTGTACCAGTATAGTTTGCAAACACAACAGTATCATCTACATTGATACCATCTTCTTTTGCATCAGGTCCTGCTGCAATCACTTTACCCTCAAGTGGTTTCTCTTTAGCTGTTTCTGGAATGTACAGCCCAGAAGAGGTTTGGTTTGATTGCTGTTGTCGAAGAACAAGTAGCCTGTCTTTTAATGGTTCAAATGCCATAGTGACTCCTTTTTATGAATATTATATATTTGTAGATGAATTGTAGTGATTTTTCCTAAAAATGTCAATAAGTTTAAAGTTATTTTTCAACTAGTTTTAGTCACATTGACTAAACTATGATTGATTTTAATATTTTTTGAAATTACTATTGACAATAAAGCTTTCTTTTGCTAAAATTCCGTCTCTTCACATTAAGTCAAGGTAGCTCAGCTGGTTAGAGCGCTGGTCTCATAAGCCGGAGGTCGAGGGTTCAAGTCCCTCTCTTGACACCACTTTAATATAATCTAAATCTATAACTTACAAATCTTAATCTAAATAATTACACTCTTCTATTTCATTCTATATAATATTTTTAAATATTTAATCTTAAAAAATATAAAAATATGTTATTCTTGTGAAAGGTTGCATATTTTGCATGAATTTTAATGAAGATAAAGGGGTTTTTTATGATGAGAAAAATAGGAATTGTACTTTTTTGTACGGTATTTGTAGGTACACTTTATGCGCGTGATATTACAGAGAGTCAAAAGTTTATTGGTATTGAAGCGGGTATTTCTGAGGTACAAGGTGGGATTGCAAGTGAAATAGATGGTAGTACTAGTAAAGGTACCACCTTTGGTTTACGTGTAGGAGCAAGGGCAGAAGAGTGGAGAACACTTTTTTCTGTCAATAACTTTGATGATGAAGGTCGCAATGTTGAGAAACTTCTTTTAGCCGTAGATTATCTATTTTTAGGTGAGGATGCATTGGTTGATTATGCTATGCAACCCTATATTGGGCTGAATGCAGGATATGCAAACTATGAGAGTCTAGGTGTAGATGAAGATGGTTTTTTGTACGGTGGGCAAGCAGGTATTATTGTTGACATTGTAGAAGAGCTTAGTTTAGATATTGGGTTTAGGTATTCACTCTCTTCTTCAGATGCGCTAGATCATACACAAGACATTATCTTTGGTATGGACTATAAGTTTTAGAAGAGTAAGTTTAAAAAGGATAAATAAATGAGAGTAATTATACATAGCATTGCTACATTTACATTGTTAGTACTTTTGTCTGCATGTGGAAGTAACAGTATTACGGATCCAGTGCAAAGTACTACCAGTGCTAGTGTAAATGGATATAAATTTAGTGAAGTAACAGATGCCATTACCATAGATTCTTACAAATCTTATAACATAAAGTTTAAATTGACTAAAGATGGTGTTGTTTTGCCTGATCAGACAGTGACATTTAAAGATTTTGATTCTAAATATGGAACTCTGGAGAGCCCATTTACAACTACCAATAGTTCAGGTATAGGGTATTTTCGCTATACCCCACCAGTTGATATGCCAGCATCTGGGACGCAGGTCACTTTACAGTTTTTTATCGCTACAACCAGTGAGACAACATCTTTAAGTCGAGATTTAAAACAAAATGTCATTTTAACATTTGGGTTTGATGCAAATGATGGTGGTGATGGTAGAGCAACAACATTGTCTATAAACTACTTAACAAGCACATGTGATGTAAACAAGGGTATGATAGGACATTACAATGTACATGCCGTTGATGAGCGTTCAAATGTACCTATAGTGGGTATGGATGTTGAGGTATCACTCATTAATGGTGTAAAAAAACTTAATGGTAGTGCGATACAACAAGCAAGTGGAAGCTTACAAAATACAACACCATTCACATTTTCAGATTCAAGTGTTAATTTTGCAAGTTCGGGTATTACAGCAAATGATAATTTAATTGTTTTCCCAACCAGTGGAGCATATGAAATACCATACTTGGGTGGTTGGAATATTAACAATGTATCCAATAGTTTAGAACTATTTGGAAATTATAATAATATTAATAGTATCAATAACCTCACTTATATTATAGGAAATGAAAAACGTATCTTAGGTGGAGAGAATGGTAGTGTAGGGGTATTGACTGCAGCACATATTGAAGTAACAGATGCAATTACTGACAGTCAAGGTTATGCTTCTTTTGATGTAGTATTTGATCCTAGGCTCTCTGGACATACAGTGGTTATAGAAGCACATGGTGATGAGAATGGTCAACGTTATGGTATTGCAAAGAAAACATTTTTAAGATTACCTGGTGATGACTTTAATGCACCAGATGTAGAGATATTTAACACTGGTGGTATACGTACGGTGGGTGTTCCTATAACTATAAACCCATCATGTACAGGGACAGAAGCTCTGATAGATGTACCAATTTCTTTCAGTAGTTTTACTGTTGAACCGACTGAAAACTGTGCGATTGTGGGAGGAGATTTTCATACAAATTCCGGAGGTGTTACAAGTGTAGAGGTTTTAACAGATGGTAACATTACAGCATCCGAGACTTGTACGATTTCATGGGAAGGTGGACCTCAATCATTAAGATATGAGTACTAATTTCTACTTCTGCGTTAACTATAGATAGTTGGGGTTCTACCCTGGCTATACTTCAAGCATAAACTTCAATACTTTCTACTATAATTTCAGCATATATTTCATAACTTAGGTATTACGATGATAGATTTAAAATACATACAGAAAAATTTTGATGAAGCAAGTGTAAAGCTTCAAAAAAAAGGTGTTGATACTCAAACACTTACAGAACTTGAAAAGCGTTTTAGTGAACTCAAAGAGGCAAATGCAACGTTAGAGTCTATGAAAGCGGAGCAAAACAGTATGTCTAAACTCTTTGGTCAGTACAAAAGAGAAGGTAAGGATATTGTAGAGCTAAAAGCCAAAGTAGATGCCAATAAAGAAGCAATGGTACCCATGCAAGAGAAGGCAAGGGAAGCAGAAGAAGCACTCAATGCTTTAGCTCTGTCTATGCCTAACTTCCCAGATGACTCTGTACCAGCGGGTGCTGATGAAGAGGATAATGTAGAGTTGCGTAGGATTTTAGAACCTAAAACATTTTCTTTCACACCAAAAGAGCATTGGGAACTCTCGGAAATCAATGGATGGATAGACTTTGAACGTGGTGTAAAACTTGCAAAATCTCGTTTTGCTATTTTAAAAGGTGAAGCTTCTAGGTTAGAGCGTGCACTCATTAATTTCTTTTTAGACATGAACCGTGATCAAGGTTTTGTAGAGTACTCTGTACCGTTTATCAATAATGCTACGATGCTACAAGGTACAGGACAACTTCCAAAGTTTGGAGATGATTTGTTTAAGATAGATGATGAAGATTTATATCTCATCCCTACAGCAGAAGTGCCGTTAACCAATATGTATCATGATGAGATACTCTCTGAGAAAGATTTGCCACTACTTATGACAGGGTATACACCATGTTTTAGAAAAGAAGCAGGTTCAGCAGGTCGTGATACAAGAGGTATTATAAGGCAACACCAGTTTAACAAGGTAGAGATGGTTGCCATAGCCCATCCAGAAAAATCTCAAGAAGTTTTTGAAATGATGGTTGATAATGCATCCAATATACTTACACAGTTGGGTCTTCCTCATAGAGTCGTAGAGTTATGTGGAGGTGACTTAGGTTTCTCCGCAGCCACAACCATAGACTTAGAAGTATGGTTACCTGGACAAAACCAATACCGCGAAATCTCTTCTATTTCAAATACTCGAGACTTCCAAGCAAGACGCGCAAAGATTCGTTTTAAAGCAGAGGCTTCAGACGATAAAAAGAGTAAGAAAAATAGATTGGTACATACTCTTAACGGTTCTGCATTGGCTGTGGGACGTACTATTGTGGCTATTATGGAGAATTATCAAAATGAAGATGGAAGTATTGAGATTCCTGAGGTGTTAAAAGCATACATGTAGGGTGTTTTTATTGGTCATTACCTTTCGTTGATGCGATAGCAATCAACCCTTACAGTTACCAAAGCACCCAAAACCATAATTTAAGTTTATTTTAAGCTAAAATTTGAGAGAGAGAGAGCTATTTGCTATACTGATAACAAAATATTATGAGGGTTAAAAATGTTCTATCTCAAAAAACGACTACTGTCTCTCTTCCTTGTGGCTTCTATGTCGCTTACGTCACTTCAAGCATCATCAGAAGAGCATAATCTTACTGACGAACAATTGCATGCGTTCATGGGTATCATCACTAACTTTATACTAAGCTCTCCTACTCAAAAAGAACTGGTTTTTGAAAAGATAGAAGCGTATGCACAAAGTGATGGTAACACCAGTACTCCTAACATAAACGACTATACCCACGCACAAGTAACAGGTGTAGACAACAGAACCATTACGCCACTCAATGAGGCTATAGCTTTACTGGATACCACAGAGGTAGACAGTACAGCTAAGATACAAGAGATACTAGACACCATACTCTCCACCCCTCCAGCCCTTACCCTTGTGGGGGATGCAAACTTCACACTAGAAGTCAACACACCTTACACAGAGCTAGGTGCCACAGCCATAGACGTACTAGATGGAAATCTTACATCTAGCATCGTCATAAGTGGAAGTGTAGACATGCAGACTTTAGGGAGACAAACACTCACCTACAGTGTTACAGATATGGACAACAACACTGCCACAGTAGAGAGAAATGTAAGCGTAGTAGACAGCACCCCACCAGTCATAGCCTTAACTGGGGCTAACCCACAAACCATAGAAGTACACACCCCTTACACAGAACTAGGTGCTACAGCCACAGATAACTATGATACCAACCTCACAGGGAATATAGTCATCAACATTACAGACACAAATATCAATGTTGTAGGGACTTACAATGTGTACTATGATGTAAATGATACCTCTGGTAATGAAGCACTACAAGTGACCAGAACCGTCCATGTAGCAGACACCACCCCACCCACATTCACCTCAGAGGACAACACCACAGTAGCAGAAAACCAAACAGATGCCATTACCCTGCAAGCCACAGATGCGAGTGCTATTACCTACAGCATTAGTGGAGGAGACAGTGCAGACTTTGATGTCAATGCTACTACCGGAGTAGTTACCTTTAAAGTAGCATCTGACTTTGAGACAAAAGACCTCTACACATTTACCGCAACCGCTACAGATGTGTATGGAAATGAGAGTACGCAAGAGGTGACGGTAAACATTTCAAACCTTAATGATAATCCTCCTATGCTGAATACATCTCATTATAATGTTGTATGGGGTTCTCATCTTATAAGTGTTTCTGGTAGTGGTTTAACTACTTTTGCCATTGATGATATGAATGGTGATGATAGCTTAGATTTTGTAGTAGGAAATGATGGTGATAATAATATAATATTGTTAGATAATGATGGAAATACAACTTTTTCAGAAAGTTTTGCCACATCAAATATAGAATCCGAATCTGTGTTTATTATAGATATGGATTTAGATGGAGACAAAGATATCGTCTCTGCAGAAGATGATTCAGATTCAGTAAGATGGTATGAAAATGATGGGAATCAAACATTTACAGAACATGTTATCTCAAGCAATGCAGATGGTGCATTTTCTGTTATGGTTGCAGATGTAGACAATGATGGAGACATGGATGTGCTCTCTGCATCACAAAATGATAATAAGATAGCATGGTACGAGAATGATGGGAATCAAACATTTACAGAACATGTTATCTCAAGCAATGCAAGCGGTGCCATTTCTGTGCAGGTTGCAGATGTAGACAGTGATGGAGACATGGATGTGCTCTCTGCATCACAAAATGATAATAAGATAGCATGGTACGAGAATGATGGGAATCAAACATTTACAGAACATGTTATCTCAAGCAATGCAAGCGGTGCCATTTCTGTGCAGGTTGCAGATGTAGACAGTGATGGAGATATGGATGTGCTCTCTGCATCACAATATGATGATAAGATAGCATGGTACGAGAATGATGGTAATCAAACATTTACAGAACATGTTATCTCAAGCAATGCAGATGGTGCATATACCGTGAATATAGAAGACATAGACAATGATGGAGATATAGATGTACTTTCTACTTCTGTAAATGATGACAAAATTGCATGGTACGAGAATGATGGTAACCAAACATTTACTGAGCACATTGTATCTACCTCTCTAATAAACCCACATAATATATTTGCAAGAGATATAAATAACAATGGTAAACAAAATATTGTATCTGCTTCCTATAATTCAAATGATATAGCATGGTATGAGCAAAATCTAGGGTTGTTTGTAATAGAGAACAATGAAACAGTAGGTACCCTAGTAGCCACAGACCAAGATGGTGATATGTTAACCTATAGTCTATCTGGAGAGGATGCAGCACTCTTTAACATAGATAGCCATACGGGAGCATTAACCTTTATAGGTGCACCAAACTTTGAAAATCCAATAGACAGTAATGGAGATAATGATTACAATATCATCGTATCAGTCACTGATGGAAATGCTACAGTGGAGGAAGAACTCATTATTCGAATAGAAGATGAAGCGGATGTTGTACCTATACTCAACAACGCTACGTTCACTGTAATAGAAAATGCACTAGACAATCACTACATAGGTAGAGTAAGCATAAGCAACTCTGGTGATACTCCTATCACAAGTTATAGACTAGAGGGTAGTACAGACTTTGACATTGATAGTAGTGGTAACATACGTGTGGCATCTGGAGCAGATATAGACTATGAAACGACAATATCTTATGCACTAACCGTATATGCTTCTAACGATGCAGGGGAGAGTAATGAAGCCAATGTGACTATAAATGTGTTGGATATTACTGTACCTGTACTGGTTACGACACCACTTTACAGTAGTGACAGTAATTTCACCTTTGAAGTACTAGGTGATGATGCAGACATTATGTTTCTTGATGGGGTAGATACTACATATATGTTTGATGGAACTACAGTAGAACATACCTTACAAAAAGATGAGAACAATACTGTAACAATACAAGCAAACAGTATCCTGAATGAAGTAGCCTCTTTTACACTGCTTGAGACCCTAGATATCAATTTAACAGATCAAAGTATTACTCCTGTTATAAACTCTATAAATAGAAGTAATAGCTACGCAAAGTATTATAGTTTTAAAACAGACAGAGAACATAATCTTACCATAGATATGATGGCAAGTTTTGATACCTATCTATTCTTGTTAGATGCAAATAAAACACAACTCTATAGTAATGATGATGGTGGAGAAGGTGTCAATTCTAGATTTACTGACCTTATATTGCCAGCAGGTAAGTACTTTATAGAAGCTACGACATTTGGTAGTCACACTACTGGACTATTTAATTTGAATATCAAAGATAATACAGAACAAAATGACACAACTCCACCAGAAGAACCTACTCTAACAGCAGAAGCTCCAACTGAAACCAGTGACACCAACACAACAGTAGAGGTCAACGGAGAAGTAGGTGCTACGGTGTATGTCAATGGTCAGGCAGTGGGTGTCATAGGGGCAGACGGTAAAGTACTTGTGACTCTCCCTTTAGTATTGGGAGACAATACTTTTAGTGTAACCCTTAAAGATGAGGCAGGTAATGAGAGTAGTGTATTGAGTATTGAAGTGACGATGTTAGACACTACGCCACCACTCTTCACCTCAGATGACAATGCCACAGTAGCAGAAAACCAAATAGATGCCATTACCCTACAAGCCACAGATGCAAGTACTATTACCTACAGCATCAGTGGAGGAGACAGTGCAGACTTTGATGTCAATGCTACTACCGGAGTAGTCACCTTTAAAGTAGCACCTGACTTTGAGACAAAAGACCTCTACACATTTACAGCCACTGCTACGGATGCCTATGGGAATGAGGGTACGCAAGAGGTGGCGGTAAGCATTTTAGATGTGGTGGAAACTGTAGGGCTTAAGAAGACAGGACAGACTACCGTTTATGTGGCTAATGACGATGGTGACTACCAAAAAGGTGTCACACCAAGCTACACTAGAGATGACAATAAGAGCATAGTCACAGACCACATCACAGGACTACAGTGGGCAGATGATGTCAACGTCAGTAGCTCTAGCATGAGAAAACAGTGGCTCACACCAACCAACTACGACATCTGTAGAGGGCAAAACGGACAGACACAAGACACAAATAAATGTACAGATACTTTTGGAGATACAGCAACTACGTATTGTACCAATCTTACTTTGGGTGGGTATAACGATTGGCGATTACCAAATATAGAAGAGCTCGTATTTATCACAGACAAAGGTAGGGTAAGTCCAGCCATTAACCCTGTATTTGAAAATGTTAGCACTAACAATTATTGGTCGTCTACCACGCACGCTTCTAACACGAGTAGCGCGTGGGTTGTCAACTTCTACTACGGCTATGACTATGGCAATATCAAGACCGCTAGCCTCTATGTTCGGTGCGTAAGAGACGGACAGTAACTTGACCTTTGGTTTTAGGGTGTTGTGTACGGTTACGCCAGAGTTTGCAGACCAACATCTGCAAAGCGTGCGACATTTACTGTGCGGCCCTTTTGCCAAAGTGCATAAAGATACGGCTGTGGTTATTGAAAGCTCTCTAATCATAGCCAATAAAATAAAGGGTTTAATGTTAGCACTAACAATTATTGGTCGTCTACCACGAACGCTTCTAACACGAGTAACGCGTGGGTTGTCAACTTCAACAACGGCAATGACAATAACAATAACAAGACCAATAGCAACTATGTTCGGTGCGTAAGAGACGGAGAGTAAATATATAAAAGAGGAGAAAAACATGGGTAGTGAAAATCTTCCTATTTTTAAGTCAGCTTTAGAGTTAGCTGTCTATATGGAGCAGATAGTCAAAGGTTTTGAAAAGTACCATAAGTATACCATGGGAGTAGACTTGCGTGAAAAGAGTAAAGATATACTCTACCTCATAAACAGAGCAAACCTAAGCGACAATAAAAAACTAGCCATCACCAACTTGCGTGATGGCTGTGAAGACATGAAGATGCTTATACAGCTAAGTAAAGAACTAGAAGCATTTAAGTCATTTAAGCAGTTTGAGTATAGTTCTATGCTTGTAGTGGGTGTGTGTAAGCAAGCCCAAGGATGGCTAGGTAAGCAACGCGTTGTGTAGGGGGTGATTTCTATCACACCAATAAAAACATGAATGAGATAAAAGGTTGTTTTGTAATATATATACAAATAGTGCGATGGCATATCCCAAGGGTATTTCCGTTGGAATCGCCCCTACAACAAAGGAGAAATAATGTTCACATTTCAAAACATTTACAAAGCATACAAGCAATGTCGTAAACATAAAACAAATACTATAAATGCCTTGCAATTTGAACAAAACCTTTTAGAAAACCTATGGGATTTGACCCATGCTTTGCAACAGAAAACCTACAAGATAGACACATCTATCTGTTTTTTAACACACTCACCAAAACTTAGAGAGGTTTTTGCAGCAGATTTTCGTGACCGTGTGGTACATCACTTGGTGGTGGGAGAGTTAGAAGCATTGTATGAGAGAAAGTTCATTTATGATGTATACAATAACCGTAAAAATAAAGGCACACACAGTGCAGTCAAACGTGCAAAAAAGTATATGTTGAGTCAAAAAGAAGGCTACTATTTGCAGTTGGATATTAAGGGATTTTTTTATAATTTAGATAAGCATATACTTTTCAAAACACTCTTAGATGACATAGAACCAAGTAGACTAAAAGACAAAAGTAATTTACTGTGGTTACTGCATAAAATTATTTTCCATGACCCTACAAAAGATTATGTGTTTAAGGGTAACAAAAAGAACTTAGACAAATTGCCAGACCACAAGACGCTTTTTAAGATACCCAAAACAAAAGGACTCCCCATAGGTAACCTTACAAGTCAGTTTTTTGCCAATGTGTATATGAGCCGTTTTGACCATTTTGTCAAAAGAGAGCTTAAAATAAAAGGCTACATTCGCTACGTAGATGACTTTGTACTTTTTGACCCCTCTAAAAAGAAGCTTGAAAAGTGTAAAGAGGAGATAGGGCTATACCTTAAAGAGCATTTAGGTTTACGCTTAAGAGAAGACAGTAGACTGAGGAAATCTACACAAGGTTTAGACTTTTTAGGCTACATTATACGACCACACTACATACTTGTACGTAAAAGGGTGGTACATAACTACAAAGCCAAAAAAGCCAAATACCTAGATGACTACGAAAAACAAAAAGGAAATATGAGCCTTGTAGAGATAAAACAGTTTTTATCTGTACAAGCTTCATTTGCTTCACACTGTAAGCATGTGCCCGACCGCAGGGACAAATGCCCTTGGGGTGCGAATAGCTTTAATTTAACACACAAAGTAGGAAGATTAGATGAAACAAATCCTTTTGATTATAGCAGGGCTTAGTAGCCTTTTGATGGCTGATTTTAGTAGAGATAATGGTACACAAATAGTGACAGATAGCAGCACAAACTTGCAATGGCAAGACGATGTAGTAGGAAGTACTATGAACTGGGAGTCTGCCATAAGTCACTGTGAGGCACTGACCCTTAATGGGCATGACGATTGGCGACTGCCTAACTTTAACGAACTCTACTCTATAGCAGATAGAAGCACATACAACCCTGCTATGGATCCTGCATTTTCAGCTGTTAGCACTAGCTATTATTGGTCGTCTACCACGGACGCTTCTCACACGAGTGTCGCGTGGGTTGTCGACTTCTACCTCGGCTATGACGATAACGTTTACAAGACCGGTAGCTGCTATGTTCGGTGCGTAAGAGACGGACAGTAATCTGCGGATGCAGATTGGGCTTTGATTTTTGATTTCAAAAATTCTAGATTCTATGTTAAAAAAAGCTGATGGGATATTTTATGTAATCATTAAATATTTATAAAAAATAAAAATATGTTAATTCGGTGTTGTCAGGGGACAACCCCCTACATTAAACCGTCTTAGAAGAATCTACATAACGTGACTTCAATTTCCCTTCCATACTCAAATAGCTATTTAATGCACCGATGTAAGCTCTCGCAGAGGCTAACATAGTGTCTATGTTAAGTCCATGTCCTATGATGGCAGGGTCATCGTTGAATGAGACCTTGACTGTCACATTGGCTAAAGCATCTTTTCCCTCTGAGACAGACTTTACTTTATAGTCATCTAATCTTCCTACTTGTCCTGTAATACGGTCAATGGTTTTAAATATTGCATCAATGGTACCTTCACCTATACTAGCATCAATAATTTCATTGTCGTCTTTTTTAATGCTCACTGCTGCACTTGGTACACCATTGGAGCAGTCCATTAACTGCAATGAGATTAACTCATACACTTGTGTGGCTTTGGTCATTTCATTGGTGACTAAAGCTCTTAAGTCATCATCATAAATCTCTTTTTTTCTGTCAGCTAAAATTTTAAATCGTTCAAATGAAGCATTTAAAGCATCATCATCTAAGGTAAATCCTAATTTACTTAACTTGTCTTTAAACGCAGCTCTTCCAGAGTGTTTACCTAACACTAAGGTATCGTCCATATCTAAGCCAATATCTGCGGGGCTTATAATTTCGTAGGTTTCTTTATTTTTTAACATACCATCTTGGTGTATACCTGACTCATGAGCAAATGCATTTTTACCCACGATAGCTTTATTAGGTTGAGGTTCTATACCTGTAATGTTGGCTATCAATCTACTTGATGGGTATATCTCTTTGGTGTTGATATTGGTCGTATAGTCAGAAAATACATCTGAACGTGTTTTTAATGCCATCACTATTTCTTCAAGCGCTGCATTTCCTGCACGCTCACCTAATCCATTGATGGTACATTCTACCTGTCTTGCACCATTGACGACAGCTTCTAAAGAGTTGGCAACACCCAAGCCTAAGTCATTGTGGTTATGTACGGAGATGATGGCTCTATTTTTTGTGTATTCGCTCATTTCTTTTACCATAGCACCTATTTCAAAAGGAAGTCTAAACCCAACAGTATCTGGCAAGTTTATGGTACTAGCACCCGCTTCTATGACAGCGTCAGAGATCTCTTTCATAAAGCCTATGTCTGAACGTCCTGCATCTTCACAAGAAAACTCTACATCATTTACAAAGGTACGTGCATATTCTACGGCACGAACGGCACGTTTTATGACTTCATCGGGTGCCATTTTTAACTTATGTTCCATGTGTATGCTTGAAGTAGCTATAAATGTATGTATACGCTTCATATTGGCTTTGGCTACAGCTTCTCCTGCTGCTTTTACATCTGCATCTATGGCTCTTGCTAATGAACATACTGTGGAGTTAGTGACACGCTGGGCTATTTTATCTATAGCGTCAAAGTCTCCTGGACTAGCTGCTGCAAAACCTGCTTCAATGATGTCTACTCCCAAACGTTCTAATTGTGCAGCAATTTGGATTTTCTCTTCGGTGTTCATGGAAGCCCCTGGGCTCTGCTCACCATCTCTTAATGTTGTGTCAAATATTTTAATGGTTTCTGTACTCATTGTAATAACCTTATTGTTATAAAAAGCCATTTGGCTTGAAAAATTGTCTAATTTTACCTAAATCTTGGTTAGGAATATTAGAATAGTAATAATTGAGTTTGTAAAAAAGTGGATAGTTTAAAACTATTAGAGTGCGAGCAGTAGCAGGAGAGTATTATTTTCTTTTGTGAAAATTGTTTGTATGTTTGTAGTATTTTTCATAATGTTCTCCTGTGATTTTTTGTAAGTATAGCAAAAAGAAAAGAGAAAGGCAACTACTCTTTATCTTCTGCGTCTTGTTTCTCTTTTTGTTCTTTTGCAAAAGCCTCTGCTTTGGCTATTTTATCACCATGTGCTAGGCGACTTTGCATGTTGTTTTCTTTTTCAAACTCTTCTATGATAGAACGTACTTTTTTACCTTCAATTACTTCAACATCTAGTAGGACATTGGTCATGTTTTCTATGGCTTGGTTGTATTCGCCCAATGTTTTCTTTACAAAGTTATAACGTTCATTCAGTGTACCTTTTATAAAGTTATCCATATCTTCAGACATCTTATCGCTATAGTCAGTACTTACAGCACCACCACCTAAAAATGAGTTTTGTGAACGTGATAGCACCATAAGACCAGCGACATCTGTCATACCATAGACAGAAATCATATCTTTAAGTATAGCTGTAGCACGGTCTAGGTCATTTCCTGCACCTGTACTAATTTCTCCTAGGAAAACTTCTTCAGCTGCACGACCACCAAGAAGTACATCTACTTCTGCCATAAGTTCATGTTTCTGCTTTAAAAATCTGTCTTCATCATCTGGTAGGTGTAGTGTATAACCTAAAGCTCCAAGTCCTCTAGGGATGATGGAAACTTTTGTAACACGTGTTGCACCTTTTGTAAGTTCTGCCATGAGGGCATGTCCACTTTCATGGTAAGCAACAATACGTTTTTCAACATCTGAAATTTTTCTATTTTTCTTTTCTAAACCTACAAATGAACGCTCTATAGACTCTAGTAAGTCAGATTGTTCTATCTCTTTTTTGTTAGAACGTCCAGCAAGTAAGGCTGCTTCATTGATGATGTTTGCTAGATCTGCTCCTGCTAGTCCCGCTGTTTGCTTAGCAACAACAGAGAGGTCAACACTTCTAGAGAGTTTTACACCTTTTGAATGCACTTTTAATATAGCAAGACGTCCATCAAAGTCGGGTTTGTCTACAAGTACTTGTCTGTCAAAACGTCCTGCACGAAGTAGTGCAGCATCGAGTGTTTCTGGTCTATTGGTAGCTGCAAGTACAATGACTGGAGTGTCTGTACCAAAACCATCCATCTCAGCTAAAAGTTGGTTGAGTGTCTGCTCTCTTTCATCATTTCCACCCATTTGTCCACCACTTGCTCTAGACTTACCAATAGCATCTATCTCGTCTATAAATATGATGGAAGGTGCTTCTTTTTTAGCCTGTGCAAAAAGGTCACGTACACGACTTGCACCAACCCCTACAAACATTTCTATAAACCCTGAACCACTTACCGAGAAAAATGGTACAGAAGCCTCACCTGCTACAGCTTTAGCAAGGAGTGTTTTACCAGTTCCGGGAGGTCCTACAAGTAGTAGACCTTTTGGTATTTTGGCACCTAGTTCCATGTAGCGTTCAGGAAACTTAAGGAAATCTACAATCTCTTTGACCTCATCTTTTGCTTCTTCAACCCCTTGTACATCTGAGAACTTTGTTTCTGGTTTTTCAGAGTTTATGAGCTTATCTGCTTTACCAGGGTTACCTAACATTCCACCCATGCCTTTGGACATTTTTTTTGCAAGAAAAATCCAAATACCAAAGAAAATAAGAATAGGAAGTAGTGAGCCTAAAAGGTCAGACATAAAGCCTCCCCCCATAATACCCTCATAGGTAATTTTTTTCTCTTCTAGAAGTGGGATGAGCTCTTTGTCATAGGTTGGCACATTTTGTGCCACATATCGTGTGATTCTCCCGTTTGTCTCAGATAAGGCTTCTATTGTAGTAGGGGTAAGTTTTACAGAGGTAATAACACCTTCTAAAATTTTGCTTTTTACTTCAGAGTACTTTACACTGTGTGTTTGTGTTATCTTTGAGCCTGAGTTCATCATGTTCCCCAGTCCACCCGAAGCATCATCACCAACAAATGATTTAAATATTAAGATAATTACAATAGAAAAGATTCCAAAAGCCAACAGTGGGTTGTTATTGAAAAAATTATTATTTTTATCATCATTATTTTTATTGTCGTTGTTTGCCATTTACACCCTTTGCATTTATTTTGTTATTTTTTATAGACAAGTGTCACCCACTCGTCAATTTGTATACGTTTTTCTAAGTCGAGGTCATTATAGACATCGTGTACGCTTTTCTCTTTTTTGTCTAAAATTCCTGAGAGTATGAGATAACCATCTATTTGTGTGGCTTCTTTTAACTCTTTTGCTATAAATCTCAGTACATCAGGGATAATATTTGCGATGACTATATCATAATTTTTCTCAGTTTTGTTAATGGAACCTTCCCAAAGTGCATCATACATTACATCATTGAGTGTAAAATTCTCTTTTGTATTTTCTATAGAGACGGGGTCAGTATCACAAAGTGAAACTTTGGCAC
The DNA here is from genome assembly GCA_902727855.1 of uncultured Sulfurovum sp. Classification (GTDB taxonomy): domain Bacteria; phylum Campylobacterota; class Campylobacteria; order Campylobacterales; family Sulfurovaceae; genus Sulfurovum. The sequence goes on from CACVAS010000107.1 coordinate 158,930, forward strand.
CCAACTTTTTACACGCAAGACCAAGTATGCCAGAGCCACATCCGACGTCAATAATCTCATCACTATTTTTTACATAGGAACTAATAGCTTCTAGACAAGCAAAGGTAGTAGGGTGGTGCCCTGAACCAAATGCTAGTGCTGGGTCTATGATGATGTTTATGCTATCAGCTTTGGGTTCATACCAAGAAGGAGAGATGTAAAACTTTCCTGCTTCAACAGGTTGTACCGAATCTTGATAGTTTTGTATCCAGTCTTGATTTTGTTTCTCTTCAAGTTTTATAGACATGTTTATACTATTCCCAAGTGTTTCTTCTAAAGCAACAAGTTCTCCTTTAACATTAGAGAGGTCACTTTCACTGCGTACGACTATTTGACCATTTTCAAGTTCAACACCGCTTTGTGCAATGTTCGCTACAAAGTCTGCTATAAATTCTGTATAGACTTCATCTAGAGAAATGGTAAGTTCATAGTATGTCTCTTTCATGATACTTGTTTGTTTTGTAATGGAGATAGCCCCGTACAAATTCCTTTCATGGAAGCTCTACTTTTAACAAGGTAGCAAATCATTTATTTGCTACCTTAAATGCCTCTTCCAAATCAAGTGTGCCCTCATAAAATGCTTTCCCAACAATGGTTCCATTAATCCCAGCTTCAATCAGTCCATTAATATCTGTCATATCTTTAAGACCTCCAGAAGCAATGGTTTCTAGTCCTGAAGCCTCTTGAATCTCTTTGGTAAACTCTATATTTACACCGGTCATCATCCCATCACGCCCTACATCTGTACAGATAATAGCTTCAACACCACAAGCTGCAAACTCTTTAGCCAAATCCGTCGCTTTCATGTCAGAAGTCTCTGCCCAACCTTCAACAGCTACCATACCATCTATAGCATCTATACCTACGACTATAGGATACTTAGCAGCCATATCTTTAACAAACTGAGCATCTTTTACAGCAATAGAACCTAAAATGAGTCTATCAATACCAAGTTCCAAATACATCTTAATGGTCTCCTCATCACGGATGCCCCCACCAAGTTCTAGTTTTAGGTTACAATTCTCACGAATCTTTTTAATCTGCTCTAAGTTTTCAGGTTTACCTGCAAAGGCACCATTTAGGTCAACCAAGTGAACCCACTCGCTTCCTAGCTCTTCAAACTTCTTAGCCACTTGCCAAGGCTCATCAGAATATATTTTGGCAGACTCCATGAGTCCTTTGCTTAGTCTTACTGCTTTTCCGTCTTTTAGGTCAATTGCGGGTAGTATTGTCATTTAGCTTTCTTCCTTGAATAGGGTTTGTAGTTTTTGTTTGAGGGTGTTGAAGTTTGGATGTTCGAAATCAAAAGGCTCTTTTTTTTGTTTATAAAAAGAGTTATATGCCCATTTATCAGTAAGTTCATATTTATAACAATCTCTAAATTTTTGAATACACTCTTTTTGTGTATCGTCTAAAATGGAGAGTAAAAAAGACTCTAAGTTGCCTTCATTGTTTTCATCACACATGATGTAATAATCAATAGGTACAAAAAAACTTAAACCTTTTATTGTTTCTTTTAATTTATTTTCAGAGGCTATAAACCCTCTATTTGGATTGGGGTCTTTCTCATTGTCTGCATCTACCACTAAAAGTATTTTATTAACTTTAGAAAGGAAATTCTTTTCTATTTCATCATAATATTGATGACTAATGTTAAAAAGGTTATCCTTTCCCTCAAAATCATAATAATACACGCTATCTTTATCAAGGCCACAGGTATCTAGTAAGCTATCAAAAAACTCTCCATCAGATTTTCCTTCGTAGGCTATGATTACCATCCACGTACCTCATTGCCTAGTGCTATGAATCTTTGGAACATTTCACTATCCATCACGGTAGAATCAAGTTTATTTTCTTTGTTGCGACCTAGTTCGATAAAGGTTATCTCTTCATCTTCCAACTTCTTAGCCACTCTAGCATAAGACTCAATACACTCTTTTGAATGGGTTGTGGCGAAGACTTGGACGTTTGCTTCTTTTGAAATAGTGAGGATGATTTCCCATAGTTTGTCTAGGTTTGTGTAGTGGATTCCGTTTTCTATTTCATCAATAAAGATAAAATCATCTTTTAATAAAAGTATTGAAGCTATTATATTAATAAATGTTTTAATACCTTGTCCTAATTGCGATAATTCTTTATATTTACCATCAGACTTTATCATAGGCTTATTTTTTATAATATCAATAGACGTAACATTAAAAACTTCTAAAAGATGTTTATTAAGAGTTTCATATTTATTGTCATTCAATTTACTATCACCAATAATAGTTTCAAGTTCTCTATTTGAATTAGAATATGAAGAAATGAAATTTTTACTAAATTGGTATCTTGCATTTTTTATATTAAAGTCTAGCCTCATGACAAGGTCTGAATAAGAGTAATGCATTGATTCCTGGTCACCTTGGTGTCGCATGTCATATTTAGTATAAATATGAACATTTCCTTTTTGGCTATTTTCTTTTATTTCTACCAAGCCAATTGGATACTTATGCTCAGGATTATTAGGTTCTTCAGCTTCAATATTAAGAGATATTGATAGCTTGGTATACTTCCGTACTAGTTTTCGAAATGCCTCTTCTCTATTTTTTGGTAGAAATAATAAATTGTTTATAACATCTCTATGCGTATCTATTTCGAGTAACTTTGTATATAATTTAGTAGGTGATGAAGCTTGTGATAAATAACACGCCTCCATAAAAGCTGTCTTCCCCACATTATTCTTTCCACCGATGAGATTAACCCTACCAAAGCCTTCTGCTTTGAAGTCTTGGAAACATTTGAAGTTTTTTATCTCTATTTCACGTACAAAATGTTCACTCATTGGTTTCTCCTTTTTGTTGATTGTTTGGTAGGGTGTTGTCCCATGACAACACCAATTTTATCTTTTTGGTGTTGTGAGGGCACAACACCCTATAGTTTCGTAAAGTTTTCAATGATTTTCAAACCATTCTCATGGCTTTTTTCTGGGTGAGGCTGTATGCCGTAGATATTGTTGTTTTGTACAGCAGAGACAAACTGGTATCCATAGTGGGTTTTGCCTATGGCATATTTGTCGTCACACTCTGCATGGAATGAGTGTACAAAATAGAGATAAAAATCTTTATCTAGCCCATCAAACAATGCTGTGTCACTTTGTACAAATAATTCATTCCAACCCATGTGAGGTACTTTATTTGGGTGATCAAATTTTGATTCATCAAAAGCTATGACTTTACCAGGTATGAGTCCTAAGCCTTGTGTACCATTGCTATCTTTTGCAAACTCTTGAGAACTTTCAAAAAGTAGTTGCATACCAAGACAGATGCCCAGTAGAGGTTTGCCACTGTTTGCAAACGCTTTAACCGCTTCATCCATGCCATTGCTTTGCAGGTGTTCCATAGCATCACCAAATGCACCAACCCCTGGGAGTATAAGTTTGTCATAGTCACAGAGTTTAGAGGGGTCACTCTCAAGGCGTGCATTTGCACCTACCTTTGTAAAGGCATTAATCACAGAGGCGAGGTTACCCATGTTATAATCGACGATGCCAATCATGATATTTCCTTTGAAATTTTATAGGATGTGTACGTGATGAGAAGTGAGGGATGAATGTTTCGCACGTTCTTGCCTTGCTTTAAATTACTGTGATTATAGCAAAAAGAGTTAAAAGCTAATATTTACTGTGTTAAAATAACTTTAAAATTGCAAGGAGTGTCAAGATGAAAGTAGCTATAGTAAAACTTTCTGCGATGGGTGACATTATCCATGCGATGGTAGCGTTACAATATATTAAACAATTCAACCCAACCATACAGATAGATTGGGTGGTTGAACTGGGCTTTAAGTCAGTTTTAGAGGGGAACCCTCATATTGACAACATACTCACTGTCAATTTAAAAGCCATTAAAAAAGATAAAAAAGCCATAATAGAACAAATAAAGCTCGTAAGAGAGTATGCAAAACGTCACTATGATTTGGTCATTGATGCGCAAGGACTCGTTAAATCTGCAATGACGGCTATGCTGTTAGGTAAAAATAGAGCAGGATTTTCAAAAGATTCTATACGTGAAGGAGTAGCTTCTTATTTTTATAGTCAAAAAGTAGACATTGCGTATGATGCAAATACTATTGACCGTAATGCGAGAGTAATGTCTGAACCTTTGGGCGTGAATATTAGTCCACAAATGATACATGATAAGCTTCCATTTTTGTACTATAGTGATGTGTCAGAAGTAGAGCAGTACTTAAAACAAGAAAAGAAAAATATTGTTTTTGTGATTGGCTCAACATGGGAAAGCCGTAACTATCCAAAAGAAAAGTTTCTGGCCATAGCAAATGCTTTGAAGCAGAATGTGTTGATTGCCTGGGGTAATGAAGAGGAACATAGTAGAGCACTGTGGATAGCGGATAACTCAGAGTTTGCAACTGTACTACCTCATATAAATCTTAATGGTCTCAAAGCAGTGATAGCCAATGCTGATTTACTCATAGGTAATGATACGGGTCCTACACATATGGCATGGGGGCTTAACGTACCATCTATCACAATCTTTGGACCTACGCCTGTGAACCGTGTGTATGAAACTACCATCAACAAGGTGATTAAGTCTGACTCTATAGTGAATCATTTTAAATTGGATAAAAATGATTTTTCTATTGTAGATATTGATGCAGCTAAGGTTGTATCTATGGCGAGGGAGCTTTTGGATGCTTGACTATATGTATTTAGGTCTATATAAACTGTTTGCTTTTTTTGTTTGGATTTTACCTGAAAGTTGGTTTCGAGGTTTCATACGGTTCCTAGCAAAATTTGCCTACTATGCAAGTAGTAAAAGGCGAAAGATTATGCATGATAATCTTGATTTAGCATTTCAATACAGTATGAGTGAAAATCAGAAAAAAGAGATAGGTATTTTTGCGTATATGAATCTTTTAGATACCACATTTGGTCTCATGAAACGTGACAATATGAGTATAGATGAGGTGATGAAAAATGTTTCTTTTGAAGGTGAAGAGACAGTCAAACAATACCAAAACGAGGGTAAGCCTTTTTTGTTTGTTTCTGGACATTATGGTAACTGGGAGCTTATTGCACCAGCGATTGCTGCTAAATTTGATATTACCTTTGTAGTGGTAGGACGTAAGTTAGACAGTGATGTTATGGATCGTGTACTAAAAGAGAGTCGTGAAACCTTTAATGTAGAGTTAGTCTACAAAAATGGTGCTACAAAAGGGTGCATAAAAGCAATTAACAAGGGTAAGACTGTGGGGATTTTAATCGACCAGAGTATACGTAAAAACCAGTCTGTTGATGTAACATTCTTCGGTAAACAAGCCACGCATACACCATTGGCTTCTATTTTATCTAGAAAGTTTGAGATGGATATGATACCTATTTATATTTCTACCGACGACTATAAAGCGTACAAGGTAAAAATATATGCGCCTATAAAAACAATCAAAACAGACAATGCTGAAGAAGATTTAGCCTTACTCACACAACAACAAGCTGACGCCATGGAAAAAGTGATTAAAGAGGATCCTAGACAATGGTTTTGGATGCATAAAAGATGGAAAGGTTTTAACCATGAAGTATGATGTCGTTTTTTATGTGGCGTATCCTTACTACTACCCACACTTCTTACCTATAGGTAAAGCACTGAGTATCGCAGGTCTTAAGGTACATTATGTACTTTCAGAAAAACAAAATACACTACTGATGGAAACAATAGCTAAAGATGAAAAACTCTCTTACTCTCTAGGAGACGCATTTTTAGAGACCATAGAAACAGATGTGATACTGTTTGCTTCTGTACCTAGTGAAACGCTAGAGACACAAGCAAAGACAGTTTTTTTGTGTCATGGAACAGGTACAAAACAGTGTGGTTTTGAAAAGGCACTTGAACGCTGTGATATTGTCTTGGTTGAGGGTGACTATAGATACAGTTACTATACAAGCGAATTTCCTCAGTTTACTCAGAAGATTAAACAAGTAGGATATTCAAAGCTTGATGAGATTGTCAATACATCTTCAAATGATGTTGTGAAACTCAAAGAGAAGTATCATATAAACAATACAAAAAAAACTATTTTATATGCACCTACATTTTTTCCATCATCCATAGAGAAGATGTCAGATACATTTCCTGATGATTTTAAAGAGTGTAATATTTTGGTAAAACCACACTATTTGACATGGGAGCGAAAACGGTATGCCGCGCAGCGTAAAAAACTTCAAATATGGAAGCAGTATGACAACTGTTACATTTTTGATGCAAGCGAGTATAACCTTATTCCTTTTCTTATTATTTCAGATGTAATGATCTCGGATGAAAGCTCGGCGATTTTTGAGTTTGCTTCACTCAATAAACCCGTTATTATCAATAAATTTTTAAAATTGCGTTGGTCATATTATTTAAATCCTAAGAAACTTTTTAAACGTATGGATGCAAATATGAACCGTTATAGAGTGGTGGGAGAGAACCCTGTAAGTTATAAAGAGATGCTAAAAGTTACAAAAAAAACTTTGGAAGATAGTAGCGACTTTGAACAAGCTAGACTCACTTTGGCACAAGATATTTGTGGTACAATTGATGGCAAAGTATCTGAACGGATAGTAGATGTTATAAAGGAACTGCGTGCCAACTAAAACTGTATTAACCTATGGGACTTTTGACATGTTTCATATAGGGCATCTAGAACTACTTAAAAGACTAAAAGGTTTAGGTACTAAACTGATTGTTGCAGTCTCTACGGATGAATTTAATGAGATAAAAGGTAAAAAAACCATTATACCTTATGCACAAAGAGCAAGTATTGTTGAAGCTATAAAATATGTAGATATGGTGATTCCCGAAAATAACTGGGAACAAAAAGTTTCAGATGTTGAAAAGTATGGTGTCGATGTTTTTGCTATTGGCGATGATTGGGAAGGAAAATTTGATTTTTTAAAAGAACAATGTGAAGTAGTTTATTTGACACGAACAAGTGGTATTTCATCGACAGACCTAAAAGAGCAACTCGAAAAAATATCTAAAATTAATTTGAACGATATTAATACAGCCTTTGAAATACTTCAACAGTTAAAGAGTGATTTTGAATAATACAACACATTTGGATTATACAAAGTACATTAACCATGTTGCCGTTGCCTATGCTTTGGTATTTCCTCTTTCTCGAGCAGGTATCTCTTTTTTTACAGCTTTACTGTTACTCCTTTGGCTTTTAGAGGGTGGGTTTAAAAGAAAGTTTTCACTTATGGCACGTAATAGTGTTGTTTTATCTATCTCTGCTTTTCTGGCTTTTAATTTAATTTCTCTTTTATGGACCAATCACCTAGGTGAATCTTTTGATTATATAAGACGTTACTGGTATTTGTCTATTATTATAGTGTTCTTTACGAGTATTCAAAAAGATTTTATACCCAAAATACTCTCTTTTTTTATTTTAGGGATGTTTATTAGTGAAGTCATATCTTATGGTGTCTTTTTTGAGTGGTGGGAGTTCAAACATGCCACGACAGCAAATATTTCTCCATTTATGCATCACATTGAGTATAGTGTTTACTTGGCATTAGCAGCGCTAATTATCATGGGTCGTATATTTTCGCACCGTATGATAAAGACAAAACTCATTTATATAGCCTTTTTTATTACGATGAGTGGGAATTTATTTTTAACCGAAGGGCGTACTGGTCAATTGGCATTGGTCTTAGGCTTGTTGACCTTAGCCCTTGTGAACTTTAAAAATAAATTTAAAGCATTTTTTATCTCTAGTGTCATTTCCTTAACGCTCTTAAGCGCTGCCTATGTGTTTAGTGATACATTTCAACACCGTGTTGCTGATGCAAGTAGTAGTTTGATTAATGTGATCAACAATCAAGATTACTGTTCATCATGGGGTGCACGGGTTGGTGCTTATATTACTGCAAAAGACATTGTTGTGACTCACCCAATTATTGGGGTGGGAATAACCGATAATATGGATATCTTTCGAGGCTTACTAGATACTAAGTATCAATACATGGGTTGCATACGTGAATTGGCACACATGCACAATCAGTATCTTCAAGTACTAACACAATTGGGTTTTTTAGGACTCTTTATATTTATATCCATTTTTTATAATTTAGGTAATATCAAAATAAAAAATCGAGAGTTTAGAAATATTAAATATGTCTATCTTGCTATTTTATTTGTGGGGTTTATCGCCGAAGTACTCTTTCATAGGGCTTTTTCTTTAGCACTTTACTCGGTAATGGTTGGTTTGATTTTGGCTCAAAATAGGGTTGAAAATGAAGTATAAAGTACTATCTAAGAGTTACACAAATTTAGTGGAGAATGTGAGAGAATATTTTCTTGAAGCCGATACGAATATATGGGATAGAAGAAATAAAATAAAAATACTTTTGTTTCAAAAAGAAGAAATCACTATCAAGTCATTTAAAATTCCCCATATTATCAATAAAATTGCCTATACTTTTTTTCGTGATTCAAAAGCAAAGAAATCTTATGAGAACTCTTTAAAAATTATTGATTTTGTACCTAAGCCTATTGGTTATGCAGAATTTTTTCAATTTGGATTGCTGCATGAGAGTTATTTTTTGTGTGAGAAGTTTAATTATGATTTTACCATTAGGGAAGTACTTGTAAACAATCATTATGAGGATAAGAATACTATTTTTCAGGCTTTTGCAGCGTTTACCTACAAGTTACATGAAAAAGGGATAGAACACTTAGATTATTCTCCAGGTAATATTTTAATTAGAAAATTAGACAATAGCTATGAATTTAAAATTATTGATGTGAATAGAATGAGATTTAAAAAGTTTACCATTGAAGAGCGATTAGAAAACTTTGCAAAACTTTGGGCAAAAGATGACGATTTACGAAGTATTGTCAATGCATATGTAGCGTTCATCGATATAGATAAAGACAGAGCAATAGATATAGCACTAAAAGCATCACAAAAACATAAAGATAAAAAGAATTTAAAGAAAAAGCTTAAAGGAAAAGAAATTGTCGATTAATCATATATCTGTGGTAATCATGGCAAAAAATGCAGAAGAGACTATTAAACAGTGTTTAGCATCATTAAGTGATTTTTCTGAAGTGGTTCTTTATTTAAATGATTCGACCGATATGACAGAGAACATTGCCCTTGGCTATAGCAATGTGAAGATAGTAAAAGGCAAATTTATTGGTTTTGGAGAAACAAAAAACAGAGCTGCTGAGTATAGTACGAATGACTGGATACTCTCATTAGACAGTGATGAGATTTTAGATTCAACGTTAACCAATGAGATTCAAAGTTTGGATACAAACAATATAAAAAAAATATATCAATTAAAGCGTGACAACTATTTCTTAGGACATCAAACACAAAGTCAAGATACCATCACACGACTTTACAATAAAAAATTTACTAAATTTAATGATAATGCAGTGCATGAAAAAGTGATACATCCTGAAGGGGCTCTTATTAATACGTTAAAGCATAGTTTTGTACATCTTAATATTACCAATATCAATCAAACGCTTACAAAGATTATACAATATACTGATTTAGGGGCTGAAAATAAAAAAACATGTTTTTTTCTTATTGTCATTGCTAAGTCTCTTTTTGCATTTTTTAAGACGTACATCATTCAAGGGAATATCCTCAAGGGGTGGGTAGGGTTTGCACTTGGGGTAAACTCTGCAAATAAACGCTATTATAAGTATTTAAAACAGTATATATACTGTCAAAATGAAAAAACGAAACCTACAATAGACAAATGAAACGGTTTCTAATTTATATTTCTCAACCCTATAGTATACCTATTGGAAAACCATTAGAAATGGAGATAGAAAAACGTGGATATATTTGTAAATGGTTTTGTGATGAAAAACTGACACAAGACAATTTTTCTGATACATCCAGACTATTACAAAATGTAGAAGATGTTATGCATTATCATCCAGATATTGTATTGGTGGCTACAAATGTAGTACCAGATTTTTTCCCTGGTATCAAAGTACAAGTATTTCATGGGTTTTCAGTGGGTAAACGTTCAGCATCTAAAGGTCATTTTAACATACGAGGTTTTTTTGACCTTTACTGTACACAAGGACCTAGTACGACTGAACCATTTATGATACTCCAAGATAAGTATCAATATTTTGAAGTAATTGAGACGGGTTGGTCTAAAGTAGACCCATTATTTCCTCTTCTTATGACTAAGAAAGAAGAGGATAGACTACCTACTGTTATGATTAGTTCAACCTTTACAACGCGTTTGAGTTTAGCTAAAAATGAAGAAATGATAAACGAGATCAAGAGACTGTCCTATTTAGGTAAATGGCATTTTATTGCCGTTTTACACCCAAAAATGGAAAAAGAGGTTGTAGAACAATTCAAAGCAATGGAGCATGAGTATTTTACTTTTTATGATACAACAGAGCTTATACCACTTTTTCAACAAGCCGATGTCATGCTCTCAGATACGACTTCTGCCATTGCAGAGTTTGTCTTACAAAAAAAACCTGTAGTGACTATACGTAATAATCAACCAGAATCATACATGGTAAACATTGAAGTACATGGTGAGATGGAAGATGCACTTGAGGTAGCATTGTCAAAACCCAATGCACTGATGCAAGAGATTGATTTTTTTATAGCACGTACACATCCATCTAATGACGGAAAATCATCAGCAAGAGTTATAGACGCATCTCTTAAAGTTTTGGATAGAGGTAGCAAACGTAAACCTTTAAATCTTATACGTCGGTTTAAGATACGAAAAAAATTAAACTATTGGAAGGTGTGGTAGTGCGTCATCCGTTTATTTGGGATAAGTATTCAGACCAACCGTATCCCCTACAAGATAAGAAGTACAAAAAACAGATGCGAAAAAAGCATATGTGGGCGTATGTTCCTTTATTTATCACTAATATTTTTTTATTTCCATTAAGTGTCTTGATAATGAAATTTTTTAAGGGTCAAACAATAGATAAAGAATCTTTCTATGGGATGGGCGTTGATGTAGATAAGGGTGAAGTACAAAAAGAATTAGTTGAAGAATTAGGCATAAAATATTTACTTATACGCATGCCATTATGGGAGATGCATAGGGTAGAAGAGTATGTCAACTTTGCTAAATCTTTTGGAGAGGATAAACAGATACTTCTCAATATTTTACAAGATAGAGAACATATTGAAGATAAAGAACTACTACAAAAAAATATTGAAATTATTTTTGAGAAATTTGGTGATTTTGTCAGTGAATATCAGGTAGGAAATGCCATAAACCGTACTAAATGGGGTTTTTTCTCTATGGATGAATATTTAGCATGGTATGAAGTGGTTCAGAGCATTCGTGATACCAAATATCCAAAGTTAAAGCTTATTGGTTCCTCAGTAATTGACTTTGAATACCACTATACCATTCGTACACTTTTTCACTTTTTTAATGTTAAATATGACAAGTTTTCTTCACTGTTGTATGTTGATAGAAGGGGCGCACCCGAAAATGTTCAAATGGGTATCTTTGATACTACAAATAAAATAAATATGCTTTATGCTCTGACAAAGTTATCACCTAAAACGTCTAGTCAGATATATATCACTGAGGTGAATTGGCCACTTTCAAATACTGCACCTTATGCACCTACCTCTGAAGTAGAATGTGTCAATGAAGAGGATTACGAGAAGTTTATGGACTCTTATCATACTATAGCGTTAGAGAGTGGTAAAATACAAAGAGTATACTGGCATCAACTCATTGCAGCTGGTTATGGTCTTGTTGATGATAGGGGTGAGATGATTCGAAAAACTAAAGCATTTGAAAGCTATAAACGAATGATTAAAGCTTCAAATTAAATCTTTATAGAAGTAATCATCTCTTGACATGTTTGTATGTTTGGAAATGTATAGGTCGAGCCAGAAAGTCTTGTCTCGGAAATGGCAATAGACTTTCCTATTTTTGCATTGAGTGCTAATTGTATGTCACTTGGCTTATCGCCTATAAGCCACGATTGATTTAAGTCTACATTGTACTGCTTTAAACAGGTTTCGATCATTCCTATTTTTGGTTTACGACAATCACACTGGGCATCAGGTGTATGTGGACAATGGTAAACTTCTTGTATAGTGATATGATGTTCTTCAAATTTGGAAAGCATCCATGACGTAAGGGTATTAAAATCTTCAGCAGTATAGTAACCACGTCCTATACCAGACTGATTGGTCACAATAAAAATTAAGAAATCATGTTTTACAAAATAAGATACAAGCTCAAATATACCTTGGGTAAATTCAAAATCTTCTATTTTGTATACATAGCCATGGTCTAGATTAATAATACCATCGCGATCTAGGAAAAGAGCTTTGTTTTTCATAAAACTAGTAAGCTCCATCTTTTTGTAATACAACTTTTATCGTTTTTATGAGGATGACTATATCTAACCAAAGTGACCAATTAAGTACATACCATTTATCTGTTTTAACCCTGTACTCATAGTCCGTGTCACTTCGACCACTTACTTGCCATAGTCCAGTAATGCCAGGCTTTACCATAAGATAATATTCTGCATAGGATTTATAATATTTCTCAAGTTCTTCTTGTAAGACAGGTCTAGGACCTACAAAGTTCATTTCTCCACGAAGTACATTAAAAATTTGTGGTAATTCATCTAAAGAGGTTCTTCGTAAAAATTTCCCAATTTTAGTAACGCGTGGGTCATCTTTAAGTTTAAAACTATTTTCCCACTCTTCTTTTAACAATTCATCTTCTGATAAAAGTAGTTCAAGTCGATCTTGTGCATCACTATACATGCTTCTAAACTTATATGTTGGGACTATTTTTCCATTTTGTCCTACACGATTATGAGCAAAGAAAACAGGTCCTGAGGATTCTTTTTTAATGAGGATGGTAATAATGCCAATAATTGGTAGTAATATTGGTAATGAAAGAATGGCTAGAAAATAGTTAAACATCAGTTGTATTAAACGTCTGTACCAACTAACGAGCCTATTTTGGTAAATAATAAGGTTTGTACGGGTATTAGAAAGTTCATAAATATGAGAATGTGTTAAATCATAATCTCCAATCAGTGGAATAAATATCACTTCATCTTTATATTTCATTTGTGAGTCTAGAATTTTTTGAAGTGTTTGTTGATCATTACCTTTTGAATTAATAAAAACAGTTGAGAACTTTTCATTTGTTTTTGCTTTTACATAACCTAAATAAGGGTTTCCATATATCTCTTCTGTTAAAAAAGGGTCATCACCATGGATTTTTGCTTTTTTTTGCCATAATCCAATACGAAAAAGAAATTTTTTACTTAAGTTTTTAGCAAGAGGAATGAAGAATGCCATAAAAATGAATGCACCTCCAATGACAAGTCTTGAGTAGTTTTCTATAGATTTTGTCATAGCCAAATAGGCAAAGACTAAAATAGCTGCAAAGAGCAAAACTTTTATGACTATCCGACTTTCATGCCAAAAATCATAACGATATGTATAGATACCTTCATACAAAAATAGTGAAAGCACTATGATATATAGCGGGTAAAAATTGAAATATGTCTGAAAGGAGATGTTATGTATATTTATTAGGTCAAATGAATTTCTTACCGTAAAAGCAATATATAAAGAGAGTATAACCATCAGTATATCTAAACCAATAAATATACTTTTTGAGAGGATATTTTTCATAAATTACTTCTTTAAATTAAGGCATTAGGTTTGTGGAAGAATGGTTGCGTTACCCTCAAGTAAAATAACAGTCGACTGTTCACTTTTGTCTTCATGTATCACTTTCAAAAGAGCATCTTCAGAGTTTTTAACAATTTGTTCACCTTTTGAAACAGTGTACTCCTCATTAATAGTCATGACTCTATTTCCTTTTGCTCCATCACTTCCACAACCTAGTATGAAGAGACTAAACAGTGTATAAATAAATAAATTTTTCATTTTAATCCTTAAAAAAGTATGCCATTTTCAGGTATACGTGTAATAAATGTAACAGAGTTAGAAACTTCATCGATACTCACAGATTCAATATAGGGTGTAGGTACAATACTAGAAGGGTATGCATCTAGAGAACTGTTTGAATAGTCTATTGTAATAGTTGCTGGTTCAGAAGTTTCATTTTCTTCATCACTTACAGTATACTGTACGGGAGTAGGATCATTTGTAAATGACTTATTTGGCGTAAATGTCATAATACCTACTTCATCTACTGACCATTTTCCTTCACCATCAACAGAGAGTACGTTATTATCGTTGTCGTTATCTGTATCTTCTCCACCCACAAAACTCACACTATTTACTGAGATATCATTTTGTCGGTCTGTATCATTTGCTAAAATATTATAACTAATAATACTACCGGTCTCTGCACTGATTTTATCTTCATTTGCAATAGGTGCAGAAGTATATTTGACGTAAGGTGTTTGTATTGCTTTTAGCCAGACACTAGCCATCTTTTCATATCCACTAGCATTGGGGTGTGTTCTTGTAGAATAGTCACTTTGTTTAAGGTTAGCTTCTTCTTCCATGTCAACCAAGGTAAGTATGTCACCTTTTTCCCAACGTGTATAAAATAATTCTTCTACATTTTTATTGAATCCTGCTATGTTTAAATCATATTCACGTCTATTGATAATCTTTGCGAGAAAAACTCTAACTGTTTGACCTGTTTGTACTTCATAAGCATCTATTTCATTTAAAATTGCATTGAGACCATAAATAGATGTACTATTGTCATTTGCACCAATATGTAATAAGACATTATGTGGCTTTGCACTATATACAAAGGAGTATGTTTTTTCTGCTATGTCATAGCTTGTCCAGTCTGGATGTCCTTCATGGTGTGCATCAAATGGGGGAGTTGCAGATGATCCACTTATTTGAGAGCCTACAAAATCAACGTCCATTCCTGTACTTTTTAGTGAATTCCATAAGGATTGTCTATAGCCAACACGTATGTTTATTTTTTCAGTTAGCTCTTCATCAGTGACCCCATCTGTGATAGAGTCACCTAATGGCATGATTCTTACCGTATCTGCTGAGAGTGAGAATGTAAATATTGAGAGTGTAAATAGTATTGTGGATAATAAATTACGATATGACATTAGTTACCTACTTAAAATTTTTTTGTGATCGCTTAAAGTAATATGTACTTAAACGGAATAATACACTTTTTTGACTAAATAAGTGGTTATAGATGGTAATCAAGCAAAGTTTTTATATAATGATTACTTTTAAAAAATGTATTGGAGCTATAGTGAATTTTATAGGTCTTTTTAAGGATATAAATGAAAGTACTTTTCACATGTGGTGATAGACCACTTATGGCAAGAAATAAATATTATCGTAATTTACTCAAAGAGAAATATGACTATAGTGAATGTGTATCACATGGGAAAACCTATGCGACTAGGCTGCCAAGTATTTTTGCGAGGCTCCCTTTTATGCTTTGGAAAAAAGATATGTTTTTTGTAAGTTATATGGGGTATTTTTTAGTTATATTTATACGACTTTTTTCAAAAAAACCAATTGTGTTTGATTATTATGTCTCTTTACACGACATGATGACAGGAGATAGAAAGTTATTTTCTCCAGATAGCTGGAGGGGTAAATTTACTTTTTGGCTAGATAAACGTTCATTGGAATTAGCCGATTACATTATTGTAGATACCACACCACTGATTGAACAAGCGGTTAAGACATATGGGATAGATAGAAAGAAGTTTTTAAGACTACCTGTTGCTGTGAATGAGGAGTTAATATATTCTACAAAAGTTGCAAGACATAAGGAAGTATTTACATTAGTCTATATGGGAAGTTATATTCCTTTTCATGGTGTCGATAAAGTGATGGAAGCGGCGAAAATACTACAAGACAAAGAGGTTAATGTACATTTTTTAATGTTAGGTAAAGGTCAAACTTATGATGAAAATGTTCAGCGTGCAAAAGAGTTAGGGCTTAACAATGTCGAGTTTATTTCTTATGTTACGATGGAAGAGTTAAATATATATTACAATGCATCTGATGTAACACTTGGTACATTTAGTGGTAGTGAACGATCAAAACTCTACATTACAAATAAAGGCTACGAATCTTTTGCTGTAGGTAAACCACATTTAACCCTTGAAAATAATGCCTTAAATGAACTTTTTACAGACAATAAAGATATATTTTATATAAAAGAACCATCATCTCAAGCATTAGCAGAGAGAATCATTGAAATAAAAGAGAATAAACACTTATGTGAAGAAGTTGCCAATAATGCGTTAGCACTGTACAATAGCACGCTGAATAATGAGAGTGTTACAAGAATATTAGAAGAGGGGATATTAAGTAAGTTTAAATAACTTACTTAATTGGATACGTTTAATAGAGTTGTACAGCTATGGTATCTACAGGATTGTAGAGTTCATCTGTATACGCAAGAAGTAAAAAAGGTTCTTCTTGTGTATTGTTAAATGCATGTGCAATGTTGGGTGGAATAACAATCGTTTTAGGTTCATCAGCATCTAGTTGTAGATTCAGCATCTCTTTGGTATTCATATCCATAAGTCGTAACTCACACTGACCTTGCAAGAGGATGAACCATTCAGTTGCCTTGTCATGATAGTGATTACCCCTTATTTGGCCTTTCCCCGAGGCATGGGTAAGGTAAATTTCTCCGGTATGTTTAGGTAGGTTTTTTTCATGACCATCTATCACTTTCATAAACCAGCCTCGAGCATCACCTAGCTTTTTACGCTCAATAATGGTTATGTTGTTTGTAAGTAGCATATTAAAAGTTCTCATTAACTACATTTTTTCCAGTTAGTACACATTGATCTGTCCATAAGTATGCCCATTGACCAAATCTTCCTACACCATGAATATTGAGTGAACTTAAGTAATCAAGTACAATTTGTCTGTCATCTTCCATACCATCGTAGAAGACAACATTTCCATATGGAAGTACTCTTGCATCTTTGACTATAATGTCTTCTTTTTTAAAGATTTCCATCTCTAAACCTTTTGTAATAATGTGTTCAACTAAGTCATCGCCTTGTAGAGCTAAATCTTTTTCTTTTGAAAAATAGATTTCAAATTGTACAGAAGAACATCCTTTAGGTGCATTTTCTGGGGACTTAATACTAGGAGAATAGCAACGTGCTGGTAGAATATCTTCATCATAGATATAGTACCAGAGGTGTTTTGCTAAATCAGGTTTATTAAACCCTAGTGAGACAATGGCTACTGATGAAGCAAAAAGGTTTTCACTTGCATCTATGACATCCTGAGGTACATTAGGCAATAATGTAATCATGTGTGGTATAGGTAAACTAGATACAAGGTTCTCGTAGCTTTCTTCACTCCCATCAGAAAAGGTGATACTTTTTTTAGATGGGTCAATAGCAGTTGCTTCTTTATTGAGTTTAATAGTACATGCTTTTTTCATAGTCGTTAAAAAACTTTTATAGCCACCAACTTTAGGATAACGCATCTCTTTTGCATAATAGGCATTAGGAATATCATCTGTGTATGAACCTAGTAGAACTTGCTCCATATCAGGTTGAGACATTCTGCCTCCAGCCCATGTAGTAGAGAGGTCTTTAGCATCAATAGTCCAGTATTTTCTTGTATATTTCATAGGAAAGTTTTCGGCAAAGTAGTTTCCATATTGAGCCCTAAGCCAATCCTCATAATTTGAAATAGAGTGTTCTTTACCCTCATTTTTTATAAAGTCAGAGATAATGCTGACTTTAGTCTTTGCAGGTAAGGGGAAGAGGTTGTTTTGTGCGGGGTGTTTTACCCAACAACCTTCATAATAGTTTGAAGCTTCAGGCTTGTGTCTGTAAAAAGGTGTCTCACCATACATAAGTTCTTGTACGTATTCATCGCTGGCAAAAGAGAGATGTACAGCTTTGTCAAATCTAAATCCATCTATCGTAAAATTTCCACAAAGACCTCCCCATTCAGCATCTTTTTCGTAGACAGTTGCATCTATATTTTTGAGTCCGAGGTGGTAGGCTGCTGAAAGACCAGATATTCCCGAACCTAGTACGATAGTTTTATTACTCATGTATTTCTTCCTTTAACTTTGACTTGTTTTTATAATAGCATCTTCTAATGATGTATTTTGCTTCCATCCTGGTACTAGCTCACCTTTATTCCATGGAAGCATCACTTCTCTTTCACGATATGGGCGTTCCCCCCACGTAATATCAAGTGTTTTACCTGTAGCATTTTCGTAGACTTTAGCGAGTTTTTTAAGAGACATACACTCTGATGAACTTACTACAAAGGCTTTACCCGCATAACTGAAATCACTATCTGATACCAGTGCTTGTATCATCAGTGTATACGCTTCTACAATATCTTCAATATAACTAATGTCTATAACTTGATTTCCTGGAGACATACCTAAATTCTCTCCAGATGCTGCCAAGCCTTTCCAGAGATTAAAGACTTTTTTACGTGTATCACCTGGACCAAATGTATCATTTAGCTTGATAGTGACAAAGTTAAGTTTTTTTGTTTCATAATAAAATTTTGCTATATCTTGAAACGCTTGTTTCGTAGCAGCATAAAGATTTACTGGACTATACTCTTGATTTTCATAGTGCTGCCAAAATGTACCTGTGTTAATGAACCATTTTGTATCTGAGTTGACCGATGCTTCTAAAAGTCTTGTTCCAAAGGTGATATTTGAGAGTATCAGTGAGTCTATGTCATCTTCTTGATGTTGTGCTAAAAAAAGTGAAGCTAAATGGAGTACCCCATCAGGCTTGATGGATTGAAAATATTCAACAAGTGCCTGGGTGCTCCCGTTGTCTTCATAAAAGATAGCTTTCTCATTTATGCCAGATGTATTTGAGTGTTCTCTTATAATGGCGTGTATTTCATGCCCTTGTGAGACCAGTGTGTCTATGATTGACTTGGCAACAAACCCTGTACTACCTGTGACAATAATTTTCATGTGCTTATCCTATAAATGGAGTTTCAAAGTCGCAGAGATTTGGAAATGTCAAATCTCTATCTGAGACTATCGGTTCTGTTACACCCCAATTAAAACCTAAAGAGTGAGGATTAATGCCACCATCATTATTTGGTGCATACATACTTGTTTGCATATAGGTGACATTTGTATCGTCTTCTAAAGATAAAAATCCATGTGCACACCCTTTAGGAATATAAAATATATAGCCATTTTCTTCACTAAGCGTTTGGCTAATATATTGTCCATAGGTTGGGGAGTTCTTTCGTATATCTACGACTACATCTAAGATTGATCCTCTTGAGACGTATACCATTTTTTCATGGTCTTCAGGAGGTGTTTGGAAATGCATACCTCTAAGTACATTTTTTTGGGAAGTAGAATAGTAACTTTCTTGAAAGTCATATTTTAATCCATACTCTTTAAAAGTATCTGCATGAAATGTCTTAACAAATTTACCTCTACTATCTCCTAATATTTTAGGTTTGATAAGATAAAGCCCTTCAATTTTAGTTTCTATAAATTCCATTATTTCGTCCAGTCTAGTGCTTTTTTCTTGGCATCAGTTATATATGTATTTAAATCTTCTTCTGTAGATATGAGGGTATTTGTATAATATTCTTTATACCATAGTACCGTTTTTTCAAAAGTCATGTGACTGTTCCAAACACTTTTCCACTCTAAAAGTATATTTGCCTTAGAACAATCTAGTTTTAGTAAATTTGCTTCATGTAGAGGCTTATCACCTTTTGCAATGGTGTAGTCAATGTCACTCCAATGCTCTTTGACAGACTCAACTACCTTTTGTACAGTAATGGAACCTTCATTTTCAGGACCAAAGTTCCATCCTTCTGCAAACGCTTGTTTGCCTTCAAGCAGTTTTTGACCAATGGCTAGATAGCCACTTAAGGGTTCAAGCACATGTTGCCAAGGTCGTGTGGCATGAGGGCTTCTAATATCAACTTTTAATCCTTGACTTACTGAGAGCATGATATCTGTCATTAATCTATCTTGCGCCCAGTCACCACCACCTATGACATTCCCAGCTCTACAACTTGCCAGTAAAATGTTATGTGTTTTACCATAGTCATTCAAATTGAAAAATGAGTTTCTATAAGAGTTCACCACAAGTTCTGCACAGCCTTTAGATGCACTGTATGGGTCATACCCACCCATTGGGTCATTTTCTCTATATCCCCATATCCATTCTTTATTTTCGTAGGCTTTATCACTGGTAATATTGACAATGGCTTTGACTGAAGGTGTTTTTTTAGCAGCCTCAAAAACCTTGATAGTTCCCATGACATTCGTCTCAAATGTATCTACTGGCTCATCGTAAGAGAGTCTTACTAAGGGTTGTGCTGCTAGATGAAAAACAATATCAGGTTGGTATGTGGCAAATGTTTCATCTAACTTTTGTTGATCTCTAATATCTGCGATGACGGAGATCATTTTAAAATCAAGAAGACTTAGATGGTTTGGTGTTGTAGGTGCTTCAAGGGAATACCCAACAACCTTAGCACCCATCTTACTCAACCAATAAGCCAACCATGAACCTTTAAATCCTGTGTGCCCAGTGAGGAGCACAGTTTTGTCTTTATATATGCCTTTAAAAAGATCAGTCATTCCAAACTATCCAAGGGGCTTCATTGGCATTGTACATATCGTTAAGAGCAATTTTATCACGAAGCGTATCCATAGGTTTCCAAAACCCTTCATGTCTGAATGCATTGATTTGGCTGTCTTTTGCTAAATTTACCAATGGTGCCTGTTCAAATACAGTGCTGTCACCTTCAGTAATGTAGTCTAGTACTTTTGGTTCACAGACAAAGAATCCTGCGTTAATCCAGTGGCCGTCACCTCGTGGTTTCTCTATAAAACTAGATACATGACCATCCTTGTCTATTTCAAGTGCACCAAAGCGACCTTCAGGTTGGACAGATGTCATAGTGAGTGCTTCACCATGTGATTTATGAAAAGTAACAAGCTCCTTAATATTTATGTCTGAGACACCATCTCCATAGGTGAGCATAAAAGGTTCATCACCAATGTGCTCTTGAGCTCTTTTGATGCGTCCACCAGTCATTGTGTTAAGTCCGGTGTCAAGGAGTGTGATTTTCCATGGTTCACTGCTATTATTGTGTACTTCCATGTTACCATTCTTAATATCAATAGTTACATCACTTTGGTGTAAAAAATAGTTATGAAAATACTCTTTTATCATATAGCTTTTGTAGCCAAGTAAAATAATAAATTCATTATACCCGTAGTGTGAATATTGTTTCATGATATGCCATAATATAGGCTTACCACCTATTTCAACCATTGGTTTTGGTTTTGATACTGACTCTTCACTTATTCTTGTCCCAAATCCACCTGCTAATAGTACTACTTTCAATGCTTACACCTTGTTTCAAAGATTTTAAATAGAAGTATACAGTTTTAATGATTAGGTACTAATTTAATATCACATGATACACCGCAGGAAGCCATCCATAATCATCTTTGGTTGTAAATGAAACAGAAGAGGTAGATGACTCCCCAGAACTATTGTAGGCGGTGACACTATAAGTGTATGCTGTCCTTGTGATTAAATTACTTAATTGGTATTGGGTTACATTACTACCTACTGTTGCAATATGTACATTGTCTGCATATATTTTAAAGCCACTTTCATAAGTGGCGTTGTCCTGCCATTGTAGCAGTGCAGCAGAAGTTTCCAATGCACTTACTTGTAGATTACTTGGTGCTGCAGGTATGGGCAATGGGTCTGTGGTAAAGGTGACATAAGATGTATTGGAATTACCGTTACCATTTGAAGAGACAATTGCTAAGGTATATGATGTATTGGGTTGGAGATTACTTAGCGTATGTTGTGTGACATTCGCACTTAGTGTGGCTAAACGTGTGTTCCCATTATATATTTTAAACGCAGTTTCATTGTTTGAGTTGTCTGTCCATGTAAGTGTAACAGAATTATGGGTTATCGATGTGGATTGAAAATTAGTTGGTTGTGAAGGCGTAGGTGAACCTAATATATTTTCTAAAGCATTAAACCAGACAGTTGCCATCTTAGCATAGCCACTGTCAGTAGGGTGAAGGTAGTCAGCCATATCCCTACTATCATAGTAGATACCTGCACCACTGTACATATTTACTATGACTATATCATCACCATTGTTGATACGGCTATTAGCTAAATTAACCAAATTACTATTATAACCTGCAAAGATTGCATCTCTGCCTGGGTGATTTTCATCAGTAGATCCTAAGATTCTAGCAAGTACGACTGTTATGTCATGGTTATTATTGGTTTCATAGGTGTCAATTTTATCTAGAATACTGTTAAGACCAGAGACATTGGTTGATTGATCGTTTGTCCCAAGATGAATGAGAATAATATCTGGGTTTGTAGCAGAGAGTATAGAGTTCATATAACCATTAATGTCATAAGTCGTTGCTCCAGGATATCCGTCATTATCCCCATCAAAAGAAGGTGAAACATCCCAACCCGTATTTCTCCTACCTACAAAATTAACAGAATATCCAGCATCTTGTAGTTTATACCATAAATGACTTCTATAACTGTGTCGCATGCTATCATCAGTCCTGGTGTCTCCTATAAATATTCCAAAAGTGATGGAGTCTCCTAAAGGTAATATCCTCACTGGAGATGAGGATTTAGTGTTAGAAGAAGGTGTCAAGGAAGGCACTTTTTGTTCTAGTTCTTCTAAAAGTTGTAAAGATTTTTCTCGTTCTTCTTCTAAAAAGTAGTCATATGCTTCTACTTCATACTGATCTACTTCAGCTAGCAAGAGAGATGTTAAAAGATATAATAGTGAGATAATAAAGAATATAGGTCTAATTGTTTTCATAATTAAAGATTCCTTTTTAAATCACATTATAACATATCTGTGATTAAGCCCATAAAAGTTATAATCCCCCTAAAAAATCAGGAGAATACATTTGTTATTTAACTCCTATGAATTTATATTTTTATTTCTTCCCTTTAGTTTTTTTGTCTATTTTTATCTCAATAAAAAACACTATACAGAGTTAAGTAAAGGTTTTTTGGTAGCAGCGTCACTTTTCTTTTATTCATGGTGGAATATTATTTATTTGCCACTTATATTGCTCTCTTTGATGTTTAATTACAATGTTGGAAAATTATTAAGTAGAAAACATAAATCAAAACTATTTTTAGCCATCGGTATTACGGCTAATTTAGCACTGCTGGGTTATTTTAAATACGCAGATTTTTTTATTGGCAATATAAATAGTGTGGCGGGCACACAAATACCCTTACTTTATTTGGCACTGCCACTTGCAATTAGCTTTTATACTTTTCAACAAATTGCATACTTGGTAGATAGCTATAGAAATGAAACAAAAGAGTATAACTTTTTAAACTATGCAGTCTTTGTAACTTTTTTCCCTCAGCTCATTGCAGGGCCAATTGTCCATCATTCGGAGATGATGCCACAGTTTGCTAAGATAAAAAATAAAGTCATTAATTATCGTAACATTGCACTGGGTTTATTTATATTTTCAATGGGATTGTTTAAAAAGGTTGCCATTGCAGATAGCTTTGCCGTATGGGCAAGTCAAGGTTTTGATGCAGTAGATAAACTCAATATGCTCGAAGGTTGGATTACTTCACTCTCCTATACTTTTCAACTCTATTTTGATTTTTCCGGTTATACCGATATGGCAATTGGTGCAGCGTTACTCTTTAACATCAAACTTCCTATTAACTTCAATTCACCCTATAAAGCATTGAACATTCAAGATTTTTGGAGAAGATGGCATATGACTTTAAGTAGGTTTCTAAAAGACTATATCTACATTCCTCTAGGGGGCAATAGAAAAGGTGAATTTAGAACCTATACAAATCTTTTTGCAACATTCGTATTGGGTGGTATTTGGCATGGTGCGGGGTGGACATTTGTATTTTGGGGCGTACTTCATGGCTTAGCACTTGTTATCCATAGAGCTTGGCAAAAACTAGGCTTTAAAATGTACAAAATATTGGCTTGGTTTATTACGTTTAATTTTATTAATGTTGCTTGGGTTTTCTTTAGGGCAAAAAGTTTTGATGATGCACTAACCCTACTCAGTGCCATGTTTATGGGTGACTTTGTTGTACCTTCGTTTATTAGACGTATGTATCCTGTTATAACAGAATGGGGCATAAAGTCAGACTATTGGTGGTTAAAGTTTTATCAAAATGATGTGTATATTCTATTGTGGTTGGTGGCAGGAACGGCTGTTGTGCTCTTATTACCAAACTCTATGCAGTGGATGAAAAAATTTAGAGCAAATCCTTTTTATATATCATTTACAATAGCTTTATTTATGGCTGTTTTTTTACTTCACAGAAAAAGTGAATTTATCTATTTTAATTTTTAGGAGAGAATATGAAGTATGTAAAAACAAATAGCTTAAGTTACAGAAAATACGTTCGTTTATTATTGAGTATACTAACGCTTATTGTTGGAAGTACATTTTTATATTCCTATCATTATTCTAAATATTATCCTGTACCTATTACTAATAGAGTATCTTTAGACGCAAAATTGATGTTTATTCGAGATTTTGAAAATAGAGATAAGGTGGATACCATCATCATGGGTTCATCTATTGGTTTAGATAACGTGGATGGAAAGGTTTTGGAAAGTGCTTCAAAAACTGTGAATAATGTCTTGAATATATCGGCATTTAGTATGGAAATTTCACATATGGCACAACTTACAGAACTTATTGCACTGTTTCCTAATACCAAACGTATTGTATACTCTGCGCAGAGTTTAGATTTTACAGGCTCATCTAGATATAAACATCCAAATATAAATTTTATTAAAGAGTATATATATTTGGGAAAAGAAAATACAAATTTTAAATATACATTTTTGACATTCAAAAATTTTATTAATATACTCAAACGAAGAATGGAATGGAATAAAAAATATATGGCACATAACAATTTTCACAACCTAGACTTTGATTATACTGGGGGAATTTCCCTAGAAATTTATGGAAAAGATATTATTCAAGAAAGATGGAATAGGGATTTTATAGCCCGTACCAATCAAGGCAGTTATGATGCACTTGATGGGTTAATCAAAAAACTAAAAGAGCAAGATATAAAGTTTTACTTCTTTGCGCAACCCTATAGACAACAACTGGTAAAAGAGCATAAGAAAATTAGAACCATACTTACAAAGTTTCATAAGAAATCTGAAGCAGTTGTTGTAGATAATCAAGCATATTTTTTAAATCTTCATGATACAACAAATCTCCAAGATGCATATTTCGCAGACCGGATACATTTAAATGCCAAAGGTAGTGTGATTATGGCAAAAGAGATTGCATCATTTATCGATAATCACGAAAGTAAAGTGAATAGGTAAGAATAAGGTATGACATTAAAGAAAAGAGTATTTGGTGGGGTAAAGTGGGTAGCATTTGCGAACATAGCCCAACAAGTAGTTTCCCTTATTGGAATCATAGTATTTGCAAAATTACTTTCTCCAGAGGATTTTGGTACATTTAGTATCTTAATGGTTTTTGTTGGGTTCCTCATTATTTTTAGTGATTTAGGTATTTCTGCTGCACTCATACACTTCGAGAATGCTTCAGAAGAGTTGTTGTCAAGTATGTTTTTTTTCAATGTCTTCATAGGGTTTACGCTGGCTTTGTTGTTAATACTCTCAGCAGAGCCTATTGCAAAGTTTTTTGACTCCGTGCAACTTAAGCCTTTACTACAAATTACAGCGTTAAACTTTATTATTATCAGTTTTAGTATAGTCCAAAAAGCGATACTTCAAAAAAATATTGATTTTAAATATTTATCTTTGATTAATAGTTTTTCTCTTCTTGTAGGGCTTGTTGTGGGTATTGGGGCTGCTTATTATGGTTATGGTGTCTACAGTCTTGTTATCCAAGTCATCATAGCATCGTTGTTAACTTCTGTGCTTATTTGGTACTATTCTCAGTGGCGACCTAAATGGTATTTTTCATTTGGTGAGATTAAAAAAATATGGAAATATACCTCTAATCTTTCTTTGTTTAATATTATTAACTATTTTTCTAAAAATGCAGATAATTTTTTAATTGGTAAATATTTATCTATGTCAGCATTGGGTGTTTATAGTATTGCTTATAAAATCATGCTTTATCCTATCCAAAATATCACGAATATTTTGATTCATGTGCTTTTCCCTGCTTTTGCAAAATTACAAGAGGATAATGAAAGATTTAAAAAAGCGTATTTGCAAGTTATCTTTTACATTGCACTTATTACATTTCCTTTGATGATAGGACTCATGACAGTAGCTGACCTATTAGTCAATTTACTTTTTGAAGATAAATGGACAGGATTAGCACTTCTTCTGTTTATTTTAGCGCCTGTAGGTATGTTACGCTCTATTTTATCAACAGTTGGTATGATTTATATGTCTAAGGGAAGTACTGATGTACAACTTAAGTTAGGAACAGTCAATGCTATTGTTATTATTGTTGGGTTTCTCATTGGCTTACAGTTTGGTGTCGTAGGTGTGGCTGTTTCATACTTTGTATCTCATATAATTATGTTTTACCCAGTTTTAAAGATTTCATGGAAACAGATAGACTTAGATGTTTATGAAGGATTAGCAAAGATTATGCCAGTTTTGATCATATCAATGATGATGGGTGCCAGTATTTATTTGTTCGAGGTACTATGGTTCGTAGAAATAGCCAATCATTTTTTACGATTGTTGGTTATGTTAACTGTGGGCACATTATTGTATTTGGGTATGATTCGTATAAGGTATGGTAGTTTACGTACACTGATACGAAGTGTAAAAAGTTAGTTTGAAAAATCAAATAATGTTGTATTCTTGGGTTAATGTATTATATAATAGAAGTTATGTTTAAAAAGGTTAGAATATGATATTTATACATGTACTTATTGGTTTATTATCAATTTTTGTGTCACCACATATACTTTTACATAAATTATATAAACATATAAATCTTTCTCTTCGTTTTAGTTACGGAATCATTATTTCATACACGGTAGTATGGATACTTGTACTTATTAATTATTATCTTAATTTACCGGATGTTTTTACACTTATTTTTGTTTATATTATTTTTCTATTGTCTGTTATTGATTTTTTACGTAGTAAATACAATTTTGAAAATACTTCCAAAACTCTTATCCTCTTGTTAGTCAGCCTTGTCATACTTATACCACTATTTAGTCACATTGGTGTAGGATTTAGAATTATTGATGCCCTTGCCAGTTGGAATAAGTGGGGCATCGAACTTTACAATAATGAATATAACCCAATTAATGCGGCTTATCCAGTATTGCAACCTGGGATTTGGTCACTTATCTATAAAATACAGGGTAATAGTGACATATGGTGGACAGCACAGTTAACATTATTTGCTATACCTCTGCTCGTTATTCTACAACTTATTATACTTTATAATGAAAGTAAAAATATTACTTATATTATTATGTCAATTTTATTACTTCCTTACTTTTATTCATCTCATGTTTACAATGGAAATATGGATATACCAGTTATGTTACTTGGAATGTTGAGTTTAATTATATTATATACTGCGGAACTACATAAAAATGAAAAATCATTTGAATACTACATTTATGCTTCATTGTTATTGGCTGGTATTGCGTCTATTACTAAGCAAGCTGGTCTTGCGTTTATTGTTTTTAATGTTATTTATATACTATTCAATGTAAAGTCTTTTACCTATAAAAAACGATTATTGTATGTTATTATAGGTTCTATGTTATATTTTATTTCCTATCTGTCTTTGTACTATCAAAACAATATTGCTCCTCCTCTTGGAAATATAGATCATTTAGCAGAAATAGCTGAGTACCGGTACAATAAAGAATCTATATCTGAGATTCTAGCATGGGCATATAAAAACTTTTTTCTACTTCCTGAAAAATTGCCTCTTATTGACACAATTAAAGTAAAATATTTCACTCTTAGCTTAATGATACTTGGGCTTATATTGTTTATGTTCAAAGACTTACGAAAATACAATAATATTGCTTTTTTATCTGCTGTATATTTCATACTTTCAAGTATACTTTGGTTTTTTTATTTTTCTTATGATGAACGAAATGCTTTGTGGGTTAAAACATTTTATATAATATTCTTCTCTATCAATATCAGTTATTTAATTTCTTATTTCCCGTACAATCTAAAATATATTACTGCATCCATTTTTATACTATTGGTTGGCTTTTTATTTAATAAGAACGATTTAGCATATCGGGTTCAAGAAAAGTCTCAACAAGGTATTTGCGAGAAATACAAATGTGTAAATTCTGTCAATGAAGCAAAAAAATTATTAGATGCACATCAAGATAATACTTGTATGCAGATTTATACTAATGAGATGGTAATGCATGCAGATGCACTTGTGAAAGCATATAAGAATAAGTTTATTTTAGTGGGAAGAGATTATCATTATCAAAATTTTGAATTTCTTGAACATGATTGTGTCAAAGGGAGATATATTATTTTTAGACAAAACTCTACATTACGAACATATGAATGGTCAAAAGTGATTAAGCTTCATGAAGAACGGGTCATCCAACGTGTAAAAAATACCAAGGGCTTAGTTTTCTTTGTCCCTGCAAATACAAAATTACCAGATGATTACTTTAACAATATGCCCTCAAACCATGGTAATACTGAAGGTACACTCTAATCATATGTATAAGCTTTGACAGTTTAGGTACAAATTAGATAAAATTACTTTATATAAAAGGATACAATAATGAAAAATAAACAATATGGTTTTACTATTCCTGCCTATAACCCAGATGAAAACTTATTGACTATTGTTAAAAGCATATTAGCACAGAGTGACAATATGATTTTTATTATTGATGATGGTAGCAACCCCAAATCTGAACCAATATTTAGGGCATTAGAACAAGATTTCGATAGTGAAAATATTGTGTTTATACGACATGCTGTTAATTTAGGTAAAGGTGCAGCACTAAAAACCATTTTTAATCATATCTTAACGAGCTATCCAAGTATTGAAGGGGTTGTTACACTGGATAGTGATGGACAACATTCTATACAGGATTGTCTACGAGTACTTAAAGAGTTAGAGGAGAATGAAAATGCCTTTATTTTAGGTCACCGCACTTTTAGTAAAGATATCCCTCTTAAGAGTTATGTGGGTAATCATATTTCTAAATTTATTTATAAAATTCTTTTAGGGAAAAACTTTAAAGATACACAAACAGGTCTTCGTGGCTTAAGCAAATCATTTATGAAAGAATGTCTCACCATAAAATCTAATAGATTTGAATTTGAAACAGAACAACTTGCTATCTCTGTACAAAAAAATTTAAATATTATTGAAATCCCCATTGAAACAATTTATATTGAAGATAATAAAGCAAGTTCATTTAGACCATTAGTAGATTCTTTTAAAATTTATTTTGTCCTCTTTAGGTATGGATTATCATCTATTATTACAGCAATCGTTGACTTTATTGTCTTCATGATTTCCCTCTCTCTAGGTAGTAATGTATTAGTCGCGAATATCCTTGCACGTACAGTATCTATTGGTGTACAATTTACTCTTCTGGATAAATATGTATTTCATACAAAGACAAAAATATTAAATTTTGTATTTTTTGCTACTTATGTCTATATTATGGGTGTTATTTCTGCCATGACACAAATAAGCACTGTAGCCTATTTTGATATCTCTGTTATTTCAGCCAAGATACTTATAGAAGGTCTATTGTTTTTTGTTAATTTTGCTGTATTACGTTTATATATTTTTACCAAAAAGTAGAGGTTAGTTATGAAATTTTTATTTATCTTTATATTAAGTGTTACACAGTTATATTCAACAGATAATCATTATAATATTTCATCAGAAAAAATTATAAATTATGCACATGCTCCAGTAGCTAATTCTGCCCCGACTCTTCAAGATTATAAAAATATTGATTTGTTGTATGTACAACAAAATCATGTTAAAGAGATTAATAAAAAGATTATTCAAATTGCTCAAGGTAAAAAAGATAAAACGTATGTACAAAATAATAATCAAAATTATCAATATAACTTTACAAATTATAAAAAA
The DNA here is from genome assembly GCA_902727855.1 of uncultured Sulfurovum sp. Lineage (GTDB taxonomy): Bacteria > Campylobacterota > Campylobacteria > Campylobacterales > Sulfurovaceae > Sulfurovum. Next base: position 189,078 of record CACVAS010000107.1, read on the forward strand.
GTAGAAACTCCCATAGAAATAAATAACTCAAGGATATATTTTGGTAATTTAAATATTACCAAAAATAAGAGTGTTTTTTTAAGAATATATGTAAAATCTTCAAAGCTTGGAAACTTATTTGCACCTAAAGTCAAAATAACTTATAAAGGGAAAACATATTTGCAGACTTTTGAAGAAGATACAAAAGGGGATAGATATATAAACCTAAGTCATTTAGATATAAGCAATAATTCAGAATTAAAAATAGAAGGTAAGTTTGCAAGCATTAAAAATCAAACTGGATACCTATATGTTTTTGATAATCCAAACCTAAATAATAAAAAAATACTTATTGTAGCTCCTCACCCTGATGATGCAGAAATAGCAGCATATGGACTTTATAGTCAATATGCAAAAAATACTTATATAGCAACTATCACAGCAGGAGATGCGGGTTCAAACCATAAATATAATAATGTTTTTAATGGCCGTAAAAATCAACATATTGCAAAAGGAAAGAAAAGGACTATTGACAGTTTAACGGTACCTGTATATGGCGGAGTACATCCCGATAATTTAATTAACCTTGGCTTTTTTGACAGTAAACTGTACACTATGTTTCAAAGTAAGACTTCTGAAGTGTCTGCAAAATATATTGATAGTAAGAATATAGATATATTTCGTCAATATAATATTTCTCCTCTTGCTAAAAACCTTAATGGAAAATCAAATTGGTTATCACTTGTAAATAATTTACGATATATTTTAGATACAGTAAAACCTGACGTTATTATTACAGTACATCCTGAGTTAGATAGTCATGTGGATCATAAATATTCATCTGTCGCATTATTTGAAGCACTAGAAAAATCTTCTCTCACCGAAGGACAATTATTCTTTTATACAAACCATGCAACAAACAGTGAGTATTATCCCTATGGTAGAGTGAGTGAAGCGATTACTCTTCCTCCTGTTTATAACAATTCTATTTATTTGAATTCTATGTATTCTCATGTACTTTCAAATCAAAGAGAAAAAGTACTTGCTTTAGAGTCAATGAGTGATTTACGCTTTACAAAACAAGGAAGTCTTTTTGAAAGTACATGTAAAAAGACACCTCATATCATTTGTAAAGATTATTCTTATATGAGAAGAGCTTCAAGACTTAATGAACTATTTTTTATTGTTGATATAAAAAATCTTGATCACCTATTAGATATACAGTAAAGGCTTACTAGTTATCAGATGTTAATTTAAGCCAGTCGTTTCAGCAGTTTATATGTAAGTGGTTGTGTGAGTATCCATGGTTCCTTGACAATGTTCTTAAGTACAATGGTACGTATTTGTTTTTTATGCTCTTTTGCTTGTGCAATAGCATAGTAAAAATAATAAGGCTTATTCTTTTGCCCAGATGAAAGTTTGATTAATTTAGATACTTTTTCTTTCTCTACATGTTCCATAAAATGTTTGTAGGCATCATCAATCTCTCCAAGATAAGTGTCTAATCCGTTGGCTAATGCAGTAGAGGCATGTTCTCGCATAAATACCATATCATTAATCATCTCAAATTTAAATCCATTCATAGCCAAGTAAATCATTGTGGTCATATCCGAAGGTGCTTGTGGATGTGTTGTTGGTATATACCCACCGTATTTAAAAAATGATTCACGACTAAAACATGTACCTGAAGGTGTAAGCCCTCCATAAAGAAATGCCATTGGTGCATACTCTCCAACAACAACTTGGTTATAGGAAAAGCCAGCATATTTTATAAACTTTTGAGAGAAGTCACGAAACATGCTATGTCCCCAAACAATATATTTCTTCGGGTAGTTTCGCTCAGCAAGTTTTTTTGCAAAAGTTTCAACTGTATTATCTTCTAAAATATCATCAGAGTGACAATAAACGAGATAATCACCACTTCCATGTTCTAAACATAGATTATGGTTGTCATACAGTCCAACAGTTTCAGGATTATTGATAACTTTGATTTTATCATTGTCACTGTATTGTGCTATGACTTCATCAGTACCATCTTTACTTGCATTATTGACTATAAGAATTTCGTAGTCAATGTCTGTTTTCTGATTGATACACGATTCTATCGTACTTGCAATAGTTTGTGCGTTATTATATGTGGGAATAGCTATAGTAATTAATGTATTGTTCAATGGTATGTACCTCAATTTATTATTAGAAGTACATTATACTATAAAAAACCCCAAAAAGTGATACATGTAAATACTCATATTTGTCAATGCGTATAAAGATATATTTGTGTAATTTAGAGGACTGCTTTCTTCATAGAGAACACGACTTAAGCGGTAGGTAGATATAATATCAGTTAAAAAAATGAGTTTATTTATTTGAATTTTCAGGAGAAAATATGCAGTTTACAAGAACTAAAATTGAAGATGTTGTTATTATTGAGCCAGAAGTACATGGTGATGATAGAGGCTATTTTGTTGAGACGTTTCGTCAAGATAAATTAGAGAATTTTTTAGGGTATAAAATAGATTTTTGTCAAGACAATGAGTCTAAAAGTTCAAGAGGTGTTTTACGTGGACTACATTATCAACTTGCACCAGATGCTCAGACAAAACTTGTACGTGTCATTCAAGGGAGTGTTTTAGATGTTGCTGTAGATATTAGGGTTGGAAGTGCCACATTTGGGCAATTTGTTGCGGTAAAACTAAGTAGCGATAACAAAAAACAGCTACTTGTACCTAGAGGGTTTGCACATGGTTTTGTTGTATTGGAAGATGATACAGTATTTGCATATAAAGTTGACAACTACTACTCTCCTACAAATGATAGAGGTATCGCTTTTGATGACCCCGCGATTGGTATTGATTGGCAACTTTCTGGAGATGAACTTAGTTTATCTGACAAAGATAGACTACAACCGACTATATTTGATGCAGAGCTTTTTACATATGAGGATAATTTATATTAGAAATACGCATAAATAGAGATGATTTTATATAACGATGTAGAAGGAATTAATACAAATGGTAAAAAATATTTTAGTAACGGGTGACAAAGGTCAACTTGGAAATGAAATAAAAGTATTGAGTGTAGATGTAAATAATTGTAATTTTTATTTTATTGATAGAGATAATTTAGATATAACAGATAGAGAGGCTTTAGAAAGTTTTTGTAAAGATAAGAGTATTCATATTATTATTAATTGTGCTGCATATACCGCTGTCGATCAGGCAGAGTCAGATGTTGAAACTGCAAATGAAGTGAACCATTTAGCCGTCAAAACTATGGCACAAATAGCAAAAAAAGAGAGCATAAGATTAATACATATCTCAACAGATTATGTTTTTGATGGAGAGAACTATAGACCTTACTTGGAAAATGATGTTGTCAATCCACAAGGTGTATATGGTGAAACAAAACTAGAGGGTGAAAACGCAATTCTAAAAGAAAACCCTGAGGGTGCAGTGATTATCAGAACTTCATGGGTCTATTCATCATTTGGAAATAACTTTGTTAAAACCATGTTGCGCCTAGCAAAAGAGAGAGATGAACTAGGTATTATCTTTGATCAGGTTGGTACACCAACCTATGCTAAACATTTGGCAGAAACGATTTTGCATATAGTTCATAATAATACGAAAGCACAAGAATCTGTGGAAATTTATCACTACAGTAATGAAGGTGTATGTTCTTGGTATGACTTTGCAAAAGCCATATTTGAACTCTCAGATATAACGTGCAAGGTCAATGCGATTAAAACGGCACAATATCCTACACCAGCGAAACGTCCTCATTATAGTGTATTAGATAAGGAAAAAATTAAAAGCCACTATCAAACATTGGAGATACCTTATTGGAAAGATGGACTGAAAGAGTGTCTCTCACATCTCTCGTAGGGCATTTAGTCCCACCAACTTTTATGCATACTAAGTTTTTTAATACTTTTAAGTGACAGCTTCTGATATTGCTTGCCTAGTTTATAGCCTAGATATTTACATCCGTTACGCAGAAAAAACGAGGGTATTTGATGGTAGGCTTGGTGTTTGAGTAAATAGAGAAATTCAGACTTGATGTACTTAATACCTTCACCTTCTGCTTTACCAAATGTTTCAAGTAGCCATGATTCATTTTTATGAAAGACACCAATGTCAAAATATCGTTTACATTCCTGCATAACAGTATAGCTGTGAGAATGATAGACTTGAGCATTGGCTACATAGGCTAAACTATAACCTTCTAAGAGTATTTTTGCACCTGCATGGACATCTTCACCCAAAATAAGTCCATCTTTAAAATAGCCTACACTTTCAAGTGCCTCTTTTCTGTACGCAGCGAAGCTATCAGAGAGAAAAGCAGTTTTAATCCCATACTCTTTTTTGTCTTCTATCGTTTTAACATGAGATTTTTGTGGGTAATTAAATGCTCTTAAGTGTTTACCAAAGATATTGGTTTTCTCATAACTTAATTGTCGTCCATACGCTGCACCTACCTGGGGTGATTTAAATATTTGAACAATACGTGAAATAGTTTGATGGTTATAGGGCAGTGCATCTTGTGTTAGAAAAATTAAAATATCGCCTGTTGCATATTGTGCGGCAATCGTTCTGGTGCCACCATGGTCAAAATCACTTTGAGCAATGGTGAGTATATGAGGTGTATGGGTTTTTGCTATGTTTACTGTGTTGTCTGTAGATGTTGAATCTATAATAATAAGTTCAAAAGTAACGCTCTGTAAAGCAAGAGATTCTAGTAGTGTAGGTAGATACTTTTCTGCATTGTAAGTAGGAATAATAAGTGAAATATTGATAGGTGTCTCCTACAAAATTTATTTTGGCATTATATCAAATATTTTAATAGATAAGGTGAGAGTGTAGGTTTATAGAGATTTTGTGATAAAATAATATTGCTAAACCTACTGTGAAGTGGGGAGAGAAATTGATGGGTCGCTTGCAGATAGTCAATGGTTCTATAACAACGTATCTTGTAGATGCTAACACGCCATATGTAAAAGTCATTACTGAGAGCAAAGACAACGGTACACAGATAGAATACACCTATGGTAATGACCTCATAAGTAATGGTGAGCACTACTTCCTCACAGATGCACTTGGAAGTACGAGAGGGCTTATTGACCAAACGGAACAGTTGACGGATACCCATAACTATACACTATATGGTGAACTTAGTAATAATACGGGTACTGCTGAGAATAACTTTCTTTATACTGGGGAACAGTTTGACAGTGAGACGGAAGATTACTTTTTGAGTGCTACATACTATAACCCTAACTCTGCTATGTTTTTGTCTAGTTATTTGGGGTCATTCCACGTTTCCCCTTTTTTATTATCTCATTTGAATTACATGCTGGACAATATTTGGTGTTTTTTTACAGCCATTTGTAAATAAACCTTTGTTTACTCCCAATATACCGTAATCTGAAAGGGTTTTCATGCGCCCATTTTTTTCATTACGTCTCATAGGCAATAAGTGCCTTTCATCCCCTATATGTTCTTGACCGACGACGGCCGGTCAAAAATATCATTTTATTCCCAAACTTTAACATTTGGTATTTGACTGATAGACTTTGTAGTGCCTATATTTGGAAAACATTGATGCAAATATTTTTTATCATGAGACATATCGTTATTAATTTTAAGTGTTGCTTTTTGTTTTGTTTCCCAACCACCATAGATTGTATAGCTACCAATATAAGTGGGATTATTTTTAGTAACATTAAAAGATAATACTTTTTTAGTTGTAGGTTTTGCTTCTATGAAATTCGTTTTAGTAAATTTAAATGTATTTGAAAAACGACGTATCTCGTATTCACCAGGTGGTAGACTAATTGTAAATAAACTACCTCTATTACCATTTTTATTAAAATCATGTTTTTTATTAAAAGGTTTGGTATCTATTGCATCTACACGTGCGACATATTTACCACCTTTTGTATAAAAAAACATATTTCCATCATATGCTGTAGGGTTTGCAGTATATAAAGAACCATAGATAAGTCCATTTCCATTTTCAGCAAATTTATAGTTTGGTTTTAGATCGTACTTACTGCAACCTAACATTATGAATGCAGTAATAATTAAAATACTTATTTTTTTCATTTTCTGACCTTTTTTATTTTGTATTATGATATCGAAATAAAATTATAGGTTACTTTTATACAAGAGGACAAAATGTGACATTGATTCTTTAATAAAACTTAAGTTAAGACCTATCAAAGCTTAAGAATTCTCTCCCCAAACTCTCATAATTCTCCATATAAGACATAATGAAAAATACGGGCGCCTAAATTTAGTTTTATATTATAGTTAACCAAGTAATCATCAATCAATTTAACCTTTAATCGCCTACTTATTCCTTGATGCAATTTAATCAGTTTTTTTAATTGGGTAAATACACCTCCAACCAATAAGTTAGTTGTAGTAGGTAAATTGTGCATAGGGATAGTTTCTTCTCGTTCCTGTCTATCCTCGGTGAGATTGAATAGTATAGAACCAGGGAGAAATCAATAGCAAGTTGTGAGGTCTTGTTCGATATACACCTATTAACTTAGTGTCAATATTTGGCAGACTCTGCCAAAAACTAACTATTTTGTGTGTGTTTGCACTATGATTGGGATAGGTGATTTGATTTATTATTGTTTTGGACAATAAGATTTTTTATAGTAGATGTTCAGACTATTATACCGAAGTATAGGTCAATAATAAGTACATAAAGATATAATCATAGCTATATTATTTTTAGGATAGCACTTGTTATTTAACTCTTATTCCTTTATTTTCTTTTTTCTACCTGTCACATTTTTTGTCTATTTCTATTTGAATAAGATGCGTTTAGTTGAAGCAAGTAAGGGGTTTTTAGTACTTGCGTCACTTTTTTTCTATGCATGGTGGAATGTGGCATATTTACCTTTATTACTTGGTTCAATGTTGTTTAACTATACAGTGGGTAGAGAGCTTGTAAAACGTACTTCAAAAGTACTTCTAGGTGTAGGAGTTGGTGTCAATATAGCACTTTTGGGTTATTTTAAATACATGGACTTTTTTATTATTAATTATAATCGTCTGGTTGAAAATGATTTACCTTTGTTACATCTTGCCTTACCTTTAGCCATCAGCTTTTATACATTTCAGCAAATAGCTTATTTGGTAGACAGTTATAGGGGAGAAACCAAAGAGTATGACTTTTTAAATTATGCAGTGTTTGTAAGTTTCTTCCCACAGCTTATTGCTGGGCCTATTGTGCATCATAAAGAGATGATGCCACAATTTGCAAAACTTAAAAATAAAGTAGCCAATTATCATAACATTGCACTAGGGTTGTTTATTTTTTCTATGGGGTTGTTTAAAAAAGTAGTCATTGCCGATACGTTTGCCGTATGGGCAACAAAAGGGTTTGATGTAGCCACAACCCTTAACATGCTTGAAGCATGGTTTACCTCACTCTCATACACTTTTCAGCTCTATTTTGATTTCTCTGGTTATGCCGATATGGCTATAGGTTTGGCACTTTTATTTAACATCAAAATACCTATAAACTTTTACTCGCCTTATAAAGCAACCAGTATTCAAGACTTCTGGAGAAGATGGCACATGACATTGAGTCGTTTTTTAAAAGACTATATTTATATACCTCTAGGAGGTAATAGAAAAGGTGAAATGCGTACCTATACAAATCTTTTTGCTACCTTTGTTTTAGGAGGCATTTGGCATGGGGCAGGGTGGACTTTTGTTTTTTGGGGTGTGTTGCATGGAGGTGCTTTAGTCGTACACCGTGTATGGCAAAAACTTGGGTTTAAAATGCATAGTGTTTTGGCATGGTTTATTACCTTTAACTTTATTAATATCACTTGGGTATTCTTTAGGGCGATTAATTTTGAATCTGCAATCAAGGTCCTTAAGGGCATCTTTATGGGGCAGTTTGTACTTCCAGCTGGTGTGGGTGTAGACTTGCAAATGCAGATGTCTTGGAGTAAACTGTATACGACAGATACATATCTTTATTTGTGGATGATAGTGGCCTTTCTTATGGTACTTGTTTTACCTAACTCTATGCAATGGATGAAGAAGTTTAAATTAAACTTCTTCTATCTTACTTTAACAGTTTTGTTTTTTATGTCACTCTTTTTGTTGCATCGAAAAAGTGAATTTATCTATTTTAATTTTTAATAAGGAGTGGTGATGTTGAGTGGAAAAAGTTATTTACAAATACTCTTTATTGTTTTAGGTGTTATAGCGTTAAGTACATTGTCATATGCGTACTACTATGCTAAAAGTAATGCAAAGTCATACCCTTTGCCTTTAATGAACCGTATTTCATTTGATGCAAAACTAAAGTTTATACGCGAAAACATTGACCCTGATGAGGTAGATACGCTCATTGTAGGTTCTTCTTTAGCGCTAAATAATGTACAAGGCGCAGTGATTGAAGATGAGTCTACTGTGGTAAAAGACGTATTAAATCTCTCTATGTGGTCCATTGGAGCATTGCAAGTAGAACAGTTGTTAGAACTTTCAGATGCTTTTCCTAACTTAAAACGTATTGTCTATTCAGGACAGTTTTCTGACTTTGGTAATAAATTGGTATTTAAAAATTATGACTCAGATGCACTACAAGACTATATGGCAAATACGTTAAACCCTATAGCACACTCAAGGCTTTTACTTGATGCTTGTAAAGATATAGCATTTTGTAAAAAAAGAGAAAAAGAGTGGACACACCCAAAGTATCATACACAAAAGAATTTTCATTTTTTAAAATTTGACCATACAGGGAGTGCACCCATAGAGATACATGGGAAAGACCGTATTCAAAGAAGATGGGAAAGCCCTCATGCGCCAGTACAGATTGCAGAAGCGTTTGAAGCACTGCGTCGTATTGCACAAAAAGCTAAGAGTGATGGTGTCGCGTTTTACTTTATACAGCAGCCGTACAGACAACCTCTTATAGATAAAGATAAGGGTGTAAAACATGTGATGCAAAAGTTTGCAACAGGTGTTAAGAACCTTGTCAATCAAGAAGGTGGTCATTTCCTTTCTTTACACTACCTTTTAAAGCTGGATGATACACATTTTGCTGACCGTTCTCACCTTAATGCAAATGGTAGTAAAAAAGGTTCAAGTGAAATAGCAAAGTTTATTGACAAGAGTGAAGGTAGCAAGTGAGAAAACTCTTTTTGCCTTTTACACAGAAAACTTTTGTGTTAAGTTTTCTATTTTTCTTTACACTTTTTGAAATTTTTCTTTACAGTTACATGATGGACTTTTCTGTTGAAGGTAGTACACTTCTAACTAAAATACTTTTTTTTAACCTGTTTATTTTAGAGTATGTATTTATCTCATTTGTAGTGTATGGACTTTTTAAATTTAGGTTCCTAGTCTATGTGTTACTTATTACTTATATAGCAATACATATTTCACAACTCGTCACGTACCAAATATCTTCAGAATTTCTCTCTATGTTAGCGTTAGATAATGTTGAGTTTATAGGTTTTTTATTTACTTTAGAAAATGTATGGATTATCGTCAGAACCCTGTTGTTATTACTTGTTGTGTCGTATATATTTGCTAAAGTGGTAGATGTAAAAGATTTTATCTCTTCAAGATTATGGTTTATAGGTTTACTCTTTTTAGGTTTTAGTTCTTTTGTATTAGCCTATGCGCCTAAATCTATGGTTGAACAACGAGATGTACTACTTAAACATAATTATTTTGAGCACACTTCACCTACTAAAGCATTTATTAATATTTTTATAGAAGAGAAACAACTGAAACTTCAGTTTACGAAAGAAGAAGTAAATCGACTCAATGAATTAGGCTATCATTTTAATCCACTCAATCAATACAATATTATGAAAGATGATATTTATACGGGAAAGTTTAAAAGTAGTGTTGAAAAACCCAATGTAATCGTTATATTTACCGAAGGGTTTTCTGCAAGGACAAGTTCGGTCTATAGTGAAAAATATGAGTTATTGACACCAAATTTAAAGCGTTTTTCACAAGATGCTTCTACGTTGAGGGTAGATAATTTTTATAATCATACCGCTGCAACCTATAGAGGGTTACATGGGCAACTATGTTCGCTCTTTCCTTACATGGGTGGGGGTAACTTTTGGTTTGACAATGAAACATTGAATCTTCATAAAAACAACTACAAATGTTTACCTCATGTACTTAAAAACAATGGCTATGAGACTGTCTATTTAAATATGCACTATAAAGATGAATCTGCCAATGATGACATGGTATCATACTTTGGGTTTGACACGATTCATTCTGGCGAGTACCTGTCCAATAGATACTTAGGAGGGGTCAAGAAAATTAAAAATGCCTATATGAGTGACCACCAAGCGTATGAGAGTTTAACGAAGTATCTACAAGAGAGAGAAGAGGGTGAACAGACTCCATTTTTATTGACAACATACACTATCGAGACGCATGCCTTTTTAGATATAGGTGAAGATGGTGTGCCCTATAAAGAGGGTAAAAATAATGTGTTAAATACCATTTATAATATGGACCATGCGTTTGGAAAGTTTTGGGATTATTTTAAAGCTTCAAAGTTTGCAAAAAATACCATTATCCTTTTTACCAGTGACCATGCACACTATAATGGTAAAGAGTATATCAATGTCATGAAAGAGTATAAAGAAGAACAGTATTATGGTATCTTTGTCGATAGGGTACCTTTACTCGTGTATGCACCTCATTTAGAGCTGCCTCAAACGTTCAATGCTAAGCATGCTACATCTATAGACATTACACCAACTTTGTTGCATCTAGTCAATGCAAAGGAAGAGAAAAATGCCTTTATAGGGCATTCTCTTTTCGAAAAAAACAGACAAGACTTTGGTATTTCAAAATTTGGAAGTACCTACTATATGCTTAAAGAGCATAACCTCATCTATAAGAGTAAAAATGTATTGCCAGAGTATAAAGATGATTTCAGACTCATACATAGGTTCATCACCTATACGCATGAGTTAGAAAAGCAAAATAGACTTTACAAACATTAAAGATGATTTTCTATGCATTGGGGTCGTTTAAATTGGATTTTGCGTGATATAACTTTCAAACCCTGTAAATGATCCGGAAAGAGATGCCTTTCCACCTTCTTCTTCAAGTTCGTATTGTACCGCTACAAGCGTAAGCTCCCAGTCTGAAGGCGTAAGACCAAAGTCTTGACCTGCCACTTCTACTGGTGGGTTTGTTTTTAACTCTTGTAGGACAGCCAAAAGATTTTGATGTGCAATATTCACCCTATAAAACTCTTCCCATGTTTCTGTATTTTCAGGGTTACTATTTGAAATAACTTGAATAGGAAGTGACTGAGGTGAGATAGTAGACCACCATGACTCTTCACCCACAACAGTGGCTACATGGATGATGTTAGTGGTCGGATCAAAACGAATACCTGCTTTTTCTTTTTTCCATGCCACACCTGCTGCATAGACGCCAATCACATAGTTTAAATGTTTTTTAATTTTTGGATTATATAGAAAAATATTGAATGAGATACTTGCACCAATATTTTCTTCATAGTTATGGTATGCTTGAGCATTAAAGTGTGCTTGCGTGACTAAGTTTCCTGTACCGTCACTGTTCCATGGCTGAATATGATTATCTGGATGTATTTGATAGTTAAACGTACTTTGTATACCTGCATAGACGAGTGATTGTTCTGGCGCATCATAAAGGTTTAGTGTTGCTCCTACTGAGAGTTGATTGTTGACACATTCTGACTGAACCACTGAACCAGATGCATCAACTTGCGACAAACCTGTACCCACTGTAATATTTTGTTGACCTGTACGTGCATCAAGACCTGTCAGTTGTGAGTGATCTGGAAACTGTGTGCTAGTTGTTCCACTAATGTATTGACTAACCGGATTGATATACCTTGTGTCCCAGTAAGGTTTTAAAGTATTTGTAGGATAGGAGTAGAGGTTCTGTATTGCTTGAAATATATTTTGACTGGCTTCTGTTTGAGTTGAGAAGTGGACATACTCAGGTGTTGCATTGTATGCACAATTTGTTGAGACAAGTACTTGTTTATTGTTTTCATCGGTTTGGTACACTACAGTAAATGGTTTTTCCCCACGGGGGTCTTCATCTTCTGTAAACTCAGAATATGTATCTTTTATTCTTTCATATTCTTGTTCTGCTTGTGCTTTAAGTCTTTCAAATTCAGTTTCAATTTTTTCTTGTATTTTGTCAGCTGTTTCACATCCACTTATGACAAATAAAGCAGTAAATAAGAGATAAATATATTTTTTCATGTTTTTAGACCTTTTAGTTATATTGCTTTGTAAGCATAACATTATTTAATTTCAAAGATATTAATGAAATAATTTTTCGACTTTTTTTCGCAAGGAAAACCCACCTTCTTCAATGTAGTAATAACTAAGAGAAGAGATGATGAGTAAGAGAGAGATAAAGAGAAAAACAATGAAATACATAGAGTAATCTAAAGGCAATACATATTGTTTCATAAGAAAAAGTATAGGCATATGCCATAGATACATGGAGTATGAAATCTTACCTATCCAAGAGAGCCAAGAGAGCATTTTTACCTCTTGAGTAAAGAGCAAGATAAAGAGTAACGCACTAGCTAACAGTGTAACAATATTTCTAAGTGTAAAGCTATCTAGCACTTCTTTAAGTAAAAGCGTATAAAGAAATAAGGACAAGACTATAGCTACCAAGAGAGTGAGTAAACTTTTGGGTATTTGTGTATGTACAGAAGTGTATTTATAAATCCATATACCAGCAATAAAATAAATCAGTTGCCCATAGATTTGAAAAGACCAATAGAACATAAGGGCTAGGTAGTTAGGAGCACTTTTTTGAATGTCTAAGAGTTGATTTAAATACCCCATGTCAAGTGTAAGCAAGTACGCCAGGCTTAGTAAAAAAAGTAAAATAAAATAACGTTCTTTTTTTATAAAAAATAACATCAACGGGGCAAGTATATACCAGAGCATCTCTATGCTTAGTGTCCAGTAGGCACCATTGACCCCAACACCGGAGGTTTGGTAAATGAAGTATGAGGTAAACGTTAGGTGAGAGAGTATTTGTTTAAGTATGAACCCCTCTGACCAAGTGTTCATATAGTTACTGAAAAAGTAGGCAATGATGAAGACAATAAAAAGATTGACATAATAGGCAGGTAATATACGAAATAGTCTATGTAGTGTATATTGTTTTAATCCACTAAATGTACCTTGAGTATGGACACTGTAGTCAATGGAACGGTAGATAAGATACCCAGAAATAACAAAAAATAGGGGTACACCAAGTTGACCTAATGTATAGGCTAAAGGATACGTACTGTGCCCATGTAAATCAAAAAGTGCATAAAAATGGTAGAGCACAACAACACTAACAGCTAATCCCCTAAGTATATCTATACCAGCTAATCTCATAAAAATTTCAAGTTTTATTTAGTTTTAGTATGAGATCACAAGTTTTCATTAAGAATTATATTCTAATTATTTTTTATCTAGTTTGACCATAGGTTGTTGCATATGCAGAACCTTTTTGAGCATTGTTGTTAAAAGACTTGACATATATTTTATATTTAGTGTTTGGTGCTAATCCAGTTAGATGGTATGTGTATTGAGATGTACCTGATTTAGCTGAAATATGTTTTGAGTACCATTTTTTGGTAGTAAGGTTTTGATACACTAAGTAAAAGCTGGTTTCATTTGTAGAGTTATCATTAAATTTTATTTTTAAAGAACTAGTATCAGTGGCATATACAGATAAGGCTGTAGGTGCTTTAGGTGTTGTTGATGTAGGTGGTGGAGTGTTATCTTTAGTTTGACCATAGGTTGTTACATATGCAGAACCTTTTTGAGCATTGTTGTTAAAAGACTTGACATATATTTTATATTTAGTGTTTGGTGCTAATCCAGTTAGATGGTATGTGTATTGAGATGTACCTGATTTAGCTGAAATATGTTTTGAGTACCATTTTTTGGTAGTAAGGTTTTGATACACTAAGTAAAAGCTGGTTTCATTTGTAGAGTTATCATTAAACTTTATTTTTAAAGAACTAGTATCAGTAGCATATACAGATAAGGCTGTAGGTGCTTTAGGTGTTGTTGATGTAGGTGGTGGGGTTGGAGTAGTTTCATCTGAGGATCTATAAACTTTTAGATTTTTGAAAACAACACCTATCCTACCATTTTTTTTTGCATTATTTGTAGCTAATTCTAATGCTGGTATAACTCGATGTAGCCTTAGGTTAGAGATAGTAAAATTTGGAAGGTTATAGTCTTCAAACTGATCTTTTAAATTCGTAATTGCTTGTTCCATTTGAGTTCTAGTGATACAAGCACCAAAGTTTTTAAAGCCACTTGGAGGGGTTCCTCTTATAAACTTTTGTGTTGATAAGCCATCTATTCCGGTACTATATGTATCATTTAGATTGTACTTAGACTTTGCTGCTGTCATTACTATTGGCATATATGTTTCAGCGTCTCTTATTAGTCTTTCTTTTATATTTTGATGATTATCGTAAATCAGAATATTGAAAAAGAAGTTTAGTGCTCGAGTATTTCCATCAGGACCTACAACATAAGTATCTTTAGAATTAAAGATGAGTGTATACATTACTTGAGAAGTAGCACCCGATTGGACATCGAAAGAATGAATGTCCAATTCTGATTGAATACATAAGTCATCATTTTTCTTAGTATTCCATAAGTTTTTTCCTGACCAAGAAGCAACTATTTGAGCTGCTTCAATATCCGTTATTAATTTACCTTCCTCATTACGAACAGGAGGGTTACCAAATGTATTTAAATGCATACCTACACTGGTGTTTTTTGTTTGAACAGTTGTAGTACCGTATGGAACGACACCATCATTCCTAGTTAAGCCCCATTTCTCATCCGCATTATTAAGTCCAGTCCAAATACCAGGTTCCCACCCATCAAATGATCTAAAGTCTTTTTCTCCTACCGCATGAGATATCATATAACGTATTTTACCATCATCTTTAATTATAGGATAATTATAAGCATCATTAATGAGAATATGGTCATCATCTAAAATTAAGCTTGGATTGTTCAAAATCCATTCCGTTATTCTAGCATTAATTGTCAATGTTAATATTAACATTAGAAGTAAAGTTTTTTTCATGTGATTTTCCTTATCAAATTAAATTAGTGTTTTATTATGTATATAACAGCATTATATACTGGTAATACTTAATGTTTTTAGTACAGCATGTACAGAAATTTCTTCAACCACATATCCTTTATAATATTTGGAAACTCTCTCAGCAGGAGCGCCAAGGTTAAAGACAACAAGAGGTAAGTCCATCATTATCACTTCTTGAGTAGTATATGAAAAAGTTTCAGGGATAATTGTAGGAATTAAAAATATATCAATTTGATGTTCTTGAATTAGATTAGATAGATTTTCACGTTTATATCTACCTGTGACTTTAAAATGTTTATTTTTTATAGGTTCAGTAATCTCCCCAATGACTACAATATTGATATCTAAATTTTCTGCATCTATAATATCAACCATTTCTTTAACAATATTAGCACCTTTTATATAGTTTATACCCCCTAAAACACCCACGGTAATACTGGTTTTTTGAGGGTCTTTTTGTAAAGTAATAGGCTCAATACCATCAACAGTATGAGGAATGACATCTATGTTAGATGTGAGGTTAGGATAAGCTTGTAAGAGTAGTGCCTCGCTTGAGTGAGAAAAACAGAGTACCTGTTGTGCATTTTGAAGTAGTGCTTCCCAAAGGCTATGCCACTTAGGCATATTGACAATATCTGAATAAAAATTACGCCACTCTTGGTTGTTTTGAAGCATTTTTCTCTGCTCCATACAAGCGTGAAGATTGTAGGTACCAGTTGTATCTAATAGATTATACGATGGTGAGATAGCATAAAAATCATGTATAGGTATCACAAGGCGTGTTTCATTAGAAGAAGAGAGTTCTTTTAGATAGCTCAGTGTCTCAAAAATATTTGGATAGGAGACAAGATTATTTAAAAAGAGTTCATTGAGGTGTAACTTGTCTAGTAATGTGCAAAGGGCTTCAAATGTAGGTACTTTATAAGCAAAGTCGTAGTGTTTGTAACGGTGTCTTAATGTGTATGCCGCAGAGTAGAAGTCATATTGTACTAGTAGTACATTTTTTTCTTCTCCCAAATAATCTTCTATGCGCTTATCTGTATAGATATTTGCACCACCCCCTAAAGCATGGTCAAAAATCAGATAGGTACCTACTTTTTTGTCAGATGCTAGGAGTACAAGAAGTTCTCTTAGGGTTTTATGTGGATTTTGTTCTATGTACTGGGTGACATCTCTCCCATAGTTTGGGTGACGTGCTTGTAGTTTGAGAGAGTTTTCTTTTAAAAGTTTTTGTTTCTCTTCTGCTGAGAATGAGCCTCCATGTTTATGGTACACAAAGAGATTGGGGACTATGAGGTTCGTGTAGCCTTCTTTGATAGCCCGTTGACACCAGTCGTTTTCTTCTCCATACCCTTTACCAAAGGTATCTTCAGCAAACATACCAATGTCTTTTGTTAAATGATAGTTTACCCCCATACAAAAGCCAACACCAGTGGGTACTTGTGCATAAAATGTTTTAGGGTTTACCTCTTGAAAGACTTTGTCAAGTTTGGTGACGGACATTTGTTCAAATATGTCATTGTCTGCAACAAAGTTTGGAAAACTTGCTATCTCTCCAGCGTTTGTAAATGGTGTGGTGGATGCCACATTTTCCATATGCACAATAGGGTACATAAGACGTTCCATCCAAAATGGTGGTACTTCTGTGTCTGTGTTGAGTAAGATGAAGTGGTTATTGACATGGGTATAGGCTTCATTGACACTTTTTAAAAACCCTTGGTTTTCTTGATGGTCAATGAAAATGGCACTAGGGTGAGACCCAAGTCGTTTCAGTAAATAGGGTTTTACTTTCTCGTCAGGGCTACAGTCGTTAATGACAATAAGACGGTACGCAGAAGAGGTGTTTTTCTCAACACTGTCAAACAGAGGTTCTAGAAATTCAAAACCATTGTACACAGGAATGATAATATCAATAGTCATCTCTCCTAGAGTATAGTGACTTTTTTCAAGTGGGAAAAAAAAGTTGCTAGGTTCAACAACAGCAAGCTCTTGGGAATGTGATAAGTTAGTACGACTCTTCTCTTTCAGTTTGCTAATCAAGTAAGAAATCTCACCACGTTTTAGATAATAAAAAACTTTTTTGAGTAGTTGAGGATTATTTTTAACTGTTTTTAGTAAGTTAAAAAGTTTTGTACCTTGAGTAAAAAGTGTTGTAGGTATAAGTTTTTTTATTCTATTTTTTAGACGCATGGACTCTGCAAGGCTTTCTAACTCTTTTGTATATGTCTCTAGTTGTTGTATGTTTTTCGTTTGCTTTTGTATGTAGGTATTTTGTTGTGTAAGTTGTTGATTAAAATCCTCTATATCGACATACTCTTGACGAAGTACAAGTGATGCAAGCCCTTCAAGGGTATGTTCATCAAGTGTATTATAAGAAGAGGGGCTTCCCACTATTTGTAACCCTTCCTTGTGACAAAGTAAACCAAAAAGACGCTCAATGGCATGAGCCAAAGTGTTATCTGTTTGTCCTGCTTCAACTTCAAAATCTAGTTGGTCATTTTTAAGGAGTGCGAGTAAATCTTCTAGTAATGCTCCTTTTATCCAAAACATTGTACCTGCTGCAAAATTGAAGTTGTCGTCCCAGCTTATATTTAATTGGCTTTTAAGTTGGGCTAATGTTGGACGATTCTCATACATGTAACTCTCTACATCTAAAATGGCATTTTTACCTGTGACCATGCCAACATTTGGGTCTACTTCAAATGCTTTGATAGTTTTTTCAACAATATCGTTTGATCCAATAAGGTCAAAGTAGAGTAATTTTCGCCAAATATTACCTAAGTCTGAGCCATCGGTCTTTTTTGTGTGCAGTTTACAAATATGCGTATAGTGTTGCGTACCTATAAGTTGCATAATCTGTAAAAAAGGAAGGACATCACGCCCTCTATTTTCAGTCATATATATGTGTATATTGGGTGTAGATTCAAAGAGATTTTTGATGGTCTCTTCACTTGTATGTTCAGGGATGGTAATAAAGAGATCAAAAGGTACTTGAATATCTGCTAAGAGTAATTGTATCTCTTTGAAAATATCAGGATAAAAAACATGAATCACCACAGCGATGTTTGTATCTGTTTTAGGTAACGTTGTTGGTGTCTGTTTCATAATGTTTTGATTGCTGTATATCAGCTCTTCAATAGCGTATTTCACATGTCTGCCTTGTTTATTTTGGATGAGAGTAGAAAAGTCGATAGATAGGTCAATATATCTGTAAAAATATTGATAAGTCTGACTAAAAGTACAGAAAATATGATGATATCAGTGGCTATATTTACTTCTAAGTAGTTCATCATAGCAATAAATGACCCTTCACGTACACCAAGCCCACCTGACGCACCTGGCGTGACAAAACCTATAAGCCAAGAGACAATATAGATACTTGCAACGAGTAAGAAAAGCTGTAATGTTGGTTCTTCTAGTTGTGAGATAACAATCATACCAAGCATAATACCCTGTAGTGAGATAGAAAGCGTCAAAAGGATGTTCATTTTTATCTTTTGCATCAAAGGAAAGCTTTTATAGATAAAAATGAGACCAATAAAAGTTACTAAGGATGCCAATATCATGAGTATCATAATAACCGTAGGAATTTCTGTGACAAATAGAGTAAACAATGTACTAGCAAGAATGGTTGCACTAAGTAGTAAAAGAGTGAAAAGTAAAGAACTTTTTGCCATTTGTGATTGTGTTATGCCTACTTTAGATGCTAAAGCTTGACGCCCAAGAAAATGAAAAATATTTCCAGGTAAATACTTGGCTACCTCCGTTTTACAAAAGTAATAGTATGATAGAAGATATTTAAAAGGGTTTTGTGCATAATGTGTAAGCATATAATGCCATGCAAGTATACCAATGAGTATAGAGAGTATATTTAGTATGAAAAGTTGCGGTAAAATATGTGCAATGGTATAAAAGTTTTCTATAAAAGAACTAAAAGTATACTCTTGGTAGAGTGCATAAAAAAGATATACGAGTCCTATAATCCCTAGAGATTTACCTAGGGCATAAGCAAAACTTTTTAGTCTTTTTTTGAGTGTATGATTAACCACGTTTTTTTAACCACGCTTTTCTAAATATATTATTCTAAGCACGTTTTGTAGTAGAAAGTTTTATTTTTTCTAGAAGTTGTCTATTGACAGCAAGTAAGTCTGCAACAAAGGCTATGAGAGCAGCTTGTACCCCCATACCCATAAGCACACCAGCGAGTATGACAGACTGTGTATGTCCATCACCATCACCTGATAAAATGAAGTAAAGATAACGAAGACCAAGTAAAAAACCAAGCCCAAAAAGAACGGCAGCAATACTCATAAAGAAACTAAATGGCTTGTAAACCACAAAAATACGTACAATAGTCACAACAGACTTTTTTATGTAATTAGGAATACTGGAAAAAAGACGAGAAGGTCTTAAGTCTTCATTGGTACGTATAGGTACGGAGGTTATAGCCATGTTTTTTTGACCAGCTTGGATGATGGTCTCTAGTGTATAGGTGTAGTTATTATAGACATTAAGTTGTTCAGCACACTCTTTACTCATCGCTCTAAAACCACTTGGGGCATCAGGTATGTTTGTATTACTTGCTTTTCTAACCACCCATGAACCTAATTTTTGTAAAAACTTTTTAGTTGGAGAGAAGTGCTCTGTTTGAGAGATAGGACGTTCACCTACAACATATTCTGCTTCATTGGCGAGTATGGGTGCAGTAAGTTTAGGAATATCATCAGCTTCATATTGGTTGTCTGCATCTGTATTTACAATGACATCTGCACCTTGTTTAAGACATTCATTTAGTCCAGCCATAAAGCCTTTTGCCAGTCCTTGGTTGTACTTGAAGTCTACAATATAATCAACCCCACACTCTTTAGCTACTTTTACTGTGTCATCGGTACTACCGTCATTGATGATAAGCCATTCAACTTTATCAAACCCTTCTACTTCTCTAGGTAAGGCACCTAAGGCTATTGCCAGTGTTCCAGCTTCATTGTAGCAGGGTATTTGAATGATGAGTTTCATGAATTAGAATCCTTTTTTCTATAGTAAAATGCTAAAAATAGTAAAATTAATACACCTATGAGACTAAGCAAGGCAAGGTACTTGTTATAACTAGGTTTATATGTGAGTATTATAACGCTATTATGGTTTATTTTTACTGCGGGCATAGTATGTAAAAATGTCCCTAGTGCTACCTCTTTACCATTGACGGTTGCTTGCCATCCAGGATAATTGTGCATAGGAAAAACAACCCAGCCAGCTTCTTTTGCTTGGTACTCTATTTCTATTTTTGTATTTGAAAAATGCGTGGTTTTAATAGGTGCATAATCTGGAGATACTTTTGTATCTAATGTCGGAAGGTAGTAAGCATTTTCATTGACAGTTTCATTCTTTAGTATGTGAATATTGGGTTCAAGGTTTAAAAGTGTATATTTAGGGTTTAGTACACGGTCTTGTATAAATCTCATTTGAAATGAGAGATTTGTTTTTGTACCATTAGCAAGTAAAGGCTCATTTTTCTCACCAATGTTAGACCAAACAGTAAGAGGTTTAGCATCTTTACTTTCAAGCATTTCTAATTCTATAGTATAGGTACCTTGTAAGAGGGTTTTTTCTGTAGCAAAGAGAAAGTCCACCCATCTATTATCTGTAATGGACTCTTTTTTTACAATAACAGTTGTGATGAACTCGTTTGCTTGTCTGAGTGTAAGTTGGACATCAGAACTTGCATGTGCTTGGCTATAGGTCGCCATATGCAGAGATATCCCTTTCGTTGTATAGGTTTTTTTGAGTGTAAAAGGTTGTAAGAGTTTGTTCGTAGGCAGTGTAGGACAAGGTTTTTTATGGTTGATATTGTGCCAAAACTCTAAGGGTGCTTGGGCTGAGTATTGTGTGGTTAAAATAGCTTTTATACCTAGGTAATCTATGTAAGGACTGTCAAGATTTATTTGTGCTAAATTAAACATGGCAGATGTGGGTGTTTTAAAAGGTTTATGCACTATTTTTCTAAGAAGTTCTTTCTCTTGACCTTGATGAAAACTATGTGCAAACCAGTCATTAAGTCCATAACCACCGAGTGTCCCACCGATGAGAAAACCACTGTCAGCCATGACATGTTCTAGTGGTTTGAGTGTTTTCTGTAAATAGTCTAAACTTTTTGTTTGTGGGTAAAATGAGTTATTGTCCACTGCCCCATTAAACTTTGAAAACAGTGATTTTTGTTGATAAACCTGCAAACTAAAAAGTAAAATGACTAAAGGTAGTACCCAAACTTTAGCATCAAACATTTTCATAAAAGTATGTATGGCATAGGCAGAGACAATTGCCAATGAAAGACCAAGTAAAAACCCAAATCGTGTGAGTAAACTAGAGTCAAGTGTAGGAATAGCACGGATGATGTCAATGTCTATAAGTACAAAAGAGATGGTTAGTGCATAAAGAAAAAGGAGTAATCCAAACCATGCTATAAACTTTGGTTTAAACAAAGCGTAAATAAGTGTTAATCCTAAAAAAAGTAGAGGCAATAGACCTACATA
This sequence comes from uncultured Sulfurovum sp., assembly GCA_902727855.1. GTDB lineage: Bacteria > Campylobacterota > Campylobacteria > Campylobacterales > Sulfurovaceae > Sulfurovum. The sequence goes on from CACVAS010000107.1 coordinate 210,760, forward strand.
GAAAGTTGTCTCAACCCTAGGTGCTTTATAGAGGTCAGGGTTGTAAAACAGTGCAAAATCAGCCCTTGAAAACCCAGCTCCTGAGCTTCTGTATCCTATGCCACCCATCCACTCTAAAAGTTCAATGAGTGGGTAGACGAATAAAAGTGATATGAGAACTGCTAGAAGAGAGAAAGCAACAAGGTAGGAAAGTTGAATGAACCATGTTTTAAAAGACTTTTTTAGACTTACAAGTAAAAGCAGTACCATGATAGCTGTTGCCATGTATGTCATGACGGCAACCATAGGAAACCCACCTAAGTTAAGTAGTAACATACTTACAGTGACTAAGATGAGGTCTTGCCTTTTTTCACTTTGTAAGTAACGAAATACAGCATACATGACCCAAGGTGTAAAAACTGCGGTGTCTACATGTGCCCAAAAAAACCATGCAGCATTAAAACCAGAAAACATAAAGACAGTTGCCCCAAATATGGAGGCATAGTGTGAAAAGAAAAGTCTTAAAAAGAGAAACATACCTACTAGACCAATAAGGACATTTACTAAGTTGGAAAGGTAGAACCCTAAAGCATCGTCTGGAATCATTGCAAAAACAACAAAGGCAGGTGTTAAAAGAGAATTGGTAAAAATAAGTCCTGGTTTACCTGCTCTTTGGTGATTCCATAAAGGTATTTCGCCATTGTAAAGTGTACGCTTTGCACTTATCCAAATGGGGAGTTTGGCATCTAAAACATCAGATCTTTCTCCGTTGATGTATGCTTCTTTTTGACCACTATTTTGCCAGCCTGGGTACTTTACAAGTAAATCCATAGGTGCAACAGTCTCACCTTTAAATGGGTTGGCAGCTAACATGAAAAGTGCTATCAAAAAAAGTATGATATAGGATTTTGTAGATGTTTCGACAGTTATGAATGGCTTAATATTTATCATTGATTGTTTTCCTCTATAAGTTCACGTATACGTAATTTCTTAATAATATATTTACCCGTCTGGGAGATAAAGTCTATTCTTAAGTCGTTATTTAAATAGTTACTTGGCACAATAAGATTGAAGTTATTTAAACCTTTTTTTAAACGAACTACATAGGTTCTACCTTCAGAATAGTTTTCTTTCCTATTCTTTTTTAAGTAGAGTCTAAATGCACCTTTTTTGTCTGTGATCATGCTGACTTCAAGAACGCTAGCTTTTGTTTTAGTGTGTATATTATCGGGTAAAATCCATGGGTCATTTCCATGTACATTAATGTGAAATCCATCTTCTTTCTTTTGCATAGTAAAATGGTTATTTTTTTTATATTTTGTTTCATCATCATAGAGATTAAAGAGTGTTGGAAATGAACTAAAGTCTAGGGTACTATGAACTATGTAAATATGCGAATGTGGATAAGTTGTACTTTTAAGTAGTAAAGATTTAGACTTTTCTATATGTGTATCAACATTCCTTTGGGTGACAAGATGGTTATTTTTTTGTATGCTTTTAATGATGTAGTCACCTATACTTGTAGCAAAATGACTACTGTCAAACCACTTTGTTTGGTCATAAGCAGTTTTATTTAAAAGATAAAAATCATGAAACTCAGTGACGGAGGCAAGTTTTTTCTTAAAGAGGTTTATTTTTGTCTGATCATAACGTAAGTAGGTGAGGTAATAGGAAGGGTAAAAGAAAACAGTTAATGCAATGTTGTGTTTAGTACAAAGTCTTTTTATTTCTTTGATATCTTCAATAGAGGCATCTATTTTATATTGTTCAGTATGTCCAAGCATCGCAGCATACATGGCTTTACGTTTAGGAAGATTTTTCTCTTGTATGCGAGAACGCAAAATACGCTGTGTTGTGGGGTTTGTAATAAAGTCACTTTGAACCAAAGGCAAGTTGTTTTTCAATATCTCTACAGTGTGAGGACTATTTCTAAATAACCAACGCATATACAGTGCAGTATTACCAAAGAGGCCATCTTTAAAGGTGAGCTGATGGAGTGCATCAGTATGGTCTTTCCAAATTTCAAAATCATTAATACCTAGCCATACATTTTTAACTTTTACACCTTGGTTTAGGGCTACTTTTAAACTCTGTAAGTAGGTACTTAGGGTTCCAAACCCATGAAACATATTGTATGCTTTTGGTGATATTTTATCAGTATCTATAAATTCACCACGAGAAGAGCCAAAAACGAGGGTATCATATTTATGTTTATTATCAAGAAGATACTTGACACGTAGAAAAATTCTATTTGGATGAAACTTGGCATATTTAGTCTCATAATCATTATGTAGTACACGGGTCTCATCTGCTACATAGTTAGCTATAGGTAATAGGCTAAATATAAGGAGTGCAGTCAATAGTGTTGCAAAGATAAAAGATGTTTTTTTCATGCCGACTCCTAAAAATTAAAATATAAAAATTCTGAGCCAGTTGAGGCTACTGTGACAATAAGGGCAAAACCTAATAGAGCTCCAATAAAAAGGACATCAAAGATAGAAGTTTCTTTTTTAAGGTGAAACTTTTCGCGTAATTGATGCGTATTGGGTAATAAAGTGGAAATTACAAAACCTAAAATTAGTAAGGAGCTAGTGTAGTAAAGTATATTAAACTCGATAAAAGTATTGAGTGCAAGTACACGTTCCGTGTCAATATGTTTAAAGGGTTCTAGGGTTTTTAGACTTTGTATATCTATCATCCCTTTAAGTATTTTTAGAGCATCTTCCCACTCCTTAGCTCTAAAAAATACCCATGCTACATTGACAAACTGAAAGGTGATGAACCATGCAAGTATTTTAGGTATTTTAAACCCAAGGTATTTCCAAAATCTATGTATAGCAAGTGCTAGACCATGAAGTAGTCCCCAAAATAGAAATGTCCAACCAGCCCCATGCCATAAACCACCTAAAATGAATGTTGTAATGAGGTTTGCATAGGTACGTACACTCCCTTTTCGGTTACCTCCTAGAGGAATGTAAATATAGTCTTTCAAAAATCGGCTAAGAGTGATATGCCATCTCCTCCAAAAATCTTGAATACTCAGTGCTTTATAGGGAGAAAAAAAGTTAATAGGGAGTTTTATATTAAAAAGCAATGCTGCACCTATTGCCATGTCAGTGTAACCTGAAAAATCGAAGTAGAGTTGAAAAGTATAGGACAAAGAGGTTGCCCATGCTTCATAAAATCCTAAAACAGTTGTATGGTCAAAACCTGTTGTTGCCCATAAAGCAAAAGTATCTGCAATGACTACTTTTTTAAATAGCCCAATAGAAAAAATAAAAAGACCCAAAGCAATATTTTTATATTTTTTGACCATATTCCAATGTGATGCAAATTGTGGCATCATCTCTTTATGATGTACAATAGGTCCAGCAATGAGTTGAGGGAAAAAAGTAACAAAAAGGGCATAGTTTATAAAGTCATACTCCTTTGTCTCCTGTCTATATGAATCAACTAAATAGGCTATTTGTTGGAAGGTGAAAAATGAGATTGCCAAGGGTAACATGAGGTGAAGTAGTGAATACGAAGTGCCAAATGCCACATTAAAGTTTTCTATAAAAAAATCACTATATTTAAAGTATCCTAAGAGTAAAAGATTGGCAACAATACCTAAAGTTAATAGACTTTTTTTAGAAATTTTTTGATGTAAAAAATTACCATTTAAACTATTTCCTATTGTATAGTTAAATAACATAGAAGTTAAAATGATAGGTAAATAACTGATATTCCACCATGAATAAAAGAATAAAGAAGCAAAAACCAAAAAAGCCTTAGCGCCAAGAAGCAGTTTTTGTTGAAGCAAGAAGAAGTAAATAAAAAAACTAAAAGGTAGAAAGATAAATATAAATTCATAAGAGTTAAATAGCACTTTTTCTCCTAGTTTAAAGTAGTGTTTCTATAAGTTCCGTGTCATAAGCACTATTGTTTTGAATGACTTCTTTCCAATCATGTGTCTCTATCTGTAGAGGGTTGGTGGTTAACACCTCTTTTTTAATAAATGGAAACTTATGTACCTCAATAAGCTCTTTCCAGTAGTATTGAAGTACATTAACATAATGTCTATCAACGGTTGAATAGTATGCCCCACACTTTAAATTTGAATCAATTAAATTTCGTGAATACCCAATTTCATTGTTTTCAATAAGCATTTGTTTATTTGGATAGATTTTAAAGTTTTCCCAAAAGTTTTGAAATACTGTAGAGGTAAATGCTTTTTTGTTATACACCATAAAGTAACTTTGTAAATGATACGCTATTTCATGGTTATCTGTCATAGACCACACGTCATAGTTATGCATTTGTTCAAAAATAGGTTCTAATGCATTAAGTGGTCCAAATACACTATCGTTACAAAGTATAAGTGCATCATACTGATTTAGAGAATCACCAAGATAGTTTAAACCACTTTTCCATGCACCAAAATCATATCCTATATTTTTTTTGACCAATATATCGGTACAATAGGGTTCTATAGATTTTAGTTTTTCCTCATTTATACTTTCAGCAGTGGATACAAAAATAACATCTGAGATCGCACTTAGTGCCTTTAAATAGGTGACAACATAAGGTTTCACTTCATTGTCTGCGTCAAAATGACTAAACAGAGTCACACGATGATGCTTTTTTGGATGCAGTTTTTTTTGAATATATATAGTTTCTTCAAAGTCAATACCTTCAACATCCTGATATGTCTTTTTATTTGATTCAGAGATATCAGAACTTAGTGAAAACCTTGTTAAATTTTTATTATAGTAAGGGTCATTCATGGTAAAAACATTTGGATGTTTTTGTTTGAGATGGAATTTCTCTTTTTCGCGTCTTTCAACAGATGCACGTGAGACTTCATACCCTCTGGAGATAGACTCATGATGATACGCTTCACAGTATGGTGTCCATATATTATTGTAACCGGCTTCTTGTAAACGTAGACATAAGTCCACATCGTTGTATGCAACAGAGAGGTTTTGTGCATCAAAGCCATCTATTTGGTCAAAAAGAGATCTTTTGAGCATTAAACATGCAGCGGTAACAGCACTATAGTTATTGACACAACGTAGCCTAGAACCATAACCATAATGATCTTTTGGGTACCCTTGATAAACGAGTATCACAGAGTGTATTGTTTTGGGAGCCATGATAAGCCCAGCATGTTGGATGGTGTCATTTGGAAAGTAAAGTTTTGCACCAATGGCACCATTTTGTTTTTGTTGAGAGTACATGAGCATCTCTTCTATCCATGTAGGCGTGATAATCTCTATATCATTATTTAAGAAAAGTATCTGTTCGCCTTTTGCATAAGTATTGACTGCATAGTTGTTGATTTGAGAGTAATTGAAAGGGACATTGTATTCATGAAATTGAATTCTTCCATCTAAAGAAGTCAGGCGTTTCATCTCATCAAATGTCTCTTCTTTTTCACTGTTGTTACTTATACCAATAATCTCAAAGTTGTCATAAGTAGATTTTTCCAATATAGACTCAACACATATAGTAAGTAGCTCTGGCATGTCTTTAAATGGTATGATAATGCTCACAAGTGGCGTGTTTTCAATAGCATAGTCTACTTTGTAAGTGCCAGGTGTTTGACCATTTTTAACCTCTGCTTTGATACCTTTTCGTTCCATGGCATTGACAAGTGCTTTACGTCCTGCTTCTTGGGCATAAGATTTTTCACCATACTCAGCCGCAGTTGAGCCGGGTATTTTTCTCCAGTGGTAGAGTACTTTTGTAATATGGTGTATTTTATTGGTATGTTCAAGTACTTTTAAGTACAAATCAAAATCTTGTGAACCTTCTAGTCCTGCAGTAAAGCCACCTACTTTTGTAATAAGCTCTTTTTTAATGACACCCAAATGACTTAAGTAGTTTTGAGATAAAAACATATCTGGAGCAAAATCAGGTTTAAAATGAGGGTCACTATAGCTACCATCCATTTCAATTTTATCTTCATCAGAATAGATAAATTCAGCACCTGTCTCATTGATTGATTTTATGACTTCATACAGTGCGTCAGGTGTAATCTCATCATCATTGTCCATGAGTACAACATATGTACCACTTGTAAGACTCAACGCAGCATTGGACGCAATAGATATATTTCCATTTTTTTCTAGAAAAGTGACTTTTATTTTAGGGTTTTTTAATGATGTTAAATAGTCCAAGGTAGCTTGATTTGTACTTTTATCATCAGCTAAGCATAGTTCCCAGTTACTGTACCACTGTTTTTCAATGGATTCAATGGCGAGATCTAGCCACTTAGGGTCTACATTATACACTGGCATGATAATAGAGATGAGTGGTTGTTCTTTAAAACTGTTTAGTGCATCTTCTATCTTTTGTGTATATATAGGTTCACGATAGATATATTCATTAACAGGCACACTTTGTTCTACCTCTATAGGTTTATTCTCTATGGTGTCTTGTTTTATGAGGCTATGTAGAAGTGAGGGAGGTATTACTTTTTTGATAACTTTTTTTATTCTTCCCTTGAATGTCATCGTGCGTGCAACATTATGCCAATGTTCTACATCGCCAGAGAGTTGTTTAACCTGTGTTTGAAATTCTGCTTTTATTTCATCAATATGTCGACTTTGATTTTCAATGTGTTGATCTTTGTCAGAAATAATAGATTGAGATTGTTTCTCTTGTATAGATATATGTCTATCCTTATCAGAAATGATTGAATCTTTATCTGAGATAATGGTTTTTAAATCTGCTATCTCTTCATCTTTGATATTGAGGTTTTTAAGTCCATCTTCTCTACGTAGCTGATATTTCTTGTGTATATTTAAAAACCCATGTTCCCCTACTACACGGTTAAATACAAAATGTTTCTCCATTTTCCAGTGTAAATCATTGTGTTTATGTAAAGCTCTAAATATTGCAAAATCTATAGGTATATTAAAATCATAAACCCACTCATAGTCTATAAGGTAAATATTTTCATTTTTAAAAATAATATTTGAAAAAATGAGGTCTATATTGGAAATGCCATCAAAACAACGCTGTCCATTATATGTTGAATAATCAAAGTCACCTAATACTTGTTTAAACGCTTCAGTCACCATTGTCTTTGTATCAAAAGCAGTGGTTTTGAAACCTTCTTGAAGTAGGGTGTAGTATATATCTAGTACAGATTGTTCTTTGTTACGTTTCTTTGCAGCATTATATTTAGATGCTAAGCTTATACCCTCTATAAATTCAAATGTTAATGAGGTTTCAGATTCATTAATAATTTTAGCAAGTTTGATTTTAGGGTTTTGAATACTTTTATGTAAGCTAGTATAGGTACTTTTCATTTTTTTAAGATGAGGTATAGCCTCAGGAAGCATAGCCTCTTTTTTAACATACTTTTGTCCATCTATTTCGTAGATAATGGTTTTTAGTTGAAATTCTCGGGCACGTTCACTGTTAGCTTTTACATACAATATTTTCATTTATTCTCCACATACTACTAAAAATGAGTTTGCAAAAAATGGGTATTGCCCATTTTCAATAATACCTTTAAAGGCTTCAGATTCATTAAATAGTTCATATCGATGATTGTCAAAATTTGGTGCGCTATCAAGGAGACTATCTACACTTGGTAGCCAATCTTCTGAATAAACCTCCATAGGCATTTTGTAGTCAGGATGAGGATAATAAAATGACTGCTGTGGATAACCAGAGTCTTTAAGTAAATCTTCTAGTTCTTTCTTACCAAAAGTTTGTACATTATCTGTATTCATATAGCCCGTAATACCATCAAATTCTTTTCCCGTATGATCCTCTTTTGCCCCTGCAAAATATTTTAGTCCATAACGATTTTCAATGGCAATAATTAATTTTCCATCAGGTTTTAAATAGTGTTTTATTTGTGTTAAAAAGTCTTTATAGGGTTCATCAGTATGGGTGAATGAGCCTGCGTACTCTAAAACACCATTGAGTGTAATATAATCAAACTTCTCTTCAAAAACAATATCGTTCAGATTTCCTACAATAATCTCAAGATTATTAAAGTTTTTATGTCTCTCTAAATTAATACTTGAACGTCTTTTTGAGAGCTCAACCACTACAACTTTTTCTAAACTTTGACATAAAGCACCGGTAATGGCACCACATCCTCCACCTATTTCTAGGCATGAGGCATTTTGTTTAAAGGGGTACCAATTGATGATATTTTGACGAATAGGGGAGAGGTGATAGAGTATAGGCCATCTTCCATCTTTGGCTAAAACTTCAGTATAGTCCTGGTTGTTTTTTACAATATCAAGAAGTTCATTTTCTATATCTCCATCACTATAGTAGTCTTTACCACTATAAAAGTCTAAGTTTAATTTTGCTGCCATCATCTGCCTTTATACTATAGTGATTTCACTTTGGAGGTCATAGAAACCTACCATTTGTGCTGAACCTATAATTTCAAAAAGCATTGCATCATAAATTCTATTGTAAACCTCTACACCTTTTTCATTGAGGTTGACACATCCAAGAGATAGGGCATATTTGCCTAGTTGCAAATTTGCATTTTGTTTAAAGGTTACTGTTGTTATATCACCTTGTTTAAATGTACCAGAAACAATGTGTTTCATGTAGGTATTGGTACCCGTTATCTCTAAGCCTCTTACATCTTTAAGTGTAAATGCAAAAATAGGGTTTTCTATTTGTTCATGAAATTTTACTTTCATGACAATGCTAAATTCACTATTGTAGTCAAGTATATCTGCCGGATTACCCAAGTTATCTAATGTACCATAGTCAAAAATTTGTGCCATATGATTTCCATAAACATCAATATCTTTATGTTCATCAAACGCATCTTTAAGAAGATTGCTCTCTTTTATCTCTTTAGCTTTTTTCTTTTTTTCTTCTAAATCACTTTCATAAAAGTCACCAGAGAGGATTTTTTTGAAAGAGTCAACCGCATCTTTAGAGGTTCCTTCATAGACTTTTTTCCCACCATCTATGACAATACCACGCGTACAGTACCGTATCACAGTATCTAAGGCGTGGGTAACAAAGAGAATAGTACGTCCTTGTTCTTGAAAGTCTTGAAACTTTTTAAAGCATTTCATTTGAAAAGCCAAGTCTCCAACAGAGAGTGCCTCATCTACAATGAGAATATCAGGGTCTACATTAATCGCTACAGAAAAAGCAAGCCTAGCAAACATACCTGAACTATACATTTTGACAGGTTGGTGTATAAATTCGCCAATATCTGCAAAAGATATGATGTCATCTAGGCGGACATCCATTTGCTCTTTTGTAAAGCCCATAAGACTACCATTAAGATAGATATTATCAAAACCAGACATCTCTGGGTTAAAGCCTGCGCCTAACTCTAATAGAGAAGATATCTTTCCATTTGTTTGAACATTCCCATGGGTAGGTGTGAGTACACCAGTGATCATTTTTAGTAATGTAGATTTACCTGCACCATTCTTTCCTACAATACCAACTGTTTCTCCTTTTTGAATGCTAAAAGAAACATCATTCATCGCATAAAAGTCAGTATGATACGATTTTTTAAATGGGTTTAGGGCCTCTTTTAATCTATCTTGAGGGGTAGCATAGAGATGGTAGAGTTTAGTAAGGTTTTCTACTTTTATAGCTATATCTGACATTAGAGTACATCCGCAAAGTGTGGTTTTAGTTTTTTAAATGTGAGACCACCAAGTATAAATATACTAAGTGTGACAACCCAAAAGTAGACCATTAAAGTTACATCTTCCCAAAACCATGTCTGGTTTATCATAGAGTCTCTATAGCCTTTTACAATATAGTGAATAGGGTTTGCTTTTATAAACCAATGGTACTCTTCGGGTACCATTTTAAGTGACCAAAAAATAGGGGTGAGCCAAAAACCAAACTGTATAACCATAGCAACAAACTGTCCTATGTCTTTAAAAAATACAACAATCGACGAGGTAAGCCAAGAGAGGCCTAGTAGTAAGATAGAAGTAGCAAAAAGGTAGTAAAGTATTTGAATCCAGTATATCTCAGGTGAGTACCCATAATAGATAAACATACCAAACATAAACACAATAAAAAACAGATGTACTACAAGTGCTGTAGATATGGAAACAATGGGAAGTAAGGAGATTCGAAAGACAACTTTTTTGACTAAAAATCCATTGGCTACAATACTATTGGTACCATTTGAAAGACCTTCTGAAAAATAAAACCAAGGGAACATTCCAGCAACAAGCCATAAAATAAATGGAAAATTGTCAATGGGCTGTGATTTAAAGCCCACTTGAAAGACAAACCAGAGTATGCCTATAGTGGCTGCAGGGAGTATAAATGCCCAAGCTACACCAAGAATATTACCAAAATATTTTTGTTTAAAGTCATTCTTGGTGAGTGTCCAAAGAAGAGCTTTATTTTGAAAAATGGCTTTAATAAAGTTTAGCAAATTATGCTACTTTGTATTTTGTTAAATACCAATCAATGGTTTTTATAATGCCTGTATCAAAGTTTTCATCTGCTTTCCAACCAAGACTGTTCTCAAGCTTCGTAGCATCAATGGCATAACGTCTGTCATGTCCAGCTCTGTCTTCTACAAATGTGATAAGTTCTTTGTAGCTTTTTGCTGTGGGCACTTTTTTGTCAAGTATTGTACAAATAGTATCTACTATTTGTAGGTTTGTACGTTCATTGCGTCCACCAATGTTGTAGACATTTGCTTCTTCACCTGTATGATAGACAAGGTCTATGCCTTTACAGTGGTCAAGTACATAAAGCCAATCACGGATATTTTTACCATCTCCATAAATAGGTATATCTTCTCCAGCCAAAGCTTTTCGAATAATAGTAGGTATAAGTTTTTCATCATGCTGTTTTGGACCATAGTTATTTGAACAATTGGTAATAACAGTGTTGAGTCCATAGGTTTCTTGATAGCTACGTACAATCATGTCAGAGGATGCTTTAGATGCTGAATAAGGAGAGTTAGGTGCATAAGGGGTTTTCTCTGTAAAGAGGTCTGTTTCATTCAGTGTACCATAGACTTCATCGGTTGAAATATGATGAAACCTACATCCTTGGTAGTTATCTTTGTAGGTAAATGGTTTCTGCATCCATGTTTTATAGGCAACATCCAGAAGTGTAAATGTACCATTAACATTGGTTTCAATGAATACACCAGGGTTTTTAATGGAGTTATCTACATGGGACTCAGCTGCAAAATGTATGACACCTTGAATATTATGTGTGTCAAAAAGTGATTGAACAAGTTGGCGGTCACAAATATCACCTTGTACAAATGTATAGTTCTTGTTACTTTCAACTTCTTGTAGGTTTGCCAAGTCTCCAGCATAGGTTAATAAATCAAGATTTATAACATGATAGTTGCTATATTTTTCTAAAAAGTATGGTACAAAATTAGAACCAATAAACCCCGCACAACCTGTGACTAAAATAGCTTTATTTGCCATTTTATCTCCTACATAATTTTTGCATAATTATATCGAAATATTCTTATTTTGTGGGTGTATATTGATACTAAATAATAGCGTTTTTTTAACTCATTAGACCTTTTTCATTGGCTCTTCTGATTAAATATTGTCCATATTGATTCTTCTTGAGAGGTTCAGCCAGTTCAAGAAGTTTTGCTTTTGAGATGTATCCCATTTCATAGGCTATCTCTTCTATACAGGCTACTTTTAGACCTTGTCTATTTTCTATAGTTTGTATATAGTTTGAAGCCTCAAGTAGACTCTCATGTGTACCCGTGTCAAGCCATGCATACCCTCTACCCATAAGTTCAACCCTTAGTCTCTCTTCTTGTAAATAGTCTTGATTGAGTGTAGTAATTTCAAGTTCACCACGCTGCGAAGGTTTAACCTCTTTTGCTTTTTTAACCACATCATTAGGATAAAAGTAGAGTCCCACTACTGCATAATTACTTTTTGGCTCTTTAGGTTTCTCTTCTAGTGAAGTTACTTTCCCCTCTTTGTCAAATTCAGCAACACCATAACGCTCTGGATCTTGTACATGATAGCCAAAGACAGTGGCCTCATTTTTCTCTTTTGCATTTTTAACTGAAGAAGCTAGAAGTTGAGTAAGTCCATGACCATAAAAAATATTATCACCAAGCACTAAACAAGCATCATCATCACCAATAAATGCTTCACCAAGTAAAAAGGCCTGAGCAAGACCATCTGGAGAAGGTTGTACAATATATGAAAAAGAGATACCTAAATCAGAACCATCACCTAATAGAGCTTCAAACCTAGGTAGGTCATCAGGGGTAGAGATAATAAGTACTTCTGTAATGCCAGACAGCATTAAAACAGAGAGTGGATAATAAATCATAGGTTTGTCATAAATAGGTGCCAGTTGCTTTGAAATACCCTTGGTAATAGGGTAAAGACGTGTACCTGAGCCACCAGCGAGTATAATACCTTTCATTACTAGCCTTTTAGTTTTTGGTAAAAATAATTTGTGGCTTCTACAAACCCATCGACTGAGCCACAGTCAAAACGTTTCCCATTAAACTTGTAGGCAATGACTTTTCCAGCAGTAGCTTGTGTTAATAAAGCATCTGTAATTTGAACTTCATCATTTTTACCTGGTTGTGTGTCTCGTAAAATATCAAAGATATCTGGGGTGAGAATATACCGACCGATAATAGCCATGTTACTTGGTGCATCTTCAGGGTCGGGTTTTTCTACCATATCTGAGACCCTATAGGTATTGTCTGTTCCATCGACTAGTTTACCTGCAATGACACCATATTTATCACTTTCTTTAATATCTATTTCTTCAATGGCTATAATAGAACATTGGTACTTATCATACACATCTATCATTTGTTTAAGTACACTATCATTCTGGTTGGTACAAAGGTCATCAGCGAGAATGACTGCAAAGGGCTCATTGCCTATGAGTGTTTCCCCTGTAAGTATTGCATGCCCTAGCCCTTTCATCTCTACTTGACGTGTATATGAAAATGTACATTGAGAAATAAGCTGACGAATTTCATTGAGCATATGTTCTTTAGGTGTGTCTTTAATTTGATGCTCAAGCTCATAAGAGATATCAAAATGATCTTCAATGGCACGCTTGCCACGTCCTGTGATAATAGCCATTGTTTTGATATCCGCTTCTAAAGCTTCTTCTACACCATATTGTATGAGGGGTTTTGTAAGGACAGGAAGCATCTCTTTGGGAGTTGCCTTAGTTGCAGGTAGAAACCTAGTTCCATAACCTGCTGCAGGGAAAAGACATTTTTTTACCATAGTATAATTCGCCTTGTTATAATTTATACAAAATTCTAGCTAAAAAAATGTTATAGGGTGGTTATATATCGAGCTTCTTTTTTAGCTTCTTTTTTAAGATTTTTTTTGCGGCTTCCACACCAGGTTGATCATAGGTATTGACATCTATGAGTTCACCTACTAAAGAGGTCAAAAGTTCATAGTAAAAAATGAGTGAACCTACATTTTCTGCATTTGCTTTAGGAATAACAATTTTATCTAGAGGTATATTCTCTTCTTCTAATAATGCTTCCATGACAGAATTACATTGCATGTTTATAAGCTCAGCAAAAGAGATGTCATTGAGTATGTCTAAAGATTCAAGATGTTTAAGTGAAATATCTGGAATCTTTAATGTATCTTGAAAATCTTCTATTTGAATAAAAGTAACAGATTTATCACGTGTACCTTCCATAATGAGTTGTAAAAAAGAGTGTTGGTCTTTTGGTCCAATGAGTCCAATGGGAGTAAGCCCCACATGAAAGGCAGAGTGACGTTGTTTTTTCCCTAGACTTTCTCCCCACAGTTGGACATACCATTCACAAAAGTATTTTAAAGACTCCGAATAGGCAAAGAGACAGTTAATATGATATTTTGCATGGTTTCTCGCATAAAAAAGTGCTTTTTCAAGGAGTGTACTTTTAAGGTAACCATCTTCAAAAAAACTTTTATTGACACTGTTAGCACCACGAAGTAAAGCTTCAATATCAACCCCACATAAGGCTAAAGGAAGAAGTCCAACAGAAGAGAGAACAGAGAACCTTCCTCCTACATTGTCTGCTAAATGGAGGACTGAAGCATCTATACTCTGTGCATATTTTTCTAGTTCTGAGCCTTTATCTGTGATAAAAGTATAAGCATTGGTATCAGCTTGTTTTGAAAGTAATAGTTTATAAATAGCAAAGGTTTCTACAGTAGTACCAGATTTGGATATGACTAAAAAGTGTGTTTTTTCTAAATCTAACATATCTATTTTATTTTGGATATTAATCGGGTCAGTACTCTCAAAAAAGTATAGACTTCTTGTTAACTTTTCCACAGGTTTTAAAAATTCATAGACTGCTTTTGCACCTAGTGAACTACCCCCTATACCTATCACAGCGATAGATGTTACATCAGATGGAATCTTATTAGCGTAAGCCAATATACCAGTGATATCTTGCTCTGGAAGCTTATAGTATCCAATAGATGTTTTCTCTTGAACAATTGCCTTGTATGCATACTCAGCTTTGTCTTTTAGTCTAGCTTGAAAATAGAGTTTGTTTCTCATAGTATTGTCTTTCTTTAATTTTGGTTCACGAGTTTATAATGCCTTGTATCCATTTGGGTTATTTGACTGCCAACGCCAAGTGTCTTCACACATAGCGTCTATATCATATTTTGCTTCCCAATTTAATATTTCTTTTGCATAGTGAGGATCAGCAAAACAAGAGGCTATGTCTCCAGTTCTTCTTGGTGCTATTTTATAAGATATGGTACGTCCTGATGCTTTTTCAAAAGATTTTACCATATCTAGCACGGAATATCCAGTACCAGTACCTAAATTAATCGTTATCACTTGATTGAGGGAGTGAATAATATTGAGTGCTTTGACATGACCTTCTGCTAAGTCCATCACATGTATGTAGTCTCGTACACCAGTACCATCTTTTGTATTGTAGTCATTTCCAAAAATAGAAAGAAATGCTCTTTTCCCTACGGCTGTTTGTGCAATAAAAGGCATAAGATTGTTAGGTACATCATTGGGGTCTTCACCAATGGTACCTGAAGGGTGTGCACCTACAGGGTTAAAGTAACGTAATAAAATGATATTCCAGTCATTGTCCGCCATATAGGTATCACGAAGTATCTCTTCAACAAACAGTTTTGAGCGTCCGTAAGGATTGGTAGCACTTAGTGGAAAATCTTCTAAAATAGGCGTAGTATGTGGGTCACCATAGACAGTGGCAGAAGAAGAGAATATTATAGATTTACATCCGTACTTTGCCATGCTTTTGCAAAGCGTAATTGTACCACTAATATTGTTTTCATAATATTTTAAGGGTTTCTCTACAGACTCACCTACGGCTTTTAGGCCTGCAAAATGTATCACTGCATCGATGGAGTGATGTGTAAAAACTGTATCCAAGTCTTCACTAGAACATACATTACCATCTATAAGCGTAATATTTTGTTCAACTATTTTTTCCACACGTTTAATACTCTCTTTAGACGCATTGGAGAAGTTATCAAAAAGTATTACTTCATAGCCTGCTTCAATTAGTAATATGGTCGTGTGTGAACCAATATATCCAGCCCCTCCTGTTACTAAAATGGTCGTCACTTGAGTATCTCCTTAAAATAGAACACAAATTATATCACTAAAAACTAAGTTTTAATCCACCATAAGCAGCATTATTAAATGTTTTGTCATCTTCTTTATATTCTGTAGAAATATATCGGTATCCCACAAAGAGATGTGTGTTTGGTACTATTTCCATATTTGCCTCAATTTTTGTATCGGTATAACTTTTCGCTTCATCCAGTGCCAATACTTCAGGGGCATAAGAAAAACCTATAGTAATAGAGGTAGTGGGTATGGCATCATTTAAAGGTAGTATATAACTTCCTTTAAAAGTAAGAGGAAAGGCTAAAAAGTCATCTGCTATGACGCCCTTGATTCCAAATGAGAGTGATATATCTTGGCTGTGATTGAGTGTATTATCAGCTCTAAATCCTATACTCGACATATTATCACCATCTGTATGTAGGTAATTGATATCAGCGTAATAGAGTGTTCCCGAAGCATAATCAGACAGTGGGGTGATTTCGATAGAGCTAAAAAGCTCGAAGTCTTTATTGTTGATATTGAGTCCAACACTATTTTGTGCCTGTAATGAGGTTGAAAAAAGAAGTGCTGTAAGCATAAATGTTCTAAAAATCATAAAATACCTTTGTAATATTAATACATATGATAACATAGTTAGTTTAATGATAAAATCAATCAGGCGGTCTATAATTATTTTCTTTTTTTATTCTCTCTTCCTCAAGCTTCTTTTTTCTCTCTTCTCTTTTTTTCTGCATCTTCACAGCTTCTTGAAGGTCTTCTTCATTGTCAAAACGTGTAGCATCTGTAAATTTGGAAGCATCATCAAACTGTCCAGTCTTCACTGCCCATATTAACCCAATTAACCCTAGTGCTCCTAAAAGCGTTGAGACACCTATCATAAGAATAATAATACTTTCAGACATTATTTACTTTTCCTTTTTAAATTTTAATCTTTTAATACGCATAGAGTTACCTACCACTACCAATGAACTTAGGCTCATGGACAAAGCAGCAACCAAAGGATTGACAAAGCCCAATACTGCAAGTGGCACGGCAACAACATTATAGAGCAGAGAAAAACCTAGATTTTCCTTCACAGCCTGGTAGGTACGTTGTGACGTTTTGTATGCTTCGTAGATACTTCTAGGCTTTTCATCTAAAAGTATGACATCACTCACCCCAATAGCAATATCTGCTCCATTACCCATAGCAATGGCAATTTCAGCACTGCTTAAAGCTATCGCATCATTGATACCATCACCCACCATAACAACGCGTTTGCCTTTTTGTTGGTAGTGTGCTATTTTAGCAGATTTTTCATGAGGTAGTAGTTTGGCATGTACTTCATCAATACCTACTTCTTTGGCTACCTTATGTGCAGACTCCAAGTGATCCCCTGTGAGCATCACGACATCAATACCTAATTTTCTAATCTCTTCTATAGCCTCTTTGGTACCTTCTCGTATGGTATCGGTGAGTTCAAAACGTGCAACACACTGGTGTTCTTGTACAAAAAAGAAGAGCGCATTGTGTGAGTCACTTTCAACCTCTATGCCTTTTTCATGGAGTAAAGATGCATTTCCACCTAAAAGTTTTTTACCCTCATACGTGGCTTCTAATCCCCTAGCTTCAATGGACTTAATATGTTCTAAATTCAAGTGCGTTAGGTTGTCATAATGTGCTTCTAAATGGCTTATAATACCTTTTGAAATGGGATGATTAGAAGTCGAAACAAGTGCCAAGAGTAAGGAAGGGTCAAAGGCTTCATTTATTTCGTACTTAACAACAGAGGGTTTTCCCTCGGTAATCGTACCTGTTTTATCGAGTGCCAAAAGATTTGATTTTGCCATGGTTTCCAAAAAAGTAGCTTCTTTAAAAAGAATGCCACGTTTTGCCGCTTCTCCAATGCCCACAAGTGTTGCCATAGGTGTGGCTAAACCCAATGCACATGGACAGGCAATGACAATGACAGAGATACCTATAATCAGTGCATGTTCAAAACTTTGGGTATAAAAGTACCACCCTATAAAAGTGAGTAGGGCTATGACTAAAATAGTTGTAGAAAAATACCCTGAGATACTGTTTGCTAACTGTTCAATACGAGGTTTTTTAGTCATAGCGTCTTCAAGTAAATTGACAATAGAACTTAACAAAGAGTTTGATGCATCTGTACTTGTTTTGTACAGTATAACACTGTCTAGACAAATGGAACCAGAGCGTATTTCATAACCTTTTTTCTTGTAGATAGGCTCATTTTCACCAGTAAGTGAAGATTCGTCAAAAGAACCTTCGCCTAAACTTACAATGCCATCTATAACAACTTTCTCTCCAGGTTTGAGTTCAATGGTGTCATCTACCATGACATTTTCAACCGCGACGAGTGACTTGACACCATTGTTTAGCACACTCACTTCAGTCGGTACGGAACTCATCATACTATCTAAAGTGTCAACGGCATGTTTTTTACTTAAAATTTCAAGGTATTTTCCCACAAGCACAAAGGTGATAATCATCACAACAGAGTCAAAATAAACCTCTCCTTGTTGTGTTACCATGGCGTAAATAGAGTAGATGTAGGCAGACAAGGCACCTGATGCAACCAGCGTATCCATGTTGACTATTTTGTTTTTGTAGCCATAGTAGGCACCCCTAAAAAATATCCAACCAGAGTAGAAGAGTACAGGTGTAGCAAGTATGAACTCCGCCACATTTAAGATGTCTTTAAAAGACTGCTGTATACCAGAAAAATATCCAGCATAGTGAGCCACAGCAAGCCACATAATATTCATCGCACCAAATACTGCAACAAGTATACGAGTATAATAAGATTTACGTATTTTATTTGCCTGTTCTTCTTGTAAAGAGGGGTCATAAGCAAATGCATTGTAGCCAATGGCTTGAATAGTTTCTATGATTTTTGAAAGTTTTATTTCTAGAGGATCCCAAACTATTTTTGCTTTATTATTGGTGTAGTTGATACTCGCATCCATCACACCATCGGTTTGATGCAAAACCTTTTCATTGAGCCATACACATGCAGAACAGTGTATGCCTTCTATGACAAGATTTACTTCATACAAACCCTCTTCATTGGTTTTAATATATTTATTTTTAAAACCTTCAAGATCAAATTTTTCTAAGTCTACTTGTACTTCAGTGACAGGATGAAGTTGTCTGTTTCCTAGTTTGTCATAAAAGCTATCAAGACCTTCGTTATTGAGTAGGGTGTAGACTCCCTGACAGCCTTTGCAACAAAAAAAGTGACCATTATCTTTTATCATGACTTCTTCAGAAAAAGTAAGGTTACAGTGGGTACAAGCAACTTGTGACAATAAAAAACCTTTTTTATTAAATATTACGGATTTTGTTTACTGAGTAGATTTTATCTAAATATGGGTAAAATCTCCTATGGAATACATACTACTACTTGTCATCGCTGAACTTTTTGAAGCCTATATTCAACGTGCCAATACACTTTTGGGTGTTCTAGAAAAACTCTATGTGTACTACAAAAAGAGTATATTTCTTTTTTTTGCTATACAACCAAGTTTTTACATTATCCTTTATATTATCCTCACAACTGGTATTCTCAATATTAGTATGATATTGCTACTCGCACTTAAAATATTTGATATTTTTTATAAAATTGAGTTGATTAAAACGGTTTTTATTAAACAAAACATGCCATTAGAAATAGCTCAACTACTACAATGGAATATACCACCATGGTTCTTTTTGATGGGTGTTCTCATTTCTCCACCACTGTTATATTTCTCGTTAAGTTAGGATTGAGTATAATCCTCCGTAAACTATAAAAATAATAATTTAGGAAAATACTTATGAAAAAATATCAGTATAAAATAATATTGGCATCTATTTTAGTCATGCATACCCTTTATGCATCTAATGGACTTGACTACCTTAATTCTATTCGTATACAATCAGGTTTGCCAGCATTTACTGAAAACTCAGCTTTAAATACTTCTGCACAAAACCATAATAATTACATGCAATTGAATGATATATTAACCCATGATGAAAATAGAAGTAACTCAGGATATACAGGAGACTACGCATACTTAAGAGCAATTAGTGCAGGGTACCTACATGGTCATGTATCTGAAAACCTTTCACATGGTACAGATACAGTTGAGTTGTCTATAGATAGTTTGATGTCTGCAATTTACCATCGTTTTGCTTTTTTAGACTTTAGACAAGATGAAATAGGTATGGCAGACAATGGTGCATTCTATACCTATAACATGGGTAATAGTGTTTTGAGTGGCTTATGTGAAAGTGGAGTCTATTCAGGAGGTTTGTCTGTTTCGCCTTGTGCGGATAGTAGTAAACTTATAGAAGCTAGTGAGTATAATAATAGGTACGATGCAATAAGAGAATCTTCATCAGATATTGTGGTATGGCCATCAATTAAAAAAGGCAATATACCCCCAGTATTTTACGAAGAGTCTCCAGACCCTTTACCTTTTAATAGTGTGAGTGGTTACCCTGTAAGTGCAGAGTTTAATGTAGCCAGTTTTGCAACAGCTCCTACAGTAACTAGCTTTACATTGAAAGATGGAAACGGTGTAAGTAAAACTCTAATTAATCATGCTGTTTATGGTAGTGTAATGAATGAAAATAGTGATCCGAACAGTCAGTTTTCTTCTTATCAACATGCAATATTTCCAAAAAATAGATTGGAATGGGGCAGTAAATATATCGCAACATTAGAATATGATGTAGATGGAGATAGTAGAACAAAAAATTGGTGTTTTACTACAGAAAGTTTAAAGAGTCAAGTAGATAAATTTTACCGTATCACTGATACAATAGATATTACAGCTGTTTCAGGAAGAACTTATGCCCTATATGTGGTACCTACATATACACATGATATCATTTCAAGTGTATCATATACGTATAATACAAACACACCTGAGCTTTCTTTTATAGATGGAAATACAATACAAGTAAAACTTACCGGGGCAGTAGGGCGTTACAGTATATTTAGGATGGGAACAAAAATCGTCACAATGACTATTGCAAGCTCCGACACAGCGAGTATCCCTAAAGATGAGAGTTGTGATGATTCAGATGGAGATGGGGTTAAAGATGAAGATGATGCATTTCCTTTTGATGATTCTGAAAGTGTAGATACTGATGGAGATGGTATAGGAAATAATGCAGATATAGATGATGACAATGACGGTATTACTGATAGTGTTGAGTTAGCCAATGGGTTGAACCCACTGAATAAAGCAGATGCAGATGCAGATTTTGATAGTGATGGGTTTTCAAATGCTTTAGAACTTAGTGTTGGAAGTGCAATTAGCAATGTAAATGATCATCCGATATGGGTACCTATAACACTGGGTGACATGATGACTATTATCCCTTTTTATGACAAATAATGTGACATATTATAGCTCTTACCTAGATTTTAGGTTAAAAGAACTATAATTGCATACTACGTTAACAAGAGAACTTGTTACACAATCTCCATTTCATCTCAAAAAACCTAAGAGGCATCATGAACGATAACAAAAAGAAACCTGAGCAAAAAAAGTCAAATCCAAATAAAAAAAATCAAAGAACACATATGCCGGTTCAAGGACATAAAATTGAAGACCTTCAGTTAAAACCTCTTGAAGAACTAGTACGTATTGCAGATGAAGTGAAAGTTGAAAACCCAAATGAATTTCAACGAAAAGATCTTATTTTTGAAATTTTAAAGTCTCAAGTAAGTCAAGGTGGATTCATCTTGTTTACAGGTATCTTAGAAATACTCCCTGATGGATATGGTTTCTTACGTTCAGAAGATGGAAACTTTGCTAACTCGAGTAATGATACCTATGTTTCAGGCACACAAATTAAACGTTTTGCTCTTAGAAATGGTGACATTGTAACAGGACAGGTGCGTGCACCTAAAGAGCAAGAAAAATATAATGCACTACTTAAAATAGAAGCGATTAACTACCTCGCACCAGAGAAGTCAAAACAAAGACCACTTTTTGACAACTTGACACCTCTTTATGCAGCAGAACAGTTACAACTGGAGTACAACCCAGTTAAAATGACTGGACGTGTACTTGATCTTTTCTCTCCTATAGGTAAAGGGCAAAGAGCATTGGTTGTGGCTCCTCCACGTACTGGTAAAACAGAGTTACTTAAAGAATTAGCGCATGGTATTACACATAACAATCCAGATGCTTCGCTTATGGTTCTGTTGGTAGATGAAAGACCAGAAGAAGTTACAGATATGCAACGTTCAGTCAAAGGTGAAGTGTATGCTTCTACATTTGATTTACCAGCACACAACCATGTACGTACAGCAGAGATGGTGATAGAAAAAGCAAAAAGACGTGTAGAGATGGGTAAAGATGTCATTATACTTCTTGACTCAATTACTAGACTTGCACGTGCTTACAACACAGTCACACCTAGTTCTGGAAAAGTACTTTCTGGTGGTGTAGATGCCAATGCACTGCATAAACCAAAACGTTTCTTTGGGGCAGCTAGAAATATAGAGGAGGGTGGTTCTTTAACTATTATAGCCACTGCGCTTATAGATACGGGTTCACGTATGGATGAGGTGATTTTTGAAGAGTTTAAAGGTACAGGGAACTCCGAAGTAGTTCTTAGCCGCCATGTCTCAGAACGTCGTATCTATCCTGCGATTGATGTCACAAAGTCAGGTACAAGAAAAGAAGAGATTATGGTTAATGCAGAAACATTACAAAAAGTCTGGGCTCTTAGAAATGCAATGCAAAACATGGAAGAAGTTGAAGGCTTGAAGTTCTTGTTCTCTAAAATGATGAAAACAAAAACCAATGAAGAGTTCTTAAACATGATGAATGAGTAGCCTAAAAAGCTATATAATTTTGTGAGGGGTACGCGTGAAGAGTAAGAAGCTAAAGGTTGGTATCTTTGATTCTGGACTTGGAGGTCTAACTGTTTTAAGCTCACTTCAAAAAGTGCTAAAAGGTGCAGAGGTTTTTTATATTGCCGACACTAAAAACGCACCCTATGGTGGTAAAACCTTCCAACAAATTCTGCAATACTCTTTAGATATTACACAATACTTTATAACACATCATCAAATAGATGCTTTGATTATTGCATGTAATACTGCTACTTCTGCTGCGATTAAAATACTACGTGAGAAATACTCTGAACTGATTATACTAGGCACAGAGCCAGGTGTGAAACCAGCAATTAAACAGACAAAAACTGGCAATATAGGCGTGTTGGCTACACCCGCGACACTACGTGGAGAGAAATATCAACAATTAGTCGATAGTTTTACACATGGTGAAACTATCTGTTTACATGAACAAGCTTGTCCTGGTCTAGTTGAGCAGATAGAAAAAGGTGAAGTTCATTCTTTAGAGACAAGAGAGATGTTGACATCATGGTTAGAGCCTATGAAACAAAACAATGTTGATACCATCGTATTAGGATGCACGCATTACCCTTTAGTTTCAGAACTTATAAAGCGTATTATGCAAAGAGATATAAACCTTATAGAAACAGGAGATGCTATAGCAAGACATCTACTTACTTGTGCTAAAAGTAAAGGTCATAATAATAGTGGTGATTTAACACTCAATTTGTATGCCACGCAGAGCGTTAATGTAGATGTGGTGAAGACTCTTTTTGTAAATGATTATAAAATGAGCACGATTACGATATAGCTTCAACCAAGTATTACTAAAATAATACTATTATAAAACTATATACTTTATGATATAAAAAACTAAACTTTCTCTGAAGTGAGTTATAAGGAATTTATCAATGAGACTATTACGTTTTTATCTTTTGTCTATTTGTTGTACAGGGTTATACGCAAATAATGTAGAGATTTCTGAGGGTGTACCTTATGTAGAATTTACACATAATGAAAAAACGTATAAAATTGAGCGTAATCAAAATAGAAATGCACGTTTAACCAATACATTTGCTCTTACCTCAAGACCCTCGCCACCATTTTTTGTTGAACCATTTAGTGTCGCTAGTGGTATTGAAACGTATGGTGAGTTGGAAGTTTTAAATTTTATTGAAAAGAAAAAGGGTCTTTTTATTGATGCGAGACTTTCAAACTGGTATGAACGTTCAACCATACCATCCTCAGTAAATATTCCGTTTAAGAAATTTTTATCTGAAACGCCAGAACGTAAAGAAATATTAAAACGTTTAGGCGTACTAAGTGTTAAAAAAGGTGTGTGGGACTTTTCTGAAGCTAAAACACTTTTACTCTATTGTAATGGTGCATGGTGTGGTCAGTCACCTACTGCTATAGAGGCACTTATAGAGATAGGGTATCCGAAGCATAAAATGAAATATTATCGTGGTGGTATGCAAGCATGGCAACTTTTAGGACTTAGTACAGTTGTACCTTCTAAGGAGAGGAAATGAGATATTTAGTACTTGTATTATTTACTTTTATTGAGCTAAATGCAGGACCATATGATAAAGTAAAAATTACACCATCGATGTCATATATCTATGTGTATCATAAAGGTAAAGCCGTCAAAGTGCACCGTATTCAAGATACAAAATATAAATTGACAGGAGAGTATAGTAAACTCTATAGACCTAAACAATATATACAAGCAATTAAGATAGATAAAAATGTTAAAACTATTGGTGAGATTGAATTACTTCATTTTATGAAATCTAAGGTCAATGAGAATAGTGGTATTGTGATTGATGTACGTACGACAGAGAAATATAAGAGAGGGACTATACCCTCTTCTGTCAATATACCTACTAATACCCAATATAATAAGCGTAAGATGGATAGAGTCTTCAAGGCGATTGGTGTGACAATAGAAGACAATAATACCCTTAATGTCAGTAATGCTGTAGATGTTGTGATTTTTGGGGATGGCTTATGGTCTAGTGATGCAAAAGATATGGTAAATACCTTTTTACAAAGAGGATTCCCTTATGAAAAAATTTTATATTATCGTGGAGGTTTCCAAATGTGGAAAGTTTTAGGTTTTACAACAGTTACAGATAAAAAGGGAAAATAGCATGAAAAAAATATTCGAAAAAGTTGCTATAGGGGCAGTCATTTTTTTAATGATTGCTATTGTAGTATTGATTATACAGTATAATATGATTGGTTCTGATTCATCTGAGAATTTAACAAATCATACAATAGAGTCTAAAAAAGTAATGTCTAAAGAAGAAACAACCAATAGTTATTTAAATAGTATTGAAGGGTACGAGGAAGTTGATGTCAAAGAAGATAATCAAAAAAAAGAGACTCCAAGTAATCAAGTCTCAGTTAAACCAGAACTATCTAAAAGTAAAATTGATCAAGTAATAGATAATCAAGTCAATGAAAAAAATAGAGATATAAATTTAGCGATTGATGCTGCATTGAATGAGATATAAAAACGAAGTAAAAGATACTATAGTAAACCTATAGCATCTTTTACTTTTCCCATTTTTTGTTTAGAAATTTCTGAAACTTTTTTTGCCCCCATAGCTAAAATATCATGCACTTCATCTATATGAGTTAGATAGTATTCTCTTTTTTCTCTGGCTTCACTCAACTCTTCCCATATAAGTTCCTTGAGATACTTTTTAAAGTGTCCATACCCTTCTTTACCACTTGTGTAACGTGCTCGCAGTTCTTGCTTTTGTGAATTGTCTAAAAAGAGTGCTGCGAGATTGTAGATGTTATCACCTTCCCACTTTAGGGGTTCTCCAAGAGGTGTAGAAGATGAGATAATTTTATTACATCGTTTTTGAAGTTTTTTTTCAGTTTCCATAAATAGGTCAATGGCATTGTCATAAGACTTTGACATCTTTTGTCCATCTATACCAGGAATTGTCGCTACTTCTTCTTGTACTAAATGTTCAGGAAGTGTAAATATCTCTCCATATTCATTGTTAAACTTTGTTGCAATGTCACGGGTCATCTCGACGTGTTGTATTTGGTCTTTTCCTACAGGGACAGTTTGTGTATCAAGCATGAGAATATCAGCTGCCATAAGTACAGGGTAGCTAAAAAGTGCATGGTTTGCAGAGATACCACGTGCAACTTTATCTTTATAAGAGTGTGCTCGTTCAAGCAGTCCCATAGGTGTAAACTTAGAGAGTATCCAGTAGAGTTCAAGTACTTCAGGTGAGTGACTTTGCATCCAGAAAGTTGTTTTGTTTGGGTCTATTCCTACAGAGAGATAGTCAACAGCAGCATCAATAGAGTATTGTCTTAAAGTTGCAGCATCTTTAGAAGTCGTGAGTGAATGATAGTTTGCAATAAATGTAAAAAGCTCATGCTCTTCTTGAAGTTCTATCATGGGTTTCATAGCACCAAAATAGTTACCTATATGAAGTTTTCCTGAAGCTTGAATTCCTGTGAGTACACGCATTATAATTCCTGAAATAATTTTTCTGAATTATAGCAGGTCTTAGATGTAATCCTGCTCTTCATCATGCCTTTGACCACGTTTTCTTGCAGCGATATCTAAGGGGACACCTTCAAAGTCGAATTTTTCTCTAAAGAAATTTGACAAGTAACGAATGTATGAAAAGTGTAAAAATTCTGGTCTATTGGTAATCAACGCTATTTTAGGAGGTTTTGTTTCATACTGTGTAGCAAACTTGATGTTGACTACTGCACCATTGTGTGAAGGGACATGGTGACGGCGTATAGCCATACGCAAGGTATCGTTTAGTTCTGAGGTAGGTATACGTGTTTTGTAACGTCCATAAATGTCTACTATTTGGTCAAGAATTTTATTGACCCTAAGCCCTGTTTTTGCAGAGATGGTCAGAAATGGTGCATAGTGTAAGAATTTTAGTTCATCACGTATGTCATCTACAACTTCTTCATAACTTCTGTCTTCTTTTATATCCCATTTATTGAGTACTATAAGACAAGCAAGTCTATGCTCTTCTATGAGTCCGGCTACTCTTTCATCAAGTTCAGATATTTGTTGGGTAGAGTCAAGTATAAGTAGAACAAGGTTTGCTTTTTTTAACATCTCTGTAGTACGTGTAAGCGCATATTTTTCTATACCGACTATTTTAGAACGTTTACGTATACCAGCAGTATCGATAAATGTAATTTCATGGTCTCTATATTCAAGTTTCTCATCTATAGGGTCAATGGTCGTACCTGCGACATTGGAGACCACAGAACGCTCTTCTCCTACAAGTGCATTGAGTAAAGAAGATTTACCCGTATTCACACGTCCTATGATAGCAACACGTATTTTGTTATCTATCTCTTCTTCTTGTTCTGTGTGGATTTGTTCGACTATTTGGGCAAAGGGGTCTACTTCTTCATCTTCTTCAAGTACAAGACCCTTTTCTTCAAGAGGCGCTGGAATATGTTCTTCCATCCATGAATAAAAGTCATTGAAGTAACGGTTGTGACTTACAGACATTGGAAATGTGGCATCTGCCCCAAACTCTAAAAACTCCCAGTAACGTTCTTCTTCTTTGTCATTGTCAATTTTATTTACTACTAGTGCTAGAGGTTTGTTCATCTCTTGGAGTTTGTAAAAAAGCTCTTTATCTTCTGCGTCAGGTATTGTTTTGCCATTTACCATATAGATAATAATGTCTGCTTCCTCTGCTGCGCGTAAAGAAAACTCAGCTACCTTCGTAAAAAGTTCAGAGGAGTAGTCTATCCCTCCTGTGTCAAGGACTTCAAACTCACGGTTCTCAGAGATAGTTACAATACGTTTCTTCACATCACGTGTTGTACCTGACATATCTGAAGTAATGGCATCACGTTGCCTAGCCAAACGGTTAAAGAGTGAAGACTTCCCTACATTGGGACGTCCTACAATAGCTACTTTTTTTAAGGGTTGTTCTTGCATAGTTTTTCTTTCAATTGGAGAAGGTATATAATTATTGAAATTATAGCACACTATTCATAGGGTTTGCGTTAGAAGTATCTGTTATGTTTTCCATGTAAATGCTTTGTGAGGGGAAGGCAAAAGAAGCGTTATTGTCTTCTACAATTTTCATGATTTTTAAATGTACATCTTCACGTATATTTAGGTAGTTTTCCCAATTTGAAGTGTTGGTAAAGGTATAGATAAATATGTTCAGTGCTGAGTCACCCAATGTATTGAAATTCACTAAAAGGGTCTCTTTTTGTGAAATATCTTCATGGTTATGTAACATAAATTTTATTTCATTAATGATGCTATTGAGTTGTGTACTTGATGTATCATAGGTAAGTCCTATATTAAGTTTGATACGTCTTACCCCACGTCGAGAGAAGTTTTCTATGGGACTGTTTGCCACAATTTGATTGGGTACGGTAATGAGTGACTTTTCAAAAGAACGTATTTTAGTGGTACGCATACCAATGTTTTCAACAGTACCTTCTACCCCACCCACTTTAATCCACTCTCCAATACGTATGGATTTATCGGCAAGTAACGAGAATGAACCAAAAAGATTTGAAGCTGCATCTTTAGCCGCAAGGGCAAAGGCAAGACCACCAATACCAAGAGATGCAACAAGGGCTGTAACATTAATGCCCCAAACTTGTAACATTGCACCTAACCCAATACTGGCAATGATGATTTTTATAATGCTTAGTATAAAATTACCAATTTCTTTAAACAAGTCATCTGAAAATTTCTTTGAAAATGAGTATACTAACCCACGAAGTGCTTCTGCCACTGCAAGCATTGCCCAAAATATATCATAGACAATAAGCGTATTGAGTACATTTTTGATAAACCATGTCTCTTTAAATATGAGTAAGAAAAAAAGATGTAACCCAATAATAACAATGGCAAAACGAATAGGCGACTTTAAAGCGGAGATGACCCTGTCATCATAGTAGGTTTTGGTATATCTAGCAATTTTCTGAACGAATCCCATGATAACATAAGTAACAAATTTTCTTAATAGTAATACTAAAAAGAAGACTAAAAATGCCATAATTAAATTGGCTAAAGGAATGTTGAAAATGGTGTAAGATAAAAATGGAAAGTTTTCGTACACAGGATGTAATAAGTGTTGTGCAGTGGTATGTAAATCCATGTCTAAACGATCGATAACATTTAAGGTAATTGTCTCTTCCTTTTCTATGGGTACCGTGGTATTACTACTGGTTGTTATCATTATGTTACCTTGCAAACGTTTTATTCACAATATTATAGTAAAATTAGGTTATTGAAAGGATTTAATGATGAGATATCACTATATAAAAATTATTTTATTTATATCTATGACTGTTTTACTTCCAGCGAAGGTAAGTGTTTTAAATTATGAGGCGACTTTTGGCATCTTTGGAAAAGTAGGTACTATTGACAATACATTACGCCAAAATGATAATAGTTATACCATCGAGACCAGAGTATCACTGTTGGGAATTGCTAAAATGCTTTTAAAAGGGCAAGAGGAGCATTATGTCTCTAAAGGACATATGGAAAATGGTTTGATGGTAAGTGATTTTTATGAAATGACAACCCTCAAAGGAAATAAAAAAAAAGTTAAAACTTACAGCTTTGACCATCAAAAAAAGTTAGTCACCAAACGTTATAGAAAATGGAAAGATGGAAAAGTTGTAAAAGATAAGACAGAAACATTAAAATTTTATGCAAAAGATGATTTATTGACACTCTATTTCAATCTTAACACTGCACTGTACAAAAAAAATAAAAAGTATCTTTTTAAAGTAGTGGGTCTTGAAAAACAAAATGGAAAGGTCTATATTACGGTACCTTCAGATAAAAAGGTGAAGTGGTATAAGCAAAACTTAGGGGAAGGTGCTAAACTGTATGCCAAAGCACTCATACACCAAAGAAACTTTAAAAAGAAAAAAGGTGATATTTTACTTGCCATTGGACAAGATGGTTTCATACAAAAGTCTGTGATAAAAGATATTTTACTTTATGGTGATGCCGTACTCAATAGGGTTAAATAAAAGAGTTAGCATACTACTGCATTTAAAACAAAATCTATGACCTTCGCATCACTCATTTCACATGGCTTGAGTGTACCTGCTTTTATTGTTGGGTAGTAGTTCCCACTAACTACATCTATACTATCTAATCTATGTGCATAAATTTTAATAAGTTTCCCGTGAAGTAAAGTATTTTTTATCAGTAGATAACGCTTCTCTTTGTATGTGACATAATTTGCATCTTCAGGTAAGGCCAAAAGTTTTGAGTAAAAGTTAGTTTTATTCATAAGAGGCATTGTACCCGAATATGCTACACTTCCAAAAATAGAAACCTCTGATTAAAGGCAAACATTGAAAAACAAAATATTAAATATAGACAAAGGTGTACTCTATATGCTTATGGCATCTTTTTCTTTCGCTTTTATGGGAGGTGCTGTGAAGATTTTAATGGAGGATCTACCAGCATTAGAAGTGACCTTCTTTCGTAATATTTTTGGCGTTATTATTATAGGTATTGCTATTATGAAGACACCGCTTGTTCAGAAAGGAGGTAAGCCATTATTGCTCTTTTTTAGAGGTATGATGGGTTTTTTGGCCTTACTTGCTTATTTTTATATAATCAAATACATTCCTTTAGGTGAAGCGGTTACTTATAACAAAACATCACCTATCTTTGTAGCAATTTTTGCCTATATTTTTTTAAATGAGAAACTCCCACGCATGGCTATAGGTGCAGTCGTTTTAGGTTTTATAGGTATTGTACTTATTGCAAAACCAGAACTTGCCACTGGGTTTGATAGGTATGATATGCTAGGTATATTCTCAGGCATAGGTGCTGCACTGGCATATACCTCTATACGTGAACTTCGAACTTATTATGATACAAGAATGATTGTATTATCTTTTGTTGGTATAGGAAGTATTGGCCCTATCGTATTGATGGTCTTAGCTCCTTATGTAGAGAGTCCAGAACTTGATATGCTCTTTTCTGAATTTGTTATGCCTAGTGGTATCATGTGGGGATATATAGTGATGGTAGGAGTACTTGGAACATTTTCGCAGATACTCATGACAAAAGCCTATGAACATACAAAAGCAGGTATAGTTGGGGCTGTAAGTTACAGTAATATTGTTTTTGCTTTAATCATAGGTATATTCTTAGGAGATGCCATACCTGATATGTGGACAACATTTGGTATACTCATGGTTATTGGTTCGGGGTTATTGGTGGCTTTTAACAAAGAGAAACAAGTGTAGACAATCAAGAAGTATAAAGGATAAAAAATGATTTTAATAGCAGGTCCATGTGTATTGGAAAACCGTGATAATGTCATGCGAATAGCAGAGTCTTTAAGCAAGTACCATGAAGACTGTACAAAAGAGTTTTATTTTAAAGCCAGTTTTGACAAAGCAAACCGTACAAGTTTAGACTCTTTTAGAGGTCCGGGGTTAGATGAAGGGCTCAAAATGCTTCAAGAGGTAAAAGAGCAGTTTGGGTATAGCATACTCACAGACGTACATGACTATACGCAACCAGCAGCAGCAGCTGAGGTAGCAGATGTACTTCAAATACCGGCATTTTTATGTAGACAGACAGATTTACTCGTAGCAGCTGCACAAACGTCTGCAGTGGTCAACATAAAAAAAGGGCAGTTTTTAGCACCACAAGCGATGGAACACTCGGTGAAGAAAGTACTTAAGACCAGAGGCTTTGAAGGTGACGCCACATATG
This sequence comes from uncultured Sulfurovum sp., assembly GCA_902727855.1. Lineage (GTDB taxonomy): Bacteria > Campylobacterota > Campylobacteria > Campylobacterales > Sulfurovaceae > Sulfurovum. The sequence goes on from CACVAS010000107.1 coordinate 241,908, forward strand.
AAAATGCACAAAAATACAATGTATGGCTCACAGAACGTGGGTCAAGTTTTGGTTATGGAAATTTAGTGGTAGACATGAGAGGATTAAAGCAAATGCGTGAGTTTGCCCCTGTTATTTTTGACGCAACGCACTCTGTACAACAACCTGCAAGTGGTGGAGCGACAAGTGGTGGAGACTCAGCACTTGTACCATACCTTTCACGTGCCGCAGCTGCTGTGGGTGTAGACGGTTTCTTTTTTGAAACACACTTTGACCCTTCCATAGCCCTTAGCGATGGTCCAAATATGATAGAACTTAAAAAACTCGAGGCACTTATGAAACAGATAGAAGCGATACAGAGTATTGTAGATTAAATTATCACTATATCTTTTTAGACAAAAAATAATTTGTTAAACATATTGACAAAAATATTTTTGTCTGATATACTGACAAAAAATAATTTGTTAAGGATATATGATGGCTATCATTGCAGGACAAGCGGTAAGAGGTAAAGATTATTGGGATAGACCTTTTATTTTAGAAGATATTATTGAAGTTATAGAGCGTGGAGAACATATATTACTGGTAGCTCCTAGGCGTGTGGGTAAGACATCACTTATGTATAGAATTATGGATACAGTAGGTGATGAATATGTAGTAATCTATGTAAATACACAAGCTGCACATAGTGAAAGTCAATTTTGGGAAAAACTTTTTGATGCATTGATGGATGAAGATTTCATTGCGACATTGCAACAAAGAGCAAGAAATTTTTGGAACACACTTTCTAGTTTACGATTAAGTGAAGTGGGTTCTGATGGCATAAAATTTGGTGACAGTGAAGCCATTGATTATGAAAAAGCTTTTGAAATGTTGTTAAAGTCTTATGATGGAGATAAAAAACTTGTCATCATGATGGATGAATTTTCTCAAACGATAGAAAACATAATTCAGTATGAAAATGTAGAAAAGGCTGAAAAACTCCTAGAAGTACATCGTGAGTTAAGGCAAAACCATAAATTATCTCAAAAATCAGCTTTTGTATATGCTGGTTCTATAGGATTAGAGAGTGTTGTTGCTAATATGAAGTCATCAAAAGATATTAATGATTTAGTAAACATAGATGTGCCTCCACTTGAAAAAGGTGATGCTGAAAAATTTATTCTTCACTTATGTTTAAGTAATGGTATGAAGATAGAAGAATCAGATATAAAGTATATCTTGGAAAAAATAGAGTGGCTAATCCCTTTTTATATACAACTCATTATACAAGAATTAAAAAGATTTGATAGACGAGGTGTAAGCATAAGCAACCAAACAATAGATGATGCAATAGAAAAGGTTTTGTCTTATAAAAAAGTATTTGTTCATTGGTTGGAAAGATTAGAGATATTTAAAAAAGAGGAAAAAAACTTTGCAAAAGATGTTTTAAATACTATTTCTAAAGAGAAGTCTATAGTCTCTACAGATTTGTATAATATGGCAAATAAATATAAATTGAGCGACTACGATGCGCAACAAATAGTACATGCATTAAAGTATGACGGATATATAAACAATAGTGACAATGAACATATATACCGTTTCAACTCTCCAATCTTACGCATATGGTGGTACAAAAATGTCGCAAACTAATACAACAAGATATAAGTATAACCCAAATGAGATGGGTGAAGATGAGTTCTTGCAAAGGTTTGTAGTAAGACAAGAGGTATTTGACGAAATTTATGAGGCATTGCAAGGTGCAGACTACTCTGTGCCAAATCAGCATCATATACTTGTAGGACAAAGAGGACAAGGCAAGACTACAATATTGCGTAAAATCAATATAGAAATAGCAAAAGATAAAAAACTCTCTAAATTCCTCATACCTGTACAGTTTACAGAAGAACAATATAGTATGCGAGGGCTTTGTAGTCTTTGGGAGAGGGTGGCAGAACATTTAGAAGACCACTATGCAGCACTTTTTGAAGATGCCTTAGAACAAGTAGAAATGCATGAAGAGGATGATAACTATGAGATGAAGTGCTTTTCTTACTTAGAAAAGCTTTTGAAAAATCAAAAAAAGAAACTTATACTACTCATTGACAATATCAATATATTATTAGAAAGTCTCAATGAACAAGAACAGCACCATTTAAGAGAGATACTTTTGACTTCATCAAGTTTCATTATAGTGGGTGGTTCTACTAAGATGTTTGAGCAACAGTATGAGTACTCAAAACCATTTTACGAATTTTTTAACATCATACCACTAGAGGGGCTTAACTTTGAAGAGAGTGTAGCTCTTCTGAAAATACTTGGAGACAAAGAACAAACTCAAAAAATAGAAGGAATCATAGAAAATAATCCTGCACGCATAGAAACACTAAGACGCGTTACAGGTGGTGTACCTAGAACGATGGTGATGCTATTTGACATCTTCGTAGAAGACAATGGTGATACTTTTAATGACCTTATGAAAGTACTGGATGATGTTACACCTTTGTATCAAGAACGCATGAACCACATACCAAAGGTACTGCAAAATATTACCCATGCCATAGCTCTGAACTGGGATGGCATGCTCACTAAAGAGATAGCCAAGAAAACAAAACTAGAGAGTAAAGTAGTCTCAGCACAACTCAAACAGCTGGAGAAGTACCAGATAGTAGAGTCTGTCTCAACAGGAAAAAACAAAATATATAGCATAAAAGAACGGTTTTTTAACATCTGGTACTTGATGCGTTTTGGCAAAAAGAAAGATAGAAACAGAGTAGAGTGGCTCATACAGTTTTTACTTGCTTGGTATAGCAAAGATGAGTTGGAAAAGAAAGCAAAAAGTTTTATGCATAGATGTAAGACCAGTGAGTATAACCCTCAATATGTATTGCAATATACAGAAGCTTTAAGCTATGCAGGTATAAATGACACGCTTGAGAGTGAATTAAAACAGAATACAAAGAGTTATTTTGATGAGATAGGTTCTTCATTAAAAAATGACTTGTCCTCTAGCAACCATGAATTGTATGCAAAAGTACTAGATGCTTATGATCAGAACGATGAAGAAAAAGCCATTAAAATCTTAGAAAAATCAGGAAAACAAAATGGTACTGTTTTAAATGAACTTGGTATTTTATACTCTGAGAAAAAAGAGTACAACCAAGCAGAGGAGTACTATCTTAAAGCCATAGAGAGTGGGAATATGGATGCACTGAATAACCTTGGTCTTTTATACAAAGAGAAAAAAGAGTACAACCAAGCAGAGGAG
>CACVAS010000107.1:245236-325654 GCA_902727855.1 uncultured Sulfurovum sp.
TACTATCTTAAAGCCATAGAGAGTGGGAATATGGATGCACTGAATAACCTTGGTATTTTATACTCTGAGAAAAAAGAGTACAACCAAGCAGAGGAGTACTATCTTAAAGCCATAGAGAGTGGGAATACAAAGGCACTGCGTAACCTTGGTCTTTTATACAAAGAGAAAAAAGAGTACAACCAAGCAGAGGAGTACTATCTTAAAGCCATAGAGAGTGGGAATATGGATGCACTGAATAACCTTGGTATTTTATACTCTGAGAAAAAAGAGTACAACCAAGCAGAGGAGTACTATCTTAAAGCCATAGAGAGTGGGAATATGGATGCACTGAATAACCTTGGTGTTTTATACTATGAGAAAAAAGAGTACAACCAAGCAGAGGAGTACTATCTTAAAGCCATAGAGAGTGGGAATATGGATGCACCGAATAACCTTGGTCTTTTATACAAAGAGAAAAAAGAGTACAACAAAGCAGAGGAGTACTATCTTAAAGCCATAGAGAGTGGGAATATGGATGCACTGAATAACCTTGCATGGTTATATTTTGAACTGGACAAAGAGAAAGAAAAGGCTTTAGAGTATATAGAAAAATATTATTTAAATGAACAAAATTATAATAATACACATACCTTTGCGGTCGTAGCACTATGGCAAGAAAACTTTTCTCATAGCTATGAGAAGTTTTTAGAGTGGATGAAGTATGATGAAGCAGTCAATAGTCAAGCATATGTCAGTATCTATATAAACCTCCTCATCTCGAAAGGACAACTCTACAAAGCCAAAGCGTTTTTAGAAATGCCCGAGTACCAACTCAAAGAACGCTACAAACCCATATGGTATGCGCTTATGACACTGATGCAACATGACTTTCCCCATGAAGTAAAAAAGATGGGTTCTGAGCTTCAAAGTACGGTAGATGAAGTACTTGATGAGATAGAGAGGTTGAGGGTAAAATATGCACTCTCTACATGATTTTAGTAAACTTTGTTATAATACAAGCAATATAAAAACCAAGGAAGAACATGACAACTGTAGAAGGTAACTTACAAGTAGACAAGAGCAAAAAAGTAGCGATTATTAATGCAAGATTTAACCATTTTATTACAGATAGACTTGTAGAGGGTGCGGTAGATACGTACACAAGACATGGTGGAAACGCAGATGATTTAGACTTAATCCTTGTGCCTGGTGCTTTTGAGGTACCCTTTGCACTAGATAAGGCTTTGGCTTCTGGTAAGTATGATGCTGTATGTTGTTTAGGTGCAGTGATTCGTGGGGCAACACCTCACTTTGACTATGTCTCTGCAGAAGCGACGAAAGGTGTAGCAACAGCAACGATGAAGTATGGTAAACCTGCAACATTTGGTGTCCTTACTGTAGATAGTATAGAACAAGCTATTGAGCGTGCTGGTACTAAGGCAGGGAACAAAGGTGGTGAGGCAATGGCAGGACTCATTGAACTTATGAACCTCTATACAGAGTTAGGATAATCACTATAAATAGGACGCTTTTTTGGCAAAGCCAAAACAAAGCTACCTTGTCACTAGGACAGCTTCAGCAGTTAGCTCATGCGACTCGTCGCATAAAAAACAAATAGATTAGGAATAAAATGGCAACAAGACATCAGTCACGTACAGCTGTTATTGGTTTACTTTACGCTTATGACTTAGGCAATACAAATATTGCAGACTTTACAGATGAAATACTTGAAGAGGGTAAGATACGTAATAAACAAAGAGAATTTTCTCATGGCTTGTTTAATGGTACAATTGAAAACCTCGATATGTTAGACGATGCAATTAAAAAAAATCTTAAAGATTGGGATTATGATGGCATTGGTAAAGTTGAAAAAGCTATTATGAGACTTGGTGCCTATGAAATATTGGTTGCTAAGACAGATAAAGCTATTATCATTAATGAAGCTGTCGAGCTTGCTAAGACATTGGCAGATGATAAATCTCCGCAGTTCATCAATGGTGTACTTGATGCATTGGGCGAAAAAAAATAATGTAAAGTGGGCAGAGATGTCCACCCTAGAGAGGTAAATATGACAGCACCTAAAACAAAACGTATGACTGTAGATGAGGCCATTGAACTCATAGAACATGCTGATCTTAAAACTTTAGGTAAGATGGCATTGGCTAGAAAGAAAGAGATGCACCCTAAAGGGGTGACTACTTTTGTGGTCGATAGAAACATAAACTATACCAATATTTGTTGGGTAGATTGTAAGTTTTGTGCATTCTATACGCATGAAAAAAAAGAGGATGCGTACATTCTCTCTTTTGATGAGATAGACCAAAAAATCGATGAACTCTTAGCTATAGGTGGTACACAGATACTCTTTCAAGGAGGCGTACACCCAAAACTACAAATAGAGTGGTATGAAGATTTGGTAGAACATATCTCTAAGAAGTACCCACAAGTCACGATACATGGTTTTTCTTCTATTGAGATAGACTATATTGCTAACCGTTCTAAAATCTCTATTTCTGAAGTTTTGGCACGTCTGAAAGCGAAAGGGCTCTCTTCTATTCCTGGTGCAGGCGCTGAAATACTTAGTGACAGAGTACGTGATATTATTGCCCCTAAAAAACACGACAAAGATCAATGGCTTGAAGTACATAGACAAGCACATAAGCTTGGGGTTAAGTCAACAGCTACAATGATGTATGGTACAGTTGAGACCACAAGAGAGATAGTTGAGCATTTAGACTATGTACGTCAGTTACAAGACGAAACGGGTGGGTTTAGAGCTTTTATTATGTGGTCATACCAAAGTGACAACACGCAGCTCAAACGAGAGTTGCCAACTATTTCTAAGACATCATCCAATCTCTATTTACGTTATTTGGCAGTGGCACGTCTGTTTTTAGACAATGTACCAAACATACAAAGTTCATGGGTCACTCAAGGTTCATACATAGGACAAATGGCACTGCTTTTTGGTGCAAATGACTTAGGCTCAACCATGATGGAAGAAAATGTTGTCTCAGCTGCAGGTGCTGCAAACACGATGAATCAAGATGAGATGATAACGCTTATTCGTGATGTAGGTGAACAGCCTGCTAAACGTAATACAGCTTATGATATTTTGGAAAGATTTTAACCTTAGTACGCTTTGCGTGATTGATGAGGAAGAGCAACATGAAAAAATTATTTATGTTATTACTATTACAAGGAGTACTGATGGCAGCTAGCCTACATGAGATTACTATAAAAGATACTAAAGTACCCGTTGTTTTTGAAGAGGGAAAGTATATCCCTATTGTTTCTATGCAGCTTGTGTTTAAAAATGCAGGACATCTAGCCAATACAGTAGATGGTTTAGCAGATATGTCTGCAAAGCTTTTAAATGAAGGGACAAAACAAGAGGGTAGCATAGGGTTTGCTACAAAGCTTGACGCTCATGCGGTAGACATTGGTGCACATGTGGGACGTGAAAGTTTTGTGATAGAAGTCTCTGCGCTTAAGTCTGAGTTTGATTACGCAGTCGATAGACTCGTTGAATTACTAAAAGACCCTAACTATAGTAAAGAAGCGTTAGAGCAAATTAAATACCAAAAATTAGGTTGGATTAAACAAAAAGAGGCGGACTTTGACTTTATTGCAGGTAGTGCTTTAAGAGAACTACTCTTTAAAGGTTCAACATTGGCAAGAGCTTATAATGGTACGACAGAGAGTATTGAAGCATTAAAACTTGAAGATATACAAAAGTTTATCTCTACACGTTTAGGCTATAACAATGTTATGGGTGTTGTGGGTGGTGACATTACTTTAAAAGAAGCACAGGGGTATTTAGAAAAACTATTGACTCTTTTACCAAAAGTTGAAAGTACAGATGTAGAAACATTAAATGCATCAAACAAAAAAGAGACAGTACTTTTAGACAAAGATACCCAACAAGCGTACATTTTCTTTGGTGCACCATTTAACTACTCATACAAGGAACCTGACCAATATAAAGCAAAAATAGCAGAGTATTTACTAGGTGGAGCAGGTTTTGGTAGCCGTCTTATGGAAGAGATACGTGTAAAACGTGGACTTACTTATGGTGTCTATGCGTCACTACGACGCACAAAGTCTGTGTCGTACTTGAGTGGATACATGCAAACCAAACTTAGTACCCAAGAGGAAGCAAAAGCATTAATCCAAACGGTAGTAGATGACTTTGTAAAAGAGGGCATTACACAAAAAGAGCTTGACGACACGAAAAAGTTTTTACTAGGAAGTGAGCCTTTACGTACAGAAACACTCTCTCAAAGACTTGGACGTGCATACAATGACTACTATTATGAAAGACCACTTGATTTTAGCAGTCAACAGTTAGAGATGATAGAGTCTGTCACACTTAAAGAGGTAAACGATTTTATCAAGTCACATAATGAGTTGTCAGATATCTCTTTTTCCATAGTTACAAAAAAGTAGATTTATAATATGACAATTTGACATGTTTTTGTCTCTTTAGCCATATATACGTTATAATTTATCAAACATTTTGGGTGTGATTTTTCATACCTAGAGTTATTGAGGAATGGTATGATGGACGAAGCAAAACAACTTTTTATAAAATTAAAAATTCACACACTTCTCGACTTAGCACTCATTACACCTACCTCATATAACGACACGACACTGACGCTCAAACCTGAGTTAGGTAAAGTAAATACACTAGAAGCCAAAGTGGTTGATTCTTCTATGTATCAAGGTAAGTTACGCGTCACCTTTTCACTGATACAGTCAGGCAGACGCCTCTCTTCTATGTTTTTTAGGGTAACACCGTACCATTATAAACTTTTTGAAGTAGGTTCAAGTCATGTCATTCAAGGCAAACTTGAAGAGTATAAAGGCTACCTTCAAATGTCACAACCAAAGTCCATTAAAGAGATAGGAAAAATTACCCCAAAATATAAAACAGTACTCAAAGAGTCTGAAATACGTTCTCTCATAGAAGCCTATGTGAGTGAACAAAACCTCTATAATGAAGGTTTAGACTCTAAAGAGGTCGCCACATTGATTAAGATACATTTCCCTAAGTCGATGGATGATGTCTATGAAGAGGGGCGTTTTAAACAGGAATATATTACAGCACTCAAGTTTATAGAAGCCTATAATCATATGAAGAAATTACGGGGGAAACGAGCAGATTTTCCTGCACTATATAGTTTAGATGGTGACATAACGCCATTTACAAAGAGCCTACCTTTTACACTCACCCAAGAACAACAAAAAGTCATAGAGCAGATACAAGTTGATGTAAGTAGGCAAGACAAGGCAGCAAAGCGTATGGTAGTAGGTGATGTAGGTTCAGGAAAAACTATGGTCATACTGGCTTCTGTGATGATGGCATTGCCACACAAGAGCATACTTATGGCACCTACCTCACTGCTTGCTATTCAACTTTATGAAGAGGCACAAAAATATTTGCCAAAAACAGTAAACATTGCGCTTGTGATGCAAGGTAAAAATGAAGGCGATTATGTAGAGGCAGATTTTATTATAGGGACACATGCCTTACTCTATAAAGAAGATTTGCCAGAAGCATCCTTGGTGATGGTAGATGAACAACATCGTTTTGGTACGAAACAACGACATACTCTTGAGACTTTAGTGGCTGGTGAAGAAGGGAATAAACCTCACTTTATACAATTTTCTGCAACACCCATACCACGAACACAGGCTATGATGGAGTCAGAACTTTTAGATGTCTCTCTCATTACTTCTACACCTTTTGATCGTGAAGTTTTGACACAAAATATCTCTAAACAAGATTTTCCAAATTTACTCTCACATATCAAAGATGAGATAGAACAAAAGCATCAAGTACTACTTATCTACCCTTTGGTAGAAGAGAGTGAAGAAGTACCTTACCAGTCTTTAGAAGAGAGTAAAGGTTTTTGGAATAGTAAATTTGACAATGTCTATGTGACACATGGAAAGGACAAGCAAAAAGAGGACGTACTTTTAGCTTTTAGAGAAAAAGGAGACATCCTTCTTGCTACGACTGTGGTAGAAGTAGGTATCTCTTTACCAAGACTGACGCTCATCGTTATTGTAGGTGCAGAGAGACTTGGATTAGCAACACTGCATCAGCTTCGAGGGAGAGTAGGGCGTAATGGTTTAAAGTCTTGGTGCTACCTTTACTCTAATTTTAATGCTTCTACAAGACTGACACAGTTTGCACAGACAAACAACGGCTTTGACATTGCAAAACTAGATTTAAAGTTTAGAGACTCTGGAGATATTTTAGATGGTACCATTCAAAGTGGACAAAAATTTAAATGGCTCGATATGTCAGAAGATGAAGAGGTGATAGCAAGAGCAAAAAGTAGGTTACATGGTAGTGCTACTATGGGTTCTGCGGGAGTCAGGTGATTCATGATTCATCGTTTCACGACGCATCACAAATCACCAGACCCCTGATTTTATTATGTAGTCTTATTTTGTTGCATTTAAATCTAAACTCCATGTACCAAAGGTATTGATGTTTCCTACGTATGTCAAGTTGTCATCTTGGAGTTTAGCTTCTGCTTTTTTCTCCCAGAGACCTTCCTCTTCGTTGTAAAGTGAAAGTGCAATCACTTCACGTGTTGTGTCATTGTTCTCTACTGGGAAGGTGAGTGTGGCACTGGTAGTCTCTGCTAGACTCAGTGTAGAGTCATTGTTGTCGGTTACAGAAATAGACATAAACCCGTAAGAACTTACATCGTCCGTTACACTTCTCTCTTCACCTTTTTTGACACCAGGAAGAAGCTCTAACCCTGTTCTGGTAGATCCTCCATAGTAAGAGAACTGCACTTTAACTGCATCTAGGTACTCTACACTTTTTTCTGTTAAGTAGCCTTGAGCGGGTAGTTTTATGCTTGCTTCCCCTTGTGTTTGTGTCTGTTCTTGAGTAACAGTATTTCCTATAGTTGCATCAAATGAGACAGTTTTAACGTAAGAACCCATGATGAAGTCCAGTGTGGTATTGGCTTGTAAGTCAGTCAATAGACGGCTGGTTGCTCCATAGTTACTATCATGTGCATTGACGACCAAAGACTCTTTTGAGGTTTGGTACTCTAAGGTGTATTTACCAGTGTTGTCTGTAGTGGCTGTTTGGTTTTTCATGGTTACAACCACACCAGAAATGGTGCTTTCATTCCCGTCAATACTTTTTACAGTTCCCGAGACTGTATATTGTACTAGCCTAGTAGCGTTGTCATCTGTATCATTGTTTTCGCTACTTGTATTCGTCTCTGCCGTGGTTGTAGAGTTTGTTTCAGTGGTACTACTTGTGTCGTTGTCATCAGTACTGTTTGTATCGCCTGTATCCGTATCTGTGGTGTTTGTATCACTTGTATTGGTGTCAGTAGTTGTAGATGTTCCTGCAGAGACATAAATAGTTACTTTATCTGTACTAATGTTTGCTTTACATACTGTATCACCTTTGCCTTTACTGTATCGGCAGTCGTAGTACTCTACGGTTCTTAGTTTAAAACGAAGTCTTGAGTCTGTCGTGAGTGATGGCGCTGTAAATGTAGTGAGCTTACTAGGGTTTGCAGAGAGCTCTACTTTAGTAGAAGAGAGGTTGGTGCCTAGTTGTGTCCATTCATAGCGTACTATTTCACCGCCATTGTCTGTACTACTTTCTGAGCCATCTAGTGTGACAGTGTCCCCTGCAGATACATCTTGGTCTTCTCCCGCGTCAGCACCACAGCCTGTGAGTAAAAGTGAGAATAGAAGCATCATTGCATAAAATATTTTTTTCATTTGTGTAACCTTCATTTATAGTGTAGATATTTTAACATAATTATAGAAAGAAAAAAGATTGTAATAGAAAAAGATTGTATTCAAAGAGAGATGAGCATCTCTCTTTTTTGGTTATAGGCTAACTATTAATAGAGTCCAAACTTGCCATCGGCTCTTTTGTACATGACTCTCATGACATTGTCATGATCATTAAAGACGATAAACTGTCTTTTTGTCTCTGTTTTGAGTGCATCTATGGCTTCGTCAAAGTCTAAAGGCTTGTGAAGTTCTAAGTCCATAGGGACAATTTCTAGTTCTTCGTTTGTGGTGTACTCACTGACTGCCTCGGCTTCTACACCTAGGTCTTTAAAGCTCATGATTCTATGGCTTTTAATTTTGTCTGCATGACGACGTAATGCTTTTTTGACACGCTCTATGGCTAAATCTATAGCAGCGTATACGTCTTTATCATTTTGTGTAATGACAATAGTATTTTTATCTTTTAGATTTACAATAAATTCTGTAATAAAACCTTTTTTACCATTTCTTTCGTTTGCCGATATCACAGTGTTTGCAGAGATAATGTCTAAATGATATTTGTTTAGTCCTTCAACGGCTGCATCTGCGTAGGCTTTTATGGTTTCTGTAAGTTCAAAGTGTCTTCCCGTAATACTTTTGTTCATAACTAATCCTTAATAATAAAATATAGAAATTCAAATAATACTAATGACTTTCTATGCTTAATGGTAACTTAAGTTAGCTAATAAAGAGTTAATGAATCAACCATATTAAGAATCTGGCTGACCTACAATAAAAGCATGTCCTGTTTCTGCAGTGATAGTAATGTTGAAATCGCTACCATCTTTCATAGTAAATTTAAAATGACAATCTTGAGCCATATATGAGGCACTATTTGGCTGTCTTGATGAGCCAAAACCATAATGAGGTCTACCTAGGTAGTCAAAACCTATATGTGTTCCCCCATTTCCTGTGCATCCACCTCCTGATGTTACAGTATCCACCCCATATTTGTGTGTAATAAACATTCTGTCACTTATTCCTGCTCCTCCATTGGCATTACATGAAGATGCATCACCAAACATGGCATTACCATTGGTTGGATCAATAGCTGATTCATTTTGTGCAAAATATGCATTATTTGAGCCACTAGCATCATTATCACTACCTATCATATAATATTCGCCAGCAGTACATCTTGAAAATACTATTCTCCAAAATCTTCTTTGCCAATTATGTGCTCTATTAAAAGTGTTTTCAATAATCATATGCTTATTATCCATAAGTGCCAAATGTTGTGTGTAACGTATATCTGAGAGTATATTGGTACTAGCTTCGTTAACGAGGTCCCGTTCAATGCGTGGCATGGCTAGTGAAGCTAGTATACCTATGACGACTATGGCAAAGACAAGTTCAATCATAGTAAAGGCTTTACGTTTTATGTGTAATGGTTTCATATTTTTTGTAAGCTCCTTCTATGGTAGGTGAGTACTCTGTTCATATTATTAATATCTCTATAGTCAACATAGGCATCAACTATAATGTTAAGAGGGGTTCTTGGATTCGATACAGTAATGCTCAGTTCTCTGGTATCTGCACAGTTAGTGATGGTTGCATTACCTATATAAGAAAGTCTAAGTCTAATTCTATAACCAGTATTTTGATTAGTAGCTGTACCTATACCCCCTTGAATATTTGCATTAATATCATCTATACACTCCATGGTTCTGTCTCTTGCACTCACTGCCATAATGGCATACTCTGTGTAACTTCGTGCGTAGAGTATGGCTTGTTCTTTTCTGTACTGGTCTGTGGTAATTTTAACAGTCTTACCCGATAGGTTCGTCACAAATGCAGCAATGACAGCCATGGTGACTATGACCACAACGGCAGTGAGCATGGAAAAGGCTTTTCTTTGTTGTGTGTAGAGCATCATCTTATCACCGCCTTTTCTTTACATACAGAAATGCTTTCATCTGCACTGATACGCTCTGGCTTACATATTTTAAGACGTACAACATTTTCGGTTCCTGTAAAACGAAACACAGAGATGTCACGAATAAGTACTTTTTGTCCTGCAGTGGTAGCTGCATCATTATAAAATCCACCTGCGGCACCACGCCATGGCTGAAAGTTATACCGTAAGACAAGGTCTGTTCCACCATTACCATCTTCATCTGTAGCGACTATGGCGTACGAAGTCCAAGCAAGTTTGTATTGTTCCTTAATGCTTATATTGGTATTAGGTGCAGCAATACTAAGATTTTCATCATCTGTTCCATCATCGTTGGTGTTAAAGATGCCAGGGTTACCTGCAACTGTATAAGCATCAGCATTATTATGTATATTTAGAGCATCGACTGGAAAGTAGACAGCAGCACTTGCAAGTGAACATGCTGTTCCTCCTGTTGAAAGGTTCCCTATAATAGTGTTCGCAAGGTTTAGGTTTGAACCAGGTGTTGAAATACCTATGTTAGATGTAGGTCCTGCAACACGACCTGATGCAGTTAAGTCACAAAAACCAGTCCAACCAGGGCGTCTATTGGTAGCGAGGTCTCCAGGTCCACTTCTAGCAATGAAACTGTCTCTATCGTAGCCTATCCACTGTAAGGTGTCAAAGGTATTGTTTGAATCAATACTGGAGATATCAGATAAACTGTCATCACTTGTATCTCTTGCAACGACGCTTCCTGGTATAGCGTAGGCGAGTCTATTGGTGATTTGTGTAATGGCAAGTTCTGTTTTGATGCTACTACGGTAAAGTGCTCGTTGGTTAATGTAAGCTTCATAGGTTTTGGCTATGACCTCAGAAGAGATACCTGCAATAATACCTAGTATAACAATGACAAAAGTCATCTCTAAGAGTGTAAATGCTTTTTTCATAGTGGGTCACTTTCTTCCAGCTTGTACTCTCCAATGTTACATGAAAATGCCTCAAGAACAATGGATTTGTTGAGATCATCTGGTGTACCTGCTGCTGCATCATGTGTGAGTACAACACGTACATACTTGACATGACTGCTTCTTCCCAAATCATCGGCTATACCATCAAAATCAGCATCTCTCAAAGGAAATGTAAGTCTGTCATTATTTGTATCATATCTCGCAACATTGTTGGGAGAGTCTTCTATGTAGCGTACTTGTGTGTTCATCACCATTCTAGTGTCTATGTAGTCATCTTCTCCTGCTACAAAGTTTTGAAAGCTTAAGTCAGCTTCGGTGTTGTGAAAATCATCTATGTCATCATTGACAGTTTCAGCACCACCTCCAGCATCAATATCATTACGTGATCCAAAAGTGTTTGGTGTAGATGCAGTAAATTCACCGTTAATACTATCTCTAAAAGTACGATGATAAATACCTACATTTGGAGTTCCTGCTCTCTTACGAGTTATATCATCACTTTGTAAGCCATTCTGGGCTAGTGTGTCGGTATCTGTATGGAGTACAGTTACACCAGAAGTTTGGTCGGTATTGCTTTCATCCCAGTGTCTTGCAAGTACAAAAGAGATGTGTGAGGATGCAGCGGCTATGGCTTCTTGTTGGGTAGAAACATAGCCACTACTTTGTGCTTGACTCACAAGTTGAGGTGCAGACATAAGGACAATACCCATGATAACTAGTGCAAAAATAAGCTCTACCATGGCAACAGCGGGTCTAAAGACCTTTTGTTGTTTTATGAAGTCAGTTACCATGATAATCTATGGGTTTTTGTACTTTGGTTGGCAGGGGCTCTGTCATTATCTCTATTGCCATCGGCATCTAGTCTTGCTCCTTGCGTCGTTGCACCATCTACAACACTTCTTTCATCTCCTTCACCAGCCCAGTCACCACTCCCTGAACAACGTACAGAGTAGAGTGGGTCATTGTCAAAGATAATCCAAGGCGAGCTAGGATCTATGAGTCTTATTTCTGTTATCTTATTTGGATCAGGACAATCTACCGTGACATTAAGGTTTATCGCATTATCTCTATCAAGGACATCTGTTCTATCTGTGATATTGTCTGGGACAGCAATGTTGTTTTCATTAACATTATCTAGGGTAACATTACCCTCTTCATTACTTGTGGCAGAGGCTGTAGCTAACCACCAATAGTCTCCTGTGAGCGACGTACGAATACCATAAAGAGGCTGAACTATAGTACCATTCATCTCAACACACAAATTATTAGTCGGGGCACTAGTATCTTCACAGTAGATATCCATGGCTAGTGGCGTTGTAACGATAGGATTGTTAGGGTTTAAATCTCTATTGCCTTCATAAAGCTTTTGAGATGCTCTCAATCGTGCATAGAGGAAGGTTTTTGTATCGGGTTGTGTACTGCTACCTGTAGGTTCTGTTATGTCAGATACACTGGTATTGTACTTGGCATCTTCTGAGCTTACATTGAGTGCATTAAATGTGACTGCCACTGGGTTCATAGCTGCAGCACTTGACCTGTCTATGTTGTAGTTTAAGGTAATAGGGGCTGTCCCATTTTCATCTTGTGCAAATTTGTCTTTAGAAAGTGTAAACTCAGAAGAGACGTTATTTTCTATTTTGTCACCTGTATTTTCTACATTGACATATATATAATGTTCAAGACTGAACGTGTCTAGAAGTGAAGATGGGTCTGTGCTAATGTTTACACTATATTGCACATCTTTTGCCATACACTCATGTGTAAAGTTAGAAAGCTTCGTGTCTGATTTAGAGAGTGCTGTCACATTGGCGTCTATTTGTGCAGACATGGTACTGTCTGTGTCTTCTATGGAATGCATATAGACAAACTCTAGGTTTTCAGGTTTTGTACCTGCAGAGACATTGACATCAAAATGATGAGGGTGGAATGTGATGATATCATTTTCATAAGTATTATTATCATTAAATGTGACCTCAGAGCCAATGTTACAGCCAGATTTGGTTGTACCATCAGTTTCAGCAGATACTGTACTTTTACCAATGTCACAGTCGCCTGCTTCTTGGTCTACTTTTGTCCACTCTTCATCTAATGCTGAAAGCGTATAGATACCGACTTGATTGTTTTTAAATGAAACAGTGTATGCTGAACCACTACTTACCGGTAAAGTCTGATTATAATCATTTTCATCATTACATGTTCCAGATGTATTATTAAATACTACACCTAACTCAATATTACTATTGGTATAGGTAGGTATCTCAGATTCTATATCATCATACAGTTTACCTTTTATGTCCATGTAATAACCTTCACCTGCTGCCAATGCCTTGTCTATGCTTTCCGGAGGTATATTGTCTATTATGTCATTTTCATTGTCAATGCTTACTCCATAGTGTAAGCCTGCAGGGCGTATAGCAAAGTTGTCTTGTGCATCTATAGGGAAATCGTTGAAACCAGTACCTCTTTTTTTGGCAATAGCTTTAAGTTCATCATAACATCCTCTGTAGTCGGTAGCAAAGCTAGAACAGTCTATTGTTAAAACAGTGTTATTCCCATCAGTTGGGACAAAAATTCTAAATATCGCATCTTTATGCGCACTGTTTATCTTTAAATCGTTAAATGTAGTACGAGTCTTTTCATTTGAGAAGTAAAGGTATTGTTCTTCATCAACTTGTGTATCTAAGTCATCTATACTTCGTAATGATACTCTTACAACAACATTGCTTAATGGGTTTTCTTTTGTCATATCTTTATCGTAAGATACGACATCATAGTCAAATTCACGTCCACTTATTTGTGTGTACCAAGGGAATCTTTCTGCATTGACAGTTGTATCTCTGGTATTTGTTCTCTCCACATTAAAAGTGACTTTATCTGTATCAATACCCGAATCATCATTGAGTATGGTACCTGTACCTGTATGTTCATCATCTGAAATGTATGCATTTCTACTTATTACATTAGTGAGTATGACAGTAAAGGTTTCATCGTCTTCTATGAAGAAGTCACCTATGACTTTGACCGTAACAGTTTTTTCTATTTCTCCAGCTTCAAAAGTGAGTGTACCTTGTGTTTGGTTGTAGTCATTGTCACCTATGAGTGCAGTACCGTCACTTGTAGCATAGTTCACCGTGACATCTTCACGGTGAGGTAAGGTCATACTTACAGTAAAATTGAAGTCTGTGTATCCTGCATCTCCTTCTGAGAGATTAACATCATTGATGCTAAGTATGGCAATGTCATCATTGAGTATGGTACC
Organism: uncultured Sulfurovum sp.; assembly: GCA_902727855.1. Classification (GTDB taxonomy): domain Bacteria; phylum Campylobacterota; class Campylobacteria; order Campylobacterales; family Sulfurovaceae; genus Sulfurovum. Next base: position 259,149 of record CACVAS010000107.1, read on the forward strand.
TGTGGCGTTACCATCTGAAATGGTAGCATTGGTGGGGTTGCTAAGTAGAAGGAACAGAGTCTCATCATCTTCTATGTTTAAGTCACCTACAACGCTTATGTTTATCTCTTTTGATGTTTCATTTGGAGCAAAAACAACTTGAGTGGCATTGACTTCAATGTAGTCATTGTCTGCAACAGTCGCAGTGCCATCTTGCGTTGCGTAATTGAGTGTAACGTCATTGTAAAATGCCTCACTAAGGTTCAGGGTAAAAGTAAGGTTGGTAATGTCATCATCACCTTCATACACACTTACATCACCTACAGAAAGACTTGCAAAGTCATCATTGATGATAGTACCTGTACCTACGCTTTTGCCTAGCGTGGTGTTAGATGGACTAGAGAGTGTGAGTGTAAAGGTTTCATCTCTTTCTATGTTTGTGTCACCATTGACCATCACTATAATCTTAGCAGTAGTCTCACCAGCACCGATGGTAAGACGACCAGAAGCAGCATTGTAGTCAGAGTCTGCTGTCTCTGCAGTACCATTTGAAGTACGGTAATCTACCGATACCGAAGTGTAAGAAGGTCTGTCTAAGGTGAGTGTGAATTCAAAATCTGTTGTACCGTAGTCACCTTCTTCTTTTTGGACATCATTGATGCCAATGGTTGTAAAGTCATCGTTAAGTATGGTACCAACCCCAATGGCTTTTGATATAGTCGCATTGGTCGGATTAGAAAGTGTCACCCTAAAGGTTTCATTAGGTTCTACCTTGGTGTCACCATTAACCAGAATAGTCACTGTTTTAGAGGTCTCTCCTGCTGCGAAGTTTACGGTACCAGATTTAGCGATGTAGTCATTGTCTGCTAGGGTAGCTGTACCATTGCTTGTATCGTAGTCTACAGAAACAGCACTTGCATAGGCATTCTCTAAAGATACAGTAAAGGTAAAGTTGGTTGTACCATCATTCCCTTCATTTCTTTGTATGTCATTGATGGTAATACCAGGGTAACTGTCATCATTGAGTATGGTACCCACCCCTGTATCTTTTGAAATACTTGCATTACTTGGGTTAGAAAGAATGATGTTAAAGGTTTCATCACTCTCTACAATGGTGTCACCATTGACTTTGGCAGTGATAGTCGCTGTGGTTTGTCCTGCTGGTATGGTCAGTGTGGTAGTCGTGAGTGCTTGGTAGTCAGAGTCTGCTATGGTGGCATTACCATCGGTAGTGAGGTAGTCTACTGTGACATCAACCGGGTAAGACCTACTTAAAGAGACGGTAAAGTCAAAGTCTGTGGTATCAGAGTCACCTTCATCCTTTTGTATGTCATTGATGGTAATATCAGGGTAGCTATCATCATTAAGTATGGTACCAATACCTGTACCGTCTGCTATGAGTGCATTGGTTGGATTAGAAAGTGTGACATTAAAGGTTTCATCAGATTCTACCTTGGTGTCACCATTAACAAGAATAGTCACTGTTTTAGAAGTCTCTCCTGCTGCGAAGTTTACGGTACCAGAGTTAGCATTGTAGTCATTGTCTGCTAGGGTGGCTGTACCATCACTTGTAGCGTAGTCTACAGAAACAGCATTCGCATAGGCATTCTCTAAAGAGATGGTAAAGGTAAAGTTGGTTGTATCAGAGTCACCTTCATTTAATTGTATGTCATTGATGGTAATACCAGGGTAACTGTCATCATTGAGTATGGTACCCACCCCTGTGTTATCTGAGATACTTGCATTACTTGGGTTAGAAAGAATGATGTTAAAGGTTTCATCACTCTCTACAATGGTGTCACCATTGACTTTGGCAGTGATAGTCGCTGTGGTTTGTCCTGCTGGTATGGTCAGTGTGGTAGTCGTGAGTGCTTGGTAGTCAGAGTCTGCTATGGTGGCTGTATCATCGGTAGTGAGGTAGTCTACTGTGACATCAACCGGGTAAGACCTACTTAAAGAGACGGTAAAGTCAAAGTCTGTGGTATCAGAGTCACCTTCATTCTTTTCTATGTCATTGATGCTTAGGGTTGGAAGGGTATCATCATTGAGTATAGTACCAACACCAATGGCTTTTGATATCGAAGCATTGCTAGGATTAGAAAGTGTGACATTAAAGGTTTCATCAGATTCTACCTTGGTGTCACCATTGACCAGAATAGTCACTGTTTTAGAGGTCTCTCCTGCTGCGAAGTTTACGGTACCAGAGTTAGCATTGTAGTCATTGTCTGCTAGGGTGGCTGTACCATTGCTTGTATCGTAGTCTACAGAAACAGCACTTGCATAGGCATTCTCTAAAGATACAGTAAAGGTAAAGTTGGTTGTACCATCATTCCCTTCATTTCTTTGTATGTCATTGATGGTAATACCAGGGTAACTGTCATCATTGAGTATGGTACCCACCCCTGTATCTTTTGAAATACTTGCATTACTTGGGTTAGAAAGAATGATGTTAAAGGTTTCATCACTCTCTACAATGGTGTCACCATTGACTTTGGCAGTGATAGTCGCTGTGGTTTGTCCTGCTGGTATGGTCAGTGTGGTAGTCGTGAGTGCTTGGTAGTCAGAGTCTGCTATGGTGGCTGTATCATCGGTAGTGAGGTAGTCTACTGTGACATCAACCGGGTAAGACCTACTTAAAGAGACGGTAAAGTCAAAGTCTGTGGTACCAGAGTCACCTTCATCCTTTTGTGTGTCATTGATGCTTAGGGTTGGAAGGGTATCATCATTGAGTATAGTACCAACCCCAATGGCTTTTGATATCGAAGCATTGCTAGGATTAGAAAGTGTGACATTAAAGGTTTCATTAGGTTCTACCTTGGTGTCACCATTAACTAAAATAGTCACTGTTTTAGAGGTTTCTCCTGCTGCGAAGTTTACGGTACCAGATTTAGCGATGTAGTCATTGTCTGCTAGGGTAGCTGTACCATTGCTTGTAGCGTAGTCTACAGAAACAGCACTCGCATAGGCATTGTCTAAAGATACAGTAAAGGTAAAGTTTGTTGTGCCAGAGTTCCCTTCATTTCTTTGTATGTCATTGATAGTAATACCAGGGTAACTGTCATCATTGAGTATGGTACCCACCCCTGTATCTTTTGAAATACTTGCATTGCTTGGGTTAGAAAGAATGATGTTAAAGGTTTCATCAGGCTCTACAATGGTGTCACCATTGACTTGAGCAGTGATAGTCGCTGTGGTTTGCCCTGCTGGTATGGTCAGTGTGGTAGTCGTGAGTGCTTGGTAGTCAGAGTCTGCTATGGTGGCTGTACCATCGGTAGTGAGGTAGTCTACTGTGACATCAACTGGGTAAGACCTACTTAAAGAGACGGTAAAGTCAAAGTCTGTGGTACCAGAGTCACCTTCATCCTTTTGTATGTCATTGATGGTAATATCAGGGTAGCTATCATCATTAAGTATGGTACCAATACCTGTACCGTCTGCTATGAGTGCATTGGTTGGATTAGAAAGTGTGACATTAAAGGTTTCATTAGGTTCTACCTTGGTATCACCATTAACCAGAATAGTCACTGTTTTAGAGGTTTCTCCTGCTGCGAAGTTTACGGTACCAGATTTAGCGATGTAGTCATTGTCTGCTAGGGTAGCTGTACCATTGCTTGTAGCGTAGTCTACGGAGATATCTTGTGTAGATACAGTGTCTAGAGTGACAGTAAATGTAAAAGAAGTTGTCCCACTATTGCCCTCAAGTTTTTGTACATCATTGATAGATAAATTTGCATCTATAGGCACAGGACATTCATCTGTAGTACGTGGAGTACCATCCCAATTTAGTCCTCTTTCTTGATAAAGTAAAATAGATTCTGCACTAAATTCAGAGAGTTTGTTTTTAAGAAGTGCAAACTCATCAATAGTACCATTAAAGTTTTGACCAAGTCTCATCCAACTAATATTTATTTTATCAATAACTCTACTGTTTTGGATGTCAATTGTATAAAAATTATCTAGTTGATGCCCATCTACATAAGCATTAATTTTTGCTTGATCTGGGAATTGGTTACTTGAAAAGTCTGCTTTTTTACGTACTTTTCTAGTAAGGATAATTTGATGCCAATTGTCATCTTTGATTGTGTATGGGTTGTCAAAAGTATAGTTTGTTCCTTTGATAGTCGCCAAAATCTTGTTATTGGCTATTTCTAGTTTGATATCATCATTATTTGTTTCAACAAGGGTACCGTCATCTGTGGTTTTTACCCAGAGAAGAATTGAAAAGTCATAGACATTTGAGTTATTAATGAGATTTGCATCTAATTGTACATAGTCGTTGTTATTAGGGAGGTCTAATGACCTAGATATTTTACCATTTTCATACATTTGTGACCCTGCACCAGTAATAGTACTATTACTTGCAATACCAGTATTGTTATTTGCATAGTTTAATGGATGGGTACCCGCATCTTGTTCACACGCATCAAATCGGTGTATTAAGACAGGGTTTTCATAGGTCTCCCATAGTAGTGCATCCATTTTACCTTCAAAATTGTTTTCATCATCTGAGTCACCTCGATCATCATTCCAACTTTTTGCTCCTATCGCAGTTGTTTCGTTCACATCTTCAATGACCTCGACGTCATTAGTGTCTTCATTGAATCCATAAACTTTAGACATACCTCCGTAAAATGGGAAAGAAGAGGTTGCTAATTGTTGCATGGATTGATTATATAATGTTGCTTTCATTCCAAAATCCACGTCACCAAAAATGAATTGAACATAATACCATGTGTCATTTTGCAATACATACTCAGGTACGACTACATATGTATAATATGATGAACCTGAACCATTTGCTGCTTGTAGTCTTACTGCAAGATAATGTCCGCTCATGTTTGAAGGGTAATCGCCCGTTCCATATCCTAATTCACTACTAATTATTTGAAAAGAGAGATGTCCAGAGGTTTTTGTGTTTACATGGTCTTTTGAAAATAGCCCTTGATAACCTAAGTCCTCAGGTTTAAACCAAAATGAAATTTTCCCAGAGTCCATACTCATCTTATCATCATGGGGTAAAAATATATGTGAGTCACTTCCTGAGTTGTCAGAACCATCAAAAGCAACACTATAGCCAGTTCCGGTTGGTGTATCTGTAGATAACTTAGGTCTATTAAAAGGTGAACCAGATATATTGTTTCCAGATTTATCTATAACCGTATTTACTTGATTTGATACATAATGACCAGGGTTATCTTCAAAATCCCAATCACCAACAATGAAGGCTGAACTAAGAGAAGTAAATAAAATAGTAAATAATAAATAACGTATAAAATATAACATAATAAATCCTTTAGAGATATAATCTTTATTATATAGTATAGTTACTTAGTTAGATATAAAATCTTTTTACAAGCCACCTCTTACACAGCGTACATATTGGTAGCTATCAATACATTTAAGATTTCAATGTTATGTGAAAAGATAAGAATTTTGATAAACATAGAATAAAGTTTTACTTTTATTCTATGTATTTATTTTAATCAAAGTGTGGAGTATTTATCACAGTTAAAGGTGAATCTATTGAGAATTTATAATAATATATGACATTTGAGACATTCCAATTACTAATATTTTGATTAAAATTATCAGCATAAGCAAACATTCTAGCCATATCAGTCACATTTGAAACGTTCCAACCACCTACATATTGATTAAAGTCTCTTGTATTTGCAAACATGTTACGCATATCAGTTACATTAGAAACATCCCAATTAACAATATTTTGATTAAATGTAAATGAACCCTGAAACATTTGTGACATATCAGTTACATTAGAAACATTCCAATCACCCATATCCTGATTATAACTACTAACTTTATCTTGAGGATGTATACTAAACATTTGTGACATATTTATTACATTGGAAACATCCCAAGCTCCAATATATTGATTGAAGTTACGCGCACCAATAAACATTTTTTGCATATTTATTACATTAGAAACATTCCAGTTTCCTATATTTTGATTAAACGCAACTGCATAAGCAAACATACTTGACATATCTGTTACATTAGAGACATCCCAATTACTTATATTATGATTAAATGGGTTTATTCCATCTCCACCATAGGCTGCAAACATACTGCTCATATCAGTTACGTTGGAAACAATCCAATCACCTATGTCTTGATTAAAGCTTACCGCATGTAAAAACATTTCACTCATATCAATTACATTAGAGACATCCCAATTATTTATATTTTGATTAAATGAAAAATTCCCTTTAAATAATTCACTCATATCAGTAATACATTCGGTATTTACCTCAGTTAGATTTTCCTCGTTGTCTATCATAACATCAAGTGCTTCACGGCTTAAACAAGCAGAAGTACTAGCAAATACAGCTAAAAGTTCTGTAAAAGTGTCTATGTCTTCTACATTTGAATTTGCAATGGCATCATTGACTTCTTGTATATTATTTGGTGTTATTGTAACATTTGAAATACCTATATTTAAGTAGTTTTGGATGCTTGGCAGAGTATTGCTAGAGTCTTCTGCATAGGCGAGTATGATAGCGTAGTCTAATGTAGAGGTAGTATCATTACCCCAAGAGTACCTCACATCGGCAGTTCCAGCTTCATACCCATATACCTTCATGACTAACATCTCAGTTGTCTTAGGTGTAATGGTAATGTACTCATGCCCTTCTTCTCCATTTACCCCATTATATCCTGACCATGTAATGTTCATATCTTTGTACATCAAACTTTGTTTAGTAGGTCCTGACAGTAGCCCTGTAGGTTTCCATGATGCTATGGCTGTACCATCTGCACCATAAAGTTGTATGTCTAGGTCTGTGTCTGAGCTAAGGTTAATCTTTACATTGTCTACATCAGGAGGTATGGTACCTACCAGTGAAGTTACATTTTGTTCTAGTGTTTGGGTAAAGCTTCCTGTTCCACTGGTATTTGACTCTGTACATCCAACCTTGCCACTCCATGAGTAATTTACCACAGCGTACCCTGCTTGATAACCAAAGGCTTTCATAGTCATAGACGTAGGTGTAGTACCATCTACTTCTATAAATTCATGTCCTTTTTTCCCATTTACACCATTGTACCCACTGTAGGTGACATTGACATCGTTATAGGGTTTTTTCGTTTGCATAAATTCATAATGTAATCCATAAGGCCAGTGGACTATTTTGTCATCATTTTCCCCATAAAGACGTATATCTACATCTTTATCTGAAACAAGTTCTATACGTAGACCTTCTATACCTTCAGGAATGGTACCTACTGTAGCAGCATTTTCATAGTCACCATCATAATGTACTATTTGTTGTTCGAAGGTTCCTGAGCCAGAACAATTTGAGAAGTTGAAGTTGGCTTGTAAATGTAGTGATAAAAAAGTTGTAAAAAGTAGAATCAATCTAAAGATTTTTTGCATAAAAGTTCCTCGTTACTTATGTTGTGAAAATAAAAGTGGGGTCATAAAGTAATGTAGTAGAGCAATCTGGCAATCTCTTAAAGAGACCCATGACTTTCTGTCCCCACTTCACAGTAGGTTTAGCAATGATAGAAATTAGTATATCTAATATGGACTTAAGATTTCAATCTACAAGCATGCTAGTGTTTGTCATGTAATCTGTGGTTTCTTTGCTTTTACTAATAAGCTTCTTACGAACATTGAGATATCATTAAGGCATTATAATTTCATTCAAAGGACAATGATGCATTTTAAGAAAAATATATTGTTTCTAGCCATCTCTTTACTACTTGTAGGGTGTGCAGGGTCTACAGATAAAGTAGAAGAGTTTAATAAGCCAGCACTCTATTGGTACAAGCAGATAGGGAAAAGTATAAGCAATAACAATATGGATAAAGCAGATGCATATTATATTTCACTTAAAAGTGAACATATGCGTTCACCACTGATGCCAACGGCTATTATGATGTTAGCACATGCACACATGAATGATGAAAAATATTTGTTAGCAAATTATTATCTTGATGAGTATAACAAGCGTTATGGTCAAAATAAAAACCGTGAATATACAGAATTTACGAAGCTAAAAGCAGCATTTTTGGGTATTGAAGATGTCTATAAAGACCAAAAACTCATTATGGATACGATTGCTAAGTCTAGTACCTTTATATACCGTTACCCTGGTTCAGTTTATACGCCATTAATCAATACGATGCTTATTCGTTTACATATGAGTCAATATTTGCTTAATGAAAACATTGCTGCATTGTATGACCGTACTGATAAACCTGATGCTGCAAAAATATATAGACATAAGAACGATGGTTCCGTGGTTAAAATGACAGATATTACTCCACCCGAAAAGGGAGTTATAGGAAAAATATTTGATTAATAGTACGTACGTTTACATTTTGTATTAAGTACTTTTATGATAGAACTACCAACTTTATTAAACTATTATATTTGTTCCTAAATAGATCTTATGGGACAAACGTAATATATATTTTCAATCCAAAGGAATTTTATGCAATTGAGTGATTATGACGCATTTCCCAATATATTACCCGTAGTAGTAGAAGATGAACTCTTCCTCTACCCTTTCATGATAAGTCCCATCTTTTTAAGTAATCAAAAAGATATCGATGCAGCGACTGCTGCAATGGAAAATAACTCTTTACTTTTTATGACATCTTCTATAGCAGGTAAAGAAGGCAAACGTGATTTTGATGCTATCTATAAAGTAGGTGTGGTTGGTTCCATTATGAGAAAAGTACAAATACCAGATGGTAGAGTTAAAATACTTTTTCAAGGCCTTTCACGTGCTCAAATCATACAAAAAGAAGAGGGTGAATATAATCGTGCAACCATAGATACTATTGAACCTACGGAGTACAATAAGCTTAAAGCAGATGCACTTATGGGCATAGTACGTGATAAGGTGAAGAAACTCTCATCGCTTAACAGCAACTTCCCTGCTGATTTAGTACGTACGATTGAAGAGAATGATGAACCACACCGTATTGCAGACTTGGTTTCGTCTATGTTGAAACTTGAGAAAGATGTGGCGTATGGATTGTATGTTGAAGTCAACATTGAAAAACGTCTTTTGGGTTTGGTTGATGTACTTACTTCAGAAATAGAAGCTTCAAAAGTACAACGTGAAATACGTACAAAAGTACATACAAAGATAGAACAGACAAACAAAGAGTACTTTTTAAAAGAACAACTTAAAGAGATACAGCAAGAACTTGGTACAGATACACAACGTGATGAAGAGATAGAAACATTTCGTAAAAAAATAGCCAAGCTTAAACCGCATATGAAAGAAGATGCTTTTAAAGAAGTGAACAAGCAACTAGAACGTTTTGCACGGATGCACCCTGAATCTGCAGATGCCAATGTACTGCAAACGTACCTGGAGTGGGTATTAGAGTTGCCTTTTGGTAAGCTCACTAAAGAGAATTTATCTGTAAGTAAAGTCGCTAAAGAGTTAGATAAAGATCATTACTCCTTAGAAAAACCTAAAGATAGGATTTTAGAATTTTTCTCTGTACGTGAACTAGCAGAACTTAGAGGTATTAAACAAAAAGAGACCTCTGGAGCGATTCTTTGTTTTGCAGGACCTCCAGGTGTAGGTAAAACATCACTTGCAAATTCAATAGCAACAGCACTTGGACGTCCACTTGTTCGTATAGCACTTGGTGGCTTGGAAGATGTAAATGAGCTTAGAGGACACCGACGTACCTATGTAGGGGCAATGCCTGGACGTTTAGTACAAGGACTTATAGAAGCAGAGAGTATGGACCCTGTGATTGTACTAGATGAAATAGACAAAGTAGGGCGTAGTATGCGTGGTGACCCAACTGCTGCACTACTTGAAATACTTGATCCAGAACAAAACAGTAAATATAGAGATTATTATTTGAATTTTAATATTGATCTTTCTAAAGCTATTTTTATAGCTACAGCCAACGATGTAGGACGTATACCTCCAGCTTTGCGTGATAGAATGGAGTTTATAGGACTTAACTCTTACACACCAAAAGAGAAGTTTGAAATTGCAAAACGTTATCTTATTCCACAAGAGCTTAAAAAACATGCTTTAAAGGCTAGAGAATTTACCATTAGCGATAAAGCCTTAAAAATGCTAATAGATGAGTATACTAGAGAAGCAGGTGTAAGAAACTTACGTAGACGTATTGCTGGACTTATGCGTAAGTCGGCAAGAAAACTCTTAGAGAAGAATCGTCTTAGTATTGTGGAAATTAAAAAAAGTAATTTAGAAGAGTTTACAGATAAAAAAGTATTTGAAATTTCGCTCGTAGATAAAGCACCACAAGTTGGTGTAGTGAGTGGACTGGCATGGACAGCTGTTGGTGGTGACGTACTTACTATAGAAGCCATAAAAATTAGAGGTAAGGGTGCACTACAACTTACAGGTTCTTTAGGTGAGGTGATGAAAGAATCGGTACGCATTGCACACTCAGTAGTAAAAATACTGGTTGATGATAAAAAGCTTACCATTGATACAAGTACCATACCAACAAGTGTCAAGGAACTAGAAGAGGGTATTAGCGTTAGTGCTAGTGAAGTTTATAAGCGTTTTGACTTACATGTACATGTGCCAGAAGGAGCAACACCTAAAGACGGACCTAGTGCGGGAATAGCTATGGTTACAGCTATCTCTTCAATACTTTCAGGAAAAAAGATAGACAATAAAGTTGCTATGACAGGAGAAGTGACATTAACAGGTAAAGTATTGCCTATTGGTGGATTGAAAGAAAAGTTGATTGCTGCTTATAAAGCAGGGGTTAAGAAAGCACTTATACCTATGAAAAATTATGAACGTGATTTAGATGAGATTCCAGATGAAGTAAAAAATCAAGTGAATATCATAGGAGTTTCACGTATTGAGGAAGTGCTTGCAGAAGTATTTGTAAATTAACCTTGACAAGTCCAAGTGGACTATGTCAAAATTTTTAATTTCTAAGACCATCGCTCAATTTTCTCAAATAAATTTCGCTCTTTAATGGGTTTACGCAAAAAGTCATTTGCACCATTATCAAAGACTTCACTCTTACGTGTGTCATCTGTTGAAAGCACGATGACTGGAATATCCGCATTACTCATATCTGCTCTGAAAATTTTTAAAAACTGTACACCATCAACTATAGGCATCATAATATCTAATAAAATAAGGTTTATATCTGTATTTTTTCGTATTTTATCTAATGCATCTGAACCATTTTCTGCCTCAAGTATATCATTAACACGTGAATTTTTTTTGAGTAAGGTTTGTATGAGTTTTCTATTTATGAAATCATCATCTACAATAAGTACTTTTAAGGCCATTTCTTACCTTCTTTCATTTTCTATAATTGATTGGATTTCATTACTTGATTTTCTACTTGTAATGACATGAATTTCTTTAGTTAAAGGTATGATGTCATCTGTAAGAATACTGTTGTCGGTAAATAGTATATCATAAAGCCCTGACTTCAGTGACGTTGAAAGTTTCTCTTTTCCTTCTATTGTATCGTAACTATAACCCAGGTTTTCAAGTGTTTTAATGAGTACTCTTTGTTCGAGTAAAAAAGTTTTAGCAATTAAGACTTTTTTGACTTTTTGAGGCTCTTCTCTCTTCCCAAAATCAAATGATATATCATCTAGATCTAGTGTGGTTTTTTCTGTTGTTGGGGCATCGTTATTGTCAAGCTCTACTAAGACATCTATTTTATCTGTATCTTCTTTGTTCAAAGACGTAGTATCAAAACTTCTATCATCATTAGATGAAGGGTCTGTATTGAGGATAGTATCAAAATCTATTAAATCATCTTTTGTATTGTCTTTATTTTCTAAAATGATACTCTTGTCAATATCTAAAGATCTTTTATCATTTTCTTGATTGTCTTGTTTATTATCTACTGTTGATTGCTCTGGTTGGGTATTTAGTATGGAGTTGAAATCTATGATGTCATCTTTTTCATGATCTAATGTTTTTTTGTCTTCTGTTTTGATGAGAATACTATTATCCATATCTAAAGTGACTTCTTCATCTGTCTTATCATCTTGTATAGAATTTTGAGTATTAATGAATATTTCTTCTTGACTATCTAATACAGTAGAGTTAGTCATTAAATTATTATCAAAAGGCTCACTTTTGTCTTGAAAATGAAGCTTAGATTTAGAAGCTAAAAATTTATTAAGGACATAAAGAAGTTCATCTGTTTCAATAGGTTTTGCTATATACTCATCTAGTCCTTCATTTAAGAAACGTTCTCTGTCACCCTTTAAAGCATTTGCAGTCAGTGCAACAATAGGAACGTGCTTGAGATTTTCATCTTTTTCATAATTTAGAATTTCATGGGTTGCTTCAATACCATCCATGATTGGCATTTGGATATCCATAAAAATTAAATCATAATCATCTGCTCTACGTTTTTCAAATGCCTCTAGCCCATTATTCGCGACATTTACTGTCACACCGTAGTTTTCAAGCACACGTTGAATGAGCTTTTGGTTAATAAGGTTGTCTTCTGTGACGAGTATTTTTACATCAAATTGTTTCTTATGTGATAAAATAGGTTCTTTTTTAGAGTCATGAATATTTTTTTCAAGAAGAATAGATTTTACTTTTGTTAATGTCAGTGGTTTGTAAATTACATTTTCTTGAGAAATATTCAATTTTTCAATTTTTGAACGACTCGTTACATTAGCAATAACAACAAGTTTCTCTTTGTCAATACTAGATATGGTATTGAGTACATTTTGTTTTGCTTTATCAATATCAATCCAATAGTGTGCACATACATCTTGAGATAAAAGCTCATTCAAACTTCCAACAGACTCAAAATATTTAACCAATGGCCCAAAATATTTAAAATATTTGTCTATGTCTATATCTGATTTTGTGGGAATACTTTGTTCATACTTTCCTACAGTGATATGATTTAGTGCATGGTAATAGTCTGTTGACTCAGATGGCATCTCTTCTAGAGGTAGTGTAAATCTAAAAGTTGTTCCCTCATCTTTAATACTTTCTAGTGTCAGCTCTCCACCCATGAGTTCGACAAATTGGCTAGAGATGGTTAATCCTAGTCCAGTACCACCATATTTTCTTGTAACCGATATATCAGCTTGGGAGAAAGCTTCAAAGATACGTGATTGTTGCTCCTCCGTCATGCCTATTCCATTATCTTGCACACTAAATGATATGAGAGGATTATTGTCATTATCTGTGGTTTTTTCAATAATACAATTTACCTCGCCTCCATAAGATGTAAATTTAATGGCATTAGAAAGAAGATTAATAATGACTTCTTTAATTTTTGTAGGATCACCTTTAATTTTCGCTGCTATAGTTGGGTCAAGATAGTAGTTGAAATCAATATTTTTTTCAGCAGCAATAGCTGCATTCGATTCAATTGTACTGTCAAATTCTTCAGCAGTGTCAAAAATGATATTTTCTATTTCTACTTTGTTACTTTCAATTTTTGAAAGATCAAGAATATTATTGATAATATGGAGTAGGTTTTCAGAGCTCTTATCAATAATAGAGAGGAATTCATTTTGCTCTTCATCTAAGTTGGTACCTTTTAAAATTTCGGTAAACCCAACAATCCCATTAAGTGGTGTACGTATTTCATGTGACATATTTGCTAAAAAGAGCGATTTAGCCTCATTGGCTTGCAGTGCAATTTTTTTATCAGATTTTGCTGTTTCTACAAGTGATTCTAGAAAATGGTAGGCCTCTTTAGTTCCTTCATAGGTATCAAGTTCAATATTTTCAATATGTGCAATTTCTTCAGAGAAAGGATGTTGACTCTCTTGCATTTCTGCAATAGCTTTGTTAAGAATATTTTCTAATTCATGTATATTACCTGTAATATCTTTGGTTGTCGTATAGCCTAAAAATGCAAGAATAAAACTAAGTAACCAAATGGCTGATGCGATGAGAAGAAGTAAAATTTGTTTTTGTAAATAAACATCAGACTTTTCCCAAAGTGCATTGGAAACAATAAGTTCAGCTTTAGAAAGAAGTGATACTTTTTGTGTTTGTAGTGAAAACCAATCAATGGCTTCTTCTGAATAGTCACCATTATCTACATCTGTTTGAATAGCAGATGACATTTCAGAAAGTCTTGAAAGTATATTTATATTTTCTGTTGTATTAAATACTGATTGTAACTTTTTTTGAAGTATGGTATCAGCAGAGTGTTTTGTATCAAATATGTTTGCCTTTACTTTAAAGGTGTTCCATAACCCAATATCATCAAAAGACATAGGTGTTTTTCTTGTGATGTAATAGGAAACAAAACCTCTCTCTAAACCTGTATACTCTTTGGCTATATAAATTTTTGATAGCATGGAAACAAGAGATGAAATCTCTGTATTTAATGCTAACTGGTTAATATGTAAAAGGTTTTTCAATATAGGGCTAGCAAGTATTTCTGTATAACCTTCAAAAAATATGTCTTTAAATTTTACATTTTTCTCATGGCTATTTTGACGAATGTTTTGTAGCTTATCAGTATGAGATAAAAAATGTTGATAGGCGTCTAAATTGACATAGGCTTTTTCATCAAATAGGTTTAATATAAATGGGAAATAGATGGACTCATCAGTAATAAGCTCTTTCTTCATGATGTCAATAGATAAATTAGTACTGGCTATTTGTTTTTGCAGAGAGTCAGAGAATTCTTTTTGACGACTACCTAAATACATTGAGGTTAAGCCACGTTCTTTACCTATTTCTGTCAGTACTGAAGTATATTTAGCATTGTTTATCAGGGTGGTTTTTAGCGCATTTGCTTTTTCATAGTTTATATAAGATGTTACTAAGAAGTAACTTGCAAGCAAGATGAGTATAATAATAGGAACTAGCCCAATAAGTTTTAATCGATTACGTATAGTCATAGTAGAACTCCCTTTATTTACTGTTGTTTATTTGTTGTTCAAATGCTAAAAATTGACCCCAGTATATGTAAATCAAATTTTCTAATTTAGTACTGTTTTCACAAAATTGTATATCATAGAGTGAATTAGAAAGTGGCTCTATACGTAAATTACTTGAGGCCCCTTTAAGTAAATGACCTATTTTTTGTATGCTTTCCAAGTCACCATTCTCATAAGACTCGACCATTTTCTTTGTTTCTGTTCTTGCTTGCACAATAAAGTCTTTTACAAATTCTTCAATGAGGTCAAGAGGTAGGCTCAAGTCATCTGCCGCATCTGACATATTAAACTCAAAAGGCATAGGCTTGACTTCATCTAGGTTAAGTGTGCCAAAACTTTTAGTTGTAGAAGTATCTAGGGTATTGTCATTTCTAGTTACTGGCTTGTTTTTAGTGGATACTTCTTCAATAGGTTTAGTGTCATATTGATTTGTCTCGGGCAGAGGATCATCAATCAGTAAGTCTATGTCAGGACTTAAATTTGTTTTTTGGGTCGTTTCTACAGAGTTTTTTCTGGGGTTTTCTCTAGGAGAGTCTTGCGTGTCTATATCATCAAGAAGTTGTAAATCGTCTATTTGAAAAGATACGGGTTTTACTATATCTTGAGGTTGTATATGTTCAGAGAGTTGTTTTTTTGTAGTTAGCATGGAAAGAGTATCATAAAACTTTTTTATGAGGTTCATCGCTGACTCTTTGTCAGTCGTATTAAGTTTTCCAATGATAGAGTTGACTACAGGAAGTTGTAAAACATCTGCAAGTTGCATAAGTGTCTGAGACGCAGTAGATTGCTTCTCTTGATTATTGGAATTTAAATCAGATTCTAATGAGATAGCAGTATCAATATACTCACTTAGAAAATTATTGTAGTCACTATTGGAGATACCAATCTCTTCACTCACTTTATCAATATCTATATAAATAGGGGTATGTTTATCTGTTTCTAGTGTTGTCTCTTCAAACAGTTCCATAGGAGCTGAAGGCTCATTAAAAGATATATCTACACTTTCAGGTGATTCTATTTTATCAATGTTGTGCTTTGGTGTTTTAGGTATGGTGAGGTCGAAGAGTTCTAATTCTGTTTCAATAGTATCAGATGGAATGTCTCTATTTAAACTATCAATATTTGAAACATTGATAAGGGTTAAATCTCCTAATATACTTGAAAGAGGTGTTGATACACTTTTAAAGTTTAGCACGTCTTTACTTGTTTTAACGCTAAGCTCATTGTTATTATTGTTATCAAGTGTAATTGTCTCTAGTATCAATTGTCTATTAAGATTCTCGAGTGTATTGGCATGTATGGCTTGTAGAAATGAATTATCTGCTGCAATAATCTGCTTGGTATGATTGATGATAATATAATACATGTTCGATAAGCTCCTTTTCTATCAAAGTAGTTTTGCAAAGTAGTTTTGTCAGTAGTTTTGTGAGTTATTTTATGTACCATAAAAATTTATTTCTTACTGAATATTAACGATGTAAATATAGGTGTTATGTAAACAGTACTTACTATTAAGACTTTATAATAATTAAACTAAAAAGAGCATGAAATTTTAGGTTTTTAGTAAAAAATATGAATTATGTTATAGGGTTTTTTATAATAGATGCAACTTTTTGGTTACTGACTTTAGCAAGCTCTTCATAGGAAGCATTTTCTATGGCATCAAATGTTCCAAAATATTGTATAAGTTTCGAGACGGTTGCTTTGCCTATACCTTTTTTATTGAGAAGAGAAACTTGTATATCTTCTTTACGTTTTTTGTTTTGATGATAGGTAATAGCATAACGATGTGCCTCATCACGTTGTCGTTGTATCCAGTGGAGCCTTTTATCATTTGGCTTGAGCTCAAAGATGCCTTCTTTGGTATAGAGTATATCTTTCGCTGAACCTTTTGCACGATGTGCTTTGGCATCAAGTTTTTCTTTTGCTATAGCAATAACTTCTAAGTTTACATAGGATTTGTTTAGTAATTCAATGGCAAGATTTAAATTTGCTTGGCCTCCATCAAGTATCCATAAATCTGGAGCAGGATCATTGTTAAACTTTTCAATTCTTCGTGAAAGTAACTCTTTCATTTGTCCATATTCATCTTGAGCATGAAGCTCATAACGTCGATAGCTAGATTTATCCCATATACCTTCAGACCATACAACCATCCCTCCAACAGTAGCAGCCCCCATCATGTGTGAATTATCAAATGTTTCAATTCTGTACGGAACACTACTTAGGTTAAATAGCTCAGCAATGCGTTGTTCTATAATATTTTTGTTTTGTTCTTTTCTCAAGAGTTCCTTACAGTTTTGAATTGCAAGCTCAACAAGCCTTGCTTTTGTACCTTTTTGTGGTGTAAGTATTTCTATTTTTCGCTCAAAACGTGTACTTAACGTAGAGGCTACTTGTAAACTATCTTCAAATGGGTGAGCGACTAAAATAGTTTTTGTAATACTGGGTGTATCAATAGCATAAAATTCTAAAATAGCTTGTTTATAGGCTTCATTTTCATCATAAATATGTGTATGTCTAAAATAGTTGTAGGAAGATGAAATGATTTTTCCTTCTCGCATAAACATTTTTACCATCACACCTCTCTCATCTCCATTTTCTATGGCAAATATATCTAAATTTAGACTCTTGGCTAAATCAATATTTGAATGTATACTTAAAGAGGAGATGGTCTCTATAGAATCACGTACTGCTGCGGCTTCTTCATAACGTTCTTGCACGGCTAAATTAAGCATTTTTTCTTCTAAAACTTCAATCAAGTGTTTACGTTTTACTATAGATGCTTTGGCATCATTGACAATTGTGCTATATTGTTTGGGAGTTACTTTTTGTTCACATGGTGCTAGGCATTTCTTAATTTGAAAAAAAAGACAAGCTTTTCCTTCACGTAGACAGGATTTCTTTTGTACTAATGGGTAGACTTCATAGAGTGCATTAAGTAAAGAACGGCCCCCCGTAGGAAAGGGACCATAATAAGTAATATTTTTTCCCTTAATGACTTTTCGTGTGATTTCAAAACGAGGAAAATCAACAGACTCATCTATATAAATATACGGATACGTTTTATCATCACGTAGTAAAATATTGTATTTTGGTTTGAGTTGTTTAATCAGTGAATTTTCTAAGATAAGTGCATCTTCTTCACTCTTTACAACAATATATTCTAGGGTATGTGCCTCATGTAACATTTTTAGAATACGTGTATTTTGTGATGGGTTAGGTCGAAAGTTTGGACTAAAACGCCAGTAGGACTTTACTCTATTACTTAAGTTTTTTGCTTTTCCAACATAAAGGAGTTTCCCTTTAGCGTCGAAGTACTGGTATACACCAGCAACTAAAGGAAGATTTTTTATGGTTGATTGCATGATATAAGTTCTTTTATTCTGTCAAATTTTTTTGTAAGTTCATCATCATTTGAATGTATAGTAAATTTGGTTGTTGCAAGTTCTTCATAGTATGGTACAGTATCTACTTTAGCTGTTTCTTTTTCTACGGGGTGGTACTTACTATGAAAAATGACCACCTTGTCAGCTTTTAATGTTTGACAACTTTGGTCATGGGTTTGGAGTTGTGTTAATAGACTTTTTAATAAATCTCTATTATAATTGAGTTCCATTTTAAAACCTGGGTGTGCGACTGCAATAAAGAGTGTTTCATTTTTAATATAAACAAATGCAATCGCTTTTTGATATTTTGTGCCTAAAAGTGAAATATATTTTTTGTAACATGCCTGTTGTTTTAAAAATTTAAATTGAGGTTGGTTAGTAAGATGAGACAAAATCAGAGACACTTTTTTCATAAGACAATTATAGCATCACTTTGCTGTATCGTTCTGGCAAGTTGTGGATATAAAACAAATCCTGAGTATATACCTACAGAAGAAGAAATAGCAGAAGCAAAAAAGAAAAAAGCGCTAAGAATAGCAAATCAAAATGTAGAACAAAAAGCGTCCCAAAAAACTTCTAAAGAAGATACTAGCGGTATGAAACAATGGACTAAATCTTCTAAATAGTGAGAAAAAAGTGATTGATAAGGAAACAGTTTGCAAGAAAATAATTTTCTAGAAAATAAATATGATGTACTTATCATAGGTGCAGGACTTGCTGGACTTTATGCCGCAATGAATATACCTAAAGAAAAAAATGTTTTGGTCGTGTGTAAAGATATCCCTTGGGAGTGTAACACATTTTATGCACAAGGTGGGATGGTCACAGCGTTAAATGAAGCAGATATTCCCTCTCATGTTGAAGATACTATGGCAGCTGGTTCTTACCACAATAAAAAAGAAGCTGTAGAAATACTTTCTCAAACATCTTTAGAAACAACTAAAGACATTATTGATAGAGGTATGGAGTTTGATACTGATGAAGATGGAAATATACTGTATACTAAAGAAGCTGCCCATTCCATAGAACGTATTATACATGCAGGTGGAGATGCAACAGGCCGTTATATGCATTATTTTATGATGGTGCAAAATAAACATATGTTGCAAAAAAATACCTTGGTCTATGATTTACTTATAGACCAAGGAAGATGTTATGGTGTCAAAGCTACTGTCAATTATGAACCCACAACGATTTATGCAGATGATGTCATTATAGCATCAGGTGGTATAGGATCACTCTATGAGTATAATACCAATTCACGGACAGTCTCAGCAGATATACATGGAATTTGTGTCGAAAAAGGTATTGCATTAGCAGATATGGAATTTATGCAGTTTCACCCTACCGTTTTTGTAGATACCCCTTATGCTAGAAAATTGCTACTTACAGAAGCACTCCGAGGTGAAGGTGCACATGTAGTAGATGAAGATGGCAGACGTTTTCTATTTGATTATGATGCGCGTGGTGAATTGGCATCTCGTGACATAGTCTCACGAGGTATATTTGACTATAGACGTAAAACGGGTAAGCAGGCATATTTGGATTTTTCGATGTTTGAGGCAGAGTGGTTTGAACATCGTTTTCCTAATATTACCCGTACATTTGGTACTCTTGGATATCATTTTCCAAAAGACAGGGCACCTATTTCCCCAGCATTTCACTATGCAAATGGAGGCATAGAGTGTGATACCAATGGGGCAATTTCTGGAATGAAAGGACTTTATGTCATTGGTGAAGCTGCATGTACAGGTGTACATGGTGCGAACCGATTAGCATCGAACTCACTACTAGAAGGTGTTGTATTTGCGAAACGTGTGGTGACACACTTGCTGGCTAAAGAGACAGAAGAGATTGAAATACCTACTTTTGAGAAAGATTACGGAAATATCCTTCATAAAGAAAATGATGAAATATATAAACAAAAACTACGTCAGGTGATGTGGGATGATATAGGGATTATAAGAACGACTCAAGGACTACTTGAAGCAAAAAATCTTATCTATGATATGAAAAATCATGACATAGGCAGATTGTTACAACTACGTCTCAATACTGCTTCAGCTATTGTTGATGCAGCATTATCAAGGACAGAGTCTTTGGGTTCGCACTATATTGAGTCATGACCGTATGAGTTCATACATAACTTTAATCTACAAAACTATCCGATACTCTGGGGCGATACTAAATCGTCTCATTAAAAATAATTTAGGGGCTAGACTAGTTTAGCTCGATAATTTATTCAGAATTATATCTCAGCGATAAATTTTAAATAAGGTTTCATAATCTATAATTTTAGGTTCTTGATTAACTTTTAGCTTACGGATTTAACAATAAAAAGTACTCTTCAAGTAAATTTTAATATCTTAAGAGTACATTCCTTTCATATGGACTAAACCACCAAACTATTTTCAAGACATTTAAGCTATAATTACAACCATGAATTATTTAATTTTTACCTTCATACTTTGCTTATATTGGTTTTTGTTATCTGGACATACTAGTATACTGTTGCTATCGCTTGGTTTAGCATCGGTTATTTTAGTTATTTGGCTTGTACGTCGCATGGATAGCAACGATAACGCACCATTTCGCATGTTATTTAACATCGAACTTTTTTCTTATCTGGGCTGGCTAATTTGGCAAGTCATTATTACAAATATCGATGTTGCACGTCGTATTTGGAATCCATCTCTTCCTATTGAGCCTGCTTGTCGTAAGATTAAAGTGAGTATCACTGATCCCTTAATCAAAACGATTTATGCTAACTCCATCACGTTGACACCAGGTACTGTAACGACTGAAGTGGGTGAGGATTATTTTATCGTTCATGCACTAAACGCTGAGAGTTTGGATGAACTAGAAGAGGGTGAAATGGAAAAACGTCTTAAGCGATTGGAGAAGAGTGAATGATTGCTGCTGCAGTAGTTGCCTTATTGATTACATTGGCTTTAACGCTGATACGTGCCTTTATGGGACCAAGTATTTACGACCGTATACTCGCTGTCAACTCTTTTGGGACAAAGACAGTATTATTGATTGTAGTTGGCGGACATGCACTTGGTTGGTTTAGTTATATTGATATAGCATTAATGTATGCTTTAGTCAACTTCGTTGGAACTTTGGCAGTTATGCGTTTTTTTGAACAATACAATCCACGTGGTGAAGAGTTATGATGATTATTGACCTGTTAAGTGATATTTGTTTGCTTGTGGGAGGTATTTTGACCCTCACTGGTGCAGTTGGACTCTTGCGATTCCCTGATTTTTTTACGCGTCTGCATGCAGCTAGTGTTACAGAAACATTAGCTGCTATGTTATTGATTATCGGCATCATGTTAGATACGGGATGGACACTGGATAGTGCTAAATTGATGCTGCTAATCTTCATCATGATTATTGCTAACCCAACAATTACGCATGCTTTATGTCGTGCTGCTGCTAATGGTGGTACTACACCTGAAATGGAAACTTGTAATCCACTTTCAAATGCGACCGAGACTGCCTTAGAAAGTAGTCAAAGCAGTGAAGAAAAAACTGAAACAGAGATTTCAGGTAAGGAGTCAAAGTGATTGAAAGTCTCCAACTACTGATTGATAT
Source organism: uncultured Sulfurovum sp. (assembly GCA_902727855.1). Classification (GTDB taxonomy): domain Bacteria; phylum Campylobacterota; class Campylobacteria; order Campylobacterales; family Sulfurovaceae; genus Sulfurovum. The sequence goes on from CACVAS010000107.1 coordinate 281,003, forward strand.
TTCTTTACTGGCCTTCTTAGTGATGATTGTTTTTGCATCTATTAAGATGACTGACTTGTTTGTTGTTACCATGTTCTTTGGTATTTTCAGTTTTGTCTCAGCCCTGTTATTTCTTGACCTTGATGCAGTGGATGTTGCCTTTACGGAGGCTGCGGTGGGTGCTGGGTTTACCACAGTACTGATGCTGTCTGCTTTACGACTCACGCAACCGTATGAAAACTCGAAACATCGCCATTCATTATTGGCGCTCTTTATTGTAATACTCACTGGTGCAGCACTTTTCTATGGTGTAGCAGACTTCCCTGCTATGGGAGACCCCAATGCTCCGGTACATCTGTATGTCGCGCCTGAGTATATTCAGCTAACACAACAAAAGATTGATATTCCCAATGTTGTTACTGCAGTTTTGGCAAGTTTTCGTGGTTACGATACTTTTGGTGAAACTGTGGTTATATTTAGTGCAGGCGTTGCAGTCTTGTTACTTTTGGGAATGGGCCAAGTCAAACATGAACAAGAACCTGAAAAAAACTTGGTTCTATGGGTAGTGGTTAAACCTATGATAGCACTCATCCTCATTTTTGGTCTTTATGTACAGTTCCATGGTGACTTTGGTGCAGGTGGAGGTTTTCAAGCAGGTGTTATATTTGCTAGTGGTTTTATACTGTATAGTCTTGTTTTTGGAGAAATGTATGCTAGAAGAGTCATACCTGCTGCTATTTTACCAAGACTATCGGCGTTAGGCGTCTTAATTTATGGAGTAACTGGACTGATAAGTCTACTCTCAAATAAGGCTTTTCTTGATTATAGTGCATTGTCTTCTAACCCTGTGAGTGGTCAACACATAGGTATATTAGTTGTCGAAGCGGGTGTTGGTTTGGCAGTATTTTCAACAATTTTACTAATTTATTACTCTTTTTCTGGTCGTGAGGTGAATCATAATGAATGAACTATTAGGACATTTTAACTACTGGATAGTTGTTATTTTAATGATGATGGGATTATATATCGTAATCGCATCATCGAACCTGGTTAAAAAACTGATTGGTCTTTCTGTTTTTCAAGTATCGGTGTTTATCTTGTATATTACCTTTGGGAAGGTCACTGAAGGTAGTCCTCCTATTATTACTGACAATACAGATGTCTATTCCAATCCTTTACCTCATGTACTCATCTTGACCGCTATTGTGGTGGGTGTTGCAACAACATCTGTTGGATTGGCATTGATTGTCCGTATCCAAGAAGCTTATGGCAGTATTGATGAAGATGATATTCATGCGATGGATGATAAAGATGACTTTCCTATTGACAAGCAGGTGTAACAGATGAATATAATGATGCACTTACCTGTTCTTATTGTTGTTGTACCTTTACTCGCTGGGGCACTTATCGTGTTGATTAATCATCGAAAAGGTGCCTGGCTTATCACGCTGTTGACATCGATTTTCTTGCTATTTGCCTCAGTACAACTGATTCAAATGTTAGAAACGGTTAATGTCATTAGTTATACATTGGGTGGTTGGAACGCTCCACTTGGGATTGAACTTCGTATCGACGGACTGAGTGCTTTGATGGTACTCATCCTGTCTGGGTCAGCGTTTTTGGTCAGTATTTATGCACTTAAAAGTGTTGAAAAAGAGATTGCTGAGCGAAATCATGTACCATTCTATACGGCGTTATTGTTGGTTATTGCAGGACTCATCGGTATTAGCATAACTGCAGATGCATTCAATATTTTTGTCTTTTTGGAAATTTCGTCACTTTCTACTTATGCCCTCATCAGTATGGGTCGTGACCGTCGTGCATTACATGCATCATATCACTACCTTATTATGGGAACTATAGGGGCTACTTTTATTCTCATAGGTATTGGTTTTATGTATGTAATGACAGGTACGTTAAATATAGCAGACTTGGCTGATCGTTTACCTGCAGTTGCAGATACAAATGCGATACGTGCTGCTTTTGCTTTTATCACTATAGGTGTTGGTATAAAAGCAGCAATGCTCCCCTTACACCAATGGCTACCTAATGCGTATGCGTACAGTCCCTCTGTTGTATCAACCTTCCTTGCTGCAACAGCAACGAAAGTGGCTATCTATGTATTGATTCGTTTTGTACTGTCATTGTATGGCATTGAATTTTCTCTTGTTGAAATGCCATTTGACAACATACTGATGATACTTGGTACGATAGGTGTATTGGCAGGTTCGGTGTATGCAATTTACCAAAGTAATGTGAAACGTATGTTGGCATACTCTAGTGTTGCTCAAATTGGTTATATCTTATTGGCAATAGGACTGGCTAGCAAGCCAGGCTTCACTGCTGCATTACTACATATGTTTAATCATGCCTTGATTAAAGGAACATTATTCATGGCACTTGGGATTATTTTCTACCGTTTTGCAAGTACCGAATTATCGGGAATGTCAGGTATGGGTAAGACAATGCCATTAACAATGGCAGCGTTTACTATAGGTGGTTTAAGCCTGATAGGTATACCAGGAACTGCAGGTTTTGTTAGTAAATGGTATTTAGTTACTGCGTTACTCGATGCCTCATTATGGCCATTGGCACTCTTAATTCTTGTAGCGTCTATATTGACATTGGTTTATGTAGGCCGAGTTATAGAAGTTGCTTATTTCAAGCCTGTTCCAGAGGGAAGAACGAGACAGAAGGCACCGCTAACGATGATTGTTGCCTTATGGATATTTGCACTTTGCAATATTTATTTCGGTTTTGAGACTGATATCAGTCTTGGCTTGTCATCACTTGCCGTAAATCAATTAATAGGTGTAGCACTATGAGTATTGAACTTTTATACATTTTAATTCTAGTCATCCCGTTACTTACAGCTGTTGGCGTGCTACTATTCAATCAAAAGCCTAATGTACGTGAAGCTGTAACCGTTATTGGTGGGTTATCTTCATTTTTAGTGGCTGTAACGCTAGCGCTTAACTACAACTTTGAACAGCAGGTAACACTCACGTTACTTGAACCATTTCCAGATTTGTCAATCGCACTTAGACTTGAACCACTAGGCCTACTCTTCGCATTGGTAGCAGGATTCTTATGGCCAGTGACGTCGCTTTATGCTATTGGTTATATGCGTGCACACCATGAAAAGAATCAGACACGTTTTTATTTTGCATTTGCCATCTCTATTTTTGCAACAATGGCAATAGCACTTTCGGCAAACTTGTTAACACTGTTTTTAGCGTATGAGATGTTAACACTCTTTACTCTACCACTGGTTACTCATGCAGGAACCGATGCAGCCAGACGAGCCGGTTGGACGTACTTGGGTATTTTAATGACCACATCAATAGGTTTTTTATTGTTAGCAGTTATTTGGACATGGTCACTTACTGGAACACTCGAGTTTACTCCAGGTGGTATACTCTCAGGAAAAGCTGAACCTGCAATCTTGGGTGTTTTATTGTTACTCTTTGTTTTTGGTACAGGGAAAGCGGCTTTGATGCCATTTCACCGTTGGTTGCCAGCAGCCATGGTAGCACCAACGCCTGTTTCTTCTTTACTACACGCAGTCGCTGTTGTTAAAGCGGGTGTTTTTACCATTTTGAAAGTGGCAGTATATATTTTTGGTATTGATTTGATTGGGCAACTTGACGCTGCTTATTGGCTTTCAATGCTGGCTGGTTTTACTATCCTTAGTGCGTCTATTATCGCAATGACAAAAGACAATCTAAAAGCCCGACTGGCATATTCGACTATTAGTCAATTATCGTATATCATCCTTGCAGCAATGCTAGGAGTTGCCGGTGGTATTATGGCTGGTAGTTTACATATTGCTATGCATGCATTTGCTAAGATTACTCTATTCTTTGCTGCTGGAGCCATTTTGGTTAGTGCACATAAATCAAATGTTTCTGAATTAAACGGTATAGGCCGTGCGATGCCAATAACAATGTTGGCATTTTTACTAGCTTCACTTTCTATTGTTGGTTTACCGCCACTTGGTGGGAGTTGGAGTAAATGGCTCTTGTTAAATGCGACGATGGATGCACATAATATGGTATTGTTAACCGTCTTATTGGTAAGTTCACTGTTGAGTATTTTTTACCTTGTGGAGATACCAATACGTGCATTTTTTGCGAAACCTAGTGATCCTGCGTATAACAATGGTATTAAAGAAGCACCAACATTTAGTCTAATAGCAATTTTAATAACAACAACCGGCTGTGTGTTACTCTTTTTTATGGTAAACCCAGCTTGGAATCTTGTGGAGAAAATAATACCATGAACAATAAAAAACACCTTTTCGATAATCCCAAAAATGTAAAACTACTGATAAACATGCTTTATGTCAGTTGTTTTGTACTGTTTGCTTTGGATCTAGTGATACATAGACATACTGTTCATCCATGGGAGTCCTTTACAGGTTTTTATGCTATATATGGATTTTTAGCATGTGTGGTACTGGTATTATTAGCACGTGAATTGCGTAAACTAGTGATGCGTGATGAAGATTATTACGAGCGTGCGGAGATGGATGATAGGGGAGAAAAGTAATGGCTGACTTTTTACCAATTATACCATTTTTTATTGCAGCAATTCTAACACTTTTTACACGTGGATGGTTACGTGCTGTCATAATGCTCGTAACGCCATTCATTGCAGCGTATGGTCTCTATAACCTTGAGATTGGACACACCTATACTTTTACCCTCATGGGCTTTGATATGACCCCAATAAGGATAGATAAACTCTCTATGCTGTTTGGCTATCTGTTTGCTATAGCCGCACTCTTAGGTAATATCTACGCCTTGTATCATAAAGATACACTTCAACACTTTGCCGCTCAAGCATATGCTGCTAGTGCAATAGGGGCTATTTTAGCTGGAGATATGTTGACTTTGTTTATCTACTGGGAGTTAATGGCTCTCACATCATCTGTATTGATTTTTGCTCGTCGTACTGAGTTGTCCTTTCATGCAGGTATTCGTTATTTGGTGATGCAGGTTATTTCTGGATTATTACTCTTAGCGGGAATTATCATTTACTATCAGGCTGTAGGAAACCTTGATTTCAATTTCATTGGTTTGGATGCTCCAGGTGCTTGGCTTATGTTTCTTGCATTTGGTATTAAGAGTGCATTCCCGTTTCTACATAACTGGCTTACAGATGCGTACCCAGAAGCCACAGTTAGTGGTACAGTTTTTTTAAGTTCATTTACGACTAAAGTTGCTGTGTATGCCTTGGCTCGTTCTTTTGCCGGGGAAGAGATTCTGATTTATATTGGTGCTGTGATGGCCTTCTTCCCAATTTACTATGCGGTGATTGAAAATGACCTACGACGGGTTCTGACCTACAGTTTGATAAACCAGGTAGGATTTATGGTTGTTGGTATTGGTATTGGTACTGAATTAGCCTTAAATGGTGCAGTAGGGCATGCATTTGCTGATGTCATCTTTAAAGGCTTATTGATGATGAGCATGGGAGCAGTACTACATGCCACAGGGGAGATGCGCGGTTCTGAGCTGGGTGGTCTTTATAAGCGAATGCCAAAAACAACGACGTTTGCTATTATTGGAGCTGCCTCTATATCTGCCTTCCCTCTGTTTAGTGGGTTTGTGACTAAATCGATGATTGTTAGTGCTGTACTCATGGAAGGCTACTATGGTGTATGGTTGATACTTATATTTGCTGCTGCTGGGGTATTCCACCATGCCGGTATTAAAATCCCTTATTTTGCGTTTTTCGCACATGATTCAAAACACATTAAAACAGCCAAAGAAGCACCAAGTCCTATGTTGTGGGCAATGGGGTTAAGTTCAGCACTTTGTATAGCCATTGGGGTTTTCCCAGACGCCTTTTATGCCATGATGCCTTGGCCAATGGAGTATTCACCTTATGATGCTACACATATTTTGACACAGCTACAGTTGCTTTTCTTCTCTGCATTGGCCTTTGTTTGGTTACAATTAGCAGGTATTTATCCAGCTGAACTCAAATCGGTGAATATTGATGCAGAGTGGATATACCGTAAATTATTTCCTAAGATAATTTATAGTGTGGGTAGTGCTTTCGCTGCATTTTATAACAAGTTTGAGTTGAAAGCGCAAACAGTTCTAACATCTACTCAGAATAGCGCAACTCAGTTATTTGGTGCTCGAGGATTTTTATCTAATTTCCGTTCATTAGGTGGTATGGTTATGTGGGTTGGTGTAATATTGTCGGCTTCACTCTTTTTGTATTATTTGTAAGAAAGCCATAAGAGAGATATCTCTCATACTAAACGTTTGTAACACTATAAATCTGATTTCATCTTTCGCTCTTCCTTCTTACAATATTTTTGAGAAGGTTTTGACTGATTTAAATTAATTATAAATACGATACTATCAAGTAAAAAAGGATATTCATGCTTCTATATATTTCACTTACTTTACTTTTTGTACTAAGTTCGATAGGTTATTACTTTGCTGGAAAACAAGGTGCCATTGGTACCTTTCTTACTCTTTTATTTCTTTTTGTACTTCCTGTTATTATTATTGAAATACAAAGTAGCTAAACAAGGGTTTTAATCATAGTCATTGTATAATCACATTATATTATTTATGAAGGCATCTTCCCTATGAAACAAGTACCTATTTTAGTCCTCGATTTTGGTTCACAATACACACAACTCATTGCAAGAAAACTCAGAGAATCTGGCGTCTATTGTGAAGTCGTTCCTTACCGTGAAAACATAGCGGATATTAAGGCACGGAAACCACAAGGGCTCATCCTTTCAGGTGGTCCGGCGTCTGTTTATTCAGAAAATGCGTATAAGCCAGATGAGGAAATATGGTCTTTGGGTGTGCCTATCATGGGTATTTGTTATGGTATGCAACTTATGACACAGCGTTATGGTGGAGAAGTAGTTGCTGCGGATCACCATGAATATGGTAAAGCAAAACTAAGTATTACAAGTGCTGTAATCTTTGCAGGTATGAGTAGTGATGAGACAGTGTGGATGAGTCATGGTGACAGAGCAGAAAAAATACCTGATGGTTTTGAAGTGATAGGTACATCAGAAAACTCTCCTTATGCAGCCATAGCGAATGTTGAACAAAAACTTTACGCTTTTCAGTTTCATCCAGAGGTACACCACTCAGTAGAGGGTACAAAACTTCTTAAGAACTTTGCTAAACACATTTGTGGGTGTGACAGCACGTGGAATATGGGTGGTTTTGCCAAAGAGAAAATAGCCCAAATACAAGCACAAGTAGGTGACAAAAAAGTACTTTGTGGTGTAAGTGGTGGTGTAGACTCTTCTGTAGTGGCGGCAATGCTCCATGAGGCATTACCAAAAGAACAACTTATTTGTGTATTTGTTGACCAAGGACTTTTACGTAAAAATGAAGTAGAAGATGTACAAAATATGTTTAAAATGCTTGACATGAACCTTATTACTGTAGATGCTAAAGATGAGTTTATGGCAGTACTCAAAGATGTAAGTGACCCAGAGACAAAACGTAAAGCCATTGGTGAGAAGTTTATAGAAGTCTTTGATATAGAAGCTAAAAAACATACTGATGTTGCCTTTTTAGCACAAGGGACACTTTATACCGATGTGATTGAATCAGTTTCAGTTAAAGGACCCTCTAAAACGATCAAATCTCATCATAACGTAGGTGGACTACCAGACTGGATGACTTTTGAGCTGGTAGAACCTTTAAGAGAGATCTTTAAAGATGAGGTACGTAAACTAGGATTAGAATTGGGTCTACCAAAAGAGATGATTGGACGTCACCCATTCCCTGGTCCAGGACTTGCCATAAGAACGATGGGGGCAGTCACTGAAGAAGGACTACACCTCATACGTGAGTCAGATGCTATTATGCAAGAAGAACTTAAAGCTACAGGCTATTATGACAAAGTATGGCAAGCATTTACTGTGCTGCTAAATGTACAGTCTGTAGGTGTAATGGGTGATAACCGTACGTATGATAACACAGTATGTATCCGTATGGTGGAATCAGTAGATGGTATGACAGCGACTTTTGCTCATGTACCTCATGATGTGCTAGAAGGTATGAGCCGTAGGATTATTAATGAGATTGAAGGTATAAACCGCGTAGTTTACGATATATCTTCTAAACCACCTGCAACTATTGAGTGGGAGTAGTTTATTTTAATTTAAGGAATAGAGGTAATTATGAAAGATTGTAATAAATATATAAAAAAGATGTTTGCTGGACTGTTTATACTTGTTTTAATATTTATTAATCCTCTGTGGGAATATTCTAGTTTGCTTGCAGTTACTACTACTATAATTTTATGGTTGAGCTCATTAATTTATGTTCTACCATACTTTAGATGCTATGGTAAAACTTTAAGAAAAGATTTAAAAAAATAGGTCTAGTAAGTTAGGGACTATTGATAATATAATAAACCCAAAGACTAGACCAATTCTACTAACCCTCGCAATCTAGAGGTTTCACTAGTTTTATATTCTAACTCTATAATTTTTTGATGCTTTTGTTCTGATTGTAAATCTATTTTATAAAACTTTAATCCCAATCTATATATAATGAAATTAAAATATATAGATAGGAGTTTGACATGACAATAGGTGTATCTGAATTACAAAAAAATATAAGCATTATTCGTAACCTCAAAGAGACGTTACAAGTCGTAGATAAAAAAACCAATACATTGTTGGCAACTATTGTTCCAAATAACAATAAAAATGATGTTGAAGATGATTGGGTAGAGAGATTGGGCGGTGTATTTTCAGACTCAAAATTACCTGAGAAATATAATGGAGATGTGGATGCGGCTATTGCTGATGCGTATCATCAAGAGATGATGAAGAAGTATGGACATATGAATGACGGATAAAGTTTTATTAGATGCCAATATCATCATAAGGTTTTTTGAAGGGAGCGAAGCTATGCATTATGGAAAGTCACTTTCTATCATGCAAGATATACAAGGTGGAAAAATAAAAGTATTGCTTCTCGACTTGATAATAGCCGAAATCATTTATGTGTCAAAGCATATATATAGACGTGAGAAATCAGAAATTTCTAACATACTCAAAGAGATGATTATGATGGATAATTTTTATGTAGAAAACCAACCACTCACTTTGGAAGCACTTAGTCTATATGAAAACAAAAACATAGACTTTGCAGATGCTATGCTGTGTGCCAAGAAAAACCTTCAAGGTTATGAAGTCATGAGTTTTGATAAAGATTTGAAAAAGTGTTAAATCAAGATTTAATATACAAAAATTGGATAAAATACACTTTATAATTTTTAAAGGTTGAACTATAATGAGTGAAAGTAAAGATTTTTTACGTACCATTGTTGAAGAAGACTTGGCGTCAGGTAAGTATACAGAAATTGCAACTAGGTTTCCCCCTGAGCCTAATGGATTCCCTCACATTGGACATGCTAAATCAATCTGTATTAACTTTGGTATTGCCAATGATTATAAGGGTCATTGTAATCTTAGAATGGATGATACGAACCCTACGACTGAAGATACGCAGTATGTTGAAGCACTTAAAGATGCTGTAGAGTGGCTTGGTTTTGACTGGGAGGGGAGTGTACGTTTTACTTCTGATTATTTTTCTGAACTCTATGGGTATGCTGTGGAGCTCATAAAAATGGGTAAAGCCTATGTCGATAGTGTTGATGAAGAGCAGATGAGAGCACTTCGTGGTACAGTGACGCAAGCTGGTAAACGTAGTCAGTATGCCAATCGTTCTATAGAAGAAAACTTAGACCTTTTTGAACGCATGAAAAATGGTGAGTTTGAAAATGGAGAGCATGTACTTCGCGCAAAGATAGACATGGGTGCAGCTAACATGAAAATGCGTGATCCACTGCTGTACCGTATACGTCATGCACATCATTTTAGAGCAGGTGATGCTTGGTCGATTTACCCTATGTATGATTTTGCACATTGTTTGTCTGACTATATGGAGGGTATAACACACTCTATTTGTACTTTAGAATTTGAGAACAATCGCGATATTTATAACTGGGTACTAGAGACACTTGGACTTGGAGAAAAATCCCCAAGACCATACCAGCATGAGTTTGCAAGGCTTGGTATAAACTACACGGTGATGAGTAAAAGAAAACTTCTAGAGTTGGTAGAAGCTGGTAAAGTAAGTGGATGGGATGACCCACGTTTACCTACTATTGCAGGGTATAAAAGACGAGGGTATACGCCAGAGTCTATTTTGAACTTCTGTGATGGCATAGGTATAGCAAAAGCCAACTCTATGGTAGATGTGGCACAACTTGAATTTTCAATAAGAGATGATTTAAATAAAAAGGTTCCTCGCGTCTTAGCAGTATTGGATCCACTTAAAGTAACGATTGAAAACTATGACGGGTTTGAAGAGATTGATGCGCCATATTATCCGCATGATGTACCTAAAGAGGGGTCACGTAAGTTACCATTTTCAAAAGAGATATATATTGAGAGAGATGACTTTAACGAAAACCCTCCAAAAGGATACTACCGTTTAACAACTAAACAGTCAGTACGTCTTAGACATGCTTATATTATTACCTGTAAAGAAGTCATTAAAGATGATAATGGAAAGATAGTAGAGATAAAAGCAGTGTATAGCCCTGACTCTAAAAGTGGTGAAGATACTAGTGGCATTAAAGTCAAAAGTGCTATCCAATGGGTTAGTGCAAATGAAGCTAAAAAAGTTGAGATAAGACTTTATGACAGACTTTTTAAAGATGAATCGCCAGAAGGACTAGAGGACATTAACCCTGATTCATTAAAAGTCATCAAAAATGCACTTATAGAACCTGCTGTTATTACAGATAAACCAGATGTTAGATTTCAGTTTGAAAGACAAGGGTATTTTTATGCAGACCCTGTCGACTATACCAATGAAAAACCTGTGTTCAATAAAATTGTGGGATTGAAAGACTCATGGGGTAAGAAGAAAAAAACAGATACCCCTGCACCTAAACCTCAAGTTAAAAAAGAGCAGATAGATGGTGAAGTTGTAGCCATGACTGAAGTTGAGAAGGCATTGTTTGATAAGTATATTACAGAGCTTAAATTGAACACTGAAGTAGCAAATACACTTGCACGTGATGAGAAGTTGTCAAGCTTTTTTGAGACATCTCTTTATGAATACGATAGCGCTGTTATATTAGCAAATCTTGTGGCAAATGATGTAGCTAGAGAGTTAAAAGAAATAGAAGTGAATAATCTTAAGTTCAACGCAAAACAAGTGGCCCAACTTGTTAAAATGATAGATGATGAAACTATATCAAATAAAATTGCTAAACAAGTATTTGAAGAGATGGTTAAGTCTGGTAATAACCCTATACAAATAGTCGAAGCAAAAGGGCTAATTCAGATTAGTGACCCTAGTAAAATATCACCTATCATAGATGAGGTGATAGCCAAAAATCCAGATAATGTTGCTAAGTTTCAAGCAGGTAACACTAAGTTGCTAGGGTTTTTTGTTGGGCAAGTGTTAAAGGCTACTGGAGGAAAAGCAAATCCTAAAGTGGTGAATGAACTTGTGGCAGATAAATTGAAATAAGACATTAAAAGGAAAAAACTCATGTGTATCCCTCAGTATTATAAATATTTGTTTTTAGCTATTATCATAGGTACGTTGGTTATATTGGCAGTGTTTTATGACAGACTATTTTACTTTGTACCCATCTTTGTTTTTGCTATTGTATGGAGTCGTGTACGTTGTTCTAAATGTTCAGAACCTCTACTAAAAGATAAAAATGGATGGTACATTTTTACTATGAGAAGTACATGTCGTCACTGCGGACATGATACTTTACTATGTGATGAAAAGTAATAGTGCCCATACATTAGCTCTATTTGTTATAGCCATAGCATTGGTTTATTTCTTTTATACGGTTTCAAAGGCCATTGAAGTAGTTGGTAAAACACAGGTGAGTACTTCTGATGGTATCTATAAGTCGTATGTTACAACTTCAGAAGAGATACAAGAAAAAGCACGAACACTCACCCAGAGATGTAGTACTAAGCTATGTAAAGTTCAGACACTTTTACAGTTTGCATCCAATATCCCTTATGTGACCAATAGGTTTCAACAAAAATCCCCTCAAAAGACTATAGAAGAAAACTTTGGTGACTGTGATGATAAGAGTAATTTACTTATATCGATGCTACATGCACTAGATATAGAAGCTTATTTTGTACTTGTGCCTAAACATATTTTTGTGGTTGTCCCTTTAAAAGACAAACGACTATCTTCACGAAAAGGTTTATGGATTAATGGACGTAAATACTATATATTGGAAAGTACGGCAAAAGACTCCTTCGTGGGTTACCCTTTACAATATAAACTGGATGATATAGATGTCATTGTAGAGCCATTTACAAATCAAAAAGTAGATATTGATAAACTAGAATACAAACTTTAGTCACAAAGACTAAACTTAATTGTATAAAAACTTGCAATAATTACTAAAATATATTATAATCGCGAAAATTTACACATACAAAGGAATATTTAATGGCAAAACATCAATTTCAAACAGAAATAGGGCAACTCCTGAAACTTATGACACATTCACTCTACTCAAACAAAGAGATTTTTATACGTGAATTGGTTTCAAACTCAAGTGATGCGCTAGATAAATTTAATTATCTTTCTTTGACCGATGAAAAGTTTAAGTCTGAAGATTGGTCTGGTAAAGTCTTTATGAAGCTAGATAAAGAAGATGGTACATTAACGATTGGTGACAATGGTATAGGGATGAATGAACAAGACCTTATGGACCATCTAGGAACTATAGCAAAGTCTGGTACTAAAGCATTTATGGAAAACCTTACGGGTGATGCAAAAAAAGATTCAAATCTTATAGGTCAGTTTGGTGTTGGTTTCTACTCTGTGTTTATGGTTGCAGATAAAGTAGATGTTATTTCAAAAAAAGCAGGTGAAGAACAAGCCTATATGTTCTCCACAGATGGTACGGGTGAGTATGAAGTAAAGCCTGTGACCAAAGAAGAACATGGTACGATTATTTACATTAAACTAAAAGATGATGAAAAAGAGTTTTTAGACAAGTGGCGTGTGCAAGAAGTAGTTAAAAAATATTCTAATCACATAGCGTATCCAATCATGATGAACTTCTCTGAAGAAGAGACTGAAGGTGAGGGTGATGATGCAGTGACTAAAATGGTTAACAAAACAGAACAAGCCAATGCTGCAACTGCACTTTGGACACTCTCTAAGAGCGAACTAAAAAAAGATGACTATGTTGAGTTTTATAAAACAATTGGTCATGACTCAGATGAGCCACTCACATACCTACACAATAGAGTAGAAGGAAGTCAAGAGTTCACAACACTCTTTTATATTCCAAAAACTGCCCCTATGGATATGTATAGAGTAGACTACAGTGCAGGAGTAAAACTTTACGTAAAGCGTGTATTTATAACAGATGATGATAAAGAGCTATTGCCACCTTATTTACGTTTTGTGAAAGGAATTATTGATTCTGAAGATTTACCTTTAAATGTTTCTCGTGAACTACTTCAAGAGAATAAAATTTTAGCCAACATTAAACAAAATGCAACGAAGAAGATACTTCAATCGATTAAAAAACTTAAAGGTGAGGAATCAGATACTTTCATCGCACAATACAACAGAGTCATGAAAGAGGGAGTCTATAGTGACCAAGTGAATAAAGAGTTACTTCTTGACATTGTGAAGTACAAATCTTCTACCCAAGAAGGACTTGTAAGTTTTGAAGAGTATGTAAGCCGTGGAGATTCTGAGAAAAAAGAGATTTACTATATTACAGGTGAAGATGAAAAAGTGTTAAGAAATTCTCCTCTTCTAGAAGCCTATAATAAAGCCAATATTGAAGTACTTATTATGGATGACAAAGAGGTAGATAGCATTGTTACACCAATGATAGGAGCTTATAAAGAGTGGAGCTTAAAAGACATCACTGCTGTGGATGCTCCTGATTCTAAAACAGATGAAGAGAAAGAAGAGGTGGCTAAAGAGTTTAAGTCACTCACAGACAAGATAAAAGAGGTTTTAGGTGAAGAGGTAAAAGAGGTTAAGACTACTTCTAGACTGACATCAAGTCCATCATGTGTGGTAAAAGATGCGTCTGACCCTATGGCTGGTATGGCGGCAATGTTTGCACAAATGGGTCAAGAGATGCCAGAAGCAGCACTTATTTTAGAAATAAACCCAGAACATGAAATGATTAAAAAACTAGATAAGATGAGTGATGATACACTCTTTGGCGATGTAGCATGGATACTTCTAGATTCAGCAAAACTTTCAGAAGGGTTAGAACCAAAAGATAAAGGTGCTTTCGCATCACGCGTTGCAGCTTTGGCTACTAAAGCACTCTAGTCCATGTCTATCCCTATAGTAGAACTATTTGTTTTCCTACTCCTTCTTTTAGGAGTAGTGGGGATATACTATGCGTTGAAAATGCATTATGTCTTTGCCTTTGGTTTAGTGAAAAATACCTCATTATCAAAAGAAAAAAAACAAAAGATTGAGAAAATTAAAGCGTATGTCTTTATTTTTCTGAAAGTTTTACTCTTTTTTAGTTTAGTTATAGTCTTTGTATTTGGGGCTAAGACTTTGTATGAGGGAGACAGTCTTAAAACATATGTAGTGGATCTTTGGCAGCAAATACCTGAAGGTTTTTGGTTGGTTCTTCTTTGGACACTACTTCGTATTGCCATACTGATTGCGCTGATGAAGTATTTTTTAAAGTTTATTTATAAACAGATAGATAAACAAAAACAAAAAACGCTAGATAAAAAATGTTACAATAAGGAAAATGTAGCCACATTCTACCTACGTTTACAAAATACCATTAAGTTTACGGTAGTGCTTGGTGTCATCTATCGTATTATTCACTTTTTCCCTTTTCTAGAAGGGGTAAGTGAGATATTTCTATGGGGTTTAGTACTCTTTTTCTTGGTAGCATCTGTTATTACAGTACGAGAATTTATAAGTATGCGTCATTCGACCTAAATCATTATATAAAGGAAAATTAATGTCACCTCAAAAACGTGCTACCTTTATTTCTAGTCTAGTAGCCACATTGCTTGTAGTATTGAAATTAGTTATAGGTATATTAAGTGGTTCCGTGGCGGTACTGGCTTCGGCTATTGACTCTCTTCTAGATATGCTTGTTTCTATTTTTAACTATTTTGCTATTTCTAAATCGGAAGAAGACCCTGATGCATCTTATCAATATGGTAAGGGAAAGGTACAGGCCATAGCAGCTGTGATTGAAGGTACGGTCATTAGTATGTCTGGACTCTACATTATCTATGTTGCCATTGAAAAGTTGACAGCCAAATCTGTTACCACACTACTAACACCTTCTATAGTGGTGATGGCACTTTCTATTGTGATTACCTATCTACTTGTACAGTATTTACTTAAAGTTGCCAAGCAGACCAATAGTTTGGTTATTAAAGCAGACGCACTACATTATCAAACAGATCTCTGGTCTAATGCGGCTGTGCTTATCGCTTTAGTGTTAGTCTCTATGACTGGTATAGATGCCATTGATGCTATTATTGGAATAGGTATAGGGGTGTATATTATTTATTCAGCCTATGAGATTATAAAAGAAGGTACGCAAATATTACTTGACCATGCTTTAGATGGAGAAATGGTCGCAAGTATTGGTGAGATTATCTCTAAACATCCAGAGGTTACTTCTTACCATTGGCTACGAACACGTACAGATGGAAGTACAAACTTTGTAGAGTTTCATATGGTTTTACGACCAAATATGTTGCTTCTTGAAGCACATCGTATTGCCGATCAAGTAGAAGACAGCATTATGAAACTTGAACCTAAAAATAAATGGGTTATTACACCACACTTTGATCCTTATGATGATGAACAGGTCAATGATGCGATGCTCCATGGTGAGACATTGATGAAAACGTAGTAAGAAGTTTTCGATGATTTATCTTCTATCTCCTGTATCAAAAAAAGAGACCATCCATTTACCCATGATTTCTTTTTCTTTATGTGAAGAGAGATTAGAGTTAAATGATTATGATTTGTTGATGTTTACCTCCAAGCAGGCAGTACTCAGTGTAGAAGCACTAAATCCACAATGGAAAAATATATCTTGTTTAGCCATTGGTAAAGCTACGGCTAAACAAATAGAATCACTTGGTGGGACTGTAGCATACTGCCCAGAGTCTTTTTATGGCGAAACATTAAGCAGAGAGATTATAGAAAAATTTAAAAATAAAAACATACTCTATATTCGTCCTAAAGTAATCTCTTTTGATAGTAAAGGTTTCTTACATAAAGAGGGTATAGAGATAGATGAGAAAATAATCTATGAAACTTCTTGTGTCTCTTACAACGAAGATCAAAAACCTCCAAAAAAGTCTACTATCATCTTCACCTCTCCTTCAACTATACACTGTTTTTTAAAGAGTTTTGAGTGGGATAGTAGCTATATAGCAGTAGTTATAGGTGAAGCCACAAAGGCACATTTACCTAAAAATGCTCACTACGAAGTAGCAGATAGTCCGTTGATAACCTCATGTATTGAAAAAGCCAAACAAATACTAAACCCAAATAAGTTATAATCTTTTTAACCTAGGTGATGCGACTACTGTATATGGGGTCCAACATTAATCTTAGTGGGACATGTAGTCTCTTGGTGTGTGGAAGTTTTCAGTTGAGTCTATTTATTTAGATTAGAAATCATCCCCTAAAGAGAGACTCCCTCCTACACCGTTGGCTTATTAGGGCCGACTCAACAGAACGCTCACCCGGGCTCATTAGCTATTGTCATTGCACGCATAGGAATTTGTAAAGCTTATCGACGAACCATCTGTTCGCCTCAAATCTTTCCAAAGTCCTCTACGCACAAGCACAACAGCTACTGGGAGATATCCTTGAAAATAGATTTACTTTTTAAAATAAATATTTTAATTTCTAACTTCTAATTTCTAATTTTTTTTGGAGAAAAGTAGATGAACGTACTCATATTAGGTGCAGGTGGTAGAGAATACTCTATTGGTTTGGCATTACAAAAAGATGACAATGTAGAGAAGATTTATTTTGCACCTGGTAATGGTGCAACGGATGAACTAGGTGAAAACTTAGCTATTTCTGATTATACAGCATTGGCTGATTTTGTTGAGAACAATGGTGTAGACTTGACAATTGTAGGACCAGAAGCACCATTGGTAGATGGTGTGGTTGATTTATTTAACGAACGTGGACTTACCATCTTTGGTCCTACTGCAGAGGCGGCACAGCTTGAAGGTTCAAAGATTTTTATGAAAAACTTTTTGGCACGTCATAATGTCCCAACTGCAGCATATATTGAGACAAATTCTCTACAAGATGCGTATAAGTTCATAAACACACTTGAGGCACCTATTGTTGTCAAAGCAGATGGACTTTGCGGTGGAAAAGGTGTGATTATCGCACAAAGCCATGATGAAGCGAAGAAAGCTGCAGGAGAAATGCTCTCAGGAAATTCCTTTGGTGATGCAGGTACTAGTATTGTTGTGGAAGAGTTTTTAGATGGGTATGAGCTTTCTGTTTTTGCTATTTGTGATGGAAAAGATTATGTGGTACTTCCCGCAGCACAAGATCATAAAAGACTACTCAATGGGGATAAAGGACCAAACACTGGTGGGATGGGTGCGTATGCACCTACACCATTAGTCAATGATGATATTTATCAAAAACTCAATGAAAGAGTCATTGAACCTACACTCAAAGGTATGGAGTCAGAGGGAATGCCTTTTACTGGAGTACTTTTTATAGGAGTGATGGTTGTAAAAGGTGAGCCAATTATTTTAGAGTATAATGTACGTTTTGGTGATCCTGAGTGTGAAGAGCTTATGCCTTTACTGAAGTCTCCTGCATCTGAATTATTTTATAAGGCTGCTACGGGAGACTTAAAAAATGCTAACATATCATTTCATGATAAGTACGCTGTAGGTGTGGTGATGGCATCTAAGGACTATCCTTATAAAAGTACGCCACCCGCAGAGATTATTATCGATGATATTTATCATGAAGAGCTAAATGCAAATGCACATATCTCCTATGCAGGTGTGACACGTGGGGATGACGGAAAGCTTTATGCTTCGGGTGGTCGTGTGCTTGTTTGTGTTGGGTTGGGAGATAGTATTAAAGAGGCTCAACAGAATGCCTATATGCTTGTAGGTCAAGTACATTTTGCTGGGAAACAATGTCGTACTGATATTGCCTATCAAGCTTTATAGGATAGTAGAGATGATTGACACAAGCGAACTGCCAATTGCAAGTCCTCAAAAAAGACTTTTGTCATTTGTAATAGATGATTTAGTTATTGTCTTTTTTATCTTGGCTATTTTTTATACGCAACTTATGGAAATAGCCAGTCATTTACCGGACAATTTAACAAGTGAAGCAATAACAAACTTTCAACTCGAACTTAATCAGTTTTCTGCAGATAACCTTTTTATCTTTATTACTATTAAAATACTATATCATACAGTAACCATATGGCATAATGGTATGACAATAGGTAAATATGTTGTAAAATTGCAGGTGGTTGACTTAGGAACAGTACAGCATCCAACATTTTTAAAAGCATTAGGACGTGCAGCTTTAAGAATAGTGAGTGAAATTGTTTTCTATTTAGGTTTTCTTTTGGCGTTCTTTACGCCTCAAAAACAAACATTACATGACAAATTGTCGAATTGCGTGGTAGTAGATGGATAAAATATTTAAAATAGCATTAATATTGGTATGGGCACTCTTTTTTGTAAACTCTCTTTATGCAAGTAAATTACAAGTGAATGCTAAAACATTAAATACATCAAAAAATATAGTCTATGCAAGTGATGGGGCTGTCATTTATTATAATGACTCTGTCATTAAAGCAGATAAGGCAACCTTTAACAGAGATACAGAACTCTTAGTCTTAGATGGAAATATAGAGATGATTGGGTATAAGGGAACCAAAGAGTACACTGATTACATGGAAATCCAGACAAAGAGTGATGAAGTTAAGTTTGAGAAACTTTTTATGGCTGGAGAAAATGATATCTGGCTCTACTCCAACGATGTAAATAAAAGTGAAGGGAACTATTCTTTGGGTCAATCTATACTCTCTTCTTGTGACATAGATAATCCCCTTTGGAAAATGTCTTTTAACAAATCTCATTATGACAGTGTTGATTCTTATATGAAAGTCTATGATGCTAAAATTTATTTTTGGGATATGCCTATACTTTATACACCCTATTTAGCATTTTCAACCAATAAAGAACGGAGCTCAGGTTTATTATTTCCACTGCTTGGTTATGGTTCAGATGAAGGTATTGTTTATGAACAACCTATTTTTTGGAATATCTCACCCAGTGTTGACATGGAATTTAACCCACAAATTCGGGCACGTAGAAGTGTAGGGGGTTATGCTACTTTACGGTTTGCTGATACAAATAATTCAGAAGGTAAACTACGGGTAGGATACTTTAAAGATAGAGAGATATATCAACGAAGAGAAGGTACTACAGATTTAAGACATACAGGAGTAGAGTTTTTCTATAGTTCCTCTAAAGTTTTTGCAGATGTATCATCCGATGAGTTAAATACAACATCAACATCATTTAAAGATGGGTTACTTGTTGATACAACATATATTAGTGATATAGATTATCTCTATTTACAGGAGAGACCTATACATTTTGGGTCTGATCCTACAAGGGTTTCTATTTTAAATTATTTTATCCAGAACAATGATTATTATGGTGGTGTGTATGCTAAATATTTTATTGATACAAGAAAAGAGAATGACGATGAAACACTACAGCAATTACCAACCATACACCTTCATAAATATTTAGATAGATTAATATGGAATAATTTAACGTATAGCGCAGATTTTGAAGTCACAAATCTTACTCGAAAGGTAGGTGCTACTTTACAAAAGGCAGAGTTTAATTTACCGCTAGAATATACGACGTCTTTTTTCAATGACCATGTACACTTTTCTGCTAGGGAAAAATTTTATTATAGTAAATATCTTTTCGGAAATGGCACATTTGAGAATGATAATTATCAATATTATAGCAATGTACATGAGGCAGAAATTTTTACAGATTTAACCAAAAAATATGAAAATTATGTGCATGTTATTCAGCCATCCCTCGAATATATTAAACCAGGTAGTGAAAGTGGAGACCCTGTAGCCTATGAAGCATTGGGCTCAGATCAAAAAGAACTTTTTTCTGTTGGTCTACCTGAAGAACAATTTAGGATAGGCTTTAAACAATACCTCTATAGTGCTGACAAAATAAAATTAAAGTTTTTTCAAAGATTTAGCCAAATTTATTACCCAAATAGAGCCTATAAATGGTCTGATATAGATAATGAAATGAATTATAATTGGAATGAATGGACTTTCTACAATCATATGAAGTATGCACCTGAGTTTTCAAAAATTAGAGAGCTGACCTCTTCAATTAGATACAAAGGAAGAGAAGGTTTAATGTTCCAGGTTGAACATGGATATCAGACTGCACTAGAAGATAGTCCTGATGAGGAAGAGATTAATGATATTAACTTTGATATGCGATATATGTATAACAATACGATAGGATTTAACGCGGGTGTTTCATATGACATAGAAACACAGGAAAAAACACAATGGCAAGCAGGTATTTCTTATAGTAGGGATTGTTGGGATATTACTACATCTTATAGACAAGAGTTTATTCCAAGTTCAGCTGGAGTTAAAAATAAGAACACATTTTATTTACAGTTAAACTTTAAGCCATTTGGAGGTATTGGTACCAATACACTCAATGATGACCAACGTTAAAACGCCTCTTGAAGTTTTAGAAGGTGCATTGGATACTTTAGGATTACCGAAACTTATTAGCAAAGAAGATGTGAAACTTCAATATCGTTTTCTCGCAAAAAAGTACCATCCTGATGTGGGTGGTAGTAGCGACAAGATGGAACAAATAAACCATGCATATAAAATAGTGATGCATTACATTGATTCATTTCGTTATTCGTTTGATGATGATGAAATACAAAAGCAGTTTCCAGGAGTAGACTATGTCAAAAAATTTAGACCCTGATATCTATTTCCGTGATAGAGAGGATGCATCAAAACAACTTATAGATGTATTGCCACTTGATGTATTATCGGAAAATGAAACTGTTATTATAGGTGTGAGTGAGGGAGGTGTATACTTTGCGAATGAAATTGCAAAAATAACACATTCTCAAATGGACATTTTATTAACCGAAGCGATTCTAGCGCCAAATAACTCTAAACTTCCTATAGCAATGATTTCAGAGACCAAAGAAGTGGTGATGCATAAGGCCTTGGTAGACTCTTTTGATATCTCAGAAGACTACGTATATGCCCAAGGTGACAGACAGTATGAAAGTGATGTTTTGACATATGTCAATAAGTATCGTAAAGGAAGAGAGTTAGTATCATTAGAAGGTAAGTATGTCGTATTGGCAGATGAATGCATAGAGACGGGACTGACAATGATGGTAGCTATAAAGTCAGTCATTGCAAGAGGAGCAAAAAACATTTATATTGCTACACCTATACTGGATGAAGCAGTATATCAAAACTTGTTAAGTGTGTGTGATGGTGTATTTTGCCCACATAAGATACAAGATTATATTTCAATAGAGTACTATTATAAAAACTTTAAATTACTTACTTTTGAAGAGATTGAAGATATTGTTGAAGCACAAATGAATAAAAAAGAGACCCATAAGGACAAAGAATAGATGAATGAACAAATGATAGAGATAAATGTAAATAACCTTGAAGAGAAGTATGTGTTTGGAAAAGTAGCAAAACAAGCCTCCGGTGCCGTGATGTATACACAGGGTAAAGCTGTACTGATTGCAGCAGTTGCCATAGATGAAAAAATGGTTGAAGAAGATTTTTTACCTTTAACTGTTCAATATATTGAAAAATCTTATGCTGCATCTAAAATACCTGGAGGCTTTATAAAAAGAGAAACAAAGCCTGGTGATTTTGAGACTTTGACATCACGTATAGTGGACCGTTCTTTACGTCCACTTTTTCCTCAAGGTTTTCACTATCCTGTGACTATTACCGTTATGGTAGTGAGTGCAGATGAAAATGTAGATATGCAAGTTGCAGCACTGCATGCAGCAAATGCAGCATTGTTTATCTCAGATATACCAGTAGTAACTTCGATAGCCGCTGTACGTATAGGAACAGAGGGTGATAATCTTGTTATTAACCCTACTTTATCACAACAAAAAACATCTGAACTTGATCTTCTTGTAGTTGGCTCTGGTAAAGATGTGGTAATGATAGAGATGCGTACGCTTGCTTCAGAAGGTGAAGAGGGACAGTTATCAAATGAATTTTCAGAAGATGCACTTGTAGATGTGATTGCTATGGCAGCAGACTCTATTGCAGAAGCGACTGAAATATTTAAGGAAAATTTTACACCACTGGTTAGAGAGCCTTTATCATTAAAACTTGTAGAAGATAAGGTGGATGAATCACTGTATGTACACATAGAAAGTAGTTATGCGAAAGAAGTTGAGAAGGCGATAGCGCATATGGCCAAATCTGAACGTTCGAGTGAACTCAAAAAAATACGTGAAACTATTTTATCTGAATTAGAATCACAAGGACAACAGGTAGATAAAACATTGGTGACTAGGGTACTTGAACGTTATAAGAAGTCTGTTGTAAGGGCAATGATACTCGATAAAAGTATACGTGCAGATGGTAGAGCCTTGGATGAAGTCCGTCCTATAAGTATCGAGACCAATCTTTTGCCATCTGTACATGGTTCATGTCTATTTACTCGAGGGCAAACTCAGGCACTCGTAACAGTGACTATTGGTGATAAAAAAGATGCACAGATGTATGAACTGATTACAGAGAAAAATGCGCTTTCAGAAAACTTCATGGTACATTATAACTTCCCTGGATATTCAGTGGGGGAAGCTAAGTTTATTGGTGCTCCTGGACGTAGAGAATTAGGACATGGAAATCTTGGAAAAAGAGCAATGGAGCCTACTATACCATTAAACTATGATGGTAGTATCCGTTTAGTATCTGAAATTTTAGAATCAAATGGTTCTTCTTCAATGGCAACTATTTGTGGAGGTGCCTTAGCCCTTCGTGCTGCTGAAGTAGAGATTACAGCATTAACAGCAGGTATTGCTATGGGACTTGTCAGTGATGGTGAGAAATATGCAGTACTAACTGATATTATGGGACTAGAAGATCATGATGGCGATATGGACTTTAAAGTGGCTGGAACTTCAGAAGGAATTACGGCACTTCAAATGGATATAAAGCTGGGTGGTATTGATATGTCTGTACTTAAAGATGCATTAAAAAAGGCCAGTCAAGGGAAAAACCATATTTTATCTCTTATGGAGGATGCAGCTAAAAATATAGAAACAAGTGAGGCACTTCCAAGTACAGAAAACTTTAATATTCACCCATCAAAAATTGTTGATATTATAGGTAAAGCTGGGGCAACTATTCGTGAAATTATTGAGATGTTTGAAGTAAGTATTGATCTCGATAGAGATGTGGGTGGAGTAAAAGTTTCTGGTGGAGATAAAAAGAAGGTTGCAGCAGCAAAAGAACATATAGAAAATATAGCATCTATGCCAGTGAAAAAACAGATGGAATACAAAGTTGGTGAGACTTATCATGGTAAAGTAAAACGTATTGTTGATTTTGGACTTTTTGTTGAGATGCCAGATGGTTTTGATGCTTTGCTACACATTTCAAAAGTAGCAAAAGAACGCGTCAATAATTTACCAGAGCGTTATAATGAGGGTGATGAAATTACCGTTGTTGTGATGGAACAAAAAGGTAAAAAAGTAGAATTAGCAACACCAGAGTTTTTAGCATAATGAGTGATAAAGCTAACATGAATGATGTATGAAAAAGAGAGTATAAATATAGATGATAGAAGAAAATAAAGAGTACACTTTTCCATGGGGTTTTCAGTTAGGTACCTTATATAAAGACGAGACAAGTATTCCACTTTATACTACAAGTGAAGATGGCGGATTTTGTATACTGTATGATAAAGAGTCAGAACCAAAAGTAGATTTGATGTTGGAAAGTTTATCTCTACAGTTACTCTCTTCAATGCCTACAGGTAGTTTGGAGGTAGATCTCTTTGATTTTGGTAAAAAAAAGTTTTATCATCTTTCTCCACTCCAGCATGTACAGCTTTTTAAAACAGCGTATACGTCTGAAATGATAAATGATCTTTTTAAAGAGATAGAAAATACTATTGTGACTAGATATACAGAACTTATATGTTGTAATAGACCAAGTATTAATGCACATAATCAAAAGTCAAAATTGAAACAGAAATACCATGTAGTACTTATGAATTTGGCAAATTTTCCAACAGAAGAAACCACACTACGTGAAATAGAAAACTTTGTTGAATCAGCGCAAAAAGCGGGAGTGTATGTCATTGCTTTTGGATATCATGACATAGAAAAAAATGAAAACCTATTGATACAAGTAATACTTCAGCACTTTAAGACGTTAAAAGTACGACAAAATATCTTTGAAATAACAAATGATATTTTTGAATTTCCTGAGTTGTTAGATGACCATAATTTTACATCACTAGATTTAGATAAGAGTACTTTGATGGAAGAGACACTTTCAAATGCTAATCTTGAAACTTTTATGAATCCCGATTCTATTAAATTAGAAGAGAATACAAAAGTCAAATAGTTTAGAGTTTTTTAGTATAAATTAAATGCATTTTAGTTATAATTTCGCGTTTATACGAAGTAATCAGTAGGGAAACAGGTTGCATTTATGTGCTTGTTGGTAGTGGGGACACTATTTACGCTATCCGAACAGACTTCAAAACATAATTAATTTTAAGGATAAAAAATGAAAAAGTTTTTCTTACTTTTCTTGGCACTCGGTGCTGTTGCTTTCGCTAATGAAGGTGGCGAATCTATGATTAAAGCATACTCAGTAGTTGCTGCTGGTGTTGGTCTTGGTCTTGCTGCACTTGGTGGAGCTATTGGTATGGGTCACACAGCTGCTGCAACTATTGCTGGTACTGCAAGAAACCCAGGTCTTGGTGGTAAACTAATGACTACTATGTTTATTGCACTAGCAATGATTGAAGCGCAAGTTATCTATACACTAGTAATTGCTCTTATCGCTCTTTATGCTAACCCGTTTATTGGTTAATCTTAAAGACATTAAAAAGTTGTGATGTTATCACAGCTTTTTATTTTATCCCTCAATTTTAAGTTTCTATAGTACTTTAACTATATAGCTACAATGCGCACGTGGTGGAACGGTAGACACGCTACCTTGAGGGGGTAGTGCCCTAGTGGTGTGGAGGTTCAAATCCTCTCGTGCGCACCATTTTTACTCCCTTTAATCATCAATCATCAATTATTATAAACGTAAAAGAAGCTTTTTAGCATTAATTAAGTATTGATTGTGCTATAATTGAAGGATAAAATCAAAAGGAATGAAGAATGACAAAAGCAGAATTTGTAGAATTAGTACAAAAAAATGGTGAATTTGATAGTAAATCGGCTGCTGATAGAGCAGTAAAAGCATTTATAGACTCTGTAACAGAAGCACTAACTCAAAAAGAGACAGTATCTTTAGTAGGTTTTGGTACATTTTCTACAGTAGATGTAGCAGAAAAGTCTGGTAAAGTACCAGGGACAGATAAAACATATACAAAACCAGCCCATACTGCACCAAAGTTTAAAATGGGTAAAACACTTAAAGACGCAGTTGCTGCAGCCAACTAAATCGTATTTTTATAGGTTACTACTTTGATGGTAGTAGCTACTTTAACCTCACCTAAAATCTATATTTAAAATCACATTATAATTATCACTAAGCTATACTTCTTATAGAATATTTAGAAGGATAGCTATGCAATTGGAACATGTTATTGGCTTAGGTGTTGCAGGAAATTTTGCACATCATTTAAAACAAGCAGGTGAGGAAAAAGACTTTGAAAATGTTGTAACGCAAACAGCAGATGCACCCAAAGGCATTTTCCCATTTTATTTACCAAATTCAAAATCATTTTTAGGTCTATACTCGATTGGTACTGACAGGTTACATTTACCTGAGTATGAAGCGAATGCCCAAGTGGAACCTGAAATAGCCATACTATTTGATGTGAAGTATAATAGTGACAAGTTAGTCATAGATTTAGAAGCCTTACAGTTTACCACTTTTAATGACTGTACCATCCGAAAAGAGGGTGCAAAAAAGATTTCTGAAAAGAAATCTTGGGGTGTAAACTCTAAGGGCATAGCAGACAAATGGATAGATATAGATACATTTGAAAAGGGTGGTGTGATGGATCATTATCATCTATGCTCTTTTGTCGAGCGTAATGGTGTCTTATATCCTTATGGAGTGGATGCACCATTACTTGGCTACTCCTACTTCTATACAAGGCTTAAATCATGGCTTATAGATAAAATGAATAACCAAAAAGATTTTGGACCTTTGGAAAATATAGCCGATAGGTTACAAGAGTGTAATCATCCTACTCAAGCGCTTATCTCTATTGGTGCAACAGCATATGCTGAGTTTGGTGAAAAAAATTATTTACAAAGTAAAGATGAAGTGTATGTCATTGCCTATGATAAACGTGTAGATGTTGGTAGTTTAGATAGTTCTTTGAGTAAGGTCATATTAAAACAAGAAGTTGTGTAGGTGCATTTTAATGCACCCTTAAAGATGTTTTAACTTTTAAACCAAGACGTGACTCTTTCAAAAGCAGAGTCAAAAGTAGATTTGTGTGGGCGGCTTTCCACACCATAGCTCTCTTGAAGTTTTTCAAGAAGTTCTTTTTGTTCATCATTTATCTTTTTTGGAAGTATCATAGTCACTTGTGCAACGAGACGACCTTTTCTTCCAGAATGTACATCTGCAACACCTTCGTCATTAAAGACAAACTGCTCTTTATCTTTTGTACTCTTTTTAAGTTCAAGTTCAAGCTCACCATCTAGTGCCGGAATTGAAATAGTCTCTCCTAAGATGGCTTGTGTGAAAAAGACTGGTACTTCAATGTAAATATCATTGCCATTACGGATGAAGTTTTCATCTTCTTTTACTATAAAAGTAAGATAGAGATCTCCACGTTGTCCATTTCTTGCTTCATTTCCATAGCCTTGTGCTCTTAGTCTGTTACCTGAGTCTACACCTGCAGGGATGTTGACTGTGACGGTATCTTCTTTTTCATGGTAACCTTCACCTTTACAGCTTCCACAAGCTTCTTTTGCGCTTGTTCCTTGTCCTTGACATTTTGGACATGTTTGCGCAAATTGCATAGGTCCTTGACGCATGAGTACTTGCCCTTGACCTCCACAGTATTCACACGTATCCATTTTTCCATCTTTTGCACCCGTACCTTCACAATCATCACAAGAAGATTTATAGTTGATGTCTATGGTCTTATCACATCCAAAGACTGCTTCGTGAAACTCTAGTGATAGCTCTATTTCAAAATCTAATGCATATTTTTGATTGGGATCACGGCGAGACTGGCGTCCACCACCAAAGCCACCACCACCAAACATGGAGTTAAACATATCCATGATATCATCCATATTTGAACCACCAAAACCACTACCCATACCACCTTGACCTTCAAGTCCAGCTTTACCATAACGGTCATAGATACTACGTTTTTCATCATCAGAGAGTACTTGATAGGCTTCATTAACCTCTTTAAATTTGTCTTCAGCTTTTTTATCGTCAGGGTTTCTATCTGGATGGTATTTCATAGCAAGTTTACGGTATGATTTTTTGAGTTCAGTGCCAGAACAATCTTTAGTTACTTCCAATACTTCATAATAAGATACTTCAGTCATATATGTTACCTTCATCTAAGGATAAATCTACAATTCACTCTGTGAATTCAGCCTACTTTCCCTAGTAATTTTCGCGAATTCTATCATAAATTTGCTATAATGCCAAAAAATTGTTTTAAAGGTTAGCTATGCTAGTTCATATTGTGATGTTTAAGTTTAAAGAAGAAAATAAAAAAGCCAATATTTTTCAGGCAAAGCAAATGCTAGAAAATCTTATGGGAGCAATACCAAGCCTAAGAAGTATAGATGTAGGTGTGAACTTTATAGACGCAGATAGAGCGATGGATTTAAGTATTATTGCTGTGTTTGAAGCTAAAGAAGGACTTGATGCTTATGATGTGCATCCTGAACATCAAAAAGTGGTTACTTTTATAAAGTCTGTGGTTGAGTATTCAAAAGCTTCGGATTATATGAGAGAGTAGCTTTTCAGTAGATATATTGTTGTCAAATATGCAGAGTTACTTTTGATATTTACTTAATGTTTAAAATTGGAGAATTGTATGCACAAAGGGACTTATTTACCAACTAGGCAAAATACAATAATACTTCATGCATTTGAGGAGTATTGCGAAATATTGCTTGATGGAGAATATAAAACAGTTTCAAAAAATGATATAGAATTTGAAGCTTCAGAAGCAACACTATCTTCATTAGATGCACTAAAAGAAAACATTTTTTTAAATTGCATTAAAAATCCACTAAGTGACATTCTTTACTCATACAATACAAACAGGCTTACTCCAGAACCTCACCAATATAAACCTTTGATAAAATTTTTGAACTCTGAAAACAATCGTATTCTTATAGCCGATGAAGTGGGTCTTGGTAAAACCATTGAAGCAGGTATGATTTTTAAGGAGGTTGATAAAAGAGAGGAGTTAAAAGTTTCTCTCATTGTCGTACCCTCATCCTTAACTTTAAAATGGCAAGAAGAATTTAACATTAGGTTTGATGAGTATTTTGAAATTAAAAAAACAAATCAGTTTTTAAATTTCATAGATGAATTTGAAAATTTTAATACTTCTAAGTTAGTCAATGAAAAAATTATTATTTCATATCATACGTTGAGAGATGAAAGAGTTATGTACGCACTAGAAAATAGTTTTTTTGAAGTAGATTTTCTCATTATGGATGAAGCACATACGATGAGAAACAATAGTACTTCAACTTTTGAAAGTGCTGAACTCATTACTTCCATATCTGAACATATTATATTTTTGACTGCTACACCTGTACAAAATAGTTTAGGTGATTTATTTCATATTCTTTCTTTACTTGATGAAGATTATTTCAAAGATTATGATTATTTTGAAAAGATGATAAGACCAAATGGAATGATACATAAAACAATAGCACTGATACGGAATAATCATCCTATAGAGGAGATAAAACAATTTATCAATGATAATAATATAGATGAAAGCATTCTAGAGGGTTTACAATCAATTTTCAATGAAATATTTATACTTGATGAAATTACAAATAGCAAAAAAGTTGATTTGATTGATAGGCTTACGAAATCTGACCATTTAAGCTTTATCATTAACCGTACCAAGAAAAAAGATGTTGGCCTTATAACTCCAAGAAATGCAACATCAGTAATAGTTGATATTACAATAGAAGAGCAAAAGTACTATGATGCAGTTATAGAATTTGTGAAGTTTGTATATCCACATGTACCGCAAGGATTTATTACCATCATGCCTGAGAGGATGGCAAGTTCTTCTATGTTGGCTTCGTTGAACAGTTTTAAAGAGGTTAAAAAGAGTGGTAAACTGCTCATAAAAGAGATGGATGATCTCGAAGAGTATTATGAAGATATTGATATAGAAAATGAAGCTGTATCTTATCTCGATAATATCATTAATAAAGGTGAGCTTATAGGGGAAGATGATTCAAAGTTTTTAAGATTTGAAGAGATTTTAAAAGATTTAGATTCTCAAAATATCAAACAAAAGATTGTTTTTTCATTTTTCAAAAAGACACTTGATTATCTTGAAGTAAAACTTACAGACCTTGGTTATAGTGTGGGCAAGATTCATGGTGATTTTTCTGTAGAAGAGAGGTTTACCAAAATCAAAGAGTTTAAAAAAGGTAACTTTGACATCTTACTCTCATCTGAGGTTGGTAGTGAAGGGCTAGATATGCAGTTTTGTAATGTAGTCATAAACTATGATCTTCCTTGGAATCCTATGAGAGTAGAACAGCGTATAGGTAGGATAGACAGGATAGGTCAAAAGTTTTACAAGCTGCATATTTTTAACCTATGTATCGTAGGTTCCATCGAAGACAGAATCTATAATCGACTTTACAATAAACTTGGTATATTTGAAAACTCCATAGGAGAGTTAGAACCTATTTTGGGAGACTTAGAAAAACAGCTCAATATTTCAGAACTTATAGACCTCTCACAAGAAGAAGTAGACTCAAAGATACATTTAGTAGAACTTGCACTTAAAAGGGAAGAGTTAGAAACAAAAGAGCAGAATGTTGAAGTGGAAAAGCTTATCAATGATGACATAAACTATAAGTCAAAAGAAGATGCACTTTTAAACCCGATGAAAGTGAATAGCTTGCAGGTACAAAGTAAAAAAATATTTGTAGATTTTTTAAATGAAAATAAAATTAATTTTCAAGAACTCAAAGAGGGTAGTATCAAACTTTCACCTGAAAACCTGAAAAAACTTTTTCATTTACTTAAAGCCAATATGAGTGATAAAAGAACAGAACCTTTAAAATATAAAGAAGAGAGGACTTTACTTCAAAAAATACACCGATACAAAGAGTTGAAAATAAGTTTTACGACAAATAATAATGATGAGTTTCAAACACTGTACCTCTACCTCAATAATCCTATTATTTCCATTATCACCAAAGGTAAAACACATAAAACTATCTACACAAATGTGTCCAGTAGCAGATATAAAGATGGCTATGCGATTGTCTATAGAGTAGATTTTAAACAACTCAAAGAAAAGTCAATGATAAAAACAATTATTTTAGATGAAGATTTTACTTTTGTAGATGAAGTGGATTATTTTGAGTTTATCAGTAAGTGTAGTGAAAGCAATGTACAAACCGATACAAATTTAGAAGAGCTTAAAGTAAAAGCTACATCAAATATCATAAAAAGTATAGAAGAACAAAAAGAGTTAGAGTCTATACATCAAAACAGACAAATAGATATAAAAATAAATTCTATCGGTAATTACTTTGAAAAACAGATTCGTAAGGTTGAGAGGTTGAAGCAGAAGGTATTTCAAGAAGATGTGCGAAGGATGAGAGTTGGGGAGATTGAAAATCTTAAAGTTCAAAGAGATAACAAGATAGATGAGTTGGAAAGTCAGAAAAATATTAAGAGTAGTTTTGAGGTTTTGGGGGTTGCGAGGGTGATAAGATGAATATGGTAGATTTTAGTGAATTAACAAAAAAACGTGAAGATTGGGTAAGACTTAATAAAGAGAATGATTTTGATGAAGGTATTAGTAATCTTTTAACTGAACTATATCCAGATAATGCACATTTTATTTATGAACTATTACAAAATGCAGAGGATGCAGGAGCAACAGAAGTTAAATTTGAATTATTAGATAATGAGTTAAAAATTATTCATAATGGAAGAGTTTTCAATAATAAAGATTTAAAGGGAATCACCAGTATAGGTCAAGGAACGAAGGCTAATGATGTAAATAAAATAGGAAAATTTGGTGTTGGATTTAAAGCAGTTTTTGCCTATACATCTACACCTAAAATCTACTCAGGGGAATATAGTTTTAAAATATCAGATTTGGTTGTACCTACAGTTATAAATACAGATCTTGATGAGAAACAAACAATAATGATATTTCCTTTTAATCATAAGCATACTGAAAAAAATAAAGAAAAAACAAAAGAGCAGGCCTATTCTGAAATTAAAGAAGGATTAGAAAAAATCCAAGACAATTCTCTTCTGTTTCTATCTAAAATTAAAACGCTACGTTATATGATAGAAGACAAGCTATATACACTAGAGAGAGATGAAGTTAATGATTTTAGAGTTAATATTACCAATTCAAGGAACAATACTACTACGAGATGGTTAAGATTCAAAAAATATTTGCCTGAAAGTGATACTTTGTATGTATCTGTTGTATTTTCTTTAGGTATTGATAAAAAAAAGAAAAAAGAGTATATTAAACCTATAGATGGTGAAGTATCTATATTTTTCCCTGCAGAAAAAGAAAAAAGTAATTTTAAGTTTCACATTCATGCACCTTTTGCATCAACTGTAGCAAGAGATAGTATTAAAGGTATAAAAGAAAATGAAGATCTTAGAGATTTAATAGCAGAATTGATTTGTGAATCATTGGAATATATCAAAGAGAATCAATTATTGGATTTTGGTTTTTTACAATGTTTACCCATAGCAGATGATAATTTATCACCATTTTATAGGTCTATTCAATACGATATAGTTCAATATTTTAAAGATCATGATTATGTATTAACAGATGACGAAACTTATAAACCTGCTTCGCAATGCTATAGAAGTATAAATGTCATAAAAGATATAGTAGATATAGATTTGTTCAAAGATTTTATACATTTAGATGAAGACGTAGTAGTAAAAGATATATCATGGGTAAAAAATCCTTCTCAAAAAAATAGCAGAGAAGAGAAATTTTTACAATCATTAGAGATAAAAAATTTTAAAGATACAGAATTTTTAGAAACTTTAGAACAAATGATTAAGAGCTATACTAATAAGACTTCTGGTACTCGTGAAGAAAATTATGGTGATTTAGTTATTATCAAAGATAAGTCTGATGAGTGGTTTGGAAAAGTATATGCGTACTGCTATAAGCAATACGAAAAAGGACATTATTTCCCATATAATTTTAAAAAGTTAATTAAACTATATGATAATTCATTAAATCTTGATAATAAACAGTGTTATTTTTATTCTCTTCCATTTCGTGATTATAATATAGTAAAAGATTCAACATACAAACATGAAGAAAAAAACAACAAAGCATTTCTTTTTTTACAAGAAGTATTAAAAGTCAAAGAAATAGATGAAGAAGAAATAGTAAGTGCACTTTTAAAAGATGAATATGGAGGTAAACCATTTCCAAATAGGCAAGAGCATATAAAACATATAAAATTATTTATTGATTATTATAAGGCAAATCCTAATGATATTGATTTTTTTAAGAAAAGTACATTTTTATTAGCTACGAATAAAAACAATAAAACCTACTGGGTTGTTCCTAAACTAATATATCTAGATAAACCATTTGAGAAAACAGGAATGAAAATTTTAAAAGATACGTCTGATAAAATATATTTCTTAGATGATATTTATATGGACTTAAAAGAGAATGAATTAAAATTATTTTTAGATTTTTTAAAAAAATTAGGTGTAAAATATAAGTTAGAGATTGTTGAATATTCCAAAATGGATGATATATATTCGCATCCTGAAGGCTCCCGAATGTATTCAGGGAATGGTAGTATTACGGATCATGGTAAATTTAAAGATTACCGTATTTTAAATTTAGACACTATTCTTTCAATTCAAAAAAAAGAAATTTCATTGCTTATTTGGAGGATAGCTACGGAAGCAAGTTTTCGTGAACTGGAAGCTTATTTTAAAGCCAACGCAAGAAGTAACGCAATAACATTAGACTCTTCATTTATTGTTCAACTAAAACAACATAGTTGGATTCCAGACAAAGATGGTAATTTTCACAAACCACAAGACATATCAAAAGAGATGCTACCTGATGAGTTTGCTTATGATGATAATAATGGTTGGCTTACTACTATTAAATTTGGAGAAAATATACGTAAAAACCATGCTGAGTATAAAGAAAAAGAAGAGTTAATTTATTCATCAACAGGTTTTACTTTAGAGATATTGGAAGTAGCAAAAAAAGCTGGTCTTACAGATAGTGATTTGGAAGAATTTATAGAAGGAAAGGAATCACAAAAGCTAAGAGATGCATTAGGAGTAAATAATGGTAATGGAGAATCGGAACCATTTGTTAAATCAAAAAATAATCCAACCATCGTTACTGATGATAATGAATATCAAAAAAATATAAATGATGAAAATAAGAATAACCCAAATAAATTTACACCATCTAATACAAATTATAAACGACAAGACAACAAAGAATTAAGAAAAATAGAAGATTTTTTATATAAAGAATATGATGGGCATTGTCAAATATGTGGTGATACATTTGCATATAAAGGGAAAAATGTATATATAACAAGATCATTAAATGTAGGTAAAAACAGAGATGTAAATAGAAAAGGAAATAGTCTCAGTCTTTGCCATAAACATTATGAAATTTTTAAAAAAGATTTACAAAGAAATATATTTTATGAAAGCATTAAAGATAAAGATAGGCTAGATATTAAATACATAGATACTAAATTTGAAAAGTATGATTGGGTAGATAAAGAAGATAAACAATACATTGATGATTCTTTTTATAGGTTAGATGATGAAGATGAATTCGTAAGAGATGATATATACTTTTTACCTATTAAGTTGTTTGGAAAAGAAGAGTATCTTAAATTTACAGAGGCTCATATGATGGAATTTATTGAGGTATGGAATAATGATTAAAGGGAGGCTTTAAGTGAGTGAAGAAAATAATGTAAGATTGTATTATAATCCTAATGGAGATGATATAACTATTAGTAAATATAATGATTTTTTGAGAAGAAAAGATAAAGATGCAATAGCAGATTTTATTTACAATAGATTATATAGCAGATATATAAAACCATTTGAGTTTGATGACTATATGTATAAAGAAATGTATAAAAATGGTTTTTCTATGATGGCTAGTTTTTGTTTGTTGATTGAAACTTTGCAGTCTTTTAAATATGGTTGGGGTGATTCAAATAGAAGATCGGGACAACTATTTCAAGATTTTTTTAAAGATAATAGTGATTTTGGAGATTTGAAAAATAGAGGTAGTGATATATATAAACATATACGTTGTGGTATCTTACATCAAGGAGAATCAACAGGTGGATGGGAGATAAGCAGAAAAGATAAGGAACTTTTAGAAGATAAAACTATTGATGCTGTTAGGTTTGGAAAAATATTAGAGAAATCTTTACTTGAATATAAAACTTTATTAGAATCGGAAGCATGGGATTCTGAAATATGGGATAATTTTCGTACAAAAATGAGACGGATTATTGCAAATACACAAGAATGATTATGCCAGATAAATATGATAATTTTAAAAAACTACAAGAAAATGAAGCAGGGAACTTTGAAATAGAATGTATCGATAGAGGTAGTCATATTACTATCATCGCTCCTCATGGTGGAAAAATAGAACGAAAAACTACAAAAATAGCTAAGAGAATAGCAGGTGATAGTCTCAACTACTACTCATTTATCGGTAAAAAAAATTCATACAATCGTGATCTTCATATCACAAGCCATAAATTTGATGAACCAAGGGCTTTGGAACTTGTTGTGAAATCAGAGATTATTATTACTATTCATGGATGTGCAAATAAATGGTCTAAAATAGATGATAATAGAGAAATATTTATAGGTGGGTTGGATGAAGGCTTAATATCTAAATTTAAAGATGCTATGAAAGATGAGTTTCTTCCTATCTCATTTTTGAAAAAGTTTTCAGGTACAGAGAAAAAGAATATCTGCAACAGAGGGATAAACGGTAAAGGAGTACAGTTTGAACTTACAAAAGCATTTAGGGAAGATGTACAATTAACTAATGAATTCATTAGTAATGTTAGAACATGTCTAGAAAAATTTGAAAAGAAGTCATAATGAAACCTATAAATACCGAACAAAACGCCACTGAAGAAAAACTCTACACCAAAGCCATATCTATCGTAGATACAGGTAGACAAAAAATTGTTGAGGCGATATATAGTGAGAGTACGAAGAGCTATTATCTACTAGGAAAGCTTATAGTAGAAGAAGAGCAGGGTGGTCAGGCTAAGGCTGAGTATGGGAAGCAGGTAGTTGAGGGGTTAGCTAAAAGGCTCACGTTAAGGTATGGTAGAGGATTTTCAAAGTCTACTTTAAAAGACTGTAGGTCGTTTTACCAAAAGTATGATTTGGGAAAAAGCCAGTCACTGACTGGCGAATTGAATTTTAGACTTTCCTTTACGCACTACACCTACCTCATAAGACTAGACAATGAAGAGATGAAGTTTTATGAGCAGTATGCCATAGACAATAGACTGTCCGTGAGAGCACTACAAAAAGCAGTGCAAAATTTTGTCATAGCAAGAGTCACAGAAGGTAGCAAAGCACTAAGCACAACAGAGATAAAACCAAAAGACATCATAAAAGACCCGTATATATTGGATTTTTTAGGTTTAGATGAAAGCCAACATACAGATGAAAAAGTGCTAGAACATAAACTTGTAGAGCATTTAGAAAAGTTCTTACTAGAGCTTGGACGTGGCTTTGCTTTTGTTGGGAGACAATATAGGCTAACAGTATCTGAAGACAGTTTTTATGCAGATTTGGTTTTTTACAACATACCACTTAAAAGTTATGTAATCATAGAACTTAAAACACGCAAACTACAACATCAAGACCTTGGACAGCTTCAAATGTATGTGAACTACTTTGACCAAGAGATAAAAGATATAAATGACAATGATACGATAGGGATTCTACTTTGTAGAGACAAAAATGAAAAGGTAGTAGAATATACATTACCTAAAAACAATAAGCAGATATTTGCTAGTAAATACAAACTTTATCTACCATCAAAACAAGAACTAGAAGACGAACTTGAAGAGCAGATGATGCTCAATGGCATCGAAACTAAAACAAATAAAGAGAACACATGAAACACTACAAAATAGAAGCTTTTGAAAACCTGGTAGATGCTTTTCAATCTTTTCCATCTATCGGTAAAAAGTCTGCTATACGTATGGCTTATCAGGCAGTGATGGTTGACAGTTTTGCTGCAATGAAATTGGCACATGCCTTAGAGACTGGTATCAATAGTATACAAAAATGTACAAAATGTCATAACATGAGTGAAGATGAACTCTGTAGCATTTGCTCTGACCCTTACCGTGACGCTTCAAAACTATGTATTGTGCAGTCGGCAAAAGATATTTTGACTATTGAAGAGAGTGGACAGTTTAATGGGGTTTATTATGTGATTTCAGAGGTTAAAGACTTAGATGAAGAACATTTGTTTTATGCGGTAGGTGGGGTAGATGAAATTATTTTTGCATTTCCCCCTAGTATCGCTACAGATACGATGATACTTTACATTGAAGACAAGTTAAAAGGGCTAGAGATACACTTTACTAAAATTGCGCAAGGTGTACCTACAGGGGTAGAACTTGAAAATATTGATGTCATGTCACTCTCACGTGCTTTAGAAGCGAGAGTGAAAATTTAGGCATTTATCTTTATGTAAATAAAGGGTCAATAATGCCGTTATTGTTGGTCAATGTTTCTGGGTTTTCAATACCATATATTTTGTAAAGCGTTGCAGCAATACTCATAGGCTCAAAAG
Organism: uncultured Sulfurovum sp.; assembly: GCA_902727855.1. Lineage (GTDB taxonomy): Bacteria > Campylobacterota > Campylobacteria > Campylobacterales > Sulfurovaceae > Sulfurovum. The sequence continues at coordinate 318,423 of CACVAS010000107.1, forward strand.
TGTAGGTATCTGGCTTTGGTTTGAGGTAGAGTCTATTATTACCACCTTGGTCTTCTAGTACAGTCTCTCCTACAATACCTTTATGGTTAAAATAGCCTTGGCCACCTAAAACATAAAAGTTTTGTAAATTTCCATGGTCCCACCCTTGCGCAGCATTGAGGTTAACGTTTCTTCCAAATTCACCAAATACCATAATGTTTATCTGTTGCTCTTTCCCCATAGCTTTAATATGTGCCATGGCAGATTTAAGCGTAGAAAAAAGGCTTTCTAAACGATCAACATATTCTCGTGCATTGTTATGGTCATCCCAACCACCTAACCCACCCGCACCTACTGTAATAACCTTTGTATCTGGGTTATGACTTAGCACTTTTACCGCTGTTTCAATACGGTCTGCAAACTGACTATTTTCAGGGTAAGCATCTGCTCCTAAGTCTGGTGTTGTAGCTGTAGAAATATTGTCTATAAAGTCACTGAGTGATGCTCTTCTTTCAAAAGCATTCTTGATTTTACCACTTTGGTTTTGTGATTGTGCAAGAGCATCCATACTTTGGTGGAGTGTGGCATCAAAGCCACTTTCATTATTATCATTATAGAATGGAATAGATGACTCCTCACTTGTATAGTATCGCCAATCACGTTCATAACGGCTATATGGATTGTCCAAGTCTTCGTTGAGTGCAACAGGTTTTAAATAACTGTTAAGAGGGAGTTCTCCTTCTGTATAAAAGCGTGACTCTCCCTCTAGGGTAATAAAAGGCATGATTGTATTTTCATCTACAATGCCATTGGCTTCTAATATTTGTGCCAAGTTTGTGAGTACCCCAGCATTGTCATCATCAAAAGAGCCTTTTTGATTTTGTGCAGTACAAAGACCATGCGCTTTATTATTGTTGTCTTCTCGTACTTGAGAATAACATGAGCGAAATAGTGTCATGTCTCCACTGGCTAGTAGTGTCTCCATATGTTCTCCACCAGCTTCTTCCCAGCAACTATTTTCTGTTTTCGTAATGGTACCAAAGTAGTCATAGTCCGTTTGTGAAGCAGTATTTATTTCATCTAGGTTTGTGAGGTTTGCACCAAGTTGGCTGGCACCACCATATTGAAATATAATAATAGTCTGTGCTTCATTGGCATTGTGTATACCTGTAGAAAATACAATTTCATTAATATCTAACTTTTTACTATAGGTAAACGTAGGTACGAAGACTGCTGAACCTAAGAGCATTGATAATTTTATAAAATTTCTTCTTTTCATCTTACTGTACCTCATTTAAAGTATATGTTTCTGTAAGTCTAGATATGTAGTCTAAAACAATGATAGTGACGTTTCGTTTAAACTTTTCACGCTGACTTAACTGTTGTTCTGCATCGCTATATGTTCTTACAATGTCAAAATTATAACGTAGTATGTTTTCTCCATTATCTTCATAAAGCATGTGATTTTTAAAGAGCGTAAGTTCATCACTGTTGGCAGGTCGACTTAGGATACTATGGAAAATATAGTGTATTAAAGAGACAAGTGATGCTTCTTCATCATTTTCATCAAAATCAAAGTGTTCATTAGACACAAACGCTTCTCCCCAACCATGACGTGACCATGAATTATAGTCAGTTTCTTTGGATGGATCAGATTGTCGTAAAAAGATTCGTTCTCGAATATATTTATGATAGTTAGCAAACGAGAGTGTATCTAAAGGTACACGTTTGATTTTTCCTAGTTTATATTTCATACTTGCTTGATGCATATCTTCCAATCTATCTTTAAACTCATGAAATGTGCCTCTTCTATGTTTAAAATAGGTTTTTCTAGCACTAGAAAAGAATAATTCTTCTGCACTTTTTGACCTTGTTGTATGTAAAAGATACTCTTCTGAAAAGACAATTTGCAATAGAATATCTTGCCATGTTTCAGGATTAGAAGCGACGATAGATGCCGTAATTTCTGATTGTTTAGTCATTGATGTTTGTGGAAAGAAAAATGAGACCAAACGTTGTGTGACACCATACGTAAACAAGTCAGATTTGACAAGTTCTCTATAAAAGTCATCACCATTGTAAATGGTTGTACCAAATAATGAAAGAGGATCTGTATTTTGGTTAAGACCAACAACAAGGGTATTACCATCTGTGTCTAGTTTCCAGTTTTGTAAAGCCTTACCAGCTATGGGTACGTGCGAGTCATTCATGTCTAGTGCAAAAATTTCTAACATCTCTCTACCGTTGTCTTCGGGGCTTCTAAATCGTCTCCAGTTGTCTTCACTCATCATATGTACATAGCTCATGTAACGCATGCCACTCTCTTCACCTAACATCACGACAAGACGGTTATAGACTGTTGCGATGTTAGGGGTATGTGTAGACTCCAGTTCATATGCTGGTGAAAACATTATAGTTTGAGTAAGGATGTATGCCATCCAGTTTCTCAAAAAGTAATGGTCTAAAGAAGGCATGGCATAAAAACGTGTGAGTATATTGACTGCTTCTTGTTCATTCCAGCTAGATTGTTGATAGATATCATCATCAACAATATGTGTCTCTAACCATGCTGTATCTGTTGTGTCTACCAATAGTCCATCACGTACAGACGCTACAAAGTTACCAGCAGCTATTTTTTCTTTTAACTCAGTGTAAGGGTAAGCATAAAAGAGTGTTGTGAGTAGTTTATTGGCTATTTGTTCTTTTTGTAAGTCACTAAGCGCATTGAATGTGTTGTTATTAAGTTGGGTTAGTCCATAATTTTCAGTAACTAAATCTTGGTAATAAAAGGTAAGACCTTTATAAGAAAGTGCATATTTTGGGTCGCTTTGTTTATTGATAGCTAGAATTAAAGGTTCACTCTGATGACCTGCATCATCTTCTAGTAGTATGGTAAAGGTTTTGATGCCATCCTCACCGGAAGTATCTAGTGTTAAAGTTAAAATCCCACTTGCATTGATTGTATCTATATACACAGCATTGACAAATACTTTAGTCCCAGCTTCACCACTTAGCTCGATAGACTCTGTACTGTTTTGTGTTTGCGCTGGTGGTACAAAGTTTAATGTTGGTTTTTGTGGGCCTTGATTATCTGTGTCATTTGTATCACCCCATTTATAGGTTACATCTGCAAATCCTGCTTCATAGCCATAAACTTTCATCACCAGCATTTCTGTGGTATTCCCAGTAATTTTAATATATTCATGTCCAGTTTGTACACCTGTACCATTGTATCCTGACCATGTGATATTCATGTCATGATAGAGGATATTTTGTTCAGTCGGACCAGAAAGTAGCCCAGTAGGCTGCCATGAGACAATGGCAGTACCATCTTTAGCGTAAAGCTGTATATCTAAGTCTTTGTCAGAAGTAAGATTAATCTCGAGGTTTTGAATATTTGGAGGAATCGTGCCTACGAGGTTCGTGGCTTGATGTAATATCTCTTGTTGAAATGTTCCGTTACCTTCATTACTTGAGGTACAGCCTACTTTTCCTGTCCAAGAGTAGTTAACGGTAGCATAACCTGCATGATATCCAAAGGCTTTCATCGTCATTGTGGTATTTGTCGGTTCACCTATTTCAATATATTCATGACCTTTCTCTCCATTAAAGCCATTATAACCACTATAGGTAATGTTAATATCTTGATAAGGTTTTGTCGCTAGATCTTTTTGATTATGAATACCATAAGGCCAGTGTACAATTTTATCATCATTCGTACCATAAAGACGAATGTCGACATCTTTATCTGAGATAAGTTCAATACGTAAACCTTCTATCCCTTGTGGGATATGACCTACTGTTGTGGTATTTTCATAGTCACCAGCATAATGTACAATCTGTTGTTCAAAAGTTCCTGACCCAGAACAATCTCCAAAATTAAACCCTGCATTGACCTGTGATATAAATAGTGCAAATGCAAATAAACCTTTTTTGAATAAACCAATGTTCTGAATTTTAATGTCCCTAAGCATTATAACTCCCTTTTCTTTTTTCTAGTATAACAAGTTATAACTTAATACTATAGAAAATCTATAGCCTTGGTTTAATAGAGTTTTAGTTAAAATTTTTTAAAGTTAAATAAACAAATTTAAGGAAAAATATTATGAAAAAATTATTTTTAAGTCTAATATTTATAAGTTCAATCGTCATGGCTGACTCATTTGGGCAACTAGGTATAGGGTATGCAAAAGGCAATAATTCTGATAATTATGTCACAGCATTTGGCTCTATTAAAGTGTTGAGCAATATAGGTGCAAGATTGGAGTATAGTAAAAATATTTCAGAACACTCTTCTTTTTCTAAGGAAGACATTAGTAGATATGGCTTGTTTGCTACATACACTTTACCTCTAGTTTCAGGTTTGTCTCTCACACCTAAAGTAGGCCTAGTTAAAACTGATGGTGCTTTTAAAATTACTGATACGGTCAAAGAGATAACAGACTCTTCAACAGATTTCACTTTTGGGTTAGAAGTAAACTATCAGTTAAATGAGAGTATCTCTGCATTTGTAGGCTACACAGACTATGGTGATGAACTAGATATTAAAGATATAGATACATCAAAACTCGACACCGCAAACTATCTTTTTGGTATTAAGATAGACTTATAGAAGTCTATTGACACTTCTTGTCTATGTAGTCTTGCACAAACTGACGTACATCTGCATAGACAAAAGAGTCTTTGTAGCCTTCTATTTTCCCACCACTTGCATTGACATGACCGCCACCATTACCAATATGTGCTGCCATGGCTGAGACATCCAATTTGTTATTACTTCTTAAAGAAAAGTTTCCTCTAAAGTTTACATCCATGTAAAATGCATACTCTTCATTGGCTACCATGGAAGCATTTCCTATGATAGAAGCATTTCCTACGTTATAACCTAGAATACCTTTGTGACCTTTGTACTCTATAGTGAGACGTTGTTTGTCTGTTGTTAGAAGGTTTGTCACATAAGTAGCAACCAAGTTGTCTTTTGTGTCGTTTTTATCTTGTCTAAAAAATGCTTTTTTTGTTTGATGTATGGCATCATCTAAGGCAATGGGCGCTTCTTCTGTTTCAACTAGATTTTTTGCAACTGCTATCATAGAGAGTTTAAACGCTCTGTCCTCAGCAGGGAATAAGATACGTCCTATTTCTCTTGCGCCAGATATCATCCCTAGCATGACTTTCCCATATTCAAAGAGTTCATCTTCATTTACCCAAATGTCTATGGCATTGATGGCTTTGACAATACGAGCTAAATCATTACTCTTATCAAAATCATAATGTCTTTGTAACCACTCATAGGTAATAAGCGTAGCACATCGTTTAGTATCTAAGTAGTACCAAGCAAAACGTTCTGCTGCTGATGCACCCGTGGCGTGGTGGTCTAAAAGTTGTAATTTTGCACCAATACGTATAGATTCTTTTTCTATCCAATTGGCTTCTTTGGTTGTAAGATTGAGGTCGGTAATGAGGATAAGTGCTTCTACCTTTTCCCCATAAATAAACTTATCTTGTTCTATTTTTTTTACAATTTCACCTAATCGTGCAGGGACTTCTGGCCCATAGTTTGCATTATAACAATCTATAGTCTCAAAACATTGTTGTGAGAGGTATTGACAGCCATAGCCATCGAGGTCTATGTGAGAGAGGTGGTAAATGTGTTGATTCATAAAAAACCTTGTATGATTTAAAAGCGACTAGTCGCGAGAGCTTCCTAGAGAAGGAAACCTAGTGTTAACGTAGTTTTGTTGAGTTTTGCTTAAAAAGCACCCTTTAAATAGGAGGGTGGTAAACGTGTTGATGCATCTTATAAGATATCTCCAATCATAAGACCATTTAAAAAATCATCAATTTTAGTTTGAAACTTCATCAAAAATGGGGAGATAGCACAGTTACCAATGCTACCATTGGGACAGGTTTCTGCGTAACTTGTACAGTCAAAAACAGCAGGATACTTACCCTCAGCAGCATAAATAACTTCTCTCACTGACACTTCACTAAGATTTCTTGTAAGTATAAAACCACCATGTGCACCTTTTCTGGATTCTAGTACATTATGTTTTGCAAGACTTTGTAGTATCTTTGCTAAAAAGTTTTTTGGAATACAGAGTTCATTAGCAATTTGTTCCGCCCCTAGAGGTACATCAGATTTTTGCAAAAAGTCTAAAGCGAGCAAAGCATATTCACTAGCACGTGTCAGTAGCATATTGAACCTTTCAATTAATTAGGACAATTTTACTCTAATTTATATTAAGCAGAGATGATAAGACAAGTATAAGCCTTAGGTAAGTTAAATTGACTATAATTGCGAACTCAATTTTGAGAATTTATACCAATCAGGAGGTCATTATGGCTTTAGATCAGGCGAAAAAAGCAGATATCATTGCTAAGTATGCTAAAAAAGACGGCGACACAGGTTCAACAGAAGTACAAGTAGCTCTTATTACAGAGAGAATTAAGTATTTAACTGAACACCTTAAAACAAATAAGAAAGATCACTCATCAAGACTAGGACTACTTAAACTTGTAGGACAAAGAAGAAGACTAATGAGATACTTGAAAAAAGTTGATCTTACTAGATGGAACACTATTAAAGTTGACTTAGGAATAAGAAACTAATCTAAGGTATCATTCGTTCGTTCATATTTTCTATCATTATGTATATGTTTGCTATTATCTAACATATACATATTAAATCTTCTACTCAGATTAACTTTCACTACATAACTATATTTCTTATACACTCAAAACTATATTATTACTGTTTATTATACAGACATATAGGTATATATAATTATACCTACAAGAGGGTATTTCTGATTTCATTATTTGCTTTAACTATTAGTATGCTAAAATACATAGCATATGAATGTATTATACTTTATATTGTAATTAAAATGCGCGGCTTATTTAAAACATTCTAAAAAGATAGGCAGATAATTTATAAATTAAGGAAAAAGAGATGAAAATTAAACAATCAATGTGGCTCAAGCTATTGATACCACAACTGTTTTTACTGTTTGCAACGGTGTTGCAAGCAGGGGTAAGTGGTACGGTCTTTAGAGACTTGCCAGTCAATGGTACCACACTCAATACCTATGGTGTTGAAGATGCCAATGAGTTAGGTGTAGAAGGTGTGACTGTTACTGCCTATCCAAGTGGTGCTGCTTCAGTTAGCACAACCACAGATGCAAGTGGTGCATGGACACTAGCTACAACAACAGATGTAAGAATAGAATTTTCTGGATGGCCAAGCTACCTAG
>CACVAS010000108.1 GCA_902727855.1 uncultured Sulfurovum sp.
TATTATAAAGTTTCATAAATTCTTTACTGGCATAGCCATAATCAAGTCCAGGAGTTGGCACACCTGAGTCTACAATGGTTGCTACTTTTTCCATGGCTAACTCTTTGGCTTCTAGCAGTGTTACATCGTTAATAATTGGTCTACCTCTGACAGCATAATAAAGTTTTAAATTTGGGAATGCTTTAGCAATAGATTCTAATAATAATTTATCAAAAACATGTTCTCCTACATTGTCACCAATAATCATAAAACTTTTTGCACTTTCAAGATGGCTTAAAAATATGCTTTCATCATCAATGGCAAAATCTGTTTCAAATACTTTTTCAAACTCCATGGTCAAGTCAAAATGATTGGGGGTGGCAAAATCAATAACATTTCCGGCCACAGCAGTTTTAATGGCATCTGAAATCGTATGCACCTTATTTTCTACGCTAGGAAGAAGTTTTAAAGCCTCTTTAGTAGAAAGTGCTTTAAGTTCTTTGTAAACATCCTCACTGTCTGTAAAAGAAGCGAGTTTAGGGTACAAATCTGCTGCTGCCACAGGAGGAGATACTTCCCCATAAGTTCCTATGGAGGCTGCAGCTACTTGCATCATTTTGTTAGAAGTCTCTTCATCTAAATGAAGATTTTTAGCAACACGCAAAGATTGATTAAGTAAACAAGAGAGGCAGTCTGATTTTAAATTCATATCATTTCTTTTTAATCCATTATAACCAAGTTGGTATTTTCTTTGGTCTTTTCTTATATTTAAAATAAGCTTATTTTTATTAATTAAATTATAAAATACATAATTAATTAAATATAAGTCAAATACAAGTTATAAATTGTTATTATTTATTTTAAAACAAAGTGATACTCATATAATTATGCAAACAAATCAAAAAGAATCCATAAACACTGAAAACTATATTTTAGAACTCATTAAAACGGTTCTTCCTTATAAATGGTCAATCGCATTTATAACGCTCATAGCCATACTATTGGCAAAATTTTATCTCTACTTTATACCTTCTACCTACCAATCTTCTTCTATTATTAAAGTAAAAGTCAATAATCAACTTCAAACACAAGATTTTTTACGAGATAGCATTAATAACACAAGTACCGTAGGAATTAAACAAGAAGTACTAAGCTTACAAACATTTAAAATAAACACTAAAGCTTTAGATGAAGTAGATTTTTCAGTCCAATATTTTCAAAAAAAAGATTACAAACCCATTGAACTCTATAATAATGCTCCTTTAAGTTTGGAACTCACACAAAAGGTTAATCGAGATATTTTACATAAAGAAATAATATTAACAGCAAAAGATGAGGGCTTTACCTTAAGCAATAAAAATACAGAAAAACTTGAAATATTAACCGTCTATCCTTTTGATATGGAAGTTGAGACCCCTTATTTTTCAGGAATCGTTAGCAAAAAGCAACCCATTACGGAACCCATATACCTTATTTTAAATGGGAATAATCGTAATATTTATGAAAATATCATTTCTAAAAAACTCTCTGTTAAGCAAATGGACTTAGAAGCCAATTTAATACAAGTCTCTTTTCAAGACAACATTCCCCAACGTGCCAATGCCTATGTAAATGCATTGGTCAAAAACTACATGAAAGAGAGTCTTTACAAAAAAGACAATACCAACAACAAAGTTTTAAGTTTTTTAGACCTGCAACTAGAAAGTCTCAAGGTAAAACTAGAAAAATCTGAAAGTGAATTGGAAAAATATAAAACACTCAACAGCGTAGAACCTAACATTAAGTTAAAAGACTCATTTGAAAAACTAAGTACCCTCGATTTGGATTTATCAGCACTAGCACTGAAAGAAAAATTGGCACAAAATCTCATTATTTTTGTAAAAAATAACCGAAATCTTGATGCCATTGGTCCGACACTTTTAGAGTTTAACGACCAAGCAACCATAAAGTTTATTGACAATCTTGAAACACTTCAACAAAAAGAAGATGAACTAAGCATTGAATTTACAGGACAATATCCAGAACTCATAAATGTAAAAAAAAGAATTAAAAGAATTAAAAACAAAATTCTTCTAAACGTAAAAAACCTAAAGTCAACACTCATTGCAAAACGAAAAAGTTTAGAGAAACAAAAAAATAAATATGAAAAAATCTTAAAAGAACTTCCCCAAAAAGAGAAAAAACTCATACATTTTAAAAGAGACTATGAGGTCAATTCAAAAATGTATACTTATCTTTTAGAAAAAAAATCAGAAAATGAATTAATCAAAGTAGCTACCATCTCGGACTATGAAGTCATTGACCACGCTTATACCCCAACCGAACCTGTGAAACCTAAACGCTTAATAGTTCTTATAATTGCAACCATGATAGGTTTCTTTATCGCTGTGCTTATCGCTTTACTTCGTGCTTTACTCCTCGATAAAGTTGCCACAAAAAAAGAGATTAAACTCATGACAAAACTACCTATTTATGGGATCATTCCTCTTTATAAAAATGCCTTGTTTTCAACACTAAGACTCAAAGAAGCTTACCATCAATTAGCCACCAATTTACAATTTTCTAAAAAAGAAGATATTGGAAGCATTATTTTATTTTCGTCCCATAGTCAAGGAGAAGGAAAAACAGGTACGGTTGTAAATGTGGCAGGAGTCTTTCAAAATTCTGGCTATAAAACCATTGTTATTGACTTCAATATGAGGGCACCTAGTTTACATGGTCATTTTGGAATAGAGCAACAATATTCTGGAATCAGTACCTATTTGAGCGAAAGAGATAATATTGGAAATATCATTTACTCAACCAATTTTGCCAATCTAGACATCATTCCAGCTGGGCCCATACCTCCCAATCCCTCAGAACTTGTATTATCAAAACGTTTAAGTGAATTGTTTGAAACTTTAAGACAAAAATATGAATATATTCTCATTGATACAGCTGCTTATGACCTAGCCTTAGAAAGCTTATTTTTAATGCAATTCTCAACCATAAACCTCATTGTTATTAGAGAAAAAATGTCGAAAAAGTCAACGATTTTAGATATTGAAAGGCTCATTCAAGAAAAAAATCTACAAAACATGGGGCTTGTCTTAAAATCCATTGTCAAAGAAGACAAAAGTAAGCAACATGATTTATTGCCAAACAATGCCATCAGTAATCAAATAGAAACAGCAAAACCTTCACCCCTACAATTGCAATTATAATTAACATAAAATAACATATAAGCTATAATCTTCAAAAAGGAGTCTCATTGAAAAAAGTTACCCTATTTATAAACTCATTAACCTCAGGTGGAGCTGAGCGTGTTCTCTCCATCATTGCCACAGAACTCGTAGCACAAAATATGGAAGTCCATTTACTCTGTATCGAAAAAGACAGTGCCTACAGCCTACCCAAAGAGCTTAAAATAACCTATCTCTCTACATTAACAAAACATGACAGTAGTCTAAAAAAACTAGTCTATCTTCCCTATTTAGCCTATAAACTTAAAAAGTATATTAAAAAAAATCAAACGACACTAATTCAAAGCCATATCTACAGAGCAAATTTCACCAATATTTTAGCAAAAATATTTGGAGCGAAACATCAAGTTCAAGTCGTCGAAGTGACCAGCATTAACAATTTAAAAGAAGGTACTTTCTCTAAAAAAATAAATTATGCACTTATCAAACTACTTTACAAACATGCTGACATGGTGATTTTTAAAGCACAAAGAATGCAAGAAGAATTTCTAAAAAACATTCCTAAAATTAAAAACCATACAGTCATTAATAATCCCTATGATATTCATAAAATCTCAACTTTAGCCCAAGAGCCTGTTGAGGATTTTAAATTTTCTAAAGAGAAACAATACCTTGTGAGTGTGGGTCGTCTCTCTTCTGAAAAACGTTTTATTACGCTCATAAATGTCTTAAAAAACTTAGATGAAAAAATTGAACTTCTCTTAATTGGCGAAGGAGAAGAAGCAGAAAATTTAAAAAGATTTACCCATGAAAATAAGCTTGAACAACGGGTACATTTCTTAGGAAGAAAAGAAAACCCTTTTAACTACATCAAACAGGCTGATATTTTTGTTTTAGCTTCCCAAGGTGAAGGTTTTCCCAATGTCATTATTGAAGCAATGATTTGTGCTACGCCTGTTATCTCAACTGATTGTATTTCTGGACCTAGAGAGATACTAGCTCCCAACACCGACATCAATTTTCAACTTAGATCTAATATAGAGTTGGCTAGAAATGGTATTTTATATCCTGTGGACGATGAAAAAAGTTTAAGTTCAGCCATAAAAATAATGCTTTCAGATAGCCCAAAACGAAAAGAATACATCGCTAATGGTTTAGCACAAAGTCAAAAATATGCTTTAAAAAAGATTATTGAACAATATAAGGAAGTTTTATGTGTGGCATAGTAGGATTTATCTCCAAAGAGAAAAAAGAAAAAACGTTAAAAGAGATGGTACAAACACAAAACCATAGAGGACCCGATGACAACGGTATATTTATTGATGAGCAAACAGGTGTTCATCTTGGACACAACAGGCTCTCCATCCAAGATACCTCTTCTCATGCCCATCAACCCTTTATCTCTTCTTGTGAAAACTATAGTATCATCTTCAATGGTGAAGTTTATAACTTTCAAGAAATCAAAAAAGAACTCATAAAGCTGGGTCATACTTTTGTTTCTAATTCTGACACCGAAGTCATTCTCTATGCCTATAAAGAGTGGGGAATTAACGCTGTAGAGAAATTTATTGGCATGTTTGCTTTTGTCATTTATGACCAAAAAAAACAAAAACTCTTTTTACTACGTGACCGAGCTG
>CACVAS010000109.1 GCA_902727855.1 uncultured Sulfurovum sp.
ATATTATCTATCAGGATGCTTTTTCTCCAGCACATAACCCCTTACTTTGGACAAAAGAGTTTTTTGCTGATATGGCAAAAATTTCTAAAGCAGACACAATCTTAACAACTTATTCAACAGCAGCAGCCATTCGTTTAGGTTTATACGAAAACGGTTTTTTTATTTTTACCCACAGTGCAGAACTAATGAGAACTTCAACAGTAGCCTCTATGAAAATGATAGAGGGTTTTAACTATATTGATATGGAATTAAAAAAAGAACGTAATCCTACAGCTAGGAGTTTGAGGGATGAAGCGTTTTAGATGAAGTGTTTTTTTGGGCTTTATTTAAAAGTGCTATAGAAGTCTAAGGTTTTTTCTCTACTGCTCTCCAAATCAATTCTTTCAAACCTAACTGAATCCCCCACAGCCAACTGTGAAAACTTAAAACAATCAATAGCTAAAACCGTACCAATCTTAGGATAGCCTCCAATGGTTTGTCGTTCTTTGAGAAGTAGAATGGGCTGTCCATCTTGTGGAATTTGTATTGAGCCAAATGCAATGCCTTCAGAGATGATACCTCCTTTATTAGGTCTAATACTTTCACCTTTGAGTTTAGCGCCCATTCTGTCACTTTGTAGAGTTATTTCATAGTCACTATTAAAAAACTTTTGTTGTTCTTCCTTTGAAAAGTAGTGGTTTTGATAAGAGGGTAAAACTCGTAATGTTAGACGCTCATTATAGTTGGGTATATATTTCTTATGTACACGTTTAGTTACTTTTTTTTGAGTAGCTTCATAAATTAAATTATCGTTTTTTTGAAGTTTTATACCAAGCTCTTCTTTTTCGGTAGTAGCATAGCTATCATAGACTTTTTCAAGTTGAAATCCATTTTGAACACTTAGGTAGGCTCTTTGTCCAGAAATTCTTTTGGGAAAAGATAATACATCACCCACCTCCACAAAATGTGTTTGCCAAATAGCTTTAGGTACTCCGTTAATTTGAAAACTTAAGTCAGCTCCACAAACAGCAATGGTAGTAGCTACTTCTACTTCAAGTTTTAATCCTACCATGATTTCAATGGCATTAGCATCTTGATTAGACAGTAGTTTTTGAGTCCAAAGGTAGGCATATTCATCCATTGCTCCTGATTGGGTGATGCCTAAGTGTTTATATCCATCCCTTCCTTGGTCTTGTAGGGTAGAGAATAGTCCTGCATTTAGTACTTTAAATCCTTTCAAATTGAACCTTGTCTCCTATGGATAATGTATGAAAGTCTGTAAACTCTGTATGCCCAATAATATTCCAACCACCAGCAGAATTTTGAGGGTAGATGGCAGTCTGATTGTCTGCTAAGGCAACTGAACCTTTAGGAATTTTTTTTCTAGGTGTTGCAAGTCTTGGTGTATTAATTTTTTCATGCACAGTACCAAGGTAGGCAAACCCCAACATAAAACCAATGGCATAGACTCGATAGGTATTTTCAGTATGAAGGTTTATTACTTCATCAATAGTTAGCTTATTATGCTCGGCAACTCGTTTTAAGTCTAAGTTCTTCTCGTAATCAGTTGGTATAGTAATAAGTTTAGCTTTGGTATTTTGAGGAAGAATTGCTTTTTTATTTAGATAGGCTTTTATTTCTTTCTCTATGCTTTCATGGCTATGTTTTAAAATATCAAAATGAACCAAAATAGAGCAGTATGAAGGAGTTAAATCTATAATGCCCTTTAGCTCTTTGAGTGCTAAATAACTCTTTTGTACTTTGTCTAAAGTAGCTTCAGAAATTTCTTGTTCAAAATAGATAATAAGAGAATTAACAGAGACAATCTTAAAAGTCATTTTGTAGTTTGTGTAGAGATTTTATGAGTTTAAGAGCTGATTTGTTGTCTCCGTGAACACAAAGTGCATCAGTTTTAAGTTTTAGCTTTTGTCCATCGATTGATTTAATAATACCTTTCTTTAGAAGAAGTTTAGTTCGTTTAATGACTTCTTCTTTTTCCGTAATGAGTGCATTTTCTTGACTTCTTGGAACTAAGAAACCTTCTTTAGTATAAGCTCTGTCAGCAAAGACTTCATAGAGCAGAGAGATATTGTATTTTTGAGCAATTTTTGCATAAGTGTCATTTTTAGGAGAGGAGAGAATCATAAGCTTTAGGTTAGCGTCAAATTTAGAGATGGCTTTGGCAATAGAACGAAAAGTTGTTTCATCTTTCATCATGTTATTGTATAAAGCCCCATGAGGTTTAAGGTAGCTGACGTTGACATCATAACTTTGACAAATGGCTGATAAAGCACCGAGTTGATACAAAATAAGTGAAACAATCTCTTCAGGACTACAGCTCATATCACGTCGTCCAAACCCTACAAGGTCAGGGTAAGAGGGATGACAGCCAATTTGAATGTCATGTTCTTTACAGAGTTTAATACTCTTATGCATGGTAACTGGGTCTGCAGCATGAAAGCCACAGGCAAGATTTGCCATTTGAATGTAGGGCATGATTTTCTCATCATATCCCATCGAGTAAGTTCCAAAACCTTCACCCATGTCACAGTTGAGTTTAATATTCATTATTAATCTTTAAAATGTATTTATGTTGAGATAATAGCAGAATTTACTAAAAGATAGAATATGACAATTTGACCCATTATTCCTATTTTAATGAATAACTTTTGTATAATAAGTAAAAAATTATAGAGGAGTAGAGTTTGGGTGAAACACAACAGCAGATAGATAGATTATTGAATAACTCTACAACTTATACAAGTATAGAGCTTTTTGCAGGAGCTGGAGGTATGGCTCTTGGGATGGAGAAAGCTGGTTTAGAACATATTTTATTGAATGACTTTGACCGTTATGCTACTGAAACATTAAAGAAAAATCGTCCTAATTGGAATGTTGTTCATGGAGATATTACTAAAATAGATTTTTACCCTTATCAAGGGGTTGATCTTTTAACAGGAGGGTTTCCTTGTCAAGCATTTTCCTATGCTGGTAAAAAAAGAGGTATGGAAGATACAAGAGGAACTCTTTTTTATGAATTTGCAAGGGCTTTAGAAGAGTCTCAACCTAAAGTATTTTTAGCTGAAAATGTTAAAGGTTTAAAGAGTCATGACGGTGGACGAACTTTAGAAACTATGGTTGATGTTTTTAGTGCAATGGGTTATGAAGTTTTAGCTCCAACTGTATTAAAAGGTATTCATTATAATGTTCCACAAAAACGTGAACGAATCTTTATAGTAGGAATTAAAAAAGAGTATGCTGAGCAAGTAACTTTTAAGTGGCCCAAAGAAAATGAAAAAATATATAACTTAAAAGATGCACTCTATAAAGGTAAGTTGTATGATTCAGATGTTCCTTTATCTCATGGACAGGTTTATCCTGAGAAGAAAAAGATTGTTTTAGATTTAGTACCTGCTGGAGGTTATTGGCGTGATTTACCTTTAGAACTTCAAAAAGAGTATATGATGAAAAGTTTCTACTTAGGTGGAGGAAAAACAGGTATAGCACGTAGAATTTCTTGGGATGAACCTTGTTTAACTTTGACATGTTCTCCTGCTCAAAAGCAGACAGAGCGTTGTCACCCTGATGAAACACGACCATTTACTGTTCGTGAATATGCACGAATTCAAACATTTCCAGATACATGGGAATTTGCTGGTTCAATGACAAATCAATACAAGCAAATTGGTAATGCTGTACCCATGAACTTAGCTTATGCTGTTGGAAAGTCTTTAGTTCAATTACTGGATGATATAAAGAAGGTAGAGAATGAATCATTATAACCTGAGTTTTATATCAGATAAAGATTTATTTAATCATGTTAAAGAAACAGTAGAGAAGTATCGTTTTAAAATAGATTTGAAAAAATTTAATAAGAATTTAATTGATCCCATTAAATTAACCTTTGATAGTAAGATATATAATAAAAGTATTGAAGAGATTGTTGAGTCTGAAATTATTCGTCAGATGGATAAGTCTAATACGAACTATATAGGATATTTCCATCAAAATATTTTTAAGTATATGAACTCTAATTGGAAAGTACCTAAAGAGGGGTTTGATCTTATTAATGAAGAAGAGAAAACTTATGTTGAAATGAAAAATAAACATAATACAATGAACTCTTCCTCTTCTCAAAAGACTTATATAAAAATGCAAGGGATGCTTTTAAAAAATGCAAATAACAGATGTTATTTAGTAGAAGTGATTGCTAAAAATAGTCAAAATGTTCCATGGAAAATATCGCTTGATGGTAATTCTCATGAGCATGAATATATTCGTAGAGTTTCCATAGATAAGTTTTATGACTTAGTAACAGGTGAAAGGAATGCATTTAAGAATTTATCAGAAGTATTACCTAGTGTGCTTGAAGATGTTGTTGCATCTATGAATCAAGCAAGTATAGAAAATACGGTATTTGAAGAGTTAAGCACTATTTCTCCAAACCTTTTAAAGAGTCTTTATTTGTTGTCCTTTAATAAATATAATGGCTTTGATAGTTTTAATCTCTAAAGCAAGATAAGTAAAAGTTAAATTGTTTATACTATACCTAATAAATAATTAGGAAAAAAATGAAACATTTTAAATTGATACTATTAACACTTTTAGCAACACTAAGCATAAAGGCACAAAGTTTTTATGTACTTACTGGAGTTAACAGTTATGACCCCATTGTTATTTCTGAAGGGA
>CACVAS010000110.1 GCA_902727855.1 uncultured Sulfurovum sp.
CATAAAGACAAAGAACATGTACACATTCATGTGATGATAAGTTCTAATGAAATGATGGGTCAAAAAAGGGTTAGACTTTCAAAAAAAGATTTTTCAAATATTCAAAAAGAGTTAGAACAATATGTAAGCGCTGCTTACCCACAACTTGGAAATACCAAACATTATCAAAAAGAAAAAAGTTTAGAAAAAAGCAAAAACAAAGAGCAATTACAAGAACTTTTAAAAGAGTTGTTTGAGCGATCAAACTCTAAAGATTCTTTTAAAAATCACATGGCAACTGTAGGGATTGAATTCTATACTAGAGGTTCTACAGTTGGTGTGATTTTTAAAGGGAAGAAATACAGGTTGAAAACTTTGGGATTACTTGCAGATTATGAAAAAATGGTGGTGAAATTAGAACAAAAGCAACAAGAAAAAACTGAATCAAAAGAGAAAAATAATCAAACCTTTAATCAAGAAAAAGATGAATCCAAAAAATCAGACTCAAAAGTTAACTCAAATGAAGAATCTACTAAAATTAAAAGCAGAAGAGAAGAAATGAGAAAGTTGAGAGAACAACAAGAACATAAGGCTCAAAGTAAAGAAAAAAAGTGATGAAACGCTGATAGATTTTCTCATTTGAAGGAAAAAAGAGAAGCTTGGAGAGAAAAACAAGCAAAAATGAGCCTTTATGAAAAGATGAAGCAAAGTAGAGAAAGAAGCAAAAAAGAATAGATGAAAAAGGAGTAAAATTATGTCACTAGAAAAAAGAAGATTTATGAATAATAGAGATAAAGAGTGGTTAGCAAAAAGAAAAGCTCAAAAATCAAAAGAAAACAGAAGTAAATGTGAGATAGAAAAACCAAACTTTGTTGAAAGACAAGTTGAAAATAGACTTGAAGATTTACTTGTAAAAACAGCATTTTCAGCTATTTTATAAATGGAGTTATTAGCCCTTATACTGTTTATTTTCATTATATATCAAACAATGAAGTATGTGTTTAAAATCATCTTTGGAGTTAGGGAAGCTTCTACTACTTCAAAAAATCTTCTACTTCATTTTCTATTTAAACCATTAAGAGGAATTTTTGGTTTTTTAACTGGAAGTGGCACAAGTGGAATGATGGGAAGTTTTGAAGAAAATAGATTTTTAACTTCAATGAATAAAGGGCTTGTTCTTGATGGTCAAAACAAAAAGTTATCAGAAAAAGACTCTTTTAATCATATGGGAATTATTGCAAGAACTGGTGGAGGGAAAACCACAGGTTACATTATCCCAAATATTCTAAAATTAGCTCAACAAAAAACCTCAATGATAGTAACCGATTTAAGTGGAGAACTTTATTCTCAAACAAGTGGTTATCTGAAGAAAAGAGGTTATAAAATTTATGTTTTAGACCCCGAAGATTTAAATACTTCTATTGGTTATAATCCTCTGTATTATGCACTTTCAAGTATAGAAATTGATGAAATAGCAGAAATATTAATAAAATCAGCCAATCCCGGACAAACTAAAACAGAAGATAAAATGTGGTTGGATGGAGCAAAGACCTTTTTAACTATTTTAATTAAAGTTCTTGTGGCTACTAAAGACCATAAATATATAAACTTGGCTAATTTAAAACATCTTATTAATAACTTTGGTGAAAATGGCTCAAATCTTGATGAGCTTATTTATCTCTACTCTGATGAAAAAACTTTTAATGAATGGAAAGGGTTTGTAAGTGGAAATATGAGAACCATTCAGTCTTTTATTTCTACAGCCAATATTGCTTTAAATGCTATTGGTATAAACGACAATCTAGCAGAGTTAACCACTTCACATAATATCAATTTTAAAAACTTTAGAGAAGAAAAATCAATACTCTACATTAGAATTCCAGCCCAAAAACAAGAACAGTATAATTTTTTATTAAACCTTTTTTACAAACAGTTTTTTAATGCAATGATGGAGAAATTGCCCTCTAAAAAAGATTTACCTATTTATTGTTTACTTGATGAGTTTGGAAATATGCAAATTCCTAATTTTTCATCTACGATCACAACTATTAGAAAATATAAAGTTTCTATCTCTATTGTTATTCAAGATTTTAGTCAACTAGAGCAGAAATATGGAAAGAGTGAAGCTCATACTATTATTAATGGTGGTATTACTGGAAAACTCTTTTTTGCAGGAGCTGATTTACAAATTACCAATATGTTAACTCAAATGATAGGGAGTAAGTATGTCAATATGTTGGATGAGACAGGACAGGTTCATCATGTTAAAGAGCCTATATTATCCAATGCAGAGATTAGAACCATGAAAGATAATGAAGTTCTTTTAATATATGGAAACAAACTACCTCTTAAAATCAAAGTAAAACCCTATTACAAGGACTTTTTACTTAAATCTTACACCAAGTACAAAGCAGTTAAAAAAGAGGCTCAAACTCAAAGAACAGAGATAGAATATATTGATATAAATGTTGGGATTGATTAGTGCTTGAACTTATTAATAATGTTATGGCTAGAGTAACTAATTTTATAACAGTTTTATCAGATGAATTAAATCCATTACCCATAGAAATTTTATTGGGTGGCTCATTATGGTTTTTTACTTTGTATTTTGTTTCAAGATGGTTTAAAGCCTATGTAATAAGATTATTGCTTTTTATTGCAGGGGTATCACTTATTTATAGTGTTATGGGAAGAAGTCATATTATTACCTCTGTAGATTTATATGCAGGTTTGGGATTAGCTATTCCACATATTGAGATAGTAGAAATTACATATCTAATACTTAGGGAAAGAACCCTTTTTTTAGTGGATAAAATTATTGAGATTTTTTACCTTATTATTAGTCCTTTTATTTGGTTCTATCAGAAACTTTCAAATATTTTTTACTTTTTACAAATCAAACAAACACAGCGATCAGAAAAAAAAGCTGAAAAAGAATATTACAAAGAAGAGTTTAAAAGGGAACAAGAGAAAGCTAGGGCAGAAGAACAAGCTAGATATGATGAAGCTGATATTAAAGAGCAGAATAAAAGAGAAAAGGAATATAAATACAAAAAGAAAGAGAAAGAGAAAGAGAAAGAGAAGCCGCAGCAACCAAAAGAAGAACCAAAAACTTATTCAAGATGGGATTCATCTAATCCTTATGAGGTTTTAGGGATTAGTGAAAATTCTACTAAACAAGAGATTAAAAAGGCTTATAGGAACTTGGCTAAAATTTATCATCCGGATTTAACACTTACAAAAGAAGAAGAATATACTGTGATTTTACAAAAGATTAATAAGGCTTATGAGGTTTTGAAGTAGAAATATTTATAAGGTATCACATAGGTATCACTTTAAATATTTGTCAGTAAAATATTTTCTTTAAAAAGTCTCTTAGATGATTATTTTGTGGGGTTTAAAGGTGGTACACCCAACAGGATTCGAACCTGTGACCTTCGGTACCGCAACTTGCTAAATCCAGTTTTTCAAATCTCTTCATTTTTCTCTATAGCTTTTCAAACCCTATATAATAGGGGTCTTGGTGTTTTTCCAACGACTTAAATTTATTCATACTTTGCTAGAATTCCTCATATAAGGTATCACATAGGTATCACTTTTTTTAAAAGGAATTAACAATGAGTGAATTTATTAAATCAAAGAAATTTACAGGTGTTTCACATAAACTCTTGAAAAATAAAGACAAAAGTTATTATATCTCATATAAGATGAATGATAAATTTAAAAGAGTTCACATAGGAAAGAAGAGTGAGGGAATAACAGAAGCCTTTTGTCATCAAAAAAGAAATGATGCAATCAATAAACTAAAATTTGGAGATACTGACTCAATTATTAAAACTAAAGTTCATGTAGATACTTTTGATACGATCACTCAAAGATACTTAGCATATTTTCAAATTCATAATAAGGATTCTAAAAATCACTTATCAAGATATAATAATCATCTAAAACCATTTTTAGGAGATAAACCAATAAATGAAGTATCTATTGCTGATTTAGAAAATATTCAAAGAGAAAAATTAAAAACTTTAGCACCTCAAACGGTCAATCATATTATACAGCTTGTGGGAACTATTTTTAATTACAACATCAAGCATAAATATATCAAAGTTGAAAACCCAGTTATGCAAACCAAACTTTTAAAAGTAAATAATGAAAGGTTAAGATATTTAGATACTACAGAAATAAATGAGCTTATGAAAAAGGTAGAAGATAATCAACAACTTTTATTGTTTGTAAAATTAGCACTTCATACAGGAGCAAGGTTACATACTGTTTGTAACATTAAAAAGAAAGATATTAATTTACAAAAGCAAACTATTTTATTACATGATTTTAAAAACCAATCTTTCTATACAA
>CACVAS010000111.1 GCA_902727855.1 uncultured Sulfurovum sp.
ATAGTAGAATCCAATATCTCCATTACTTTTTTTTTAGTGTAAATAAAATTGAGTTTGACGTAATAATAAACCCCTTTTTGCAACACATCAATCACTTTTAGCTCTTTTAAAATCCGTTTGATGCGTTTGATTCGCTCAATTGCCCAGTGGAGTTTGTTGTGTACAAAATTGTTGGTGGCTAAGATTTGATTGGTTTTTTGCAGTTGAGCATGATAAAGATAGAAGCTATACAACGCCAATAAATTAGCAAAATCTTTTTCATAACGCATAAATTTACGTAACAAATGAGGGTGAATAACAATGGCTTGGGTAATGGGTTCTTCTGTTGTCATTGTGTTGCCTTTATCGGGTTTGATATTGGCATTGTAGTATTTTAAAAGTAATTTGTCAAGAATATAAGTTTTTATTAAAAACTATTTTGATAAAAAAGTATTTAATAAGTTCTTTAATTCTTTGGTTGATTGTATCTCATGTTTTAATTCTATGGTTTCATTGTAGAGTTCTATGGCTTTTTGTAATTGTTTGCTAATCTGATTTTTAGAAGCAGAAGTTTTTATAATACTTTCTCCATATCCAATTTTTTCACCCAATTCTCGATAGGTTAATCCAAGGCTTTTACACGTATCTTTAATCAAATTCCCCTCTTGATTCTCCAAAATAACATTCCTTTTTTGATACGATTATAACCAATTTGACCTTTTCTCGTAGAGAGTTTTTAAGTATCTTCTTTTTCTACAAGGTAGAGATTTTAAGTATGTGGGTTGTTTTTTGGGTGGGGTGGTTTTTATATGTTAGGGAGGGATGGCTTCAGCCCACTATCAAAAAAGAGGACAAAAGAGAATGGGGAGAGTAGTGTGGTTTAAAGTAGCCTGTCCCTATTTTCCTGTCCCTATTTTCCTTGACTAGAGAGTATTTTTGCTTTGAGCTGTAAAAAATCTTTATCTACTTTAAAACCTTTTGCTTTAGAGAGGTGTTCAACCATTTGATAACTCTCATCTATAAAATTTCTGTTAAATAGAGCCATTGCCAACTCTATTGTTTGGATACATGTGTAAGTTCAAAGTGTATCATGAGCCGTAGAATGTGATTTAAAATTTTCTTTGGTCACTTTATGCTCCTTAGCAAGGAATTGATTAATAGAGGTATAGTCTCTCTCAAAAAGTGACCTGTAATTAAATTTTACTTCAAGTTATTCTCATAATTCCTATACTACAATCATCACTTGTTTGTTTTGAAAGTATTTGTTCCAAATTATTATACAATGCTTTTTCAACATCTTTTTCAGTATTATATTTAAGCCAATTTATAATAATTTTATTTGTATCAGATAATGACTCTTCTTTCTTATCATATAAGCTTTCTTCCACTCCATCTGACATTAAAATAAATCCCATAGCATTTTTAAGTGTCCCTTTTAATATTCTTAATCTCTCTTTATACTTAACAGATGTAGTAAAAAATGTACTATTTGAGAACTCTCCATTATCTGGTTTTGATATTGTTTTAAGATTATTTTTCTTATCTAACATTCCAATTACTCCATCTCCAATATGACCTATTATAAATTTATTATTTTTTATAGCTATAAATAGTAATGTTGATGATAAATCTTTAAAAGAAATATCCTTAGTCGTTATATTATTTAGTTCTTTTTCTATATAGTCAGTCAGGGAAAAGCTTATATTGGCATCTTTCATTAAATCATCAAAATTGACTTTTATATGTTCAAGTATTTTTCTTGTAATTAACTCTGCTCCAATATCTGAATATTTACAACTTCCTGCACCATCTGCTAAAGAAAGTCCATAAAAACTATTTTTATTATCTAATATATTTTTAGTAATTTTTATAGATTTTCTATTCTTGTAAATCTTTCTATTAGCTTTTAGTTTTAAAAACTCTCTATTAATTAATTTAAAAGTTCTATCTTGACAAGGTATATTTTTAGCAATATGCCCTTGTCCTATAATATAGCTACTTGCTATTCTCCAACTACTCATTACTATAATTCTATCTCTATATTGTATTCTGTTGGATTTGGAGTTGTCATTTTTTCACCTGGAACTGATTGTGATACAATAGCTACACTTTGACTTAACCACTCAAAAAAACTTTTAAAATATTCAGCTGATGTAACTTTTAAAACAGCATTTTGTTTCATTGTACTAAAGTCTTTTAAAACATTAATATCTGCATCGTCACCAATCGCAACAGGAAATAGAGTTAATTTTTTATTATTACCTAATTGATTTACTCTACTAATTGCCGATGATGTATCATCGGTTGGATAACCATCTGTCATTAATACCATCCAAGGCTGATAATAATCAACACCTTTATTTGAATATTCTTCTTTTCGTTGTTCTAAAATATCTAAAGCAAGATTTACACCTTCTCCCATGGAAGTCATTCCATCAGCTGTTAATGAGGGTACTCTTTGTCTATCAATATTTGCAAAATCTAATATTGTTGTTGCATTGCTTTGAAACACAACAATAGATAATTCTACAGAATATCTTGCAATTTCATCACTTTTTATTGCTTCAAAAAAGTATTCTACACCTTTGTGTAGTTCTCTGATTGGATTACCACTCATTGAATAACTTACATCTAAACATAAACAAACTGGTAATCTCGTAGTTGGATTACTTACTAAATCTTGTTGTCTTAATACCATTAAATCTTGTGCCATTTTCTTATCCTTTATTTTAATTTACCATCCAAATAATGATGATAAAATTCCACCAATATTATTTGAATTATTACTACTACTGCTATTATTATTATTATTATTGCTTTTGTTTCCTCTACAATTTTTACATTTTTTAGGATAACTCAATCCTTTTTTATCATAAAAACTTTGTTCACTTTCTGAAAATAAAAATGTTGTATAGCAACTATTGCAAGTTATATTTGTACCTCTACAATTTGAACATAAATTATTATACTTATCTTTAAATTGTTTCCCACATCCTGAACATTTTTTTAAATCAGGGTCTTTAATATCTTTACATGATTTACACTTAGTTGGTAAGCTCCACCCTTTTACTTTAAAATCAACTACTTGTTTATTAGGTATAGCAAATTCTTGTTTACATATTTTACATTTTATTTTTACAAAATCATCTTTAATTACATTACCATTATCATCAATTTGCTTATGAGTCAATGGAAAAATCTCTTTTGTTTGATAACCTTTGTCAAGTTGATATATATAATCTTTTATTTCTTTAGTTAGTTCATATAGTTTTACTTTCTCATTTTTTCTAAAAACACGACAAAATATTACTTTTAGCTTAAATGGTAAATTACTCCAAATATAGACCCATTGTCCATCAGGGGCATTGTTATACCCATTATCATCACATTTATAGGGGAAATTCTCAGGTTTCATATTTTCTTTTTCGCTACCACCACCACTAAAGGAATAAGGTAATTTTCCAGGTAACATTAATTGAAAGACAAGAGTAGCTACTGCATAAATATCATCATCTTTAGTTCTTAGATAGTCTTCATATCTTTTTCCATGATGCATTTTTCTTGTATATGGAACCATACCTACACTACATGGATAATTTTCAATTTGAAAACTATCGGTATCAATAAAGTATATATCATTTTCATTATTAAGTAAAATATTATTTGGATTAATATCTCCAAGTATAATATTGTGTTGATGCAGTTTTTCAATTTTCTGCAAGATATTAAGAGCAATTTTTGCTAGATGCCATCTATTCCAATGTGGAAATTTTTGCTTTAGTAGGGGAGGTATAAATATTGAAGTTTTTATTTCACTACCTGTTGCTTGAGGCATTAAGTAACCAACAAATTCTTTACTATTGTTATATGCAATATATTCAGGTAAACATACATTTTTAACTTTAATCGTATTCTTAATTAACAATTTAATTTTTTCTTCTCTAAAATTTGTAACTTTTTCTTTTTTGTAAATTTTGCAAATGAGGTTACTATCTGTTAGATATACTGAACCTTCTCCGCCTGTTCTACCAATTTGTTTTAACAATTTATGCTTTTTACTATTATTATCAAATACAAAGCTTCCAGCTTCTGGAATAATATTTGGATTTAATGGTCTATCTTGTCCTTTTGGGCTTTTTGGTAGGTTGAATTTGAATAAAGGTTTTGTATTATTATTTGATTTTTTAAATACTTTATTATTTTGATGTTTAGCTGGTTTATTTTTTATATATTTATCTTTAAATTCATAAATTCCTTTATTGTTAAATGAAAATACTTTTATATCTTTAATATTATTTGTTGATCGTGAACGTTTTAAATCAAGTATA
>CACVAS010000112.1 GCA_902727855.1 uncultured Sulfurovum sp.
AGGTACTTTTGAGGCAAGTGTTCAAGCACAAATAATAGAAAATTATAAACTTCTTGCACAGTATCATAAAGATAAAAAGGCAGAATCTAAAGCAGAAGTGAAAGCAGAAGTCCAAGAAGCGTATATTGCTAAGTTATATGGAGCAGAGCTAACCATTTATTGTGATGGTGCTTGTAAAGGAAACCCTGGTAGGTCAGGTTCTGGTTTGGCTGTTTATGATGGTGCTAAAAAACCAACTTTACTCTACGGTCAATACAAAGAGATGGGGACAAATAACACAGCTGAACTCAATGCTTTACACAAAGCTTTGCTACTTGCAGAAGAAGCAGAAGGTTCAAAAGTGAGTATCTGTTGTGATTCAAAATACAGTATCGACTGTATTACTAAGTGGGCATACTCTTGGAAAGAAAAGGGTTGGAAGAAAAAGGGTGGAGAGATTAAAAACCTTGAAATCATTCAAGAGGCTCATGCTCTTTATGAAACATTAAAAGACCGTGTGCTTGTGAAGCATGTCAAAGGTCATGCTGGTTTTGAAGGAAATGAACTGGCAGATAGAATGGCAGGGTACACGATATTAGCGAAGAATGAAACTTATGAAGTTTATGGGTATGATGAGGTTGAGACTGTGTTGGCGATGGGTGAGGGATGAAAGAATTTAGCCCAATAAAACTACCTTTAAGTCATGATGTAGAATCAAAAAAGATACTCAAAAAAACCATTTTGGCAAACAAGGCATTGGCTGCGTTAAATGAGGTGGCTAAGATTATTCCTAATCATAATATTTTGATTAATTCTTTGGCTCTTCAAGAAGCAAAAGACAGTTCTGAAATAGAGAACATCATTACAACGCATGATGAACTTTATATTGCTGACTTAGATATTAAACATCTTACAAAAGAGACCAAAGAGGTACAGAACTATAAAAATGCTTTGTTAAAAGGTTATGGCTTAGTGGGTGAACATAAATTACTTTTGAAACGCCATATTGTAGAGATTCAAAAAGAGTTAGAACAGAATGATGCAGGGGTACGTAGACAAAGTGGTACAAACCTAAAAAATACTCAAACGGGCGAAGTGATTTTTGTGTCACCTCAAGATTATGAAGAGATAGAATCCTTATTAGCAAACTTAGAAAGCTATATGAATAAACCCAATGAGTTGGATGCTTTGGTTAATATGGCGATTATTCATTATCAGTTTGAGACCATTCACCCTTTTTATGATGGCAATGGACGGACAGGAAGAATTCTTAATATCTTGTATTTAATTTTACAAGATTTGTTAGCGTTGCCTATTCTTTATTTGAGTAATTACATCATTCAAAATAAGCGTGATTATTATCGGCTACTTCAAGAAGTACGAACCAATGGTAATTGGGAAGAATGGATTTTGTATATGCTTGATGGAGTGGAAAAGACTTCTTTGGAAACGATTATCCTTATTCAAGATATTGCTAAGCTGATGAAAGAGACAAAGCATATTATTCGGGAAAAGTTACCTAAGATTTACAGTAAAGATTTGATTGAAATTTTGTTTTCACATCCTTATACTAAGATAGATTTTTTGGTGGAAGGCTTAGACTTACATCGAGAAACTGCTTCTAAATATCTAAAAGAGATTGAGAAGTTAGGAATATTGGAGAGTGTGAAAGTTGGTAGAGGTAAGTATTTTGTTAATAAATTACTGTTTGAGAGACTTAAAAAAGGTATAGCTTAATAGTAGGATGATTCGACATATTGTTTTTATATGTCGATAAATTTACGAAATTTCGACAAATAAAATTTTATGGAAAGGAGAGAATTTAATGGAACTGGTCTATCTATGGGTTGAAGATTATAAAAATATTCAGAAACAGGGGTTTAATTTTTCTCCTAAGTTTTCTTGTGCTTATGATGAGAAAAATAATAAATTGACCATTGATGAAAATGATGATTACATAGAAAACTTTTTTGGTGAAAATATTAATGTTACGGCTATTGTTGGGAAGAATGGGAGTGGGAAGAGTAGTTTGTTAGAAATTTTAACAAATTCATTGTCTACTAATAATGAGAAAAATTATGTTTTTGTTGACCCTCGAATAGATTGTAAATTTTTTCTTATCTATCAATATGAAGGTCAATACTATTTAGTGCAAGAGAAATTATCTTTTAATCTAAACATTGAAAGTAGTCCTTGTAAACTTATAAGATTAGTCGAACAAAAACTTTTTGAAAAACATAAAGAATTAATATCCATTGTTTTAAATAATGAGTTAACTAGTAGAAAAGATTTCTCTGACCATTGGCAATTTTTTATAAATGATACTAAGTCTGATATAAATGAAATTCAAAAAATAATAGCATCTAATTTTATAAAAAATAGAAATAGTTCTTTTCCTAAAAATACGGATAACTTTTTTATACCTACTAAAATAGAAATTAAAAGTGTATATTCAGGAATAAAAATAGATCAAGATTTTTCTATAGAAGATGTAAAGAAAAATATTAAAGCAGTAGAAAAAAAGTATGCTGAGGATAGTAGTTATCTGAGTACGATAGAGAAAAGCGATTTTCACACTGTGAATACATTTGGTTTAGAGAAGATTGATATTAAAAAATTAGAAGATATATTTTCACTTAGAAGTGATGTAATAGATATTGAAATATGTAGTGATATTAAAAGTTTTAAAGATTTAAGCTATGGAGAAAGACAACTTTTAACAAATCTAAATTTTATTTTGTTTCATACTAAAAAAAATGAATATGAAACTATCGAAATATATAAAGGAGAGGAAGGTAAACCAGAATATAATAAAGAGACAATAAAAGTAAATAATATTTTAGTTTTACTTGATGAGGTTGAACTAGGATTACATCCTAGTTGGCAAAAAAAATCTATGACATATATAATTAACTTTTTAAAAGAAATTGATAAAAAATTTGATTTGATTATCACTTCACATTCCCCATTTCTCCTATCCGATATCCCAAAAAAAAACATAATCTTCCTAGACAAAGACGAAAAAGGAAACTGTAAAGTAGTAAATGGATTAAAAGAAAAGAAACAAACCTTCGGAGCAAATATCCACACATTATTAAGTGACAGCTTTTTTATGGAAGATGGTTTAATGGGAGAATTTGCAAAGAGTAAGATAGATAAAGCCATTAAACTTTTAAATCAAGACAAGTTAGATGAAAAAGAGTTGAAGTATTGTGAGCAGATTATCTCTATTATTGGTGAACCTATTGTTAAAAACCAGTTGCAACGGATGTTAACGGATAAAAAAATAAGTTATTTAGCAAAAGACACACGTGAAGAGATAGAATTTTTAAAACATAGAATTGATTTGTTGAGTAAACGATTATGATAAAAATTCAAAATGAGCATTTAGAACAGTATGCTAAAGAGCATTATGAAAATCTAAAAGATAAGTTAAAAGACTTTCCAACAGATTGTAAATACTCTTTAGAAGAAGTTATTAGAGCAAAGGCTGAACAGTTAGATGAGATAGCAGAGTGGGGTAAAGATAAAGTTGAAGTCTATGAGTTTCTAATAAGTAAGTATAAAAACTTTACAACAAAAAAAGATGAATATGATGCTTATGATTTGGCAAAAAAATTAAATGTGAATGTTTGCCCTTATTGTAATATTAATTCGACTTACACGGTTATAAAAGAAGATGATAAAAAAATAACACGACCAGAATTTGACCACTTTTATGATAAAGCTAAAAATCCTATATTGGCACTTTCTTTTTACAATCTTATTCCTTCTTGCCATACTTGTAACTCTACTTTAAAAGGAAGGGAAGAGTTTTCTATGAAAAGTCATTTGAATCCTTATTCTGATAGTTTGGATGAGGTGGCAAAGTTTCATCTACAAATAGAAAATAGTAAGTTTTATCATTCAACAGATGGGTTTGTAGTAAAATTAGAAACAGAAGATGAGAGAGCAAAGAAAAATATAAAAATTTTTGAGCTTGATACACTGTATGAAAACCACAAAGACATAGTCCTAGAACTCATCCAAAAAGAAGCCATCTACAACGAAAGTTATTTAGATGAACTTATGCATCAATACGAAGGAACACTTTTTAAAAATAGAGAAGACCTACAGCGATTAATTTCAGGTGGATACATTAGCGATGATGAGATAGGAAAGCGACCGTTGAGTAAGTTGGTGAAAGATATATCTGATGAGTTGGGATTGAGATGATAAATGTAAAAAGGAATAAAGAATGAATAATATTTTAAAAATAAAAAACCTAAGC
>CACVAS010000113.1 GCA_902727855.1 uncultured Sulfurovum sp.
TCTAGTTACTCTTAAAGAATAGGCATATTAATATAATTATGATGAGGTGAAAGAAGAGAGAAGAATTAAAAGAAAAAGAGATTGCATAATTATTTATTTTATAACTGGGGTTAGAGTGATGGATAGTGAATAGTGAAGTCTGCCAAATAAAAAATAAAAAAAATAAAAAGTTAAAAAAGAAATTCACCTATTAACATGGCTCTATCAAGATTAGAAAAATATAAAGACAGCAATTAAAAGATTATGCTGGTCATGCTCACCAACTACAAAACAAGACAAGACAACTATAAAAAATACTTAAGAAAACTTTTATTTATCCGTGAAACATTGAAAAAGTAGCTTGAAACTTAAACAAAATTCATGGAAATTAGAGGATATTTTCATCAAAGCCCTAACCTATGGGATTTAGAGAGGTTTTAGGGTTAAAATTATATGCAGGAAACTTCACTTTCCTGAATATTATTAAATTTATGGACTTTTTGGCTCTTTCAGTAAAAACATTTTAGGGCTTAGGCTTAATTATTTCTTAACTCTAAGTGATGAAGTATGAGAAGAGAAGAGAGAAATTAAAAGAGAGAAGTAACAACTACTAACTAAGTTTAATTTGTTGGTAGTTGTTGAGGTTAAGCACTTTCAGAAAGAGAAGAAACAAGTTTACTTTTTGAATATAAAGTGTGAGGTGATAAATCTTGCCCATTCTTCCACTGGATAGAACCTAATGAAACTCTAACCGTTTTAAAATATTCTTCATCTTCAAGTTGTTTAAAAAAACTACTTCGGTCTATGTATGGACTCATATCAAAAATCCTTACTTCTTGATTATCAAAAGTGAGTAATACTTTATGTTCTGCTTTTGGTTCTACGCTTATAACTTGTGGGTTCATGTCTTGCTCCTTTTATCATTGTAGGCATAAACTTTAATCCTTTAAATGTTGCTATTTCACATAATACAATTAAATGGATTAAAGACCTATAAATCAATTCTAAGCCCTTTTAACTCTTCATTTGATTAAGAAGACGTGAAAAGGATTTAAAAAGGTTTTTGGGGTTGCTTTGTTTGACTGTTGATATAATTCTCATTCTTTCTTAGGCTGAATATAATCAATCGTAATCATAGTAATCTGATTTGTTTTACCAAACTCTTTGTCTAACTTCTCGTTATAATGCTTCCACTCCTCCATCTCTTTTAATGTCTCCTCGGACACAGCACCATCATGTGTGAAAAAAGTTTTTACTTTTCTTCTCTTTTGGGTCTTAGTCTGTTCTTCTAATTTTGAAACTCTAGCTTTATTTCTCATTGGCTTTATCCTCTAGTTTTTTGATGCGTTCTTCTAGTTCTGTAGTCTCATAGCTTTTTATGTAGCTGTTACTGACTGCTTCAATGGTTCTTAGTTGACTCTCATTAATTAAGCCGTCTGCGTATTGCTTGGTAGCATTAGAAAGGTTCTCTAATGCTTCATTCGCATTCTTTGGCTTCTTAATGTTGACTACTGGGGAAAATAGGCATAATCTTTTAACTAGCATCTGCTGATTAGTTGGATTCTTTTCTAATGTCTCTAGTATGCTTGATGTGACTTTTTTTGCTAACTTTTCTTTACCTCTTTGAATAGATTCTTTTAATTCTTTATTTGTTGATAAAGTTGTAGTGGCGATTTTTAAAGATTGGCTAATCTGAATATTATTAAATCCATTTTCAGCCAACTGCTCCACTTGTGTTAGTAACTTCTTTGTGACCTTGGTTTTATGCCTTGATTCATTCTTCATGGGTTACCTCTTCAAAGTTCTGTAACTCTTGTTTGTGTTGTTGCTTCATTGTATTTATCTCTTTGTTGTATCGTCCTAAAAAGTCAGCAGGTGTAACTTTTCCATTATTTCCATTGCCATATTGTAGGGAAACTTTTTCAAAAAAATTATATTTCTCTTTTATGTGCCTGTTGCGTGTATCATTTCTTTTAGTTGCTATTCTTTTACGTGAATCTTTTTTCATTTGTTGTTCCTTTGTCTGTATTTATTGGGTTAAAAAAGTGGATTATTGGTAAACCTCTCTACTACCCTATACTGTGGGGTTCAGAGAGGTTTTAGACTGCCAACTTTTCTTATATAACTTACGCGTGTGAGAAAAGAGGGTTAATCTTGACTGAAACACCTATCTTCTTTTTGATAGATTTCTCCATCTTCTCAATAGCTTGTGGTAAATCTTTCAGGTACATATCTTTGAAGAATGAAGCACCAAAGGAGAACTCTAAACGCTCCATAGGTTCAGGTAGATTCTCTTTCAATGCTTTATCATACGCAACAATATTTATATAATAGTTCTTCTTTCCCTCTTTAGGTGTTTTGAAGTACTCTGAATTTAACCACTTAAACGGCTCTCTATTGGATTTTAACGCCTTAGTCACCTTATAGGGTATCTTTTCCCAATCAAGGGCTATATCAAGGCGTGTAAGCTTTGTGTGTTGTAATCGACTCCATAACTCTTTGAGATGAACCCTAAGTAATTTTGAACACTCTGTGTAACTGTACAACCCTGCAAACTCTAACACCTGTACTTTTTGACTGCGTGAGAATGTTTTGAGTGGTAGGGTCAAGCCCAAATAGGTATGAATAATACAAGCCCTCACAATGTTTTGTGTGAGAGATTTATTAAATGTTTTTTTCCATACTTTGGGATTAAATACACTTTGGCTTTTTACTACCTCTATGCTATAATGTTCATGACGAATAAGGAAGCCCTCTAAATTCTCACCTCCAAGATTTATAGAGTCAATTTCTCCTTTTTTGGCTCTCATCTTTTGAAGAATTCAACCCTAGAAACTTCACAACATTAGCCGTTCCATACTTCTCATTTAAAAGGGTATGGGCTAACTTCATGTTTTCCTCATCATCAATTAAAATATAAGGTTTATACCATGAATATTCGGTGTATGTTCTCGCATCCTCTTTAAAGCGTAGTCCTGTATTTTTCAGACTATTTTTTATATTCTCTATTCGGCTAGTGAGATAATGAATAAAATCTACCTTTGCCCTAACGTCCACCCCATTGATGAGGTCAACCAAAACTAAATAATGGGCTGTGAAGTTTGGCTTCTTTCTCATGATGCCACCTCGTCATTTATTCTACTTGCTATAAAATTGTTGATGTCTGTTTCAGTCCACACAGTCACAC
The DNA here is from genome assembly GCA_902727855.1 of uncultured Sulfurovum sp. Lineage (GTDB taxonomy): Bacteria > Campylobacterota > Campylobacteria > Campylobacterales > Sulfurovaceae > Sulfurovum. The sequence goes on from CACVAS010000113.1 coordinate 3,167, forward strand.
GTTTACTTAATTTCTTTGGGTGCAAGAACCCTTTCTTACTATAGTACCAGACGGTACTTTTTCCACAACATAATTTTTCTGCAACTTCTGCTAATCGGTATAATTTATCTGTTTTCATAGATAAGTCCTTTTCGCACTTATCAACGCGTTGTGCCTAACTGTGCTTTTGTAAGTTTTGTTAGACTTTATAAGCTTATGTGAGAATATTAGACTAATGAGAGAGATTAGTCTAATCATTCATGTATAAAAAATTGTACATAGGCGTTAAAAAAGTTAGTATATTTAAGTAAAGATAGAAACCCCTAAGTCTCTTTGTGAGTCAGAAACTTTTTTTAAATTATATTTTTCCTTAGTATCTTTTAAGAATTTCTTTATTTCTACTTTTGATGGTTCATCATCTTTATAATATTTACTCCTATAAAAAAGTTCAAACTTTTCATTTTCTAAATCATCTATAATTTTTTTAATACCTTGATAGATGCTAGGTAACTGCTCCCTATAGGGATTGCTATTTTTAGAGGTAGCAAAAAGAATCACCTCTTTACCTTGTTTACCTACTTTTACATCTAATAGTTTCTTAAGTACATCTTTACACTTTTTCAAGACTTTTACATCTTGGTCTAATTGTGTAATTGGTCTTTTTTTCTTACTTGATTTCGGTTCAAACATATCAAAAGCATTTTTAGTTTCTTCAAATTTTTGAAGATTATTCATCATGTTTCTATGATTTTGGTAACTAACATCCCTTTCATACCTGAAAACTAAAACCATAAAATCTTCCAAAACTTCTTTTAAATCACACTTTGGTATATCTCTGAAAAAATCTATATAATTTTCAATAACTCTAATATTTTCATCTGAAATATGTTCCCTTAGAGTTTCACCATGTTCTTTAGCATCTAAAATAGAATGAAATAAGGTCAACAATTCATCATTACTAAGCATTCTTCACCTCATCCAAATAATTAGCATACCAAGAGATAAGCTCTCTCATTGGCTTTAAAATTCCTCTGTTATCACTACGATTATAAGCCCCTCTTACTCTGTTAACTTCTACATGGGCTAATAAAGCTT
>CACVAS010000114.1 GCA_902727855.1 uncultured Sulfurovum sp.
TGAGATATATATTTGTACTACTTTTAACCCTTATCTCAATTCAAGCAAGCACGGTCTACCCAAAGACCTTATCGCTTGCTGGAGAGTGGCAATACCACATCAATCATGAACCAAAAGCAGAAGGTTATTATTATCAGTTTTCCCAAGAAAACCCTACAATGACTTTACCAAATAATTGGTATAAGCAAGGAGTGAATCATGCTGGTATTATTTGGTTTAAAAAAGAGCTTGACAGTAAAGACCTACCTTCAGATGCAAGACATTTTTTACACTTTAAGGGAGTAGATTATCTTTGTGATATTTGGGTTAATGATCAGTTAGTCGGTTCTCATAAGGGTTACTTTCAAACATTTGACTTTGATATTACGGATTATTTAAAGGATGGTAAGAACAGCATTGTGGTTAAAGTGGATTCTCCTTTAGAAAATTATCCTCAAAACTACAGTTTAAACAAAACACTTTTACGTGGAATCTTTGCACATCATGATACACGCCCTGGTGGTGCGTGGTCTGCAAAAGGTCAAGACCGAAACTCAGGGGGTATTTGGAATGATGTACTTGTAAAAAGTTACAAAAACCATAAATTTTCTGCTGTTAAGTTGACGCCCAGTCTAAGAAAAGATGCTGTTGATTTAGCCATTAAGTTTGACTTAGAAAGCTTAGAGAGTTCATTGTTTAATTTTTCTAAAACAGTAAAAGTAAGCGTGGAGCCTTCAAATTTTGAAGGTAAAAGCTTTGTGAAAGAGTTCAAAGTTAAAGCAGCTAAGAATCAACAACTCACTTTTGCGTTAGAAGAGGCGAAACTTTGGACAACGCATGACAGAGGTTTCCCTCATTTGTATAACATCTCATTTGAGATAGCTGATACAAAACATACCCTACAAACTGGATTCAAAACCTTAGAACATAATGAAGGTGAGGCACACTTTTTAAATGGTGAAAACATCTATTTAAAAGGAACAAACTACATCTCAAGTCAATACATGTCTGAAATGGATGAAGAGGCTTTACGTAAAGATTTAGAGCTTATGAAAGAGGCTCATATCAATACCATTCGTGTTCATGCTCATGTAGAGCCTAAAAGGTTCTACAAACTTTGTGATGAAATGGGTTTTTTGGTTTGGCAAGATTATAACCTACAATGGGGTTACTCTGAGTCAAAAGCTTTTGAAGATGAAGCTGTGAAACAAGCCCTAGAGATGGTTGATTTACTTTACAATCACCCAAGTATTTACATTTGGACGATGCACAATGAACCACCTTGGGATTCTAGCTGGATGAAATGGAAATACCCTAATTATAACCCAGAGCAAAACAAGCGATTGGACCAAAAGTTATATGACGTAGTGCGTGCTTATGATTCTTATCATCTTATTAAAAAAGTTTCGTCAAATATTGAGCATCCTTGGTTTGGTTGGTATTCGAAGACTTATCAAGCGTTTACCCAGCCCTCAAAAGCACAGGTCATTACCGAGTATGGAGCTCAAGCCATTCCAAATTTTGAGAGTCTTAAAAAGTTTGTGCCAAACAAGTATTTAAAACCAACCTATAAAAAGGCTAAAGAGCATTGGGAATATCATAATTTTCAATTTAAAAATAGCAAAGATTATGGTGTTAAGTTTAAAGGTAGTGTGAAGCAGTTTATTAAAGATTCTCAAACTTATCAAGCTGACTTGATTAAGTTTGCAACCGAAATGCTGCGTATTCAAAAATACGATACGACCACAGCCGTTTTTCAGTTTATGTTTAAAGAGGGTTGGCCTTCAATGAACTGGGGAATTGTGGATTACTACTTAGAACCAAAACTTGGTTACGAGGCATTAAAAGAAGCATATGCTCCGATTATTGTGGTGGCTAAACAGACCAAAGATAACAAAATAAAGTTTTATGTTGTAAACGATGAGCTAACAGCCATTGAAGATGCAACATTTCATTTAACATTAGATACCCATTCAAAAGTTGAAAACTATAGCTACTCAGTTAGTGTGAATAGAGACTCTTTATTAAAATTAGGAACAGTTTTACGTCTTCAAAATGATGTGAAGATACAACTAGAACTTAAAGATAAAGATGGAAACTCTCTAGCTAAGAACAGTTATAACTTTTCACCTTTTCAGGTAGAGAAGAAAAAGGATAAGTAGTGAATGAACTATATTTCCTAGAGCCTAAATATGATGAAAGAGTACCAGAAACACCACAGGAGCCATCTGAGTTAAATCAGTTGCTTTTCCAGTTTTTTGGTGTTGTTGCCATTATGTTAGGTCTCTGGTATTTACATTACCGTTGGACAGCATCTTTGAATATGGATGCCTTATGGTTTGCCATTCCTTTGGCATTTGCTGAGAGTATGATGTTCATTGGTACCATTTTGGTAGTGGTGAACTTTTGGAAAGTGAACGATACAAAAAAACAGTTAGCTCCTAAAACCATGGACGATGTTGTTGAAGAAGATCAGATAAGTATTTATCGAGATAAAAAAATTAAGATAGATGTTTACATTCCTGTATTTAATGAAGATCCAGCTTTGGTACGTGAGACCATTTGGGCAGCCAAGAAAGTTAAAAAACTTGACACTTGGGATGTTTGTTATTATTTACTCGATGACAGTGGTAATGATGAAATGACCAAAATGGCAAAAGAAGAGGGTGTTCCACAAGTGTTGAGAACTTCTTCAAAAGGTCGTAAGGCTGGAGCCATTACCAATGCGATGGATGAGTCATTAGGTGATTTCATTGTTATTATTGACTCTGACACTAGATTGTTTCCGAACATCTTACTCAACACCATGGGTTACTTTAAAGACGATGCTGTTGCTTGGGTACAAACACCTCAGTGGTTTTGTGACCTTTCTGAAGGTAAAAACCTTGAAGAGAGCTGGCAAGATAAGTACGGTACGGTTGCTAAGAAGGGTGCAAACTTTTTCCAAAAGTTCTTTGGAAAAGTAAAAGTTGGGGAAGATGTTTTTGCCAATGACCCTGCAATGTTCTTTGACGTAATTCAACGAAGAAGAAACAATTACAATGCTTCATTTTGTTGTGGAGCAACGTCCATTCATAGAACGTCTGCACTACGTCGTGTTGCTATTTCTCGTTGGGTTGACAGAGTTTTAGAAGCCAAAGACAGAGATGAAGCCATTAAAGAGCTAGATGTTGAGTATATTTCGTATCATACATCAGAAGATATTTATACTTCACTCTTAGTACATGCACATAAACAAAAGAAGTATAAGTCGGTCATGCATCCCAATGTAGAGTCTAAAATGCTTTCACCTTTGGATTTAATTACCTGGTCAGCACAGCGTTTTAGATATGCAGGGGGAACCATTGATTTAGTAACCAAAGAGTTTGGACGTTTCTTTAAGTCGGGTCTCTCTTTGGGTCAAAAGATGATGTACTTTTCTACGTTTTGGTCCTACACAGGGGCAATTTGGTTAACCATTTTACTCTTTTCACCGATTATCTTTATGTTTACGAACATTGCACCGGTACAGAGTTATTCGATGGATTTCTTTATCCACTTGATTCCGTTCTTGTTCTTTAACCAAATGGCATTATTAATAGCCACGTGGGGGATAAACTCCAACCGTGGAGGGCAATTTTTTATTGCGATTTTTCCCATAATTCTTAGAGCATTTTGGGATGTGGCAAGACGAAAACCCATTAGGTTTGTGGTTACATCAAAAACAGCCAAAGCTGGTAACTACCTCTCAATGGTACGGGTTCAGATGGGCTTGATTGGGCTTTATGCCATCGCCATTATTTACGCGACCACCATGCATGTAATTGGTGAGCGAATTTATTTGACAGGATACAGCGTTAACTTGATGTGGTCATTTTTTAACATGATTTCATTATGGGCGATTGTTCAAGCAGCACTTTATAAATTTGAGGAGTAACTCATGCTTAATAAAAAATTTTTGTTGATTTTTTCTTTGTTGTTTTTGTCTACTTTTGCCTTTGCTGAAGAGACAACAACACAAACCAAAAAGCATGTAGAAGATAAAAAACAAAAAGAACAAGCAAAGCAGAAGCCTCAAGAGAAGAAGAAAGCTGAACACAAAAAAAGTACACAAAAAAAGAGTATGCAAAAGAAAGTAGCTAAAAAGAAACCAAATTACTATCCTAAGGCGAAAAAGCCAGTTATTTTAGGACAAGAGAAATATCAAAAGGTTAATAAGTCTTTAAAAGGTTTAAAAGCCGTTTATATTAATTTAGATGGCTATCT
>CACVAS010000115.1 GCA_902727855.1 uncultured Sulfurovum sp.
GTCCAGCTAAAAAGCTTAACAGTAATGTGTAAACAGTTATGACAAGCAGTTGAAACTTTAGTAAACTTTGTAATCGGTATCCGACAATAGTCAAAACGCCTATGGCTATGTCCAAAAAAGAAGCAAAATACAAAAGAGGTACTGCCATCACTTCAGGTATCCCAATCTCATACAAAAGCTCTAATGCTAAAGGTTGAGGATAAAGAAAAGCAGAAACAACTCCAGACCAAATCCAGACAAAACCAATAACCAATCTTAATAAAGGTCGCATAAAATAAAGCGAAGCAAAAAGCTTTTGAGCAGTAGAAACTTTCGTAGAGAACAACCGTTCTTCCATACTAGCAGGCGTATAATTTAAAAACTTTTTTAAGGGTTCAACCGAAGCTGTATTTCCTTTATTAAGCATGGTAATGTTGTCTTTACTGACTGTGGGTTCGTCCAATAATTTACCCATAAAGTCTGTACCAAATGTAGGCATAGAAACAAACCTAGTAGGGTTTAACCCCAGCCAAGCTCTAAAGTTTTCCAATAAGGCTTTATACGTAATACTCTTTGATCCTACCAAGTTTAACTCTATGGCTTTTTCATGAGATTCAATAGCCCGTTTAACGGTTAAGGCTAAATCTTCTACAGCAATGGGTTGTAACTTTTGAGAACCATCACCCACAAGAGGTACAATGGGTAATGCTGCCAAAGCTTGAAACAGTGCTGTGCTTTTACCTCCGTTCCCATAGACAATAGAGGGATGTAAAATAGCATAATCTAATCCCAAAGTACGTAAATACGCATCTGCTCTATTTTTACTTTTATGATAGGCTGTTGTCCCTGTTTCTGAACCCAAAGCTGAAATGTGAATAACTTTTTCTACCCCTGCTTCTTTACAAGCGTCAAAAAGTGCAATGGGTGCTAGAGTATGCATCTGCTCAAAACTTTGCCTTTTTGTTTCTGCAATAATCCCAACAGCATTCACCACAACATCAAATCCTTTTAACTTAGAGACAAGCTCCTTGTCATTTTGTAAAGTAACAAAGTCAATGGTGATTGACACAGCTGTAAAACCATGTGTCTGACGTAAACCTGCAACAACTTCATGCTCTGTTCTACTTAAAAAGTTATAAATGGCTTGACCAATAAACCCACTAGCACCAATGATAAGTATTTTCATAATTTATCCTTTAAGGTTACAAAACCTATGTTTTAAACAATCAAATGTACCTACTGATAAAGCAATCAAACCATAAATGGTATACGTCACCAACAAAGCTAAAGGATTCATCAACGTCCCCATTTTATAAAAGAGAACAAAACAACCCCTACTGTATCTGCAATAAAATCCATCAAATCACAGGTACGACTCGGGAACCAATATTGACTCAACTCTTCAAGCCCTGCAAAGGCTAAAACGATTAACGCACCAACTTGCATGTTAAAACCTAAAAAATTATGACTTCTAAAGTTCAATCCATAATTTAAAAGCAATGCCATTACTCCGTACAGTAAAGCATGCATAAGCTTGTCACCATAAGGAATAGCTCCTATCATTCTAAACGCAAAATTATGGTCTGCTGTATCAGCCAAATAGATGATGAATCCTATAAAGAGGAAAAAGCTTAGGGGTAAAATGAAACGTAAATTAAAAAGTTTCATAACTACTCCTCATACTTTTTTAATTTAGAACAGTAACCATAATGATAAGTTGAAAAATCATTACAATATTTTCGAGCATCACTTTCAACCCATGTAAGAGTACGTATATACGTGCGACCCAGCTCTAAATTATATTTTTTTACTACGGGTAAAGCATCTATTGAAAGATAGCTAATAGCCCTTTTATCTAATTTCTCAGGGCTATCTTTAAACTTTTCAATATTGTGAGAAGCGACCATTCCATCTACATTAAGTGAAACAACCAGCGTAAAACTGACTAAACCTAAAATAACAATCACGTCCAACAATTTTCTAAAAGTCAATTTACGTACTAAAAATACTAAACCTATCAGAAGCACAACAATTAAAAAGTAGTCAAACCATTCTACATAGTAACGAAGAACCGTTGCTCCTTTAATACTTTGATAAAGATACATTTTTTTCAGTGATACAAGACCCATCATAATAGTTTGCAGTAAAAGTCCAGCTAGTAAAAACATGAGAACTTTTTCATTTTTATAACGTCGCATAATAAAGATAAAAATTAATAGTACTAGACCCATTACCATCATGAGTTGAAAAAACCCTTCTCTAGCAAACGTTGCAAGTGTTGTACCTGTAGGTAAATTAGGCTCACCAAACAAAAATGCCAACTGCATTGCCACAAACATAAGAAACAAGATGTTAATCATTCCTAAAAATATGCCTACTATTAACATATCAAAAAATTTTGTTTCACCAACATATGTTCTGTTTTTAGTACCCGAGAGCGTAGCCACAAATAAAAATAAATAAAAAAAGAAATACCAAGGTACCGTCCAAATATACGTAATATCAAAGTTAAAATCAATATCAATTATTCCTGTCAAAAAATTTGCAAAACTTTCATCAGATGAAAATAGTAATGCCATGAAAACACCTAAAAAAGGTAGAGTAATTAAAAGTGCTAACCCAATACGTTTATAAATATCATTCTCTTCTTTTCTTACAAAAAGGTTGTCAAAAAATTGACCAATAGCAGAAACACCAATTCCTGATTTAAAAGGACTAGGCAAAAATGTTTGATAAAGAGAATGAACCTTATTCATTGATGTAAAATAAAGGACTAGTACCAAAAGAAAAAAGACTATGGGTAGAACATATTGCACCATATCATTAGAATAGTAAAACATATCAATTATCATAATAGCCAGTAAAGGAAAAAACCATTTAACATAATTGTTTTCCAACTTGTTTGAAAACGCTAAATATGCCAAAGGAATAAGCATTAGTATATAAGAAATAATATGCCAGCCACCTACTAGTTCATCCATTTTTAGAAAGTTCTCTATAAACATCAAAAGAACGGTCAAAATTAAAACAAACCAAGCAAAACTTTTCACTTGAAATATTGGATGTAATCTCACCTTAGCCTTAATCTCTTTTGCTTCATTTAACTGTTCTTTAATCGTTTTTTCTTGCATAATTACTTTGCTCCTTTTATAAAAATATTTTCAAAAGCGTCATCCACAGTCCCATACTCAAACTCAAACCCTTCATCCTCTAAACGCTTAGGAACACAATAACGACCAGCCAATACCAAGTCAGGATCTGTTTTCATAACAAACATAGCACCGAGTTTAACCATCCATGAAAAAGCAGGAAGTCCAACTGGTATACTTAATGCCTTTCTTAAAGCTTTCATAAACACTTCATTTGAAACAGGCTTAGGTGCTGTTGCAATATAAGCTCCTTCTCTTGTTTCATTTTCAATCGCATCTATAAAAATTCTATTCATGTCTTCTTCATGAATCCAAGAAATTCCTTGCTGTCCATGACCAGCTTTTCCACCCAAACCAAACTTTGTAATGCCTGCCATGGTTTTCAATGCACCACCTGACTTACCTAAGACAAATGAGGTACGTACAAGTACTTGACGAATCTGGGGTAATACGCTCTGTAGATAAGCTTCTTCCCACTTTTTACCCACATAAGGAGCTAGTCCATAACCAAAGGTAGAACTTTCATCACAAATAACCTCTGCACTGTCTCCATAGAGATGTGCTGTTGACATTTGAACCCATACTTTAGGTAGCATCTCCAACTGAGGTAATGCTTTTCCTATAAGTTTTGTAGCATCCACACGTGACCTTAAAATGGCATCGCAATTTTCAGCTGTTTTAATACAATCAACTGTTCGTCCTACCAAGTTTACAAAAGCTTCAGCACCCTCAATCTCTTGAACCCAGTCTCCTAAGTTTTGAGCATCCCAGTAAACAAATCTCCATGCACCTTGTTCTTTAGGTTCATTACGAGAAACAATGACAACTTCATACTCTTTTTTTAAAAGTGCCTTGGCTAGATTCACACCAAGAAAACCAGAACCACCAAATATAACTACTTTTTTCATCACCTTACATTCCTTCTCTAACCAGTTTCTGTGCAAACCTCGTATCAATAGTCGCTTCCATCTTCTCAAATATATTGTAATACCCAAGTAAAGTGCGATCTATAAAAATATAATCTGCATTCACTTTATGTACAGCATGACGTTGACTCTTTTGTACTTTCATAATGGTGTTAAACC